>QHSL01000058.1 GCA_003220435.1 Candidatus Rokuibacteriota bacterium | reverse complement strand
ACCGAGATCCACGGCGCGGTCTCCAGATAGGTCCGCCCCTCGTTCAGCATGTTGCCCCACGACGGTGTCGGCGGCTGCGCCGACAGTCCGAGATAGCTCAGCGAGGCCTCGATGAGGATCGCCTGCGAGAAGGCCACCGTGCCTTGCACCACGAACGGCGACAGTACGTTCGGCAGCAGGTGCTTGAGCGCCACGACCGGCCAACTGGCGCCCAGCGCCCGCACCGCCTCGATGTACTCCTTTTCACGCTCGGCCAGCACCGGCCCCCGCATGACGCGGGCGAAGAGCGGCGTGTAGACGATCGTGATGGCCACGACGGCGCTGTTCACGCCCGGCCCGCGCATCGCCGCGACGCCGACCGCCAGCAGGAGCCCGGGGATGCTGAAGAACACGTCCATCACCCGGTTGATGGCGTTGTCCCATACGCCGCCGGCATAACCCGCCGTGAGCCCCAGCGCGCCGCCGACCAGCATCGCCAGCCCGATCGACGTCACCGCCACGTAGAGCGAGACGCGCGCGCCGTAGATCACCCGGCTCAGCACGTCGCGGCCGAACCGGTCGGTGCCGAATAGCGCCTTCGCTCCCGGCCTCGTCTCGATCAGGTCGAAGTTCTGCTCGTCGGGAGGGTACGGCGCCAGGCCACCGGCGAACAGCGCCATGCCGACGATCAGCAGCGCGAAGACCGCGCCGATCACCACCACGGTGCTGCGCGCCGCCCGCCGCAGACTCTTCGTCGCGATCCTCCGCGAGCAGGAGACTAGGCGGGAGCGACGGCGAGTGTCAAGGCAGGCGGGCCGGCGAAAAAAGTCGTGAGATCCCCCGTCGCCACGCTATGAATGTGTCGATGACCCGGTGGCGCGAGCTCGTTGATCGGCCTGCCGCCGCGCTCGCCCCGGCCATCGTCTTCATGGTGCCTGATGAAGTATCGAGATCTACTCGGGCGGAATGACGTCGGATCGCGTCCCCCATCCGGCGTGGCGTTCAGGCGACTGTGCATCGTCTCGCGCGATCGGCCGTTGTCCGCCGCGTCCGTCTCGGCCCTCAGGGCCGCACTGGGTCCAGGCGACGAGCTCGAGATCATCGTGGACCGGCGCGGCGACGGGGCCCCGACACACCAGCCGCCCGTCGAGCGCCGCCACCACCCGGACGTCGACGAAGCGCTCGAGCGAGACGGCTTCGCCATCGTGCCGTCGCAAACTCTTCGACTGGCGGCGCGCGGTAGTCTGAAACCTCCGCTCGAGCGCCTCGCCCTCAAGGCTGCGGATGCGCGCGCGCTCGAGCGCATCCTCGGGTTCAAGCGCCGCCGGACCGCTCGACTCCGCCGATGGTTGATCCCGGCCGGGCTGGTGAGCGCGATCCTGGTTCTGCTGGTCCTTTCGCCGGCGGTGCAGACTCTCCTGAGTCGGGCTCGCCCGGCTGCGCCACGGATCACCGAAACTCCTCGGCCGACGCCGGCCCCGTCGGTCACGTCGACTCCTCCGCCGAACCCCGAGGTTCGCGCGTTACCGCGCGCCGTCCGCCCGCAGAGCCCGGAAGGGCGCCCGCGCGAGGCGAGCATCTCGCCGCAGGGGCTCTCGGGCCCGAGCGCGGCCGCGCCGCCGGCGGTGCCCGACCCGAGCGCTATCGATCCGCCGGTGAGGGAAACACCGTCCGCGGCCACGGCCCCGCTGGTCGCCACGCCGCCCCACGCGGACGTGACACGCACCCCTGCGCCGATGTCGGAGGGCGGGGGCGAGGCTTACGCCGTGCGGCTCTCCGACCAGGCCGGGCGGCCCGTCGCGGGCGCCCGGGTCTCGCTTCTGATCCGCATGGCCGACGGCACTCTGCTCGACATCCCGCTGGGATCTGGTCCCGAGCCGGGGAGCTACCACGCGATCGTGCCGCCCCTCGATCCAACTCCGGTCGATCTGCGGATCCGGGTCGTCACGAGCGACAGGCGCGTTGAAATCCCGCTGACCCCATAGCCCGCGCTGCCGCGCCGATCCAGCTCGGGGCGGGACTCTAAACCGCGGGCAGGCGCTTGTACATCGCGTGCACGTCGGGACCGTGGAAGCGCGCGACGTAGTTGGTGGGCGGCAACGGCTCCGAGTAGAAGAACTCGGGCAGCTCGTCGTCCTTCTCGGTGAAGCCGGCCCGACGGTTGAACTCGTACTCGAGCCGGAGCGCGTCCCGCCCCAGCGGCTCGAAGAAGTCCTTGGTCAGGCTCGTTCCGTGGGCGGCGTTGATGGCGTTGACGAGGAACTCCGTGTTCGGGTTCGTCACGCTCATCCCGAAGATGCAGAGCCCGAGCGAATCGTTCGCCGCCACGCGCGCCTGGTGGGCGAGGGACTGCTCGACGATCTGCTCGGCGTTCATCTCGCGGGTCTTGAGCCGGGGAAGGTTGCCGGCCGTGTGATCGGCGCCCTGCGCCGTCGCCATCATCGTGACACCGGTCGCCTCGACCACGCGCGGATCGTAGGCGCTGATCGCCTGCTTCTTGATGACCGGGACGCGGCGGACCTTGTAATGCGCGCCCACGCGCGCCGTGCCCTGGGCCCACAGCTTCCCCTTCTCGGTTCCCCGGCGAATCTCGGCCAGGCAGTCGGCCATGAACTTCACGTCGCCGAACGCGCCGAGGCCGGCCTCCATCAGGACGGCCAGCGTGGCGCCGAGCTCGATCGTGTCCACGCCGAGATCGTTGGCCAGGAAGTTCATCTGGGCGAGGTCGTCGGGATCGCTCAGGCCGCAGTTGGTGCCGAGGAGACCGAGCGTCTCGTACTCCACCGGTGAGACCACTTCCTTGCCGCTGGCGTCGACGTAGACGTTGCTGCACTGGATCACGCAGCCCGGCATGCAGGCGTGCGTATGCTCGCCGCCGCGCGAGACGTTGAGCTGGCTGATGTGGTCGCCGCCCATCTTGAACTTCTCACCGCTCTTGACGTCCACCTGTTGGCCGGCGCTGAAGTTGCGCACCGGCAGGCCGCCCAGCGCGTTCTGGAGATCCGCCATGCCCATCGTGCCGATCTTCTGGTAGAAATTCGTGACCATCGAGTCCGCCAGCAGCATCTTGGCGTAGTCCTTGATCGCGACGTTGACCTTCTTGGCGTCCGTGAACGGCGGGATCTTGTCGAGGTCCACCACCGCGGCCTTGACCTTCTTCGAGCCCATCACCGCGCCAACGCCGCCACGCGCCGAGAGCCGCGCCGGCCGGCCGTCCTTGTCGCTGAAGGCGATGCCGGCGAGCAGTCCCTGATATTCGCCGACGGGGCCGCACAGCGCGATCGTGACCTTCTTGCCGTACTTCTTGTGCAGCGTCTCCTGGGCTTCGAAGTTGCCCTTGCCCAGGAACGGCGCGGCGTCGTCGAAGTCGATCGTGCCATCCTTCTTGAAGTGGAGGACGACCCACTCCGGCGCGGCCCCGTGGAGCGTGAAGCCGGCGACCTTCAGCTGCCCCAGGCCGTAGCTGAAGCTGCCCCCGCCGTTGGCTTCCTTGACACCGCCGGTGAGCGGGCTCTTACAGCCCACGCTCGTACGGTTGGCGTTTGAGAAGCTCGTGCCGGCGAAGGGGCCGGCCGAGAAGATGAGCGGATTGGCGGGGGACAGCGGATCGACCGTCGCCGCGCCCAGCTCGAGCAGCGTCTTGGCGATCAGGTAGCGGCCCGCCCGCACGATCTCCTCGCCATGCAGCTCCCGCTTGGTGATCGTTCGGCCGGTCAGATCGATGTCGTAGTAGGTCCGCATGCCACGCTCCTCGTGTTCGGTGCGATGGTGTCCCGCTGCGTCAAATTAAGCCGCGGGCGCCCTGGAGTCAAATCGCGCCCGCGTCCGGAAAATGGGAAGATCGCATCGCAGACGATGGCCAGGACCGAGGACTTCGACCGCCTGGAATACGAGAAGCGGGTGAACCTGGTCATCGATCACGTCTCCGCCCACCTCGCCGAGGATCTGTCCCTCGAGGGCCTGGCCCGGGTCGCCGCGTTCTCGCCCTTTCACTTCCACCGGATCTTCCGGGCGATCAGCGGCGAGACGCTCTTCGCCTTCGTCCAGCGGCTCCGGCTCGAGCGAGCCGCCCTGGCGCTGATCCATCACCGCGACCGGAGCATCCTGGCCGTCGCGCTCGACCACGGGTTTTCGTCCGCCGCCAGCTTCGCACGGGCTTTCAAGGCCCACTTCGGGATGAGCGCCACCGACTGGCGCAGGGGCGGGGCCGAGCGCTGGAGCAAGCGCGGCAAAGCGAATCGCAACCCGGGCAAAGCCAGATCTCGGCCCGCGCGGCATGGTGGTCCTCGGAAGGGAAAGGAGGCCACCATGAGCGTCAGGATCGGCGAGCTGCCCAAGTACCACGTTGCCTACATGCGATACGTCGGGCCGTACGGTCCGCACGGGATCCCCACGCTGTGGAAACGGCTCTACGACTGGATGCGAACGCGCGGGCTCGACACGGCGGATGCCGTTAAGCTCGGGATCGCGCACGACGACCCGGACGTCACCGCGGTTGAGAAGTTGCGTTACGACGCCTGCGTCGTCGTTCCGCCCGACTTCGCCGGGGACAAATGGGTCAATGTCATGGACGTGCCCGGGGGCAAGCACGCGATCAGCGTGTTCACCGGTACCGCCCACGAGATCGGGGACGCGTGGAGCGCGCTCTATCGGACGTGGCTGCCGGGCAGCGGTTTCGAGCCAGACGATCGCGCATGTCTCGAGGTTTACCGCGGCAACCCTGAGGTGGCCGGCCGGCCTGGCGCGTTTCGCTGCGAGCTGTGCATTCCGGTGAGGCCGCGATGACCACCGCACGGTCTGTTGGGGCCGCCGGCGTCGGCGGTTGGCTGGCGATGGTCCTGCTGACGGTGGCGTGCGGCTCTCAGCCGACCGCGGTTCCCGCAGCGCGAGCGTCTGGCGTCACGGCGCTCGTGGGTGGACGCGTGCAGCCATCGCCGGACGCGGCGACGATCGCCGACGGCGTCGTGCTCATCAGCCAGGGCGTCATCACCGCAGTGGGAACGCGCGCCGAAATCGCCGTGCCGCCGGGCGCCATCGTGATCGACTGTGCCGGAACGACGGTGACGAGCGGGTTCTGGAACAGCCACGTGCATTTCACGGGCCTGGCCTTCCAGCAGGCGGATCTGGCGCCCGCCGACGGGCTCACTGAGGCGCTGCGCGCGATGTTGACGTCGTGGGGTGTCGTGCATGCCGTCGACACCGGATCGTTCCTGGACAACACGCTGGCTCTACGCCGTCGAGTCGAAAGCGGCGAGATCCCCGGGCCCTCGATCCGCACCGCCGGCTCCGGGTTCGCCCCGGTCGGCGGCAGCCCGTACTACATCTGGCCGGCACGCTTGCCGGAGCTGACGAACCCCGACACGACTCCGGCCGCCGTGAACGGGTCACTCGATCGCGGGGCAGACGTGCTCAAGCTCTTCACCGGCTCCTGGGCGCGGCGCGATCTCATCGTGGTCATGCCCGTCGATCTCGTTCGCGCGGCGACGGACGCGGCCCATCGCCGTGGCAAGCTCGTCCTCGCGCATCCATCCAACAGCGCCGGCGCCCGGGCGGCGATCGAGGGCGGCGTTGACGTTCTCGTGCACACGTTCCCCTCCGAGCTGGACCGGCGGCCGTGGGATCGCGAGCTGCCGCACATGATGATCGAGCGAAAGATGGGTCTCGTCCCGACGCTCAAGCTGTTTCCCAGCGAGCTTCGGAAGGCTGGACTGCCGGCGAACGTGATCGAGACGGTGCTCGGCATCGCGCGCGACCAGCTCCGCGCCTTCGCCGAGGGCGGCGGGCAAGTGCTGTTCGGCACTGACGTGGGGTACATCGCCGACTACGACCCGACCGACGAGTACGTGTACATGTCGCAGGCCGGTCTATCGTATGCCCAGATCCTGGCCTCGTTGACGACGGCGCCCGCGACGCGCTTCGGCGCCGCCGGCCGAACCGGGCGGCTGGCGATCGGGTTCGACGCCGACGTCGTGGTCCTGGAGGGCGATCCCGCAGGGGACATCCGCGCGCTCGCCCGCGTGCGGACGACGATGCGCGCCGGCCGGGTCATCGCGGGTAGAATGTAGCGCCATGGGACTCGATCTGCTGATCCGCAACGGAATGATCGTCGACGGCTCGGGCGCCGCGCGCTACCGCGGCGACGTCGGCATCGCCGGCGGACGTATCGTTGAGATCGGACGCGTGGCATCGGTCGCCGAGCGCACGCTCGACGCCGCGGGTCTGATCGTCGCGCCGGGCTTCATCGACGGCCACACGCACATGGATGCGCAGGTGGCGTGGGATCGTCTGGGGAGCTGCTCCTGCTGGCACGGCGTGACGACCGTCATCATGAGCAATTGCGGGTTCGCGCTGGCACCATGCCGTCCTCGGGAGCGCGAGTGGTTCGCGCGCTGCCTGACCGCGGTCGAAGACATTCCGACCGAGGCGATGCTGGCGGGCATCGACTGGACCTGGGAGAGCTTCCCCGAATACCTGGCCACCGTCGAGCGGCTCCCGAAGGCGATCAACTACGGCGCGTACATCGGCCACTCGGCCCTGCGTATGTACGTGATGGGCGAGCGCGCGCTGACCGAGAAGGCGACGGACGGCGACCTCGCCCAGATGGTCGCGATGGTCAAGGAAGCGATCCGGGCCGGCGCCATGGGCTTTTCGAGCTCGCGTGCCACGACGCATGTCACGCCCGACGACACGCCGGTCGCCAGCCGCATCGCCGACTGGGCGGAGGTCGACCGCCTCGTCGGGGCGATGGCGGAGCTGAACGCCGGCATCTTCCAGATTGGGCCGGATATCTCGGGTGGGGAGGCGCAGCGCCGCTTCCTCGCGCGGCTCAAGCAGGTGGCGGTGGAGACGCGCCGGCCAGTGATGTTCGGCACGATCGCGACCCGCCAGGGCGACAGACCGAATCCGTGGAGCTACCAGCTCGAGTACCTGGACGACTGCGCCGCGGCCGGCGCCACGGTATGGGGCCAGACCACCACGCGGTCGATCAACGCGATCTTCTCGCTGAAGTCCTATCTCCCGTTCGACGTGCTGCCGGCCTGGCGGGAGCTGCGCGGCCTACCGCTGGCCGAGCAGAAGCGGCGCCTCGCCGATCCCTCCACGCGCCGACAGCTGGTGGCCGCCGAGAAGTCCATGAAGCCCCGCGACAACGTGATGCAAGGTGGCGGCGCCGCGACCACCGATCCGCGCAAGCCGGACTACGACAATCTCTACGCGATGAAAGGCGTCGACTGGGACGATCCCACGATCGCCCAGCTCTCGGCGCAGCGCGGCCAACATCCGGTCGAGGTCATCATCGATCTGGCGCTGCAGAACGAGAACCAGATCTTCGTTCAGCCGCTGGTCAACGAGCATCCCGACCACGTGCTCGGCATGCTGCGGCATCCGCGCACGCTGGCGACGTTCTCCGATTCGGGCGCCCACGTTTGCCAGGAGATGGGCTCCTCGTTGCAGACCCACATGCTGAGCTACTGGGTGCGCGCCCGGCAGGCGTTCACGCTGGAACAGGCGATTCGCAAGCTCACCTTCGACAACGCCTCGGCGTGGGAGCTCGGCGACCGCGGCCTCCTGCGCGCCGGCTACCGGGCGGACCTCGTGCTGTTCGACGAGGGTCGGGTCAAGCCCGCGATGCCGACCGTCGAGACCGATTTGCCCGGC
>QHSL01000076.1 GCA_003220435.1 Candidatus Rokuibacteriota bacterium | reverse complement strand
TGGGATTCTTGTACCCGATCTTGACCGTGTGCGAGTCGAGCTTGTCGATGCGCGCGATGTCCCGATACGCCCCGCTCGTCGTCGCGGCCGTCGCCGGGTCCATGACGTACTCCCAGGTGAACACGACGTCGTCCGCCGTGAATGGCTTGCCGTCGTGCCACTGGACTCCCTTCTTCAGCTTCACCATGATCGAGAGCCCGTCGCGGGCCACGCCGCCGTTCTCGATCGTCGGGATCTCAGCGGTCAGGTTCGGGACGATGGTGCCATCGGGGTCGAACGACACGAGCCCCTCGTAAAAGATTCGAGAGGCATCGGCGTCCTTGGCGCCAGTGGCCAGGTGCGGGTTCAGGATCGTCGGGGCCTGCCACCAGAGCGTCTTCAGCTCGCCGCCGCCCCCACGACGCGTCGGCGTGAAGACCGACCGCAGTGCCTGTGCATGACCCGGGCGCGGTCCCAGCAACTCGACGACCATCGGCGCCGTCAGCCCGAGCCCGAGAAGCGTCCGGGCGAACTGACGTCGGTCGAGCGAGCCCTCGCGAACACGCCGCAGCGACTCGGCCAGCTCCCACTCGTCCATCGTGTGGCTCCCCCGTGCGTTTCAGTATGCGCCCTCTTGACGCGACGGGCCTTCCGGCAGAGGATTGTGGCTCCATGCCGCTTGCGCGCGCCTCGCGTTTCGCCCTCGTCGTCGCGTGTGTCCTGGCGTTGCTAGGGACGACCGCCGCCGCGGCTCATGCTCAAGCGGGCGGCACCCTGGTGATCGCGCTCGACCAGGAGCCGCCGACCCTCGACCCGCACGCGTCGCCGTCGGCAGTGACGTACCAGATCATCGCCTCGGTCACCGAGAACCTGGTTTACCGCGGGCTCGACGGCAAGCTGGTGCCGTGGCTCGCCGAGTCGTGGACGAGCTCGCGTGACGGGCGGAGCGTGACGTTCAAGCTCCGGCGCGACGTGAAGTTCCACGACGGGACCCCGTTCAACGCCGAGGCGGTCAAGTTCAACTTCGACCGGATCGTCGATCCGAAGTTCAAGGCCGGGGGCTCGCGATCCGCCCTGGCCGGCTACGCCGGATCGAAGGTGCTCGACGAGTTCACCGTGCAGGTCAGCTTCGAGAACCCGTACGCGCCGTTCCTCGCCTACGCGGCGGGCGGCACACTCAGCCTCGTCTCGCCCAAGGCCGTGCGCGAGACGGGCGACCCGGTCCACACGCGTCCGGTCGGCAGCGGGCCCTTCATGATCAAGGACTACGTGGCGAAGGACCACACCACGATGGTCCGCAACCCCGCGTACACGCGGAAGGCGCCGTGGAGCGACCGGGCGGGCGGGGCGCTGCTGGACTCGATCGTGTGGAAGTTCGTGCCCGAGGCCGGCACGCGCGTGACGACGCTCGAGAGCGGCGAGGCGCAGGGCGTCTATCTGGTCCCGGCGCAGTCGCTGCCGCGCATCGAGAAGAACACCGCGATGCGGGTCGACAAGATCCCCTATCCCGGCGCACCGCGCATCTGGCTCCTGAACACGACCAAGCCGCCACTCGACGACGTCAAGGTCCGTCGCGCGCTCAACTACGCGGTCGACAAGGAAGCGCTCCTCGCCACCGTCTTCAAGGGCATCGCGCTGAAGGCCTTCGCGCCGCTCACCGCGGCCATGCTCGACGATCCAACGCTGCGCCAGGCGTATCCGTTCGACGCGGCGAAGGCTCAGGCGCTGCTCGCGGAAGCCGGCTGGCAGCCCGGTGCCGACGGGATCCGGACGAAGGGCGGCGCGCGGCTCGAGATCGTCCTGAACGCGATCGAGTACGGCGGCGGCCCCGAGCCGACGGCGCAGCTCATCCAGTCGTCGCTCCGCGAGGTCGGGATCGATCTCAAGATCAAGGCGCAAGCGCGGCCGCCCTGGTACGAGGACAACTATCGCTGCGCCACCCACGGGCCCGTCATGTTCCTGCGCGCCACCGATCCCGACGGGCTCTATCCGCTGTTCCACTCGTCGCTGGTCGGCGGCAACTTCAACTGGTCGTGCGTGAAGAACGCCAAGCTCGACCAGATGCTCGAGCAGGGGCGGCGCGAGTTCGACCCGGCGAAGCGGCGCGCGATCTATCTCGCGATCGAGCAGATGGTGCTCGACGAGGCGCTCACGGTACCGCTGGTTGACGAGCTGTCGGTGTGGGCGTTCCGCGCCAATGTCCGGGGCGTGAAGTACACCTTCGCCACGTATCCCGTCCTGAGCGACGCCGCGATCCAGAAATAGGTGCTGATCTACCTGACCCGGCGGGTGCTGGCCGTCGTGCCCGTCCTGTTCGGCGTCACGCTGGCCGTCTTCAGCATGCTGTTCCTGGTGCCCGGCGACCCCGTGAAGATGATGCTCGCCGAGTTCGTCACTAGCCCCGACCAGATCGCCCAGATGCGCGCCCAGCTCCACCTCGACGAGCCGCTGCCGCAGCAGTACGGCCGGTTCGTCGCGAACGCGTTCCGGGGTGATCTGGGCACCTCGATCCGGAGCCGGCGGCCCGTCGCGACCGAGATCGCCGAGAACGTCGCCAGCACAGCTCAGCTGGCGCTGGCCAGCATGGCGGTGGCCATCGCCATCGGCGTGCCGCTCGGCCTGCTGGCGGCGCTCTTTCGCAACACGTGGCTCGACGTCGGCTCGATGGTGGTCGCGCTCCTCGGCGTGTCGATGCCGAGCTTCTGGCTCGGGCTCCTGCTCATCTTTGTCTTCTCGCTACACCTGGCGTGGTTCCCGGCGACCGGCGGCGGCGATCTCCTGCATTTGGTCCTCCCGAGCCTGACGCTCGGCACGATCGCCTCGGCGATCATCGCGCGTCTCACGCGCTCGAGCATGCTCGAGGTGCTCGGTCAGGACTACGTACGCACCGCGCGGGCCAAGGGCCTCGCGTGGTGGGGCGTGGTCGTCCGGCACGCCCTGAAGAACGCCCTGATCCCGATCATCACGATCTTCGGCCTGCAGTTCGGAAATCTGTTGGCCGGCGCCGTCATCGTCGAGACCGTGTTCAGCCGGCCAGGGCTCGGGCGCCTGATCGTGGGCGGGATCCTCGCCAAGGACTTCCCGCTGGTCCAGGGCACCGTGCTGTTCGTGGCGGCGTCCTACGTGATGATCAACGTGCTCGTCGACGTCGCCTACGCGTTCGTCGACCCGCGGATCCGCGTTGGCTGACGGGCCGAGCCCGCTCCAGCGCGTGGTTCGCCACCGGGGCGCTGTGGCGGGCCTCGTAATCCTGGGCGCGCTCGCGCTGCTGGCGATCGGCGCGCCCTGGCTCAGCCCGCGCGATCCGATCAAGACCTCGCCGCGCACCGCGCTCCACGCGCCCGGGTCGCGCTATCTCCTCGGCAGCGACCAGTTCGGCCGCGACGTGGCCAGTCGCGTGCTGCACGGCGCCAGGATCTCGCTGGTCGTCGGACTCATCTCCGTCTCGATCGCGGTGGGGATCGGCGCGCCGGTCGGTCTCGTCTCCGGCTATTACGGCGGACGGCTCGACGCGCTGTTGATGCGGATGATCGACGTGCTGCTGGCTTTCCCCGGAATACTCCTGGCGCTGGCGATCGTGAGCGTGCTGACGCCGGGCCTCGGCAACGTGATGATCGCAGTCGGGCTCGCCGCAGTGCCGACCTACGCGCGGCTGGTGCGCGCCAGCGTGCTCTCGGCGCGCGAGCAGGTCTACGTCGAGGCCGCGCGGGCGATCGGCGGCCGCGATCGCACGATCCTCACCCGCTACATCCTGCCCAACGTGGTGGCGCCGCTCATCGTGACGGCCACGCTCGGCCTGGGCACCGCGATCCTGTCGGCCGCGGCGCTCAGCTTCCTCGGGCTCGGCAGCCAGCCGCCGGCGGCCGAGTGGGGACGCATGCTCGCGGAAGGACGCGACTATCTGCGCGAAGCCTGGTGGATCTCGACGTTCCCCGGCCTCGGCATCATGCTGACCGTCCTGGCGATGAACCTGCTCGGCGACGGCCTTCGCGACCTCCTCGACCCGCGGCTCAAGGTCTAACCGGGATCATTCACGAATGCGCCGCGTGAGGCGGCCGGGTCCTGTCGCCGGGGGCTCTGGCGCAGCCGGCTCCGCCACCCGTTCGCCTGAATCGCCGCTCTTCGAGCGGCGCACAGGACGAAGGGGTCCCACTACGCCGGCCGCGCCCAGAGCCCCCGGCGCCACCCGGCCGGTCTCCCGCACGTAGTTCGTGAATGATCCGCGCCTAGGCCTGGCGCGGGGGTGTGCCGCTGTAGGGAAGCCAGGTGCGGCCGGTGCCGCTGCCACCGTCGACGCTGAGCACCTCGCCCGTGATGAAGTCGGCGTAGGGCGAGGCCAGGAATAGCGCGGCTCGCGCGATGTCGTCGGGCGTGCCCGGCCGGCCCCACGGGATATTGGCCACGAGCGTCCGCACGTACTCGTCGGACACCTGGCTCGCGTCGCGGTCGACCGTGATCAGCCCGGGCGCGATGCAGTTGACGTTGATCCGGTGCGGTGCCAGCTCCATGGCGAGGACCTTGGTGAACATCACCACGCCTGCCTTGGACGCACAGTAGTGCGCGGCGCCCTTGCGCCCGCTGTTGTACGCGCCCGACGAGATCGTGATGATCTTCCCCGGCGTCTTGTCCTCCGTCATCCGCCGGCCGACCGCCTGGCACGTGAGGAAGACGCCGCGTACGTTCGTCTCCATCACGCTGTCCCACTCTTCGACCGTCATCTCGAGCA
This sequence comes from Candidatus Rokuibacteriota bacterium, assembly GCA_003220435.1. Lineage (GTDB taxonomy): Bacteria > Methylomirabilota > Methylomirabilia > Rokubacteriales > CSP1-6 > AR31. The sequence goes on along the minus strand of QHSL01000076.1, from coordinate 57,220 downwards.
CGGGCGAGTTCGGATAGATCCCCGCGTTCGCGACGGCGACGGTGATCGGCCCCAGCGCGCGCTCGGCCGCGCTCACGAGGTCCGCGACCGACCGGCCGTCCCGGACGTCGACGACCTGGCTGAAGACTCGTGCCGAGCGCCCCAGCCGATCCACCGCCTGCTTGAGCGCCGGCTCCCGCAGATCGCCGAGCGCCAGACGCGCCCCGGCCCCGTGGAAGGCCTGGGCGATGCCGAAGCCGATCCCGGCGGCGGCCCCGGTGACAAGCACGGCCTGATCCTTGAAGTCGAACGGCCCCGGGTCAGTCAAGCGTGAGCACCGCCTTTCCCGGATAGCGCCGCGCTATCAAATCCTGCGCGACCTGGGCGATCTCCTTCCACGGTCGCTCGAGGCTGATGTGCGGGGAGAGCTGGCCCGCGGCCACCAGATCGGCCAGACGCCGCAGCCCGACCGAGGCCGGCTCGTTCCCGAACTCGGTGAACAGGTAGAAGCCATAGAGCGTCGAGCGGCCGGCCACGAAGAACTCGCGCGCGTCGAAGGTCACCTCGGCCGAGGCCGAGACGCCGAGCGTGACGCAGACGCCCGCGCGTTGCAGCGCTCCCAGCGCGGTTCCGAGCGTCTTCCCGCCAACAGAATCAACAATCAGATCGTACTTGGGCTCCTTGGCGATCTCGTCGCCCACGACCACCTCGTGCGCGCCGAGCTGTCGAACCGCAGCCGCCTGGTCGTTCCGGCGGACGAGCGCGGTCACGTGGGCGCCGGAGAGTCGTGCGAGCTGTACCGCGAAGTCGCCGACGCCACCGGTCGCGCCGGTGACGAGCACGCGCTTGCCGAGGAGCGGGCCACCCTTGCCGAGCGCCAGCAGCGCCGTCAGGCCGGCGACCGGGAACGTGGCGGCCTGGGAGAAGGTCACCTTTTCCGGGAGCTCGGCCAGCGCGTTCTTCGGCACGGCCACGCGCTGCGCCCAGGCGCCCTCGGGCAGGAAGCCGACCACGCGCTCGCCGACCTTCGGGCCCCCGCCGTCGGCGGCGGCACGCTCGATGACGCCGGCGAGATCCCAGCCCGGGCGCCATCCGGCGGCGGCCATGGTCGAGCGCCGAACTTCCCCGCGGTTCAGCGAGATCGCACGCACGCGCACGATCGCCTCGCCCCGGTCGGGCGTGGGCTCGGGGACGGGCTTGAGAACGAGACGACCGGGCGCATCGGGATCGACGACGACGGCAAGGTTGCTCACGATGACCTCCGTTCTCGTGGTCATAGCGCTCCGCGCTCGACGATACGAGGGTGCAGCATACCACCAGGGCGTACGCTGCAGACGCCATGACAGAGCGCAAGCCGCCCGGGCGCAGCTGGGAGTCGTGGCTCGAGGAGCAGATCCGTCAGGCTCGCGAAGACGGCGCCTTCGACAACCTCGAGGGCGCGGGCAAGCCCCTGCCCGATCTCGATCAGGGCTACGATCCGGACTGGTGGGTGAAGAAGCTCATCCGCCGGGAGAAAGTGTCCGTGCTGCCGCCGGCCCTGGGGCTCCTGCGAAAGGTCGAGGTGGAGATGGCGCGGATCTGGACGTTGCGCGACGAGGCCGAGGTCAGGGCTCGGGTGGCAACCCTGAATTCCGAGATCTCTCGGGCGAACGCGCGGATATCCGACGGCCCTGCGAGCCGGCTCGGCGTCCTCGACGCCGACGCGATCGTCGAAGAGTGGCGCAGCCGCACTAGCGGCCGCTCCTAGCTACAGCACCATCCGCTCCTTGAAGGCGCGCGCCCGATCGCGGGCGACCTGGAGCTCGGTGCGCGGGCCGTCCTTGAGCTTCACGATCAAGCGCCCGCCGAGCTCGGGCTGAACCTCGGCGACCCACTGGAGATTCACGATCGCGCTGCGGTGGATCCTGACGAACTGCCGCGGGTCCAGGCGTTCCTCGAGCTCGCCCAGCGCCCGATCCACGAGATGGCTTCCCGAGGCCGTCACCGCAATGGTCCCCTTCCCCTGGGCTAGGAAGTGCGAGATCTTGGCGACCTCGACGAGCTGAGTGCGCTGCTGACCGAGGTCGAGGCTGATCCGCTCGGCATAGGCCGGCGCGCGCGGATAGTGGCGCGCCAGCTTCTCCAGCACCGCCTGGACGGAGGCGCCGGGATCGCCGCGGCGGCTCTCGAGACGGTCGAGCGTGCGCTCCAAGCGCTCACGCTTGACCGGCTTGAGGAGATAGTCGATCGCCGCGGCCTCGAAGGCGCGGAGCGCGTGCTCGTCGTGGGCGGTGACGAACACGACCAGCGCGCTCGTCTGGAGCCGCTCCAGCAGCTCGAACCCGGTCATCCCGGACATGTGGATGTCGAGGAACAGCGCCTCCACGTCGCGCGCTGGAACCTCCGCGAGCGCCGTCTCAGCCGTCGTCGCGGTCCCGACCACGTCGACGCGGCCGCTCGACTTGAGGCTCTGGACGACCTGCTTTAGCGCGCCGGGCTCGTCGTCGACGACGTAGGCGCGGAGCCGCCCCGTCACGGGCGTCATGCGCTCGAGCTCACGCGGTCGCGCGGCGGAAGCGCCATCGTGACCTGGCCGCCGCCGTCCTGATGGCGGCCGGCAAGCGTTGCCTGCGGGCCGAAGAGCACGGCTAGTCGGGCGCGCAGCGTGTCGAGTCCGTGGCCCGGCGGAGCCGCCGCGAGGTCGATCCCGGGCCCGTCGTCCCAGACGCTGAGCTCGAGTCCCTCGCCCCGCTGCCGGGCCCAGACGCGGATCTCGGCGCCGCCCGGACGGGCGGCCGCCACGTGCTTGACGCTGTTCTGCACCAGCGTGTGGAGGGCGAACGGCGGGACCGGCCAGGCGTCGAGCTCGTCGGGCACGTCGAGCTTGACGCGCAGGCGCTCGCCCAGGCGCGCCTTCTCGATCTCCAGATAGGCCTGGACCACCGCGATTTCGTCCCGTAGCGGCACCGTGTGGCGCCCAGTCGAGTCGAGCGAGGCTCGGAGCAGGTCGGCGAACTCACCCAGGAGCCGCTCGGCGCGTTCGGGCGCCTCGCGGATCTCGCCCGAAATCGCCGCGATCGCGTTGAAGAGGAAGTGCGGGTGCAGTCTCGACTCCAGCGACGCTAGACGCGCGTCGGCGGCCAGGCGCTGCGCGCGCTCGGCCTCGAGCTCCCGCGCACGTAGTCGCTCACGCGCCTCGTCGAGGCGAGCGCGCGTGCGCTCGTGAATCGAGATTGCCATCCCGATGGTGAGCGTCATGACGAGCGTGATTCCGAACCCCTCGCGCTGCACCGCCCAGAACGAGCCGGGCTCGACGAGGCCCAGCGCTTGCGCCACGGCGCCCGCCACCAGCGAGCCAGGCACCGCGATCGCGACGAGAGCGCCGGCGATGCCGAGCCAGGCGACGGTGGGCGAGCGGGCGGAGAGCCGATGCGCCAGGGGCGGCAGGATCAGCGCCGCGGCGGCGCCGATCACGGTCGAGCAGATCAGCGCGATTGCGAACCGCAGCGGCACCGCCGACCAGCCCACGAGCAAACCGGTGACGATCGCGTACAGCGCGGTGCCGACCGTGGTGACCGTGAGGATCTTCAGCAATGATCCAGCACCCACCCGTACTGGGTCAGGCTCGGCCGCGGCCCCTGCTCGCGGTAGGCGGCCTTGAGCTTGGAGACATAGTCGGCCGGCATCGGGTTGCGCTGGCGATTGGGGTCGATGCCGTAGACGCGTGCGGCGGCGAGCCCGAGGATCTGCGCCTTCACGTCGGGAGTGAGCGGGGTGTAGCCGAACCGCTTGATCAGCGCCTCTGGCATCGTGAACCGACGGAGCGCCTCGATCTGCCATTGAGGCGAGCCCCACCAGATCGAATCGGTCCCCCACAGCACGTGGTCGGCGCCGAGCGACTGGATGAGCATGCCGAGCACGTGGCCGCAGAGCATCGGCGAGGTGATCACCATCTGGCCGAACGTGGATCCGAGCTCGGCGTAGATGTTCGTGAGCTGCGGCTTGCGCCGGCGGATCTCGCAGAGATCGGTGACCCAGTTCACCTGCGCCGAGGTCTTGAACTCGTCGCGCGCCGCCTCGAGCAGCGGGCGCAGCGAATGAAAGGCCGCGTGGTAGACGATGAAGTTCAGGTCGGGGAAATCGCTCGCCGCTTTCTCGATGTCGCGAGGGTGCCAGAACTCCTCGACACCGCCCTGCAGCGGCAGCCCCTTGTGCAGGCAGATGTTCTTGATGCCGAGCCGGCGCGACGCCTCCAGCATCGGGTAGGCGACCTTCTCGTCGTCGACGCGCCACGGCTTCGGCGGGTTTCCGAACGGCAGCCCCGTGTAGCCCTTCCAGGCGCTGATCTTCAGGTTGGCCGCCTGGCGCCGCATCTCGTCCAGGTCGCCAGGCCCCTTGTTGGGCGTCACCAGGCCATGAGCGACGAGCCGCTGCGAGGCGGCCAGCCGGTTGACGATGTCACGCGTCTCCGCCATCTTGTCCGGCGGCAGGATGTTGCTCGAGTCGGTGACCGAGGGGATGCCGCTCAACACCGCGACCGTCGTGTCGCTGTCGAGGAAGACCTCCTTGATGTAGTTCTCGAGGTACAGATCCTCCATCGTGCCCCGGTCGTGATCGAGCGCCGGGTTCCAGCGGCGTCCGGTGCGCCTCAAGCCCAGCAGCTGTGAAAACTGACGAGGCGCCGCGACGTGGTGGGTCTGGATGTCGAACACGAACTGGTCCGGCGGCTTGCGCTCGTCCGCCGCGGCCGCCTCGAGAGCCTCGACGGGCGCCACCTCGAAGAAGGGGCCGAAGACCGTGTTCAGCGCGAGGAAGGCCGAGGCCATCCCGGCGCTCGAGGACATGAACTCCCGGCGACTGACACCGAGCCGGCGCGCGTTCCGCCGCGCCGTCTCCGCGAGGAGCGCGGCGACCTGCCGCTGCTCCGGCGTCTGGTCGAGGGGGAGGTACTCTTCGTTGGAGACGACCTGCGTGGGCAGCGGCGAGAACCCATCGGTCACGACGTCGTGCGCCCACTTCCGCGCCCAGCGCCTCGAGCTCATCGTCATTTCTCCTCGCCTGTGCGTGGTCAACGCGGCTCGGCCTGCCGCGCCCTCGCGAGGTCGATGTCGCGAAGCCCGGGCACCTTGAGCGCTTCAGGCGCGAACCGCCCGCCCACCGCCACGCCGCCCGGCAGCGGGCCGTAGAGCTCGATGCCGATCGAGACGATGCGCGGCGCGCTCGCCCCCGGCTCCGGCGCATCGGCGAACTTGACCGAGACGATCGTGAGGATTGGGCCGGTGTTGTCGGGCAGATCCGGCAGCGGCTCGCGGTCGAACACCTGGTTCGGATAGACCGTTCGCATCGCCCTCTGGTGCATGTCGCTGTGATACCAGTCGACCAGCGACTTCTTGCCGTCGAACCACGCGAAGATCACCTGCCGGCCGCTCGCCGTCTGTCCCGTCTCCACGCCGAGGACGCCGGGCGTCGCCTTGAGCGCCCCCACCACGTTGGGGAACGCGCGCGGCGGGACCCCCTGGCCGTGGACCGGCTCGATCGAGGCACAGCATAGCGTGAGGGCGACCGTCGCGGCGATTGCGAGCTGTCCGATCCTGTGTGTCGTCATGATGATGGCTCCTCCTCGACACCCAGATTCGCCGTCACCGGCGACGCCGTCTCGCCAATCGGACGGACGGCCGGGATTCGGGGACGAGGGGCCCACCCGCTGGAACGAGCAGCCTATTGCACGTCTATGGTGAAGGGGGGCGGCATAGAGCCAGGCGATACCTGGTCGGGTCGAGAGAACTCTCCGACGATCTCGCCAAGGAACGTAAGAGTGTGTGCAGTCCCGGCGGCCCCGGAAAGCACGGGCAGTCGAAGATCCTTCAAGATCTGCGCGGCACTGGAGTGTTCTTCGATGACCGGAAGCTCCGGCATCTAGCGAAACTTCGGCGCGACCGCTTCGCCGAAGCGGCGCATCGACTCCACGATCGTCCGGTGCGGCAAATACCCGTAGCTGATCTGGCACAAGACGTGGTGCACGCCGGCGTCGCGCAGCTCGGCCACCTGCTCGGCGACGCGCTGCCGGGTGCCGTAGAGCGTGGACGTCTGCAGCGAGTAGCGGACGCCGTCCTCGTGCGACACAGCCGGATCGTTCCACGGGTTGACCCGGTTCGCCTCGACGTGGAAGTCGGCCGGGTTGTGCGTCTCGCGGGCGTGGACCATGTGCCGGCGGGTCTCCAGGAGCGCCGCGGTCAGCTCGTCCTCGGCCTGCGCCTGGCTCTCCGCGACGTGAACGAACCGCCACAGGGCGGCGTGCTCGCGCAGCTCGCGCTGACGCGTGGGCGCCAGTCCGCTCTCGGCGAGACCGGCCTCGTAGAGCGCCAGGCGCTCGGGCACGCGCGCGAGCGGGATGCGCGCCATCATGATCGGCGCGCCTCGCCGGCCGCACTCGCGGACGGATCCGGCCGATGAGACGCTGCGCCAGATCGGCGGGTGCGGCCGCTGGCGCGGCTGCGGCCGGAGCGCCGGCACGCGGAGCTGGTAGAACTTGCCCTCGTGGACGAGCGGCGCCTCGGTCCACGCCCGGACCATCACGTCGAGCGTTTCCTCCATCCGCTCGCGGCTGTCGTCGCTGCGCAGGCCGTAGCCCATGAACTCGTACTCGTTGAAGTTGGTCCCGTGGCCGACCCCGACGTCGATCCGGCCGTCCGAGAGGTTGTCGAGCAGCGCCAGCTCTGTCGCTAATCTAATGGGGTGGCGGAGCGCCAGCTGGATGACCGCGAAGCCGATCCGGATCCGCGATGTCCGCGCCGCCACGACCGACGCGAACGGGATCGGGTCGCAGTAGACGCTCTCCCCGGTGAAGTTGTGCTCGGTGAGCCAGATGCCGTCGAATCCCGCCGTCTCCGCAAAGCACGCCTGCTCGATCAGGTCGTGCACGTGGGCGTAGTCGGCCTCCGGCGACGCCGAATGGGCGAGCGTCAGCCAGCCGAAGCGCATGGGATCCCCTGGCACCTGACGCCTACAGCGCGCGCCGGTGGGAGAACGCGATTTCCTCGCTGGTGATGAACTCCAGCAGGAACGGTTGCCCGCCCTCGTTCACCTTGCGGGCGCGTCCGATGGCTCCGGCGATGTCCGCCGGCTTCGTCACCCGCTCCGCCTGGCCGCCCATCGCCCGGGCCATGTCGGCGTAGTTGCCGCCGATGTCGCGGGTGCGGTAGCGGTCGTGCGAGACCACGAGCGCGTGGCGCTCGATGGCCATCGTGGAGTTGTTGAGGACGATCGTCGTGATGGGGATGCCGCAGCGCACGGCGGTCTCGAAGTCGAGCCCGGTCATCCCGAAGGCGGCATCACCCATGAAGTTCACGCAGAACTTGTCGGGGGCCGCGAGCTTGGCGCCCATGATCAGGCCCAGGCCGGTGCCGAGCGCGTGCGACTTGCCCCAGCCCATGTAGCCGCGCGGCGCCGTCGCGCTGTAGAACGGCACCAGCTGGTTGCGCGGGCTGCCGGAATCGTGGGTCACGATCGCGTCGCGCGGGTCGACCGCGTGCATGAAGTCCCAGATCACGCGGTAGGGCGTGATCGGCACCTCGTCGGAGGTGAGCTTGGGCATCCACTCCTTGAGCCACGTCGCCTTCGCCTGCTTCACCTCGGCGGCGGCGCCGGCGGCGCGTGGCTGCCGGCCGGCGGCATCCTTCACCGCGTCGATAATCTGGCGCAGGACCAGCTTCGCGTCGCCGAGGATCGGGTAGTCGGCCGGGTAGTTCTTGTTCAGATCGCGCTCGTCGTTGGTGGCGTGGATGATCGTCTTGCCGGCGGGAATGCCGGTGGCCATGCCGTGCTTCGTGAAGCTGCACCCGACGCCGAACAGCACGTCGGCGAGCGGCAGGAAGTGGTGGACGGGCCCGGACATGACACCGCCGCCACCGGCGCCGAGCGAGAGCGGATGGTTCTCGGGGAATGCGCTCTTGCCCTCCAGCGTGGTCATGACCGGCGCTTGCAGGAGCTCCGCGAGCTCGACCAGCTCCGCCGACGCCTCGGCGTACAGCACGCCCTGACCGGCGTGGATCACGGGCCGCTTCGCCTGCACGAGCACGCGCGCCGCGGCCTCGATATCGCGCGGGTTGCCGGCCGGGTGCGCGGCCTTCACGGCCTTGTAGGCGAGCGCCGCGTCGCCGACCTCGGCCACCGCCACGTCGGCCGGGATCTCGACCATGACGGGCCCGGGCCGCCCCATCTTGATGAGATTGAACGCGCGGCGCATGACCTCGTTCACCTGCTCGGGCTGGTTCAACGTCTCCACCCACTTGGTGACCGACGCGTACGTCCGCGCCGAGCTGAAGAGCGGGAAGACCTGCGCCCGATCACGCTGGTGTCCGAGCGGGAGCACCAGCATCGGCACCGAGTCCGAGAACGCCGTCGCGACGCCGGAGAAGGCGTTCTCGGCGCCCGGCCCGTACTGCATGGCGAACACGCCGAGACGACGGCCGTTGGTCGTTCGGCTGAACCCGTCCGCGATCCCGACGCCGACTCGCTCTTGGCGGCAGAGCACCGGGCGGATCCCCGCGGCGGCGGCCGCGTCGATGATCGGCGTCGTCGGATAGGTACTCAGGAATTCCACGCCCTCCCGCTTCATGATCTCGGCGATCGCTTCGACGACCTTCATGATGTGCTCTCCTTTTGTCGGCTCGTCTCGGCTTATAGGCTCGTCTCGGCCGGCGGGGCCCCAGCCCCGCGACGGCCTGCGACTCGCACTGCCACTCGAGCGTTCACGCGGTTGGCGGGAGGCCGAGGGCCTGGCGCCCGAACTGCTCGGCGACGAGGTCCCAGCTGAGCGCTGCGTGGTGCGAGGCGCCGTGGACGTCGCGGTGGCAACGCTGGATCGGGTCAGAGTCCAGGATCGCGCGCGCGCCGCCTCCCTCGAACAGTCGATCCACCGCCCGAACGCACAGCCGGGCGACGAAGGCCTTGTCCCGGCGATAGCGGGCGCGATCCAGGTCCGTGAACGTGTCGCCCCGCGCCGCGCGGTCGAGCATCTCGGCGATGTCGGAGCGATGGAGCGAGCGGGCCGCGTCCACTTCCGCCGCGGCCTCGGCCAGCCGGAGCTGGAGAGCGACGGAATCGGCGGTCCGCCCCGGCCCCGAGGTGCGCAGCAGGCGCGACGTGAACTCGTCGATCGCGCCCTGGGCGACGCCGACGAGCGGCGCCGCGAGATCCCATCCGGCCATGCAGCGCAGGGGCACGCGGTAGCTCAATCGCCCGTGGATCTCCCACCCGGTCTTCTCGTCGGCGCCGGCGCGCTCGGGATCGATCGCGCGGTAGGCGGGGACGAACGCGTCCTTGATGACGACGTCCTTGCTGCCGCTCCCCCGCATCCCGGCGGCGAACCACGTGTCGACGATCTCGTAGTCCGGCCGCGGGAGCAGCAGCCAGATCAACGAGCCCGGGCGGGAGCCGGTAACGGCGACCATCGCCCAGGTGGCGGCGTCGCAGCCGCTGGAGAACCCCCAGCGGCCGGCAACCCGGAACCCGCCCGCGACCGGCTCCACCCTGGCGCCGGCGGGGTTGAGCCCGCTGGAGAAAAGCGTGTCCGGACCGGTGGCGAAGAACTCGTCCTGGCACTTCTCCGGGAAGTGGCCGAGCCACCAGTTGTGAGCGGTCCACAGCGAGTAGCACCAGGCGGTCGATCCGCAGCCGCGCCCGAGCTCCCAGCTCACGTCGTACGCTGCGTCCATCTCGAGCCCGTGGCCACCGTAGCGCTCGGGATTGCCGATCCGGATGAGCGTGGAGTCCAGCAGATCGCGCACGCTTTCGGCGGGGATTTGTCTGAGCTGCTCCGTCTTTGGAGCTCGCTCCTTCAGAATGGGGACCAACTGCTCGGCGCGGCTGAGGAGCTCGATCCTCGAAAGCTTATCCATCCCGCGCGATCCTGCTCCGTCGCCCGCGGCTCGTCAAGCAGTGCCCGAACCGACACGCCGGAGCACCGGCGGCCTGATCGCCAGGCACGGCGCTTCTTCCGTCGTCACGGCGAAGCGGATCGCCGCCGCCGTGGCCTCGGCCTGGGCTGCCGACCGGGCGTGGACAACGGCGATGGGCTGGCCCGGACCCACGGCTTGCCCGGGCCCGCGGACTGAGCTCAGGCCGACAGCGGCATCGACGGCGTCATCGGCACGCCGGCGCCCACCGCCGAGATCGACGACGGCCAGACCGATGGCCCGCGCGTCGACCCGGCTGATGACACCGGGCCGCTCCGGTGCCACCGAGAGGCTCACGGGCGCCGCCGGGAGGTGACGCTCCGGGCGGTCGACCAGGTCCTTCGGGCCACCGAGCGCGGCGACCATGCGCGCGAAGCGCTCGGCCGCCGCGCCGGACGCCAGAGCCCGGTCGACGGCGGCGACCGCGTCGGCCCGGTCGCCGGCGAGGCGCCCGAGCACCAGCAGCTCGCTGGCCAGGGCCGTCGTGACCGCGCGCAGCCGGGCCTCTCGCCGCTTGCCCGTGAGGAAGCCGATCACCTCGCGGATCTCGAGCGCGTTGCCCACCTCGTCGCCGAGCACCTGCCCCATATCGGTCAGCAGCGCGACTGTCCGAAGGCCCGCTCCCTCGGCGACGTCCACGAGGCTCTCGGCCAGCGTTCCGGCGTCGTCGAGCGTCGGAACGAGCGCGCCCGACCCGACCTTCACGTCCATGACCAGCGCATCGAGCCCGGCGGCGAGCTTCTTGGAGAGGATCGACGCGGTGATCAGAGGGATCGAGTCGGCGGTCGCCGTGACGTCGCGCATCGCGTACAGGCGACGGTCCGCCGGAGCGAGGGTTCGGGTCGCGCCGACGATCGCGCAGCCGGCGGAGCGCACGACGGCCTGGAACCGCTCGAGGTCGGGCGCGGTGTCGTAGCCCGGGATGCTGTCGAGCTTGTCGAGCGTGCCGCCGGTGTGTCCCAGCCCTCGGCCGGAGATCATCGGCACGAAGCCCCCGCACGCGGCCACCGTTGGAGCGAGGATCAGGCTGACTTTGTCGCCGACGCCTCCCGTGGAGTGCTTGTCCAGCACGGGGCCGTCGAGGCCCGCGCCTCTCCAGTCGAGCGTTGCGCCCGAACGGGTCATCGCGCTGGTGAGCGACACGCACTCGCCCCGCGTCATGCCGCGGAAGTACACCGCCATCGCGAAGGCGGCGACCTGGCCGTCGCTCACCGAGCCATCGACGATCCCGCCGACCAGATCGGCGATCTCATCGTCGCCGAGGGCCACGCCGTCTCGCTTGCGACGGATCAGCTCGGCCGGCGGGGTCTTCACGTGCCGGGACGCCCCAGCGTGTCGGGGCCGAAGGCGAGCGGCAGGAGCTCTCCCAGCGTGGTCGTGGCACGGACGCCTTCGGGGCCGCAGAGGTGAATGCGAGCGTCCGGGCGAGCGAACTCGGCGAGCTGCTGGCGGCAGCGGCCGCAAGGCGCGCAGGGCTCCGTGCCCTCGGTGAGGATCACGACCTCGAGGATGCGTCGGTCGCCCCCGGCGACGAGCGCGCCGATGGCGGTCGCCTCGGCGCACTGGGTGATCGGATAGGCCGCGTTCTCCACGTTGCATCCGGCGTAGAGGCGGTCGCTCTCGGCGCGCACGCACGCCCCGACCCGGAAGCGTGAGTACGGCGCGTAGGCGTTCGCCAGGGCCCGACGTGCCAGCTCTACCATCGACGCGATCGACTCCGTCATCGCTCCTTCACGTAGGGAACGCCGATCGCCCGGGGCGCGACCGCCCGACCGACGACGCCCGCGAGCAAGCACACGGTGAGGACGTACGGGATCGCCTGGATCAGCTGCACCGGCACCACGCCGACGAGTGGCAGCGGCGTCCCCTGCAGACGAAGTTGCACCGCGTCGGCGAAGGCGAACAGGAGGCAGGCGCCGAGCGTCGGCAGCGGCCGCCACTGCCCGAAGATCAGCGCGGCCAGCGCCAGGTAGCCCTTGCCGGCCGACATGTCGCGGATGAACGACGCGTGGTGCGCGGTCGACAGGTAGGCGCCAGCAAGCCCGCACAGGATGCCGCTGCCGACGAGCGCCATGTAACGCGTGGCGGCGACCGACACCCCGGCGGTGTCGACGGCGCCCGGGCTCTCGCCCACCGCTCTCAGGCGCAGCCCGAAGCGCGTGCGGTACACGAGCCACGCGACGATCGGGACGGCCGCGGCGGCCACGTACACCAGGAGGTTGTGGCCGCTGATCACCTCGCGGTAGATCGAGCCGATCACGGGCAACGGGGCGAGCGCTGACGCGCCCGGCAGGTCGACGGGCCCGAAGCGCGCGCCCGGGGCCAGGAGCGGGGTCTGGCCGCCCTCCCGGAACCACGCGTAGCCGAGCACGACCGTCAGCCCCGAGACCGTGATGTTGAGCGCCATCCCGGACACCACCTGGTTGCCATGGTGCGTGACGCAGGCGAAGCCGTGCATCAGCGCGAACAGGACCGAGGCCGCGATGCCGGCGGCGAGGCCCGCCCAGACGGAGCCCGTCACCGCCGCCGTGGCGGCCGCCGCGAACGCCGCGGTCAGCATTTTCCCCTCGAGGCCGATGTCGACGACGCCGGAGCGCTCCGCGAACAGGCCACCGAGCGCGGCCAGGATCAGCGGCGCGGCGCCGCGCACGGTCGCCGCGGCCAGCAGCGTCACGATCAGGAAGGCGTCGGCGATCATTCGGCACGCGCCGGCCGGCGGAGCAGCGCTTCGACGGGCGACCGCAGCGCGTGCTCCAAGGCGCCGCAGACCAGGATGATCAGCCCCTGGATGACCACGACCATGTCGCGCGTGAGCTTCGGCATGTCGAAGGAAAGCTCCGACCCGCCCTGGTAGAGCGCGCCGAAGAGGATGGCGGCCACCACGATCCCGACGGGATGGTTGCGACCCATCAACGCCACTGCGATCCCGACGAATCCGGCGCCGCCGGGCATGTTGAGCAGCAGCCGGTGCTGGACGCCCATCACCTCGTTGAGGCTCATGAGCCCGGCCAGCGCGCCCGAGATCGCCATCGCCGTGACCACCGTCGATGCCGGCGAGATTCCCGCGTAGACCGCGGCGGTCGCGTTGTGGCCGAAGGCCCGGAGCTCGTAGCCCCAGCGTGTGTGCCAGAGATAGAACCAGACCAGGAGGCCGGCGATCAGCGAGAAGACGAACGCGAGATTCAGCGGCGAGCGGCCGATCTCCCAGCCGAGCCACCTGACGACGTCGTGGAGCTGGGGCAGCCAGGTGCTCGGCTCGAACTCACGGGTCTCCGGCGACTGCTGGCCGGGCTTGATCAGCACGTTGACCAGCAGGTACGTCATCAGCGACGAGGCGATGAAGTTGAACATGATCGTCGTGATCACGACGTGGCTGCCCCGGTGCGCCTGCAGCCACGCGGGCACGAACGCCCAGGCCGCCCCGCCCACCGCCGCGATGACGATGGCGACGGCGACGACGAGAACCGTCGGCCAGCTCCCCACGCCGAGGCAGAGGAGCGCTACGCAGAGGCCGCCGATGTATGCCTGGCCCTCGGCGCCGATGTTGAAGAGGCCGCCGTGGAACGCGACGGCGACCGCGAGGCCCGTGAAGACGAAGTTGGTCGCGTAATAGAGCGTGTAGCCGACCGATTCGGCGTCGCCAAAGGCGCCGCTCGCGAGCGTCCGGAGCGCGCGGCCGGGGCTCTCTCCGATCAGGACCACCACGACCGCGGAAAGTAGCAGAGCCACGGCCAGATTGACGACCGGCAACAGCACCGGGACCACCCAGTCGAGCCGGACGCGCGTCGGGGACAGGCTCACCAGGCGGATCGTAACAGAACGCTGTGTCGGATCGTCACTCGCGTTGGAAATCGCAGCGTCGGTGTCACCAAAGTTCGTTGACTCGCGGAGCCACGGTCGATAACCTAGGCCAAACGACGTTCTTCGAGAGCACAGCTCGTGCTCGTGACGCTCACCCGACATCCGGAGGCTCGATCATGAACCCCGACTCTCCTCGATTCACAACGCTGGTGGCGACGTTGTCTCTGGTGGCGTGCGCCGTTCTCGGGACGACGGCTGGCGCGGCGTACGCGGCGGGCCCTGTGACACCGCCCCTCAACCTGGGCGCTGTCACGCAGACGCTCAACGTGGCGGTCCTCACGCCGTGCTGCGGCAACCCGGAGCCGGCTGCCTCGGGCGTCGCCCAGTCCAACACCTTGAGCAAGCCGGGCGTCGGGACGGCCAACATCTTCTCCAGCACCGTCACCCTCCCCAAACAGAGCTCGTCGATCTCGTCGGCCGACATCCGAGTGGTCCTCAGTCGCGCAGGTCAGAATTACGCCGAGTGCTCCCTCATCCCGGTGCCTATTGAGACGGACAGCAACGACGAGCCCAACACGCAGACGTTCCTGGTGTCGATCGTGAAGGTCGTGACCAACTCGGGGACGATCTTCCTGCAGTTGGCCGGCAAGTGCGATGTCGATCTGGCGACCGACGGGATCCAGCCCGGGATCCCCCCCGTGCTGACCGGCGACGTCGCCACCGCGGTGAGCGTCGTGAATTCGGTTCCCACCAACTTCCTGAGCGGTACCTTCGTCCAGCCATAAACGAGGGGTGGCGGGAGGCCAGGGCCTCCCGCCACCCTCGAAGCACTTCGCCTCACATGGGTTGCAAATACTGGCGCGCCGCGGTCTCTGTGGTTCGTCGAGTTGGGCGGGCCGTTCGGCGGGCTGGATGGAGCTTGCGCTGGACGGTGCTCAACCGCTTCCCTCCGAGGCGTCAGTGTTACATCTGTCGTCGCCGGTTCAGAAGGTTCTATCCCTACCGCGACGGCATGAAGTCGATCACGCCCTTCTTGCTCAAGCTCGGGGTTGTCGGAAGTGACGTCATCAACTTCGGCTGCCCGTTTTGCCACAGCAGTGATCGCGAGCGGCATCTGTTCCTGTATTTTGATCGGCTCAGGCTCTGGGATGGCGTCCGCGACGCCGCCGTCTTGCATTTCGCGCCGGAGCCTCATCTCTCGTGGCGCATCAAGTCTTGTGGGCCGCGCCAATACGTCACCGCCGATCTCTATCCGGACCACCTTCACGCAAGAGACCACGCAGTCGAACGTCAGGACGTCACGGACATTGCCGCGCCGGCGGACACGTTCGACCTTCTGATCTGTAATCACGTGCTGGAACACGTCACCGACGATCGGCGCGCCCTCTCGGAAGTCCACCGCGTCCTCAAGCCGGGAGGGCTTGCCGTCCTGCAGACGCCCTATTCGACTGTGCTGACGCGGAGCATCGAGGACCCGGGCATCGCCACCGATCGGTTGCGCCTGGAAGTCTACGGGCAGGAAGATCACGTGAGACTGTACGGAGCGGATTTCCTGGACCGTATCCAGGCCGTTGGGCTTCGCCTGAGGCTCCGCCGACATCGCGACGTCTCCACGGACGCGGAGGCTGCTTACTACGGGATGAATCCCGTGGAGGATCTCATTCTCGTCGAAAAGCCGACGATTCCCAGGGGACCATACGCTTCTTGAGCTCGGCCTCCTCGAGCTCGAGCCCGAGGCCCGGCGCGTCCGACAGCACGAACTTCCCCCGCGTCGGGCGCACCGGAGTCTTGAACACGACGTCCTGGATCTCCCGGGGGCCGTTGTACTCCGCCGGGTGGTGCGAGTGCGTGAGCGCCGCGACGAAGTGGAGGTTGGCGGTGTGGCCGATGGAGGGCTGGGTCTGGTGGGGGACCAGATCGACGCCGTAGGCGCGGGCGAGCGCCGCCATGTCGCCGAGCCCGGTGAAGCCTCCCGTCTTGACGATGTCGGGCTGGACGATGTCCACCCCCGCATCGATGAGCCGCTTGATCCCCTGCAGCGTATACTCCTGCTCGCCGGCCGAGACGGCGATATCGAGGGCGGCCGCCACCTTCGCAAAGCTCTCGACGTGATAGTGCTGCACCGGTTCCTCGAACCACACGTAGCCCAGCTCTTCCAGCGCGCGGCCGACCCGGATGGCGCCCTGGACGGAATAGCCGTTGTTGGAGTCGAACGCGAGCGGGAAGCCGTCGCCAACCAGCGTACGCACCGCACGCGCCTTGGCGATGTCCCCGGCGAGGTCGGCGTCGCGCGTGGTCTTGTCGGCGTCGAAGCGGATCTTCACCTGGGCGGGATCGAGCTCGAGCCACTGCTCGACGACACGACAGACTTCGTCGACGGTGCGCCGGCCGTTGCCGCCGATCGACGCGTAGAACGGCAGCTCGCGCCGCCACGCGCCGCCGAGGAGCTTCCACACCGGTTGGCCCAGCGCCTTGCCCTTGAGGTCCCACAGCGCGATATCGACGGCGGCCAGCGCGGCCGCGTAGGCGCCCTCCGGCCCCACTTTGATGTGCTCGTGGAACAGCCGATCCTGTATCACGCGCACCTCCATCGGGTCGGCGCCGAGCAGCGCCGGCGTGAAGGCGCTGGCGATGATCTCCAGCGAGGCGTTGCCGTGCATCATCGGGCTCGCCTCGCCGAGGCCCCAGAGCCCGGCGTCCGTGAAGATCCGTATCCAGGCGCTGCGGCTCCGGCCGGCGCCCCAGTTCACGTGAAACGGCTCGACGCGCGTGATCTTCACGATCTCCTCCCGCGGCGGTTCTTCGCGACGACAGCATAGCCTGGGAGCATGAAAATATCTCCTCTTGCTGCTACAGTTCGGACCGTAGGGGGGGGAGGGGCTATGGCGAAGAGACGCGTGGTGATCACGGGGGCCGCCGGCTACGTCGGCCAGCGGATGTTCAAGGAGCTCGCCGAGCGCTGGGACCTGGTCCCGATCGACGTCGTCGGCGCGACCCGCAGCGGTGAGAAGGTGCCGGGCCTGGTCGTCGCCGACCTCACGCGGCCCAATCGCGACGAGTATCGCCAGTACTTCCACGGCGCCGACGCGGTGATCCATCTCGGGTACGTGCGCGCGCCCGGCATGGACGCGACGACCTGGCAGGAGAACAACGACGCGAAGTTCTGGGCCGAGCACCAGAACGTCGCGCTCGCCTACAACGTCTACCGGGTCGCCCTCGAAGAGGGCGTGCGGCGCGTGGTCGTGGCCAGCTCGAACCACGCGGCCGATTACTACGAGCGCCTGGTGTGGGACGGTCGGGTCGACATGGTCACCCCCGAGATGCCGCCCCGCTCGGACAACTGGTACGGCTGGGCCAAGGCGGCCTACGAGCTGCTGGGCTTCGTCTTCGCCACCGGGAAGGTCGACGGCCGCAAGCTCGAGGTGGTCCAGTGGCGCATCGGCGGGCCCCGCGACGACGATATCCAGCACGTGAAGCTCGGGGACATCAAGGTGATGCACCGGGCGCTCGGCGCCTATCTCTCGCGTCGCGATCAGGTCCAGCAGGCGATCCGGATGGTCGAGACGCCCGACATCACCGACGAGAACGGCGTCCCGTTCCTGATCGTTTACGGGATCAGCGGCAACACGCACCGGTTCTGGAGCCTGGCCAGCGCCAAGACGAAGATCGGCTACGAGCCACAGGACGACAGCCAGGTGAACTTCGCCGACGCCATCGCCGCGATCGCGCGGCGGGCGCCGAAGAGTTGACGGCGGCCGGGCGGGAGGTGAGGCCATGAAGCTCACGTCGGCGCAGCTCGAGCAGTTCGATCGCGAGGGCTACCTGTTCTTCCCGCGCCTGTTCACGGCGGAAGAGATCAAGACCTTGACCGACGAGGTGCCCGCGCTCTACGCCCAGCGCCGGCCCGAGAACGTGCGCGAGCGGTCCAGCGAGGCCGTGCGGACGAACTTCGCGGCCCACATGTACAGCGCCCCGTTCGCCCGGCTGGCGCGTCATCCGCGCATGATCGAGCCGGTCGTGCAGATCTTCGGCGAGCCGGTCTACATGCACCAGTTCAAGATCAACGGCAAGATGGCGTTCGACGGCGACGTGTGGCAGTGGCACCAGGACTTCGGCACCTGGGTCAACGACGACCAGATGCCCGAGGCGCGCGCGATGAACGTGGCGATCTTCCTCGACGAGGTCAACGAGTTCAACGGCCCGCTGATGTTCATTCCCGGCAGCCACAAGCTCGGCGTGCTCGACGCCGGGCACGACACCACGACGACCAGCTACCCGCTGTGGACCATCGACCACGAGACGATCACGAAGCTGGTAGCGCGCGGCGGCCTGGTCGCGCCGAAGGGGCCCACGGGGTCGATGATCGTGTTCCACTCGTGCCTCGTGCACGCCTCGACCTCGAACCTCTCGCCGTGGAACCGGGTGAGCGTGTACCTGAGCCTCTGCGCGGTATCGAACCACATCCGGCGCTTCAAGCGGCCCGAGTTCATCGCCCACCGCGACTTCACGCCGATCGAGTGCCTGCCCGACGACTGCCTGCTCCACCCCTACCCGGTGGCGCTCCCGTGGAAGGACGGCACCCCGGAGGACGCGCTCAGGCCCGCTGCCCTGCCCTGATCCTTTCTCTGGAGAAGGGGGCTCCGCCCCCCTCTCGACTCCCCGCGAACCAGCTAGCCGGAGCCGGTGACTCCGGCCATCATCAGGCCGATGGCGCGCTCGGTGGCCGCGGCCTGCTCGACTTCGCCCACGATGTGCCCGTCGTGCATCACGAGGATCCGGTCGGCCAGCGCCAGGATCTCGTCGAGCTCGACCGAGACCAGCAAGACCGCCTTACCCGCGTCGCGCAGCTCCACGAGGCGGCGGTGGATGAACTCGATCGCGCCGATGTCCACGCCGCGCGTGGGCTGGCCGACCAGGATGACGTCGGGATCGTGGTCCAGCTCGCGCGCCAGCACGATCTTCTGCTGGTTCCCGCCCGAGAAGGCCGAAGTGGGCAGGCCGCCATCGACGGGCCGGATGTCATACTCGGCGGCCTGCCGTCGGAAGCTCGACGCCACCGCCGACCGGCGCAGGCGAACGATGTCGTTGTACGTCGCCTCGTGGTGGTAGCCGAGGATCGCGCTCTCGCGCGCCGAGAACGGAATGATCAGGCCCATCCGGTGACGGTCCTCGGGCACGTGGGAGAGTCCGAGATGGCGCATGCCACGGGGAGACCGAACGCCCGTCTCGCTGATGTCGCGGGCCTTCCACTGGATCGTCCCCGACTTCAGCGGGCGGATGCCGGCCAGCGCCTCCAGCAGCTCCGACTGGCCGTTGCCGGCGACGCCGGCGATCCCGACGATCTCGCCCTGGCGCAGCGTGAAGCTGACGGACTTGACGCGCTCGACGCCGAGACCGTCCTCGATCACGAGATCGTGCGCCTCGAGCACCGGCGCGCCCGGGCGCGGAGGCTCCTTGTGAACGCGCAGGCTCACCTTGCGTCCGACCATCAGCTCGGCCAACTGCTCCGACGTCGTCTCGGCGGTCGGAAGCGTCGCGACGACGCGCCCCTGGCGCATCACAGTGACGACGTCGGTCGTCTCGCGGATCTCGCGCAGCTTGTGGGTGATCAGCACGACCGTCTTGCCCTCGGCTCGCAGCGCCGCCAGAACGCGAAAGAGGTGGTCGGCCTCCTGAGGTGTCAGCACGGCGGTGGGCTCGTCGAGGATCAGCAGATCGGCGCCCCGGTAGAGCGCCTTGAGGATCTCGACGCGCTGGCGCTGTCCCACGCCGAGGTCCTCGACGCGCGCGTCGGAGTCGACCTCCAGGTGGTATTCGCGGCCGAGCCGCTCGAGCTCGGCCCTCGCGCGCCCGAGGCCCGCGCGGAGCCGGAAGCCGCCCTCGACGCCGAGCACGACGTTCTCCAGAACCGTGAACGGCTCCACGAGCATGAAGTGCTGGTGGACCATGCCGATCCCCGCGGCGAGCGATTCCTGGGAGCTGCGGATGGCCGCCGCCTTGCCGCGCACGAGGATCTCGCCGCGATCGGGACGGTAGTAGCCGTAGAGGATCCCCATCAGGGTCGACTTGCCAGCGCCGTTCTCGCCGACGATGCCGTGGATCGTACCCGCCCGAATCGCCAGCGAGATATCGCGGTTCGCGTGGACCTTGCCGAACCACTTGTCGATGGACCGGAGCTCGATGACGGGCGGCGCGGCGGTGTCGCGCCCGGCGGACGCGTGCGAGCTCACGCGCTCACTTGGCCATGTAGTCCGTCACCTTGATCTTGCCGGCCACGATGTCGGCGCGCGCCTGCTCCAGGCGCTTCTCCATCTCGGGAGTGATCAGGCTGCGGTTGTTCTGATCGAGCGCGTATCCCACGCCCCCCTCGGCGACGCCGAGGTTGCGCACGCCCGACTTCCACGTCCCGTCCCTGGCGGCCTTGAACGACTCGTAGACGGCCAGGTCGACGCGCTTGACCATCGAGGTCAGGATCGTGCCCGGGTGGATGTGGTTCTGGTTGCTGTCGACGCCGATGGCCAGGCGGCCCTTGTCCTTCGCGGCCTGGAGCACGCCGAGCCCGGTCGCGCCCGCGGCCGCATAGATCACGTCGGCGCCGCGGTCGAACTGGCTCCGCGCCAGCTCGCCGCCCCGGGTCGGGTCGTTCCAGGCGGCCGGCGTCGTCCCGGTCATGTTCTGGAAGACCTCGGCCTTGGCGTTGACGTACTTCACGCCCTCCTCGTAGCCGAGCGCGAACTTCCGGATCAGCGGAATGTCCATCCCGCCGACGAACCCGACCTTGCCGCTCTTCGAGGCCATCGCCGCCGCCATGCCGACCAGGAACGAGCCCTCGTGCTCCTTGAAGACGATCGACCGGACGTTGGGGAGGTTCACGACCGCGTCGACGATCGCGAACTTGATGTTCGGGAACTCCTTGGCGACCTTCTCCATGCCGGTGGCCTGCGAGAAGCCGATCCCCACGACGACGTGCGCGCCGCGCCGTGCCATGTTGCGGAGCGCCTGCTCGCGCTGAGCCTCGGCGGTCACCTCGAACTCGCGGTACGCGATCCCGGTCTCCTTCTTGAAGCGCTCGGCCCCCTGGTAGGCGGCTTCGTTGAAGGACTTGTCGAACTTGCCGCCCATGTCGAACACCACGGACGGGACGAAGTCCTGCGCGCCCGCCGGGGCGGCCGACCAGCCCGCGCCCAGTGAGAGAGGAGCCAGCAGCGTCAGGACGGCCCGCGTGAGTGCGCGTAGCGTCATCATGCGTATCGCTCCGATCTCGTCGCCGAAAGGTCCGCCATGTCCGTCCTCCACGCCGGGGCCCGACGCCCCTCGGGATCCGGGCGTCCCGATGATACTCAGCCGCACCGGGTTCGCATAGTCGGTTATCCTCGTCGGCGGCCATGAACGACACGATGGCGGTCTATCTCGCGAGCCCCCTGGGCTTCTCCGAAGCGGGTCGGCACTTCTACACCCGCGTCTTCATCCCGTACCTTCAAGGGCTGGGTTACGAGGTCGTCGACCCGTGGAGCCTGACCGATCCCCGAAAGCTCCAGGCGATCGAGCGGATGCCCTACGGGTCCGAGCGACGCGATGCGTGGCGGGCGCTCAACCCCGAGATCGGTGAGACGAATCGCGCGGCGATCGCGGCCGCGCGCGGCGTGGTCGCAGTGCTCGACGGTGTCGACGTCGACAGCGGCACCGCGGCGGAGATCGGCTACGCCTTCGGCATGGGCAAGCTGATCGTCGGCTATCGGGGCGACTTCCGCCTGAGCGCTGACAACGAAGGCTCCACCGTGAACCTGCAGGTCGAGTATTTCATCCGCAAGAGCGGCGGCTCGATCGTGACCCGCCTCGAGGACCTGGCGCAGGCGCTCATGCCCTTGCGGCCGCGGATCAACTAGCCCGGCGCAGCGCCAGCAAGCTGCCCAGGATCCCCTTTGGCAGGAAGATGATGAAGATGACCAGGAGAATGCCGTACACGAGGTTGTCCCAGCCGACCGCCCTGGTGCCGAAGGAGACACGCAGCACCTCGGCGAGCAGGATGGTGATCACCGCGCCCACCGTCGGGCCCAGGGGCACGTAGATTCCGCCGACGACCACCGCGAACACCATCTGGAGCGACACCGCGATGCCGCTCACCGTGTCGGGCGAGATGAACATCTGATACTGGCAGTAGAGCGCGCCGGCCAGGGCGGTCATGGCGGCGCTCAGCACGGTGATCTTGAGCTTCTCCAGCGTCACGTGCACGCCGGCGGCGGCCGCGCCGTCCTCGTCCTCCGAGATCGCCTCGAGCGCGTAGCGGAGCATGCTGCGATCGACGCGATGCCAGACGTAGAGCCCGGCCGCCCAGACCCCGAGGGCGATCAAGTACCACGTAGTTTTGCCCGTGAACTGAAGGGCGTAGAACGAGCTGCCACTTTGGTAGCGCTCCGGCGTGTAGCCGAGTGAGCCGCCCGTGTAGTCGCGGGTGGCGGTGATCACCTGGAGGACGATGCCGGAGAGCGCCAGCGTCACCAGCGCGAAGTAGTGGCCGATGATCCGGAAGCGGAAGCACGGGTACGCGACCACGACCGCCAGGAGCGCGCCGGCCAGCAGGGCCATCGGGGCGCCGATCCACGGGCTGATGTGCCAGTAGTTCCACGCGAGCGCGGTGGCGTACGCGCCGATGCCCATGAACCCGCCGTGACCGAGCGACACCAGGCCGAACCGCCCCATGACCGACCACGAGGTGTAGGCGAACGACCAGATCAGGATGATGATCAGGATGTGCATGGGGTACGGCGCGGTGTAGACGAACGGCAACCCGATCAGCGCCAGGCCCCCGAGCCAGGGCAGGTAGCGGGTCACGAACGGCGCGCCATCAAGCCTTCCGGGCGGACGAACATCATCACGATGAAGAACGCGAACGCGAACACGTAGCCCCACTCGAGATCCAGGTAGAGCCCGCCCAGCGCGATGATCTCCGCGAACACGAAGGCGGCGACGAAGCCGCCCACGAAGTTGCCGAGGCTGCCGAGCACGCAGATCAAAAAGGTAATCGGCCCGAATGACAGTCCGACGAAGGGGTGAACATCGTACTGCAGCACCAGCAGGCACGCGGCGAGCCCGGCCAGCCCGCCGCCGAGCGCCGAGGTGACCAGGTAGATCCGACGGCTGTTGACCCCCATGAGCGGGATGATCTGACGGTCCTGCGCGATCGCCCGGATCGCCGTCCCGGTGTACGTCCGCGTCATGAACAGATAGACGAGCACCATCCCGACGAGGGCGGCGACGAAGGCGAGCAGGCGCGAGTAGCTGATGAACATCCCGGCCGCCTTGAGGACCGGCAGGCGCAGGCCGAGGTTCTTGAACTCGACGCCGAACAGGACCGTGGCGGCGGATTGCAGGAAGAACAGCACGCCGCCGGTGGCCAGGAGCTGGTTGATGGGCGCGGCTCCCAGCAGCGGCGCGATCACCAGCACGTGCAGGAGGACGCCCAGGATCGCGACGGCGACGATGCAGACCGCCGCCGCCGCGACGATCGGCGCGTGGTACACCGTGTACAGGAAGTACATCCCGTACATCCCGAGCATGATCAGCTCCGCGTAGCAGATCCAGACAACGTCGATGACGCCGAAGATCAGGTTCAAGCCGAGCGAGAGCAGGGCCAGGACGCCACCCAGCAGCACGCCGTTGAGCAGCGCCTCGAGCAGGAAGATGTCGAAGATGGCCATGGGGGCGGTCGTCCCTTCTCCTCAGATTCCGAGATACGCTTCGCGGATCGTGTCGCTGGCCAGCAGCTCGGCGGCGGCGCCGGCGGCGCGGATGCGGCCGGCCTTGAGCACGTACGCGCGATCGACGACGCGCAGCACCTGCTGCACGTTCTGCTCGACGATCAGCACGGTGAGGCCGGCGGCCCGGAGGCGCGTCACCAGGTCGAAGACCTGCTCCACGACGACGGGAGCCAGCCCCGCCGACGGCTCGTCGAGCAGGAGCAGCTTCGGCTCGGACATGAGGGCGCGGCCGATCGCGCACATCTGCTGCTCCCCGCCGGACATGCTGCCGGCCAGCTGCGCCCGCCGCTCGCGCAGGCGCGGGAAGAGCTCGTAGACCACGTCGAGCCGCCGACGGAACTTCGGGCGCGCCGCCCGCATGAAGCTGCCCATCTTGAGGTTGTCCTCGACGGACATGCGTGGGAAAAGACGGCGGCTCTCGGGCACGTGCGCGATCCCCAGCTCGACGATCCGGTGCGGCGGCGTCTTGACCAGATCGACACCCTCCATGACGATCGATCCCCCGGTCGGCCGCAGCAGTCCGGAGACGACGCGCATGAGGGTGGTCTTCCCGGCGCCGTTCGGGCCGATGACACCGACGGCCTCGCCCTGCCGGACCTCGAGCGACACGTCGAACAGCGCCTGAAAGGTGGTGTAGTCCGCGCGGACCGATTTCAGCGCGAGCATGAGCGCGCCGGTGGCCGGCTCAGGCGCGGGCCGCACCGGCGGCGGCGCGCACCGCCGCCGCCTGCGTTCCGAGATAGACCTCGATCACGCGCGGGTCGCTCGCCACCGCCGCGGGCTGGCCCTCGGCGATCTTCTCGCCGTGATCGAGCACCATCACCCGATCGACCACCCGCATCAGGACTCCCATGATGTGCTCGACCCAGACGATGGTGACGTCGAGATCGCGGCAGATCCGCCGCAGCAAATCGGCGGCCTGGTCCATCTCGTGCTCGTCCAGCCCGCTGAGGCTCTCGTCGGCCAGGAGGAGCTTCGGCGCGGTGGCCAGCGCCTTGGCGAGCTCGAGCTTCTTCAGCGCCGCGGCGCCGAGTCCCTCGACGGTGGCTCCGCGATCGGTCGGAAGCCCCACGAGCCCGAGCGCGCGCTCGGCCGCCTCGAACGCCTCCCGGCGCGAGCGTCGCCCCTGCCCGTAGAAGCCCGCCAGCACCACGTTCTCCACCAGCGAGAGGCGACGGAAGGGGCGTGGGATCTGGAAGGTCCGGCCGATGCCGAGGTTGATGATCCGGTGGGGCGGCTGGCCGGCGATCTCGCGGCCGTCGAACTGGATCGAGCCGCTGTTCGGAGCCAGCGTCCCGGAGACCATGTTGAAGATGGTGCTCTTGCCGGAGCCGTTGGGGCCGATGAGGCCCAGGATCTCGCCCTTCTCGACCTCGAACGACACGTTGCTGACGGCGGTGAAGCCGCCGAAGCGTTTGGTCAGGCCCGCGATCTTCAGCAAGGAGGGATCAGGCCGGGACGCCCTCGGCGCGGCCCATCACTGCGCCGCGTACGGCGACGAGCCGGGGAGAGGCAGCACTGGCTCGCGCTGCTGCAGGCTCGCCGGCCAGACGATGTACGGCTTGTCGTCGACGTACTGCACGATGACCGGGAATGCCCGATCGTTCTGCCCGGCCATGGGCGAGCCCTCGCCGAGGAATTTCACGCCGAAGCCCAGCATCGTGCCGCCCTCAGGCAGATCGACCTCGAGCGCGGCCTTGCGCAGTGCCTCGGCGTCGATGCCGCCGTGCTTCTTGATGGCCCGCGGCAGGACCTCGGTCATGAACACGTACGTGTTGCTGGCGGACATGCCCACGTGCGCCGACCTCACGTGCGTGCCCGGCCGCGCCTTCTCGTACTCGTCGCCGATCAGCTTGATCATCGGCGGCAGCTCTTTCCTCAAGGCCTTCTCGTTGGTCAGCCAGATCGAGATCGGATCGACGTTGAAGAAGTAGTTCACGTCCCGGCCGAGCGACTCCTTCAGCTTGTCGTATACGCCGTAGCCCGCTCCGTGGCCAATCAGGGCGCTGAAGCGCAGCCCCTGCTCGCGCGCCTGCCGCAGGAACAGCGTGATGTCCGGGTTGTAGCCGGTGTGGAAGACGACGTCCGGGCGCCCGCGCTTGAGCTTGGTCACCAGCGACGCCAGGTCGGGCGCGGTCGCGGCGTATCCTTCCTTGAGGACGATGGCGAAGCCGGCCTTCTTGGCTCCCTCCTCGTTCCCCTTCGAGACGTCGACACCGTACGCCCCGTCCTCGTGGATGATGGCGACCCGGAGGTCCTTGGGCTCCTTGCCGAGCTTCGCCTTCGTGTTCTTGGCGACGAAGTCCGCCGACATCAGGCCGAACTGCCGACCGCTCGGCTGCGCCCGAAAGACGTACTTGAGATTGCGATTCTCGAGCACCGCGGATGAGATACAGGTGGTGATCCACATGAACTTCTTGAGCTGCTCGATCCGGGCCGCCGCCGGCACGCACTCCGCCGACGAATAGAAGCCCAGCAGCATATCGACCTTCTCTTGCTCGATCAGGCGCACCGCCTCGTTGATCGCGACGTCGGGCTTGCTCTGGGCGTCGGCGTAGAGCGCCTCGATCTGATAGCCCTCCACGCCGCCCTTCTTGATGAAGTAGTCGATCATGATCTTGGCGCCGAGCGCGTGCAGCTCGGAGCCACCGCCGGCGAAGGGCCCGGTGTAGTCGTACACGACGCCGATCTTGATCTTCTTGCCCTGCGCGAACGGTGCCGGGGTCCAGACCGCGACCACGACCAGCGTGGCCGCGAGCAGTCCCAGCGCGAGGCGACTCAGCCAGTGAGGGCGCATGCGGTCCTCTCCACGAACGACTCCCTGCGGGGTTCGCTCCGTGCGCGCCATTAGAAGTTGGGCCCGGATCGTTGTCAATACCGGCACCGGATCAGCCGCCGACCTTGACGTCGGCGAGCCGCTCGAGCATCGCGATCCCGTGTGTCGCCAGCTCCTGCCCAGCCGCTTGGCGACGAGGTTCAGCGCCATCGGCCGGCGATCGTGCGTCCTCCCGTCGGGGTCGGGGTCGTGTCGGGATCAGGAGAAGATCTTCAGCTTGAGCCGGCGCGGCACCCACGCGGCGAGCACCCGGGCTGAGCGAGCGACGCGCTCCAGGGACTCCGGGCTTCCCGGCCAGTACTTGAGGACGAGCCCCCGGTTCACGTAGCTCAGCATCCCGTCGACCACGATCGCCGCGACCAGCAGATCGTCGAAGTAGCCGAGGACGGGAATGAAGTCGGGGATAAGATCCACCGGCGATACGAGGTAGAGCACCGCGGCCGCCAGCGCGATCTTGGCGGCCTTCGGCAGCACCGGATCGACGGCGAGTCCGGCGATGGTCCGGACCACGTCGGGCAGCGCGCGCAGCAGCGCCTTCATTCGAGGCTTTCCGCGACCAGCTCGCTCACGTCCTTCACTTGAAGACTCTCCTCGGCCCCTTTCACCTTGCGACCGAGGTCGACCATGGCCAGACAGAACGGACAGCCGGTGCCGACCATGTCCACCCTGGCCTCGAGCGCTTCCTCGACCCGGATGATGTTCACGCGCTTCTGCGCCTTGACCTCCATCCACATGTGGCCGCCCCCGCCCCCGCAGCACAGGCCGCGCTCCCGGTTGCGCGGCAGCTCGACCAGCCGTAGCCCCGGGACGGCCTTCGCGACGTTCCGCGGGGCCTCGAGGATGCCGTTGTAGCGGCCGAGGTAGCACGAGTCGTGGAACGCGATCGTGACGTCGAGGGCGCGCTTGGGCCGGACCCGGCCGGCCGCGATCAGCTCCTCGATGACCTGCGAGTGGTGGAGGACCTGGTAGGTCCCGCCGAACTGGGGGAACTCGTTCTTGATCGTGTTGAAGCAGTGCGGGCAGTGCGTGATGACCTTGCGGAACCGGTACCGCTTGAGCGCCTCGACGTTCTCCTGCTGGAGCGTCTGGTAGAGATACTCCTCGCCGAGGCGCCGGCCGACCTCGCCGTGGCAGCGCTCCTCCTGCATCACCGCGAAGCTGACCCCGCCGGCCTTGAGGATCTTCACCACCGCGCGCGCGATTGCCTGGTTGCGGCGGTCGTACGAGGCCGAGCAGCCCACCCAGTAGAGGTACTCGACCTCCTGGTCGGGCTGGAGGACGGGGACATCGAGCCCCTGCGCCCACGCGAGCCGCTCGCCGGCCGGCAGCCCCCACGGGTTCCCGGCGCGCTGGATGTTCTGGAGCGACTGCGGCGCCGTCGAGGGCAGGGCGCCCTCGGAGAGTGTCAGATAGCGCCGGAGGTCGACGATGGTGTCGACGATGTCGATGAAGGCCGGGCACTCCTGCACGCACGCCATGCACGTCGTGCACGCCCAGAGCTCGTCCGCCTTGATGAGCTCGCCGTGAATCGGACCGGGCAGCTCGCCGTGCATGTGGCGCTTGAGCTTCACGATGATCTGCTTGGGCGACAGCGCGGAGCCCGACATGTAAGCCGGGCAGGCCGCCTGGCAGCGGCCGCACTCGACGCACGCATCGAAGTCGAGCCGCCGCTTCCACGAGAACTCCTCGAGCCTGGAGACGCCGAGGAACTCCGCCTCCTCGATGTTCTTGATCTCCCGGATCTCGCCGCGGGGCCCGAGCTTCGAGAAGAAGATGTTGAGCGGCGTCGTCAGCAGGTGGACGAAGTAGGAGTACGGGACGATCGCGATGAACAGCAGCGCGAGGATCGCGTGGAAGACCCATGTCGCCAGGTGGAGGAGGCGCAGCGGACCCTCCGTCATACCGAGGGCCAGGAATCCTCGGCCGAGCGCCCAGCCGACCGGCGACCACCGCGCCCACCATGGATCCACCACCGCGAGGCGGCACGCCTCCATCACGAAGCCGGTCACGTTGATCGCGAAGAGCAGCGTCAGCGCCCACGCGAAGCGCGCGGTGGCGTCGACCTGCGCCGGGCGGCGGACGAACCGCCGCCACACCGCCATGCCCAGGCCGATCACGAAGAAGAGTCCGAACAGGTCGAGCGTGGTCTCGTAGAAGAGGTAGAACCATCCCTTGAGGAGCTTGTAGCCGAACACCGGGAGCGTGAGGTCCCAGTCGATCGTGGCCAGCACGGTGCCCATGAACAGGGCCAGGAAGCCCCAGAACATGATCGCGTGCATGATCCCCGGGTACCGCTGCGAGAGCGTGCGCGCCTGGCCGAGCGCGTGGGCGAGCACGAGACGGAGGCGCTCGGGGATCCGGTCGAGCCGATGCTCGGGCAGACCGCGCCGCCAGAGGCTCACCCGCTGCCACATCCCGTAGACGAAAATCGAGATCGCCAGCGCGCCGGCGACGTAGAGCGCGACCTGGGCCCAGCCGGGGACGTTCCAGAACGTGTCGCGGAAGGCAACGGGCGGGGTCATCAGCGCTCCAACCTTAGCACAGCGCGGATTGCCGTCGGGGCGCCGCGCCGGCGGCGGCGGAGATCGCTCGAGGTGTCGGGGGGAGCGGCGGGCGCTCCCCCCGACGACAACCACCTGGCTTCAGCGTGTCGGCGGCGCCTGCTGCTGGGGTGGCGGAACTCGGAAGGGCTGGTGACAGGTCCCGCACGCCTGCCGGCCGAACTCCTTCGCGACAGCTTCGGTGGCTGCGAGGTCCTTGCTCCGCGCGGCGTCCCGCAGCTTCTCGGCTTGCGTCGCGTAATTCTTGACTGCGGATTCGAACTCGGGCCACTTCTGCCAGATCTCGGGCTTGGCCTTGGACTTCTCGGTCAGCGAGCCCTCGGGAAACAGCGCGGTGATCTGTGTCGCGATGAGCGCCATCGTCTCGGCGTTCACCGCGACTGCTTCGGCGTTGCCGGCCTTCAGCTTCGCCTGGGCGTCCGCCCAGCTCGCGCCGTTGAGCTTCATGAGGCGCTGGCGATCGGCGACGACGTCGCTCGTCCAGATCTTGGGCGTGGACTGACCGGTCGCGGAGCCGGCGAGCGCCAGCGCCACGAGACTCCCAACAACGACGCCAGTACGGAGGTGTTTCGGTCTCATCGTTCCTCCTTCACCAGAGCGGGGGTTGACCTGGGTTGTCGAATGGCGCTGCCATTATTTACCGATCTTGTTTTTGACTGCCGGGATCGTTTTGAGATAGCGGGCGATCGCGAGCCGGTCGGCCTTGGTCAGGTCCTTGTAGCCGGCTAGCGTCCCGTCGATCACCTCGCCCATCAGGCTCCCGGCGACGTCGCCGTCGGGCTTGTTGCCGGTACCGAGGTAGTCGGCGATCTCTTCCTCCGTCCACGTCAGGCCCGTCGCCTTGTCGGGCGTGATGTTGGGAACCTCCGTGTCCTCGGGGCCCTTGGGGTTCCCGGCGAGGAACCTCGAGTTGTCGGTCGCCATCGTCATGGTCCGCGGCGTGTGGCACTCGCCGCAGTGAGCGACCGCCCGCACCAGGTATTCGCCCCGCGCCGTTCCGGAGGTCGGCGCCGACGTCGGAGGCGTCTCCTTGGGGGCGAACGCCGCGAGCCAGGCGGGCAGGAACACGCTCTCGAACATCGGCACGCTGATCTTCTTCGGCTGGTTGGCGCGCTTGACCGGCGGGACCGTCCGGAGGAACGCGATCAGGGCCTTGAGATCGTCGGCGGTCATGCCGTTGAAGGTCGTGTAGGGATGCACCGGGATGAGGCGCTCGCCGTTGGGCCGACGACCGAGCCGGGTCGCGGTGATGATCTGCTCGTCGGTCCAGCCTCCGATGCCCGTCTCGCGGTCCGGCGTGATGTTGGTCGAGTACACGGTCCCGAACGGCCCGTCGTACTTCCGCCCGCCGGCGTTCACCGGTTGCTTGGGCACCGTGTGACATCCACACCCACCGGTGGCCCCGAAGACGTACTTGCCCCGCGCGATGTCGGCGGCGGACGGCGTCTGCGCGCTCGCCGTCGATGCGAGCGCGGCCGGGGTCAGCAGGAGCGCGATGAGAAGGCGGGCGGCGTCCCGTCCCAATGCGTTCGCTACTGCCGCACGAAGGTCAGGTCGGTCTCCAGCTGGATCTCGTTCGCGACCTTGAACACGAAGATCTGCGGCAGCGGGATGCTGTGATCGGAGAAGGTCGTGGCGAGCTTCGCGCGCACCTTGATGTTGTCGGCAGTGAAGCCGAAGCGCTTTTGGTTCTCGACCTGCTCCGGCGTGAGCTTGACCCAGGTGATCGTCGCGTCGGCGACCCGCTCGACCGGCTTCTGCTTGACCGTCAGCACGCCGCGCACCCTGGCCGGAACCGCCTTGCCGACCTCGAGCGGCCCGCTGATCTCGACGCCCTTCACCTCGAAGGTGACCCACCGGTTGGCGTCGACCTCGGTGTCGAGGAAGTTCTTGCTGCGCATGTCCGCGTCACGCTTGTCGACGCCGGTGCGGACCAGGTTCATGTCCACCTTGACCGTGCCGGTAACCGCCTGCGGCTTCGCCGGATCGACCGCGAGCGTGCCGGCCACGCCTTCGGCCGCGGTGTTGCCGACGAAGGTCTCAAGCGGCGCGTCGCTCTTGAATGTCGCTCGCGAGTAGTTCGGGAGAAGCTTGAACGCGATCACGTCGGCGAACACCGGGCCGGGGCCGATCACCATGCCGAGGGCAACGACGAGCGCTCGCGCCGTGGATCTGTTCACTTCAGTCCTCCTGAGACCTCGATGGCAGGGGCAACGCCTTAATACCACGAACGGCTGAGACTAGGCACGGGTTCCCGGCCGCGCGGTCTGGAGGTCGTTCTCCATCACGAGGGCGTCCTCGCCGGTGTCGTAGTAGTAGCCGCGGCGGCGGCCGACCACCCGGAATCCGAAGGATTCGTAGAGGGTTCGCGCCTCGGTATTGCTCGGGCGGACCTCGAGGACCACCAGCCGGACGTGCCGCTGCCGGGCGTCGTCGAGGACACCCCCCAGTAGCGTCCGTCCGAGCCCTTGCCGGCGCGATTCGGGCCGGACGGCGATGTTGGTGATGTGGACCTCGTCGGCGACCTCCCACAGGCAGAGGTAGCCGACCACGCGCGCCTCTTCGCGCATGACCCAGCAGCGGGCCACCCGGTTCTGCTGGATCTCGTAGAGGAAGGCGCCGCGCGACCACGGCATCGAGAACGATGCGCGCTCGATCCCGAGAACCTCGTCGAGGTCCTCGGGGCGCATCCGGTCAACCGACAACGATCCCACGACGCTTCAGCTCGGCCTCGGACGGCCGCAGATAGATGGGAACGAGATCGGCGGCCTCGATCGTGTCGCCGCCCGCGAGCCGCCGCTGCCCGAGCGTGCCCACGCACGCCGGCGACGGCCCTCGGCGAGGCGGATCGGGCCGCCGCGCGTGCGGCGAGTCGATCTGAGCGGCGCCGTCGCCGAGCACGATCACCGGCTCGTCGAGACGCCGTGAGAGATCGTCGGGCGCGATGGCCAGATATTCCCACTCTCGCCGCATGGACCCGCCGTCCCAGCGGTAACGTGACGCGTAGACCTCGCGCTTGCGGGCGTCGAGCACCGGAACGATGGGCAGCGCCGCGAAGGGCAGCATCGCCGCCATCGCGTCGAGCGTGGGCACGGCCGCGATCGGGATCGCGAGCGCCAGGGCCAGCCCCTTGACCGTGCTGAGGCCGATCCGGAGACCGGTGAACGAGCCCGGCCCCACCGAGACCGCCAGACCTTCGAGCTCGCGAACCGACCAACCGGCATCGCCCAGGAGCCGATCGATGATCGCCATCAGACGCTCGGAGTGCGTGATCCGGATATCCAGGACGTACTCACCGACGACGAGGTCGCCGTCGAGGAGTGCGGCACCGCCCGCCAGCGTCGAGGTCTCCACGGCGAGCGTGCGCATGCAGAGGAGTCTAGCACGCGCCCAAAGCGCCTCCGGTCCCTGGCGCGTGCGATAATGCGTTCCGGGAGGGCCGGGATGAGCGCTGCCGCCAGGAAGGACCCCGCCGCCGTCGAGAACGAGGTCAGGGAGAAGATCCACCTCGAGATCCTCAAGCGGACCGGCGCCTATCATGCGAACGACCACATCCTCCTGCCCTCCGGCCAGCACACGACCGAGTACATCGAGAAGACGCTGGTGACCACGGAGCCCTCGTTCACCGAGGGGCTCGGCGCGGTGATCGCCAAGCACTTCGCCCAGTGGCCGCTCGATATGGTGCTCTCGACGGGGCCGGCCGCGCTGATCCTGTCCCATTGCGTGGCGCGCGCGCACCCGTCGCGGCCCACCGTCATCTACGGCACCAAGGGGCTGTCGGGGGGCAAGCGGCGCGTCTCGCTCCCGGTCGAGTTCCAGCGCCTGGTTCGGCCGGGCACGAAGATCCTGCTGGTCGAAGATCTTGTGTCCACCGGCTCGACGCTGAACTTGCTGATCAACCTGGTGGAGCAGCTCGGCGGCCAGGTGGTCGGCATCGGATGCCTCTGGCGGCGTACGTCCGTCGAGCTCGACAACCGCCCCGTGTTCAGCCTGGTGAGCCGCGACTTCCCGACCTACGATCCGGAGAGCTGCCCCTTCTGCGCCAAAGGAATGCCTTTAAACGAAGAGTTCGTGCGCCGCCGCCACTCCCGTCGTCCCTCCTCGGTCCAAGAACCCAAAGTCCCGTAGCTTGGCGGCGGCGGGCGGGCGGGGCTGGGGTTGGGGTGCCCCTCCCGCGCCGACGCTAGCTCACTCTGCGCACGCCCGAAGCCAACGCGGGATCTCCGCCGCCACTGACTGCACGCGGCGCCGGAGGGGCACCCCAACCCCAGCCCCACCCGCCCGCCGTCTACCCCTTCAGTCTTCGATCCTATGAATCCTCGACCGATGCGCGCGGAGGTGATGGAGGAGGCATGGACGCTTCGCTGAGCTGGTCGGCGTGGAGGGGGATGGGACCCTCTCCGCGCCGCGTGTAGTCAGTGGCGGCGGAAGTCCGGCGTTTGACTAGGGCGTGGTGAGTGATGAGCTAGCGTCGGCGAGGAGAGGGTCCCATCCCCCTCCACGCCGACCAGCGGAGACGACGCGGGGCTAAGCGGCCTCCCAGAGGCCTTCCTGCACGCCGGCGGTCTTGTAAGCGTCGCGGATGCGATCGAGATTCTTGGTGAAGAGGAGACCGATCTTCGCGAAGGGCTCGAACACCGGTCCCTGGCCGTCGACGAGCGGGAAGCTCACCCGCGGCAGCTTTTCCCAGCGGCTCTGGAGCAGCGCGTTGACCGACGCCAGGTTCGCGTAGAACTCCTCGCGCTCCTTGACGGCGCGCTTCACGATGGGCGTGATCAAGCAGTCGACGGTCTCGCGCGCCCGCGCCGCGCTCTCGGCCGCCGCTTCTGCGAGCGGCACCACGGTGACGCCAAGCTCGCCCAGGAAGCGCTGGAGCAGCCGTCCCACCGAGTCTTGAAGCAGGATGGCCGGGAGCCCCACTCGCGTCAGCGCCTGGTGGCTAAAGGCCTTCGCCTCGCCGTAGAGCTGGGCCTTGAGCCAGTCGACGTGCTGGCGGTTCTCGTGGTCCTTCCACCAGTCGCGAATCATCCGCTTGCCGAAGTAGCGGATCGCCGCGTAGTACTTGTCGCCCTTCAGGAGCTTCTTGGCGATGCCGCGCCAGGAGTAGAACTTCGCCATCGCGTTGATCGCCGCCATCTGCAGCTCGTAGGGGCTCATGCGGCGCGGCTGATGGACGACGTGGTGACCGTCGTAGAACTGCCAGTTCTTGCTGATCACGTACTTGTTGCCGCGGTCGTAGACCTGCTCCCAGTCCGGCGAGCCCGGAATCGGCGTCAGGATCATGAACTGGATCGAGTCGATGTCGTTCTTCAATGCGAACTCGGCGGTCGCGTCGACCGTCTCGACGTCGTCCTCGTCCGAGCCCACCACGAACATGCCGTGGATCCGGATCTTGTGGGCGTGGAACCGCTCGATCGACCGCTCGATCTTCGCGAGGTCCTGCTTCTTCTGGAAGAGCTTCAGCGTGCGCGGGTTGATCGACTCGAACCCGACGTAGACGTTGAAGCAGCGCGAATCGCGCATCAGCTGGAGGAGCTCCGGGTCGTCGACCGTCTCGGTCCGTACCTGGGCGCCCCAGTCGGGCGTCAGGTCGCGCTGGATCATCCCGCGCAGCAGCTCCTTGCAGCGCTTCTTGTTGGCCGTGAAGATGTCGTCCGCAAAGAACGTGTACATGTTGCCCCGGTGCGACTCGAGCTCCTGGAGCACGCGCTCGACCGAGTGCGTGCGGAAGGCGTGCCCGTACATGCCGGGGACCGAGCAGAAGGTGCACGAGAAGGGGCAGCCGCGCGAGGTCGCCACCGAGATGACCCCGCCGGGCTTCCAGCCCGTGATCAGCCGGTAGTCCGGGATCGGATTCACGTCGAGGTTTGCGATCTTGGGACGCTCGGGCAGGTGCACCGCGCGGCCGTCGGGCAGGTAGGAGAGGTTCTGGATCTTCTCGAACCCGTGGCCCGCCTGGATCGCGTCGACCAGCTCCTGGAACGCGAACTCCCCCTCGCCGCGGATCACGAAGTCGGCGTGCTGGAGCCCCTCCTCCGGGAGAAAGCTGGTGTGCGTCCCCCCGAGCACGGCGATGCCGCCCGCCTCCCTGACCTTGTCGGCCAGGCGGTACGATTGGGGCGCGGTCGAGGTGATCGCGGAGATCGCGACCAGGTCGGCCGAGTAGACTTCGCTCATGTCGATGTCGTGGATGTCCTCGATGTAGACGCGAACGTCGTAGCCCTTGGCGCGCATGATCGTGGCCAGGAGCACCGAACCGAGCCGAGGGATGCAGACCCTGCTGTAGATGTGGAGATGGGTTGACTTCGGCTCCACGAACACAAGCTTCTTCAGCGTACGTCTCATCAACGGAGATCTCCTCGGGAGCGGGCGTGTCGGGTGAAGGTCGATCTTGCGGCTCACGCTACATCCTGGTTCCGGATATGTCAATTAACCTTTCACCCAACATCTTGGGAGTCACGGGTTTCTGCACCCCCACATGTGGGATTTTGCTCTTGACAGGCTGGCGCGGGCTCACCTAGCATGCCTCAGGGAGCGGGAGAGACTGCTCGACGGGGGGAGGTGACACGGTGGCGAAGAAGAAGGCGACCAAAAAGAAAAAGAAGTAGGCGCCCGGCGGCGCTCGGCCCTGTCGGTCTTCCCCTGCGGCAGGGCCGTGCTATTTCGTCTTCGCGAGGTTCCGCGGCTTTGGCGGGGCGGGCTTGGCCTTGTCGTCCTTCTGGAGCCCCTTCACCTCTTCGACGAACTGGCCGATGTCCTTGAACTGCCGGTAAACCGAGGCGAACCGGACGTAGGCGA
Source organism: Candidatus Rokuibacteriota bacterium (assembly GCA_003220435.1). GTDB lineage: Bacteria > Methylomirabilota > Methylomirabilia > Rokubacteriales > CSP1-6 > AR31. Next base: position 21,552 of record QHSL01000076.1, on the reverse strand, counting down.
CCGGATCGAGCCTCTGTAGATTATCCATGACGATTTTGCCGAGCTCCTCGCTGCTGACTTCCTTCTCGGAGCGGTCGTGGAGCTGGGCCTCGATCTCGACCACGACGTCGTCGACCGCCTGGACGCCCACCGACCGCTTCTCGCAGGCCTTGAGGATCGACCCGCGGAGCTTCTGTCGATCGAAGGGCTCACGCCGCCCGTCGCGCTTGACCACATGCGGCAGCACGTCCTCGATGTACTCGTAGGTCGTGTACCGCCGGTGACACTTGAGGCATTCGCGCCGACGCCGGATGAACTCGCCGTCTCGCCCCACGCGCGAATCGACGACCCGATCTTCCGTGTGGCCACAAAACGGACACTTCATCGGGCCCCCCCTTGTCTATGGGCGCGCCTCGGCCGGCGGGGTCTGTTTGCATCGCTCGCCTCGGGCCTGGGGGCCCCAGCCCCCGGGCGGCCCTGCGGCTCGCCTTGCGGCCCCGCGACGGCCTGCAGCGCGCACCACCCGGTCACGCGTTGGTTCTTTCTGGGTAGAGCGGGAACTGGTTCGTCAGCTCCTGGACCTCGCCGCGCACCGTCGCCTCGACCGAGGACGATCCCGCGCTGGAGAGCACGCGGTCGATGAGGCGGGCGATCTCGACCATCTCGCGCTCGCGCATGCCCCGTGAGGTGACCGCGGGCGTGCCGATACGGACGCCGCTCGTCACCATCGGGCTGCGCGTCTCGAACGGCACCGTGTTCTTGTTCACGGTGATCCACGCGCGATCGAGCGCCTCCTGGGCATCCTTGCCGGTGACGCCCCGGCTCGTGAGATCCAGGAGCATCAGGTGCGTATCCGTGCCCCCGGTGACGAGCCGATAACCTCGGGCGACCAGCTCGGCGGCGAGCGCCGCGGCGTTCTTCACGATCTGCCGCTGATACTCACGCCACGCCGGGGTCAGCGCCTCGCGGAACGCCACCGCCTTGCCCGCGATCGCGTGCATGAGCGGCCCCCCCTGGACGCCCGGCATCACGGTCTTGTCGAGGGCCTGCGCGTGCGTCGTCCCACACATGACCATGCCGCCGCGCGGACCTCTCAGGGTCTTGTGGGTCGTCGTCGTGACGAAGTCCGCCAGACCCACCGGCGACGGATGGAGACCCGCCGCGATCAGGCCGGCCGGATGAGCGATGTCGGCCATCAGGAAGGCGCCCACCTCGCGCGCGATGTCGCGGAACGGCGCGAAGTCGATCGAGCGCGGGAACGCCGACCCGCCGGCGATGATCAGCTTCGGCCGGTGCTGCCGCGCCAGGTCGCGGACCTGGTCGAGGTCGATGCGCTCGGTGTCCTTCCGGACGCCGTACGCGACGATCGAATAGAACTTGCCGGAGTAGTTGACCGGGCTGCCGGCGGTCAGATGCCCGCCGTGCGCGAGGTTGGGGCCGAGGACGGTGTCTCCGGGCTTGAGCAGCGTGAAGTAGACCGCCATGTTGGCCTGCGCCCCGGAGTGGGGCTGCACGTTGGCGTGCTCGGCGCCGAAGAGCTCCTTGGCGCGGGCGATGGCGAGCTCCTCGACGACGTCGACGACCTCGCAGCCGCCGTAGTAGCGGCGGCCGGGGTAGCCTTCGGCGTATTTGTTGGTCAGCACCGAGCCGACGGCCTCGAGCACGGCGTCGGAGACGAAGTTCTCGGAGGCGATCAGCTCGAGGTTCCGGTGCTGCCGCTGCGCCTCTTCGCGCAGGGCCTTGGCGATCTCGGGATCGACGTCAGCGAGTCTCAGCATCGGGCGACTCCGGCCCTCGCACGCGATCGAGCTCGACGATCTTCTCCACACGCCGGGCGTGGCGGCCGCCGGCGAACTCCGCGGCGAGCCAGGTCGCGAGGATCTCGATCGCGGCGTCGCGACCGGTGATGCGGGCGCCGAGGGCCAGGACATTCGCGTCGTTGTGCTCGCGGCTCATCCGCGCCGTGTAGGCGTCGGAGCAGCCCGCGGCCCGGATCCCCGGCACCTTGTTCGCGGCCATCGCCATTCCGATGCCGGTCCCGCACACGAGCACGCCGCGCGCGGCCTTCCCGGCGATCACCGCCCCGCCGACGGCCGCCGCGTAGTCGGGATAGTCGACGGCCTCCGCCGACTGAGTGCCGAGGTCGACGACGTCGTAGCCGTGGGCGATGAGCCATCCTTTGAGGTCTTCCTTGAGGGGGAAGCCGGCGTGGTCGGCCCCGAGGGCGACGACAGGCATATCCGCACCATATCGGTAGTGGCTCGCGCGTGTCAAGCCAACAACATATCGGTGTTCGGCCTCGCGCCGGCGACCGTCAGAGGTCGATGCGCTGGCGATCGCCGGCGACCGCGCAGCGCCAGCCGAGCTGCCGCTCGATGGCCTCTCGCAGCGCGGACGCGGCCGGCGGCTCGCCGTGAACGCAGTACGTCATCCCCGGCGGGCGCTTGAATCCACCGAGCCAGCGCAGGATCTCGGCCTGATCGGCGTGCGCCGAAAGGGCATCGGTGGACATGATCCTCGCCCGCACCGGGACGTCCTCGCCAAAGATCCTCAGGCGCTCGGCGCCGTCGCGCAGCAGTCGGCCGCGCGTTCCGGCGGCCTGGTAACCGACGAACAGCACAGTCGTCCGCTCGTCGGGCAGGCGATGGCGCAGGTGGTGGAGGACTCTTCCCCCGGTCGCCATGCCGCTGCCCGCGATGATGACGCCCGGACCGTCGAGCCCGTTCACCCGCTTCGAGTCGTCGGTCGTTCGGCAGAGGTGAAACTGCGAGGGGGCAAAGGGACGCTTGCCCGCGGCCTCGATCTTCGCGGTGTCCGCGTCGTGCTCCGCGGGATGGCGCCCGTAGACGACGGTCGCCTCGATTCCCATGGGGCTGTCGAGATACGTGGGCAGACGCGGGATGCGTCCGGCTTCCTCGAGGCCACGAAGGATGTAGAGCAGGTCCTGGGTGCGGCCGATCGCGAAGGCCGGGATCAGCAGCCACCCGCGGCGCTCGGCCGCACGCTTGACCGCTTCGCCGATGACCGCGGTCCCGTCGTCGGCCGGATGCAGCCGATCGCCGTACGTGGATTCGACCAGCAAGGTGTCGGCGCCCTCGATGGCGGTCGGATCCCGCATCACCGGCACGTCGTAGCGGCCGAGGTCGCCCGAGTACACGAGCCGGCGCCCCCCGGCCACGACGTCGACGACCGAGGCGCCCAGGATGTGGCCGGACATCCTGAGGCGCGCTTCGACGCCCCCGGCCGGCGAGAACTCACGGTCGAACGCCACGGGCTTGACGAGGCGCAGCGCGCGCGCGGCGTCGTCGGTGCTGAACAGGGGGAGTGCCGGCCGGTGGCGGGTCGCGCCCTTGCGGTTCCTGAACTCCGCTTCCTCTTCCTGCAGGCGGGCCGCGTCCGGCAGCATGATCGCGAGCAAGTCAGCGGTGCCTGGCGAGCAGAAGATCGGTCCCGCGAAGCCATCGCGCGCGAGCCGCGGCAAGTATCCGGAGTGGTCGATGTGGGCGTGCGAGAGCAGCACGGCCGAGAGTTTCGCCGGCGCCGGGAGCGGCTCCGTCCAGTTTCGCTCGCGGAGCTCCCGGAGCCCCTGGAACATCCCGCACTCGAGCAGCAGGCGGCTCTCGTCGGACTCGAGGAGGAACTTCGCGCCGGTGACGGTGCCGGCGGCGCCGAGAAAGGTCAGCGAGGCCGTCACGGGTCGGCCGGCGCCACGGAGACGCCCGCCGGGAACGCGAACGTCTCGACGGACGCGCCGTCGCATCCTTCCTTGACCAGGCGTGGGACCTCCAGCCTCGATTCGGCGGCGTCGACCTCGTGCTCCGACATCCGCGTCGCCGGATGCTTGGGCACGAACAGCGTGCAGCAGTCAGCGTCAGGCTCGATCGAGATCTCGAACGTGTCGAGCCGCCGCGCTTCGGCCGTGATCTCGAGCTTGTCCATCCCGATGAGCGGTCGCAGGATCGGCAGCCCCGCCGCCTCGTCGATCCGCGCGATGTTCGAGAGGGTCTGCGACGCCACCTGACCGAGACTCTCCCCGGTCGTCAGCGCGGCAGCGCCGTGACGGCGCGCCAGCGCCTCGGCGATGCGCACCATCAGCCGGCGGTAGACGATGACGCGGGCCGGGGGCGGGACCGTGAGCACGACCTCGCGCTGGATCTCGCCGAACGGCACCAGGACCAGCTGCGAATCGTACTGCCATTGGGTCAACCGCTCCACCAGCGCGCGCGCCTTGGCCTGAGAGGTCGGCGGCAGGTACGGCACGCTGTGGAAGTGGACGAAGAGCACGCGGCAGCCGCGCTTCATCATGCGCCAGGCCGCGACCGGCGAGTCGATCCCACCGGAGAGCAGCGCGGCGACGGTCCCGCTCGAGCCGACCGGCAGGCCGCCGGGTCCCTCCACCCGGTCGGCGTAGACGAACGTCTCGGCCGGCATCACCTCCACGTGGATCTCGAGCTCCGGGTGGTGCAGGTCGACCCGCGCGGCAGTACGCTCGACGACGAACCGGCCGAGCTCCCGGTTGAGCTCGACGCTCGTCATCGGGTAGGTCTTGAACGCCCGGCGCGCGCTGATCCGGAACGACGCGAAGCTTCGCCCCTCGATCTGGCACTCGATCGCCGCCTTCATGGCATCGACGGTCGAAGCGACGCGGGAAGCGAGCGAGACGCTGGCGACGCCGCAGACGCGCCGGACGCGATCGCGGACGCCCTCGGGGTTCGCGTGGCCGTCGAGCTCCAGCAGCACGCGACCAGAGACCTGGCGGAGGCTCACGGAGCCCAGGTCCGACGCCGCGCGCCGCAGGTTGCGGGCGAGGTGGCGGAGGAAGAGCGGCCGGTTGCCCCGCTTGAGGCCGAGCTCGTGATAGTGCACCAGGACGAGCGGCCGCAGTCGCGCCACGTCAGTGGCGCTCGGCCGCGATGGCTCGCGCGCGCTCGAGCTCCTCGGGGGTGTTGACGTTCATGAACGTGACGGCCGGGTCGCTGAGCGAAGCGACTTCCGATTCGGGGATCTCGACCACCCGCACCCGCTCGAAGAAGCCGGTGATCCTCAGTTGCCCAGCGATCAGGCGCTCCTCGATGTGCGGCAGGCATGCCTTCGCGTACGCCGCGTGCATCGTCTCGTGCTGCGCGCCCACCCGGGGGACGACAACGTCGGCCTCCCCGGCGCGCGCGACGACCAGTCTGACGACGTCGGGGTGCAGGAACGGCATGTCGCAGGCAACCGTGAACGCCGTGTCGCCAGGGGCGGCCTTCAGGCCGGAGTAGATCCCGCCGAGCGAGCCGTGATCGGGATACACGTCGGCGACCATGGGGAGCCCGAGGAACTCGTAGAGGTCGGGCGTGTTGGTCACGATCAGCGCGTCGTGAACGAGGGGAAGCAGGACGTCGCGCACGCGCTCGATGATTCGCCGGCCGCCGAGCTCGATGAGCGCCTTGGGTCGCCCGCCCATCCGCATGCTCTTTCCGCCCGCCTGGATGACGCCGGTGACCTTCATCTCGCGAGCTCGGCAGCGGTGAGCCGGACGACACCCTGGCGCAGGACCCGCGGAGGCTCGACCGTCATGTCGAGGACCGTCGACGGCTTCCCCCCCGCGGTCGGTCCGCCGTCGAGGACCAGCGCGATCCCCTCGGGGAAGTAGCCGAGTACGCCCACCGCGCTCGCCGGCGGCTCGTCGCCGCTCGGGTTGGCGCTCGGCGCCGTCACCGGCGCGCCCAAGGCCCGGACCAGCCCGAGGGCGACCGGGTGCGACGAGGCGCGGAGCCCGATGGTCCCCGTTCCCGCGGTGAGCGCCGCGGGAACATCGGCGCGCGCCGCGAGCACGATCGTGAGCGCTCCGGGCCAGTGGCGCGCCATCATGGTTTTCGCAGCGGGACTCACGTGAGCCACCGTCTCGGCCATTGTCACCGAGTCGACCAGGGCGAGTAGGGGCTTCGACTCGGGCCTTCCCTTCAGCTCGAAGATCCGCTTGATCGCGTGAGAATCGAGCGCGGCCGCGCCCAGGCCATAGAACGTCTCGGTCGGAAACGCGACCAGCTCCCCCTGCCTCAACCGGATCGCGGCGTCGCGCAGGACGGCGGCCGCCGGCGCGACGGGATCGACGGTGACGACCCGCGCGACGCTCCCGTTCCTCACGTCCCCGACTTCGGCGGCCTGTCCGATTTCATCTGCGCGGCGACGCGGCGGGCTCGCTCGTCGACTTCGTCGGCGAGCCGTTTGCGGTAGGCGACCAGCCGCGCCGCGAGGGCAGTGTCGCCGAGGGCCAGGATCTGGGCCGCGAGCATCCCGGCGTTGGCCGCGCCCCACGTGCCGATCGCGACCGTCGCCACCGGCACGCCCTTGGGCATCTGGACGATCGAGAGGAGCGCGTCGAGGCCGCCGAGCGGCGTCGACGCCACCGGGACGCCGATCACCGGCAGCGGCGAGAGGGACGCGAGCACACCGGGAAGCGCGGCGGCTCCGCCGGCGCCCGCGATCAGTACGCCGATGCCGCGCGCGTGCGCGGTGGTCGCGTACTCGTGGGTGCGCTCGGGAGTCCGGTGAGCCGACGCGACGACGACCTCGCTGCCCACCTCGAGCGCGTCGAGAACCTTCACCGTCTCGAGCATCACCTCGAGGTCCGAGTCGCTACCGAGCACGATGCCCACTCGAACCGGTCCCGTCACGGTCCCCTCCCCTCGCGCGGCTGCGCTGCGCGGCGCCCGATGTCCGTTCGATAGTGCATGCCGTCGAACGAGATGTCACCGACCGCGGCGTATGCCGCCGCGATCGCCCCTTCGAGGGTCTCCGCGACGGCCGTCACGCCGAGCACCCGGCCCCCCGCCGTGACGAGCCGGCCCTCGCGATCGGCGGTTCCCGAGTGAAACACGCGCACCCCCGGTCTCGCCTGGGCGGCGTCGACGCCCCGGATCGGGAGCCCGATCGTGTACGCGCCCGGATAACCGCCCGAGGCGAGGTTCACGCAGACCGATGCGTTGTGCGGCCACGAGATCGCCGGCGGCCACGTGGCCCCCTGCGCCGCCGCAAGGAGCCAGGGGACCAGATCGCCCGGTGCGCGCGTGAGCAGCACCTGGCACTCGGGGTCTCCGAAGCGGCAGTTGAACTCGACAACCTTCGGTCCCCCGGTCGTCAGCATGAGGCCCACGTAGAGCACGCCGCGGTAGGGCGCGCCCTCGCTGGCGAGCGCCGCGAGCGTCGGGCGGACGATCGTCTCCATCACCCGCTTCTCGAGGGGCTCGTCGAACACCCCGACCGGCGAGCAGGCCCCCATGCCACCGGTGTTCGGACCTCGGTCGCCGTCGAAGATCGTCTTGTGGTCCTGCGCGGCAGCCAGCGCGATCGCGTCGTGGCCGTTCGAGAGAACGAAGAAGGACACCTCGTCCCCGATCATGAGCTCTTCGACGACGACCCGGGCGCCCGCCGCGCCGAACCCTCTCCGCTCCATGCACTCGGCGATGGCGGCCTCGGCCTCGCCGAGCGTCCGGCACACGATGGCCCCCTTGCCCGCGGCGAGGCCGTCGGCCTTGACCACGAGCGGCGCCCCGAGCTCGCGGCAGTAGCGGCGGGCGCGGTCCGGATCGTCGAAGGTCGAGAACTGCGCGGTCGGGATGTGGTGGCGCCGCATCAGGTCCTTCGCGAAGACCTTCGACCCCTCGATCGCCGCCGCTCGCGCGCCGGGCCCGAATACCGTGAGGCCTCCCTCGGCGAGCCGGTCGGCCAGCCCCGCGACCAGCGGCGCCTCGGGCCCCACGACGGCCAGGTCGACACGCTCGCGCCGGGCGAACGCGACCAGATCGCGCTGCGCGTCGACGCCGATCTGGACGCAGGTGGCGTCGCGCGCGATTCCCGGATTGCCGGGCGCGGCGAAGAGTACCTCGACCAGCGGGCTCTGGCGAATCTTCCACGCCAGCGCATGCTCTCGACCGCCACCGCCGACGATCAGAACTCTCATGGCTCTTTCCCCTGCTCCGGCGGCTCGACGACCTCGAGGTGGGCACGCGCGATCCGCGCCCACGGGCTGCCGGAATCCAGCTCGAGGTAGCGTTGCCAGTGCTTGATCGCCTCACCGTCCCGCCCGCTCCGCGCGAGCGCGCCGGCGAGATTGAAGTGAGCGTCGGCGTAGTCGGGGGACAGCACGAGCGCCTGGCGATAATCGCTGACCGCCTCGTCGATCAAGCCCCGATCCTCGTGGAGGGATCCGAGGTTGTAGGCCGCCTCGCAGCAGGCCGCGTCGTGAGCGAGGGCCGAGCGGTACGACGCCTCCGCCTCCTCGTAGCGCCCCATGCGATGCAGGAGCAGGCCGAGGTTGTTCCAGGCCGCCGCGTACGTGGGATCGATCGCCACGACCCGACGATACGCCGCGACGGCGTCCTCCCACTGGGCTGGATCCCCGTCCCATTCGCTGGCGCGCTCGAACCACGTCTCGGCCTGGTCGGCGGGCGGCGCCAGCGGCCGCACGAGCCCGGTGGAGAGCGTCGCGGACGCCGCGGCTTGCAGACCGCCCGAGTCGAGCGCCAGCACCATCTGGCCCGTGCGCGGATCGAAGCGGACGCGATCAGATTGGGCGAGGAGCCGGTCGCCCTCGACCATCAGCCTCAGCTCAGCCAGCGGCTGCTCCAGCCCCGGGTCCTGCCGCCGCAGGGCGCTCAATGCGCTCCGGATCTGTCGCACCGAAGCGCCGGCGTCGAGGAGCGCGCTGGCGGCACGGAGCGCCAGCAGGTCGCGGAACGTGTAGCCGGAGTCCCCCCGCAAGAGCTCTAGACGACGCAGCTGAGCGGCGCGCCTCGGAGTGAGCGTCAGAATCCGGGTGAGCTCGCGGAAGCCGTAGATCCGCTCGGGGTGCGGGCCCTTCATCGAGCGTCCCGCTAGTGGCGGAAGTGGCGGATGCCCGTGAAGACCATGGCCAGGTCGCGCTCGTCAGCCGCGGCGATGACCTCGTCATCGCGCAGCGAGCCGCCGGGCTGGATCACGGCGGTGGCGCCCGCGTGGGCGACCACGTCGAGCCCGTCGCGAAACGGGAAAAACGCGTCGGAGGCGCACACCGTGCCCGCGGTCGAGAGCCCGACCTCGCGCGCGCGCATCACGGCCAGCCGCGCCGAGTCGACGCGGTTCATCTGGCCGGCGCCGACGCCGACCACCTGGTCGCGCGTGGTCAGGACGATCGCGTTCGACTTCGTGTGCTTCGCGACCCGCCAGCCGAACCGGAGCGCCGTGAGCTCGGCGGCCGTCGGCGCTCGCTTCGTCACCGTCTTGAGCTGGGCCGGCTCGAGATCGGCGAGATCGGCCGACTGGACCAGGAGGCCCCCGAGGACGCTCCGATACTCGGCGAGCCGCGCCGGCACCGTCGTCCGATCGCACGCGACCTCGACCACGCGGCACTTCTTCTTCGTGCGCTTGAGCTCCTCCAGCGCGTCGGCGGTGTAGGCCGGAGCGAACAGGATTTCGACGAAGATCCCGGCCAGCGCCTCGACCACGAGGTGGTCGAGCGTCCGGTTGACGCCGACGATTCCGCCGTAGATCGACACCGGATCCGACGCCTTGGCGCGGACCATCGCCGCGCCGACGGAGTCACCGACGGCGGCCCCGCAGGGGTTCGTGTGCTTGATGACGACCGCCGCCGGCTCGTCGAACTCGAGCAGCAGCGAGAGGGCGGCCGAGAAGTCGAGCACGTTGTTGTAGCCGAGCTCGGGCCCGTGGAGCTGCTTCATCCCCCCGAGACCGATCGCGGGAGCGTCGACCTGACGGTAAAAGGCGGCGAGCTGGTGCGGATTCTCCCCGTACCGCAGCGAGAGCACCCGCTGGGTTTCCAGGCGCAGGCTTGCCGGCCCGGGATCGGCCGTGCCGTCGGCCGAGGTGAGATACGAGGCGATGGCGGCGTCGTATTCGGCGGTCCGCCGGAACGCCTCCTGGGCCAGTCGCGCGCGCGTGGCATCGCCCAGCCCGCCGTCGGCGCGAAGCTCGTCGAGGACGGCGCGGTACTGTGACGGCGCCGTGACGACAGCGACGCTCCCGTGATTCTTCGCCGCCGCCCGGATCATCGCGGGTCCCCCGACGTCGATCTGCTCGATCGCCTCGGGCCGTGTGACACCCGGGCGCGCCACCGTCTGCTCGAAGGGATAGAGCCCTGAGACCACGAGATCGATGGGCGCGATCCCGTGCTTGGCGAGCGCCGCCAGGTGCTCGGGCACGTCACGCCGGGCGAGGATGCCCCCGTGGATCTTCGGGTGGAGCGTCTTGACCCGCCCGTCGAGCATCTCGGGAAAGCCGGTGACCTCCGAGACCTCGATCACCGGCAGCCCGGACTCGCGGAGCAGCTTTGCGGTTCCGCCGGTCGAGACAATCTCGACGCCGAGCCCCCTGAGGGCACGCACGAAGTCGACGATCCCCGTCTTGTCGTGAACGCTGACGAGCGCGCGGCGGATCTTCATCGTATGGTGACCCTCCGGCCTATGACGGACAGGCGCCCCTCGGCGAACAGACGAACAGCCTGAGGATACAAACGATGCTCCTCCACGAGAATGCGGGCGGACAGCGTCTCGTCCGTGTCGGTCGGCAGCACGGGAATGCTCGCCTGAAGAATGATCGGCCCCGTATCGACCGGACCCTCATCGACGAAGTGGACCGTGGCGCCCGCGACTTTCGCGCCGTACTCGAGGGCCTGGCGCTGGGCGTGAAGGCCGGGGAACGCCGGCAACAGCGAGGGGTGGATGTTCATGGCGCGTCCGGCGAAGGCCCGGACGTAGGCGGGCGAGAGGATCCGCATGAACCCCGCGTTGCACACGAGACCGACCCGCCGCGCCGTGAGCTCGGCCACCAGCGCCAGGTCGAACGCCTCACGATCCGCGAAGTCCTTGGGGTTGACGAACAGCGCTTCGACGCCGGCCGCGCGGGCGCGATCGAGCGCCGCCGCCCGCTCCCGATCGGAGATGACGATGACGACCTCGGCCGGATATTCCAGACGCGTCGAGGCGTCCAGGAGCGCCTGGAGGTTGGAGCCTCGCCCGGACGCCAGCACCCCCACGCGAAGGCGGTCGGGCCGCGGCGTCACGCCACCAGCTCCACGCCCCGCTCGCCCGCGGTGACTTCGCCGAGGCGCACGACCGTCTCGCCCGACTCTTTCAGCGTGCGCGCCGCGGTCTCAGCCGCTGTCGCAGGGACGATGACGACGTAGCCGATGCCCATGTTGAAGGTCCTGAACATCTCGGCCTCGTCCACCTGACCCGCCTCGCTGAGCGTACGGAAGACCACCGGGGGCGACCAGGCGCCTCGCGAGATACGCACGCGACAGCCCGGGGGCAACACGCGCGGCACATTGCCCGTGATGCCGCCGCCGGTCACGTGGACCATGCCCCTGACGTCGACCGCCTCGAGCAGCGTCTGAATCGACCTGACGTAAATACGTGTGGGCGTGAGCATCTCATCGGCAACGAGGCGGTTGGTCCCCGGGAAGCGGTCAGAGACGCGAAGGCCCATGACCTCGAAGATGATCCGTCTCGCCAAGGTGAAGCCGTTGGAGTGAAGACCGGATGAGACGAGGCCCAGCACCGCGTCGCCTGGGCAAACCTTGGAGCCGTCGATCAACCGGCTGCGCTCCGCGACGCCGACGGCAAAGCCGGCCAAGTCGTACTCCCCCGGCGGGAACGATCCGGCGTGCTCGGTCATCTCGCCTCCGACCAGAGCGCACCGCGCCTGACGGCAGCCCTCGGCGATCCCGCTCACGATCGTCTCGATCTGCGCCGGATCGAGACGACCCACCGCGATGTAGTCGAGGAAGTAGAGGGGCTCGGCCCCGTGGACGAGGATGTCGTTCACCCCCATCGCGACGAGGTCGATGCCCACCGTATCGTGGCGGCCGGTCAAGAAGGCGACCCGGAGTTTGGTCCCGACGCCGTCGGTCGACGACACCAGAACGGGCTCGCGGAACTTGGAAGGGACGCTGACGAAGCTCGCGAAGCCGCCGATGCCGCCGATCACCTCGGGCCGGTTCGTCGCGCGGGCCAGGGGCGCGATGCGGCGCACCGCGTCCTCGCCCGCGTCGATGTCGACACCGGCCTCGCGGTAGGTGAGCGGTTTCACCTCAGCCTTCGAAGAGCCGGAGCTGGGGTGTCGGCTCAGGCTCGATGCCCACGCGGTAGTTCCCGGTGAAGCAGGCGTGGCAGAACTGGCCGGGGTCGGAGCCGGTCGCCTTGAGCATGCCGTCGAGCGACAGGTAGCCGAGGGAGTCGGCGCCGAGGTAACGGCGGATTTCCTCCGGGCTGTGGCTCGAGCCGATCAGCTCCTTCCGCGTCGGGGTGTCGATGCCGTAGTAGCAGGGCCACTGGATCGGCGGCGACGAGATGCGGACGTGGACCTCGCGTGCCCCGGCGCTTCGGATCATCCGCACGATCTTCCGGCTCGTGGTGCCGCGCACGATGGAGTCGTCGACCACCACCACGCGTCGGTCCTCGAGCATCTCCCGCATCGGGTTGAGCTTCACCTTGACGCCAAAGTGCCGGATCCCCTGCTTGGGCTCGATGAACGTCCGGCCCACGTAGTGGTTGCGGATCAGCCCCATCTCATACGCGGTGCCGGACTCCTCGGAGTAGCCGAGCGCGGCGCTGGTGCCCGAATCGGGCACGGGGATGACGATGTCGGCGGCTACCGGATATTCGCGCGCGAGCTGGCGCCCCATCGACTTGCGCACGGTGTGGACGTTCCGGCCCCACAGGATCGAGTCGGGCCGGGCGAAGTACACGTACTCGAAGACGCAGTGAAGCCGATCGCCCGCCGGGAACGGCCGGAGGGACCGTACGCCGGAATCGGAGATCACCAGGATCTCCCCGGGCTCGATGTCGCGCTCCCACCTCGCTTCCATGAGGTCCAGGGCGCAGGTCTCGGAGGCGACGACCCAGGCGTCGCCCAGGCGTCCGAGGGTCAGGGGCCGGAAGCCGAACGGGTCGCGGATCGCGTACAGCGCGTCGAGGGTCAGGATCAGCAGCGAGTAGGCGCCCTTCACCCGCGAGAGCGCGTAGGCGATCTGCTCCTCGAGCGGCCCGGCCGGGGCGCGCGCCAGCAGATGCAGGATCACCTCGGTGTCGGAGTTCGACTGGAAGATCGCGCCGTCGCTCTCCATCTCGCGGCGCAGCGACTCGGCGTTGGTGAGGTTGCCGTTGTGAGCGATCGCGATCGGGCCGCGCGCGGTGGTGGCGGTGATCGGCTGCGCGTTCCTCAGATTGGAGCTGCCGGCCGTGGAGTAGCGCACGTGGCCGACGGCGCGGTGCCCCTGGAGGCGGCGGAGCCGTTCGGGGCTGAACACGTCCGCCACCCATCCCATGTGCTTCTCGGTATGGAAGCTGGCGCCGTCCGTGGTGGCGATGCCGGCCGACTCCTGGCCGCGATGCTGGAGCGCGTAGAGTCCGAGGTAGGTGACGTTCCCGGCCTCCGGGTGGTTCCAGATGCCGAAGAGTCCGCACTCGTCGTGGAATCGGTCGTCGTCACGCCACGTGACGTTCAAACCCATGTCTCCATGCGCCTTCGAGGCGGCTCACGTCCACGTCGACGATCGCTTTCGTCCCGACCGTGACGACGAGGCGGTCGCCCCCCGTCGTCCCGATCCAGCGCCAGGGAATGGCCGATTCGGCCATCAGCGCCTCGAACTCCCGCACACGCTCCGGCTCGACCGCGACCAGGACCCGCGACGGCCCCTCGCCGAACAGCGTCACGTCGGCGCGCGCGTCGGCCGGGAGCGCCGCCATGCAGCCGATCAGCTCGCGCCCGGTCACGCACCCCTCCGCGAGCGCCACCGCGACCCCGCCTTCGGAGCAGTCGTGGGTCGCGGTGGCGAGCCCGGCGCTCACCGCCGCCCGGACTGCCCGCTGCACCCGTCGCTCGACCTCGAGGTCGAGCGGCGCCAGGCGCCCGGCAAGCCGCCGGTGGCGCGTCCACAGGTATTCGCTGCCACCGAGGCTGACGTGCGGCGGCCCCAGGAGTGCGACTCGATGGCCCGGGGCCTGGAACCACTGCGTCGCGCGGCGGCTCGCGTCGTCGAGCACACCCACCACGCCGATGATCGGGGTGGGCAGAATCGCCTGGCCGCTGGTTTCATTGTAGAAGGAAACGTTGCCGCCGACCACCGGGACGTCGAGCGCGCGACAGGCGAGCGCGATACCCTCGACCGCTTCGGCGAACTGCCAGAGGATCTCTGGACGCTCCGGCGAGCCGAAGTTCAGGCAGTCGGTGACACCGCGAGGCTCGCCGCCAGAGCACGAGACGTTGCGCGCCGCCTCGCACACCGCCATCGCGGCGCCCTGCCGAGGATCGAGAAGGACCTGCCGCGCGTTGCCGTCGGTCGACACCGCGAGCGCCCGACTGGTGCCCTTGACCCGGAGCACCGCGGCGTCGGAGCCCGGCAGCACGAGGGTGTTGATCCCGACCTGCTGGTCGTATTGGCGGAAGGCCCATTCCTTCGATGCGATCGTCGGTGACGCGAGCAGCTCGACCAGCGCGGCGCCGTAGTCGCCGGGCTCGGGCAGTGTCAGCGGATCGAATGCCCGCAGCTCGGCGAGCCCCGGAGGCTCGGCGGTGGGCCTCTGGTACTTCGGCGCTTCGGCGAGCAGATCGACTGGAACGTGTGCCACCACTTCGCCGTTGAGCCGAGCCGTCAGCTGGCCCTCGGCGGTCACACGTCCGATCTCGACCGCGTCCAGCTCCCACTTCGCGAACACGCGACGAACGTCCGCCTCGCGGCCGCGAGCAGCCACCAGCAGCATCCGCTCCTGGGACTCGGAGAGGAGGATCTCGTAGGGCGTCATTCCCTCCTCGCGCTGGGGCACGCGGGAGAGCTCGACGTCCATCCCGGTGGCGCTCCGCGCCGGCATCTCCGAGGTACAGCACGCGAGCCCCGCGGCCCCCATGTCCTGGATCCCGACGACCGCGCCGGTCCGCATCACCTCCAGGCACGCCTCGAGCAGCAGCTTCTCGGTGAACGGGTCGCCCACCTGCACGGTCGGGCGTCGCTCCTCCGCGTGCTCGTCGAAGGTGGCCGAGGCCATGGTCGCCCCGTGGATCCCGTCGCGCCCGGTCTTGTTGCCGACGTAGAAGACCGGATTGCCCGGGCCGTCGGCGCGCGCGCGGAAGATCTGGTCGGCGCGTACGAGGCCGACGCACATCACGTTGACGAGCGGGTTGCCCGCGTACTCTGGCGCGAACGCGATCTCGCCGCCGACCGTCGGGCAGCCGAAGCAGTTGCCGTACCAGCTGATGCCCGAGACGACGCCGTTCACCAGGTGGCGCGTCTTCGGTGCATCGGGATCGCCGAAGCGGAGGGAGTCCAGCAGCGCGATCGGGCGCGCGCCCATCGTGAAGATGTCGCGGAGGATCCCGCCGACACCCGTCGCCGCGCCCTGGAACGGCTCGATGAACGAGGGATGGTTGTGGCTCTCGATCTTGAAGACGACGGCCCAACCGTCGCCGATGTCGATCGCGCCCGCGTTCTCGCCCGGGCCCTGCAGCACGTGCGGGCCGCTCTGAGGCAGCCGCGCCAGGAACACCCGTGAGTGCTTGTACGCGCAGTGCTCCGACCAGAGGGCGGAAAAGAGGCCGAGCTCGGGATAGGTCGGCTCGCGTCCGAGCCGGGTGAGGATTCGATCGTACTCTTCGGCCGTGAGGCCTGCGTCCAGGGCCAGGTCGAGCGTGACCTTCGGCTCGGCCCCCGTCAATCCAGCCTACCGCTTGAGGAAGCTGCCATCCTCGACGAGGCTTCCGAGGAGGGACTGGAACATCAGGAGCCCGTCAGTGCCACCCATCGCCGTCTCGGAGGCCCGCTCTGGATGAGGCATCATGCCGAGCACGGTGCCCTCGGCGTTGACAATCCCCGCGATGTTCTCGAGCGACCCGTTCGGATTGCTGGCCTTCGTCACGCTTCCGTCGGCGGCCGCATAGCGGAACACAACGAGGTTCTGCCGCTTGAGCCGGGCGAGCGTCTCGGGGTCGGCATAGTATTTGCCCTCGCCGTGCGAGATCGGCATCGTCAAGACCTGACCCGGCCGGAGGCCGCGCGTGAACGGCGTGTCGGCGTTCTCCACGACCAGGTGGGTCGACTGGCAGCGGTACTGGAGGCACTCGTTGCGGGTGAGGACGCCGGGCAGCAATCCCGCCTCGCACAAGATCTGGAACCCGTTGCACGAGCCGAGCACGAGCCCCCCCCGCGCCACGAAGTCGCCCAGCGCCTCGACGACCGGCGAGCGACCGGCGACCGCGCCGGCCCGCAGGTAATCGCCGTACGAAAATCCACCGGGAAGGACGACGCAATCCAGCTGCCCGAGCTCGCGCTCGCGGTGCCAGACGTACTGCACCGGCTGGTGCAGAACCTCCGAGATCACATAGTGAAAATCACAATCGCTCCACGTTCCCGGGAAGACGACGACGCCGAATCTCATGGCGTCCACATCTTAGCGTGCGGCCCCGTGCGGGGCAAGGTCGTCGACGGTCTCGATCGTGTAGTCCTCCAGAATCGGGTTGGCGAGGAGCTGCTGGCACATCTCGCGGACGCGGGCACGCGCCTCCTGCGGCGTGGCGTCGGCCACATCGACGTCGATCACCTTGCCGACGCGGAGATCGGTGAGCTCCGAAAAGCCGAGCCCCGCGAGCGCGTGCTTCACCGCCGCGCCCTGCACGTCCATGATGCCCGGCTTCAGCCTGACGAGGACGCGCACTTTCACTTGGCGGCGGCCTCTCCAGTCACGAGCCGGCGGTAGACCTCCTGGTAGGCTTCTTCGACACCGCCCAGATCGCGCCGAAACCGGTCCTTGTCGAGCCGCTCCTTGCTCAGGCTGTCCCAGAGTCGGCACGTGTCGGGCGAAATCTCGTCGCCCAGATAGAGCTTGCGGCCCTGCCGGCCGAACTCCAGCTTGAAGTCCACCAGCACGAGCCCGCGACGCGCCAGGTGCGGCTTCAAGATCGAGTTGACCTTGAGGGCCGTACGCTTCATCCAGGTCAGCTCCGCCGGCGTCGCGAGCCCCAGCATCCGGACATGCTCGTCGTTGAGCATCGGATCGCCGAGGGGATCGGACTTGTAGTAGAGCTCGACCACCGGCCGCTTGATCGTGGTCCCCTCTTCGAGTCCGGTCCGCTTGGCGAGGCTGCCGGCGACGACGTTGCGCACGATCGTCTCGATCTTGATGATGTCGAGCCGGCGGCACAGCATCTCGCGATCGGACAGCGTGGCCAGGTAGTGCGTCGGCACTCCTCCCCGCTCCAGCCGCTCGAACAGCGCCGCCGACATCCGGTTGTTGACGACGCCCTTGCCGACGATCGTGCCCTTCTTGAGCGCGTTGAAGGCGGTCGCGTCGTCCTTGAAGTACTGGACGATCACGCCGGGTCGGTCCGTCTCGTAGACGATCTTGGCCTTGCCCTCGTAGAGCTTCTCGCGCGTCTCGACGTTCACGGGCGTCCTCGCTTTCACTGGGTCAACCCCAGGCGCTTGAAGATCGCGTCGACGCTCTTGAGATAGAACGACGGGTCGAAGCAGGCCTTGAGCTCGTCCGCCGAGAGTCGCTCGGTAACCTTGGGGTCGGCGGCCAGCAGCTCGAAGAACGGGCGGCGCTCCTTCCAGGCGCGCATCGCGTGACGCTGAACGATCTCGTAGGCGACCTGCCGCGGCAGCCCCGCGTCGGTCAGCTTCAGCAGCACCCGCTGCGAATAGACCAGGCCGTGGCTCAGCTCGAGGTTCTCGGTCATGCGCCCGGTGTCGACGTCGAGCCCCTCGACGACGAACGTTGTGAGGTGCAGGAGGTAGTCGAGCACGATCGTCGAGTCGGGCAGGATCACACGCTCGACCGACGAGTGGCTGATGTCGCGCTCGTGCCACAGGGCCACGTTCTCGAGTGCCGCCAGCGCGTTGGTCCGAACCAGGCGCGCGAGCCCGCAGATACGCTCGGCCAGCTCGGGGTTGCGCTTGTGCGGCATCGCGCTCGAGCCCTTCTGGCCTTCGCCGAAGGGCTCCTGAGCCTCCAGGACCTCCGTGCGCTGCAGCCCGCGGACCTCCAGCGCGATCTTCTCCAGCGACGCGGCGGTCACCGCGAGCATCGCGCAGAATTCGGCGTGGCGGTCACGCTGCACGATCTGCGTGGACACCGGGGCTGCCTCCAGCCCGAGCTCGCGGCACACCTCGACCTCGAGCTCGGGCTCGACGTGGGCGAAGTTGCCGACAGCGCCCGACAGCTTGCCGACCGAGATCGTCGCGCGCGCCCGCTGGAGGCGCTCGAGGTTTCGGCCGGCCTCCGCGTACCAGACGGCGGCCTTCAAGCCGAAGCTCGTGGGCTCGGCGTGGACGCCGTGGGTCCGGCCGATCGTGAGGGTGTCCTTGTGGAGGACCGCCAGGGCGCCGAGCGCCCGCTGCAGCCGTTGCTGCCCCGCGATCAAGAGATCCGAGGCCGCGCGGAGCTGCAGCGCGGTCGCGGTGTCCCAGACGTCGTTGGTGGTGAGGCCGATGTGGACGAACCGCGAGTCCTCGCCCAGCTGCTCCTCGAGGCTCGTGAGGAGCGCGATCATCTCGTGCTTCACCCGGTCCTGGATCGCGAGGATCCGCGCGATGTCGACGCGGGCCTTCCGGCGGATCCGGTCCAGGGCGTCGGCGGGGATGCGGCCGCGCCGCGCATACGCCTCGCAGACCGCCAGCTCGACCCTGAGCCACGCCTGGTACTTGGACTCCTCGCTCCAGATGCGGCCCATCTCCGCCCGGGTGTAGCGGTCGATCACGTCCCCACCATAGAGCAAAACCGCAAACGATGGAAGCGCGAGTTAGGTCGGCCACTACCGGTAGCGGTCGTGGCCCTTGAGGGGTGGCGGCCGTCGTCTAGAAGCAGGCCTCCAATTGGGCCGGCGCCGCGCACAGCCGATCCGCGCCGGCTTCGACGAGCTCCCGCTCGGAGCCGTAGCCCCAGAGCACGCCGACCGAGCGCACCGCGTTGGCGCGGGCGCCCAGAACGTCCACTGCCCGGTCCCCGATCATCACCGCGGCGCTCGCGTCGATCTCCTCGGACGCGTGGACGTGCGCGATCAGCTCCGTCTTGTCGTCGAATCGGCCGTCGAGCTCGGATCCGTAGACCTGGGTGAAGTGGCAACTGGGGTAGACCTCGTTCTCGTAGAGTCCCGTGGCCGAGAGGCGCTCGCGGTACAGCGCCAGCGCCGCTCCGATCAGCTTGGTGTCCGATGTCTCCACGAGCGTCGCAAACGCTACCCGAAGGGACGGCCCGATGAACGAAGCGAGCACCTCGTCAAGAGGGCACGGCCGGCCGAGCCCCTCGAGCGCGTGCTTCATGCAGCGGACGATGCCCAGGCGCGAGTCGGTCAGCGTTCTGTCGAGGTCGAAGAACAGAACGCGCGAGGCCAGGCGGCTACGTTCCCGGGTGCCCCAGGAAGCGCTCCAGAGCGTGCACGACGACCGGCTCCGTGAGCGTGGGCGCGTGGCCCACGCCGGGCACCACGACCAGCTCGCCCTTCGGCAGCGCCTGCGCCATCCGCCGCGCCTGCACCTCCGAGAGAACGTCGCTGGCCGCGCCCCAGATCACCAGCGTCGGGCACGCGAGGCGCTCGAGCACGGGCCACAGCGCCGGCCGCCGCGGCGGGCCCTGCTCGACGCGCTGGCGGATGTACGCCGGGTCCATCTTCCACGCCCACCGGCCGTCGGCGTCCTCTCGGAGCACACCGAGGGCGAGCTCGCGCTGGTCCTCCTCGCTGCGGCGGGCCACGATCGGCGAGGCCTCGCGGCGGTACGCCATCGCTCCGTCCAGCGTGAGGAAGTGCTCCGGCCTGGCGCCAACCATCTGAGTGATCCGTTGGCTCCCAGGCTCGGCGTCGGGGCCGATGTCGTTGATGACCAGCCGCACCAGCCGCTGGGCGTGCTCGGCAGCGTAGGCCATCGCGATGATGCCGCCCATGGAGGTGCCCACCAGCGTGAACCGCTCGAGCCCGAGCCGGTCCACGATCGCCGCGAGATCGGCGACCTGGTCGGCGTACTTGTACGCGCCGGCCGACGACCACCCGCTCTCGCCGTGACCGCGCACGTCAGGGACGATAAAGTGAAAGCGATTCCGGAAGATTCGGGCCGGCGCGCTGAACGCGTCGGCGCTCGAGGTGTAGCCGTGAACGCACACGACCGGTGGGGCGCCCCGGTTGCCCCAGTCGAGATAGCGCAGGCGCAATCCGTTGACCGACAGGTACTCGCTCGTCGCCCCCGCGCCCGTCACCGGCGTCTAGTGCCGCAGGAGCTCGCGCGGCAGGTTACGGCGGTCGAGCGGCCCGAGGGTGGTCAGCGCCAGCCGATCCTCGTCGAGGAGGTCGGTGACGAGCGTCTGCACCTCCTCGTGCCGTACCCCGTCGATGGCCGCCAGCATCGCGTCCATCGAGAGGAACGTTCCGTGGTGCATCTCGTGCTTGGCCAGGCGGTTCATGCGGCTCGAGGTCGACTCGAGCGAGAGCATCAGGCTGCCCTTGAGATGGTCCTGGGCCCGGCGCAGCTCCTCGTCGGTCACGCCCGTCTTCTTCAGCTCGCGGAGCACCTTGAGCGTCGATTTGAGGACCTTGGAGAAGTTCTGGGCGTCGGTCGCGGCGTACACGTAGAGGACGCCAGTGTCGACGTACGCCTGGACGCCCGAGTGGATCGCGTAGACCAGCCCCTCGCGCTCGCGGACCTCTTGGAAGAGCCGCGAGGACATGCTGCCGCCGATCACGTCGTTCAGCAGGAACAGCGCGTAACGCTCGGGCGCCGAGTGCCGCAGCCCCGGGAAGCCCATGATGAGGTGAACCTGCTCCAGCGTCTTGCTGACGATGTTCACGCCAGGTCGGGTGACCGGCGGCGTGGCGGCGCGAGTCGTAGCTCCCCGCTCAAAGCCCTGGAAGCCCGCGCTGAACAAGTCGACCACGTGTTCGTGCGTTGCGTTGCCGGCGACCGAGATCAGGATCCGCGGCGGCACGTATTCCTCGGTGAAGTGGCTCAGCGCCGTCTGGCGATCGTAGCCGGTCACCGCCTCGCGGCTGCCCAGGATGGGCCGGCCCAGCGGGTGCCCTTCCCAGATCTGCCCGGCGAACAGGTCGTGGATCACGTCGTCGGGCGTGTCCTCGACCATCTTGATCTCCTGCAGGACGACCGACTTCTCGCGCTCGAGCTCATCGGCGTTGAAGAGCGGGTTGAGCAGGATGTCCGTCAGGAGATCGACCGCCAGCGGCAGGTGCTGGTCGAGGACCTGGACGTAGAAGCAGGTGTGCTCCTTGGTCGTGAACGCGTCCATCTGGCCGCCGACCGAGTCCATCGTCCGCGCGATCTGCTCGGCGCTGCGGGTGGCCGTCCCCTTGAACACGAGGTGCTCGATGAGGTGGGACATCCCGCAGCGGTTCTCGGACTCATGGCGCGAGCCGGTCTCGACCCACACCCCGACCGCCACCGACCGCACGTGATCCATGCGCTCGGTCACGACGCGGATGCCGTTCGGCAGCGAGCCCTTCCGATAGCCCTCGGTCACGTACCCGCCTTTCAGGCCCGCGGCGGATTCGCCGCCTGCGGATTCTTGAGCTTTTCCTTGTCGGCCAGCGCCGGCTGATCGC
>QHSL01000057.1 GCA_003220435.1 Candidatus Rokuibacteriota bacterium | reverse complement strand
ACGCCGGCGATCTGTATCCGTATCCGCCCTACTACTCGATGGGGGAGTCGGTCGGCACCAATCTCGGGGCCATCGGCATCAAGACCAGGATCGTCACGATGGAGCGCGCGACGTTCCAGACGACGTGGCTGCAGAAGAAGCTGAAAGGGATCTGCGTCTGCGTCCACGCGCCCTACGGCAACGCGGCCACACGCATGGCCGAATTCGTGCCGATCGAGGGCTCGTTCGCGCGCGGCGCCGATCAGGACGTCGAGACGCTCTTCCGGCAGCAGGCGCGCGAGACGGACCGGAAGAAGCGAGAGGCCATGCTGCACCAGATCCAGAAGCTCCTGCACGAGCGCGTGCGGTTCGCCCCGATGTGGGAATACATCTGGCCGAGCGGCATCGGGCCGCGCGTGGGGGATCCGGCGCTGATGAAGATCGATCCCTACCCGTGGTCGGCGCCGTACGAGGACGTGACGCTCAAGAAGTAGCGATCGGGCCGATGGCGCAGCGGTGGTCGAGCGGCGGCGCGGCGAGCTAGCGCAGCGCTTCGCGCAGCTCGCGCGTGAGGACCTCAACGGTCCCGCGCGTGCCGCCGGCGAGCTTGAGCTTCCACTCGCCCTCGGTCTCGAACCGCCGATCACGCAGCCGCTCGCCCCAGGGCTTGATCGCCTCGCGGATCGCGTTGAGATCGAAGGGGTCCCGCCTGAGCTCGCGGGCCCGCGCCATCACGTCGGGGGCGGCGCGGATGAACGCGCGGAGCGCCGCGCCCGTCTTGATCGAGTACTTGCGGCCCGCCCAGGCGGACGGGAACGTCGTCGAGAGCGCCTTGATGTAGTTCAAGAAGAAGCGCTTGGCGCCACCCCGCAGCTCCTGGAGCTTGCCGCCGCTGCCGACCTTCTCGACGGTCTCCAGGAAGTCCACGATCTCCTCGGCCAGCGGCGCCTGGCTCACCCGACCGCGCCCGGTGCCGAGCATCTTGATCTCGCCGTGGAGCGGCGAGGTGTCGTCCTCGTTGAGCGAGCGAATCACGTCGTGGGCCAGCGCCTGGTTGGCGTCCGGGTAGAGCTTCCGCCCGGCGAGGCTGATGATGTGCGACGGGTTCAGCCGGGTGTGCTTGGCGTTGATCGTGACGAACAGCTCGACGATCTGCCGCGCGTCGAGCGAGTCGAACAGCACCGCCGGGACCTCGATGTTCATGTTCTCGCCCGCCTGCGAGAGCGCGTGCAGGGCGAGGAGGCGGTGCTGACCGTCCAGCACGCGCAGCACCCCGTGCTCTTCCGGAATTTGCAGCAGGCCCAAGTCGTGGTGACCGGTGACGGGCGTGAACGTGAACCGCTTCTCCGAGGTGATGATCACGGCGCCGGGAATCGCGGGCAGCGTCGCGGCGTCCTTGCATTCCCGGTAGTAGGCGACGAGCTCGTCGATCTTTCGGCGGATCACCGGGCGCTGATACGCCGCCTCGCTCTCGCCGATCCGCCTCTCGAGCATGTCCCAGTTGACCCGTGAGCGGTTCATCCGGCTCTTCTTGGCCGGCTCGTTCCGCGGGCCGCCGGCGTACCCGAGAACCTCGAACTTCACCAACCTGTCGATATCCTTGGCGGAAAGTCCGGCCTCGTAGAACTCGACGCCGAACTGCTTCACACGGCGCGTCGGGACGGTAATCATAGGTGTGAAATTCTAACTGATCGGCAAACCCCTGTCAATAGAGGGGTTTTTAGCCGTCCGGTCATCCCGGCTCGGGTAATATCTGCGCGTGAGCGGCCCCGCCCTCGCCCTCGTCGTTTGCGCCGCCGTCCTTCACGCGATCTGGAACGCGCTGGCCAAGCGGGCCCTGAACCAGTTCGTCTTTCTCTGGTCCTCGGTGTCGCTGGCGGCGCTACTCCTGACGCCCCTTGGCCTCCTGAAGCTCCGCTCCGAGAGCGCCCCGGCTGCCGGCCTGCCGTTCGTCGCCGCCAGCATCGCGATCCACGCGCTCTATTTTTGGGCCCTCGGCCGGGCGTACCGCTTCGGCGACTTCTCGCGCGTCTATCCGATGGCGCGCGGCCTTGGCGTGGCGCTCGTTCCGCTGATCGCGCTGCCCCTGTTCGGCGAGCGTCTCGCCGGTCTCGGCTGGCTCGGCGTGGGCCTCGTGGTTCTCGGGATCGCGTCGCTGAACGTCACCTCGACGGCGAGCAGTTCGCCGGCCGTCCACACGCGCGCCGGGTCCCTGTGGGCGCTGGTGACCGGCCTGACGATCGCGGGCTATTCGCTCGTCGACAAGGCCGGCGTCGCCCGCCTCCATCCGATGCCGTACATCGCGCTGATGGGGCTCGGCCTCAGCGTGATCCTGGCGCCGCTCGTCCTCGCGGACCGTCCCGCGCTCGTCCGGGAGTGGCGCCTGCACTGGCGGGAGATCCTCGTCGCGTCGGCGATGAACCTGACGAGCTATTTGCTGGTGCTCTTCGCGTTCCGTCTCTCGAAGGTCGGCTACGTGGTGGCCTCGCGGGAGCTGTCGATCCTGTTCTCGGCGTTCATCGGCCCGCTCTGGCTCCGGGAGGGGCGCCTCGCGCCGCGGCTCGCCGGGGCCTCGGTCGTGCTCGCGGGCGTCGTCTGCGTCGCGCTTGCTCGCGAGTGAGGGTCGACGCTTTATGTGAGCCCGAACGCCTCAGCGGCCATGCCGGAGATGTGGCGGCCGATCGCGATCGAGGCGGTGGCGCCCGGGGACGGTGCGTTGAGCACGTGCACCGCGTCAGCCTCAGCGAGGATGCGGAAGTCGTCCACCATCGTGCCGTCGGGGTTCACGGCCTGAGCGCGCACACCGGCGCCGCCGCGCGCGATGTCCTCGGAGCGGAGGGCCGGCACCAGCCGCTGGAGCGCCTGCACGAAGGCGGCCTTGCTGAGCGAGCGGTACATCTCGTAGCTGCCCATGCGCCAATATTTGCGGGCCATGTTCCAGAAGCCGCTGTAGGCGAGCGTCCCCGCCAGCTCGCTCGGGCTCACGCGGCCGAAACGGTAGCCCTCGCGCGCGAACGCGAGCACTGCGTTGGGGCCGGCCTCGACCTCGCCGTGCACGGTGCGTGTCAAATGAACGCCCAGGAACGGGAACTCCGGATCGGGGACCGGATAGATGAGGCCACGGACGATGTCCTGGCGCTCGGGACGGATCATGTAGTACTCGCCGCGGAACGGGATGATCTTCAGATTGACGCGTGCGCCGGCCATCCGAGCCACCACGTCGGAGTAGAGCCCCGCGCAGTTCACGATGCGGCGCGCCCGCACGACCGCTCGCGGGGTGGCGAGGTCGATGGCCCCGGCGGTGCGCGTGATCGACGTCACGCGCGCGTTCGTCTCGATCGCGACGCCGCGGGCGGTGAGCTCCCGCGTCATCGCCGCGCACACCTCCTTGTAGTCGACGATCGCGGTCGACGGCGACCGGATCGCGCGGAGCGCGCTGGCGTGCGGCTCGATCTCCCGGAGCTGGGCCGGATCGATCATCTGGACCGGCACGCCGTTGGCGATCCCACGCTCGTAGAGCGTCTGCAGGCGCGGCAGCTCGGCCTGCTCGGTCGCGACGATCACCTTGCCGACGTGGTCGACGCGGATCCCGTGCTTCTGGCAGAACTCGAGCATCAGCCCCTTGCCCTCGACGCAGAGCTTGGCCTTGTAGGAGCCCGGCTTGTAGTAGATCCCGGAGTGGATGATGCCCGAGTTGTTCCCGGTCTGGTGGGTGGCGAGCTTCGCTTCCTTCTCGAGGATGACGAGCCGCGCCCGCGGCGCCCGCTCGTTGAGCGCGCGTGCGGTGGCGAGGCCGAGGATGCCGCCGCCGATGAGGGCGATGTCGTAGGAGTTTTCCATGGCCCACCATTGATAGAATCTGGCACGACCGCTGTCAAGCCTGGTCCGCATCAATGGGAGGGACGTCGTGGCCGGAAAGTATTTCGAGGAGCTCACGATCGGACAGACCTTCCGCCACCAGCCCGGACGCACGGTGACCGAGGCGGACAACGTCTGGTTCTCCTGCCTGACCATGAACCCCCAGTCGCTCCACGTCGACTTCCACGCCGCCGCGAAGGCCGAGTTCGGCAAGCCGCTGGTGAACAGTCTCTTCACGCTCGGCGTCGCGGTCGGGCTCTCGGTCGGCGAGACGACGCTCGGCACCACCGTGGGAAATCTCGGGTTCGAGAAGGTCGAGTTCCCGAGGCCTGTCTTCCACGGCGATACGATCTACTCGGAGACCGAGGTGGTCGACAAGCGCGAGTCACGCTCGCGCCCGCAGTGGGGCATCGTGACGTTCGTGCACCGCGCGCTCAACCAGCACGGCGAGGTCGTGATGGTGGCGCGACGGAACGCGATGATGCGCAAGAAGGGCGCCTGAGCGTTGGCGCGGCGGCGTCGATCGCTCCACTTCGTGCCGGGCGGCAACGATCGGATGCTGGCCAGGGCCCTCACGCTCCCGGCCGACGGCCTGATCCTCGACCTCGAGGACGCGGTGGCGCCCGACCGCAAGGCAGCGACCCGCGGTGTCGTCAGCGAGTGGCTCGGCCGAGATTTCGGCGGTCGCGAGCGCTGGGTGCGGATGAATCCGATCGCCACCGGCCACGGCCGGGCCGACCTCGAAGAGACGATCGCGGCGCGCCCCGACGGCTACGTGGTGCCGAAGCCCGGGCGCGCGGCCGACGTCCGCGAGGTCGCCCACATTCTCGACCGGATCGAGCAGCAGCACGGGATCCCCAACGGGACGACGCGGCTCACGCTGATCGCGACCGAGACGCCCGAGGGATTGCTGAACATCCGCGAGATCGCGACCGCCACGCCGCGGACCGTGGCGATCTCGTGGGGCGTCGAGGACCTGGGTGCGGCGATGGGCCTCGGGCGCGTGCGCGACGCCGAGGGACGGTACCTCGACATCCCGCGCTACGCCCGCGTCATGTGCGCGGTGGTCGCGGCCGCCGTGGGCGTCGAGGCGATCGACACGGTCTTCACCGACATCGCGGACCTCGACGGCCTCCGGCGCGAGTGCGAGGAGGGAGTGGCGATGGGCTTCACCGGCAAGATCTCCATCCATCCCTCCCAGATCCCCGTGATCAACGAGGTCTTCACGCCGCCCAAGGCGGCGGTCGACGAGGCCCGCGAGCTGGTCGCGCTGTTCGACGAGCACGCCAAGCGCGGCGTCTACGCGTTCACGTTCAAGGGCCAGATGGTGGACGCTCCGCACCTCGCCCGCGCCAGGAAGCTCCTCGCGAGGGCGGGGGCGGAGTGAGCCCCGCGAGGATCGGGGGGTCGTCGAGGCCCACCGCGTAGGATGCGGGCGCTCGCGCTCTCGGCCCCGGCGCCGATCGATACCGCTCCGCTCCGTGCGGAATCCCGCCCGATACCGTCACCGGGACCCGACGAGATCCTGGTCCGTGTGAGCGCGTGCGGCGTGTGCCGCACCGACCTGCACATCGTCGAGGGCGATCTCCCGCTCGTCCGATCGCCGATCGTGCCTGGTCACCAGGTCGTGGGCCGCGTCGAGCGAACGGGCGCCGGGGCCGGACGCTTTCGGATCGGCGACCGCGTGGGCATCGCCTGGCTCCGCCGGACGTGTGGGGTCTGCGACGCGTGCCGGCGGGGCCGCGAGAACCTCTGCGAGGGTGCCGAGTTCACCGGCTATCACGCGGACGGCGGGTACGCCGACTATGCCCTGGCTCCGGAGGCGTTCGCCTACGCGATCCCGCCGCTCTTCGCCGACGCCGAGGCGGCGCCGCTGCTCTGCGCGGGCATCATCGGCTACCGGGCGCTCAAGCTGAGCGAGGTGGAGCCGGGCGGCCGCCTGGGCATCTATGGCTTCGGCGCCTCGGCTCACGTGACGCTGCAGGTCGCGCGAGCCCGCGGCTGCGACGTGTTCGTGTGCACGCGCGAGCCGTCCCACCGCGAGCTCGCGCGCCGGCTCGGCGCGACCTGGGTTGGAGACGTCGACGAGGCAATGCCCGCGAAGGCGGACGGGACGATCCTGTTCGCGCCGGCCGGCGCGCTGGTGCCGGTGGCGCTCCGCAGCCTCGCGCGCGGCGGGACGCTGGCCATCGCCGGGATCTACATGACGCCCGTGCCGTCGCTCGACTACGAACGCGACCTCTTCTACGAGCGGAACGTGCGGAGCGTGACCGCGAACACGCGCGCCGACGGTGAGGAGCTCCTGGCGGAAGCGGCGCGAATCCCGATCCGCCCCGCGACGACGACGTTCCCGCTCGAGGACGCCAACCGCGCGCTCGCGCTGCTCAAGCGCGGGGGCCTCGCGGGCGCCGGAGTGCTCTTGACCGGTGAGGGTTCTCGCGTATGATCTCGGCGTCGTTGTAGCGAGTGCCGTGAGCACGAGCAATTCGAGGGTGGCCTGCGACAGGCACGTCCCCTGAGGAACGCGTGATGAGCGCTCAAGAAGATCTTCTACGACGCGCCGAGGGGGTGTTGCCCGGAGGCATCCTGGGCAGCCACCGCAGCGGCCCCGGGCTGGAATTCGTCGTCAAGGAAGGCCGCGGCGCGTACCTGTGGGACATGAACGGCAAGCGGTATCTCGACTACCTCCTGGGCTCGGGCCCGATGCTGCTCGGCCACGCGCACCCGGCGGTCGTCGAGGCCGTCGAGCGCCAGATGGCGCGCGGCACCTCGTACTTCCTCCTGAACGAGCCGGCGATCCAGCTCGCCGAGGAGATCGTGAAGGCCGTTCCATGCGCCGAGCAGGTGCGCTACACGTCGAGCGGCTCGGAGGCGACGTTCTTCGCGCTCCGCGTGGCGCGCGCCTTCCGGAAACGCGACAAGATCATGAAGTTCGAGGGCGGCTTCCACGGCACCCACGACTACGCGCTGATGAGCGTCGTGCCGCGATCGCCCAAGGCGTTCCCGGCGCCCATGATGGACTCGGCCGGCGTCCCGCAGGCGATCGAGGGCGAGGTGCTGATCGCGCCGTACAACGACCTCGCGACCGCCGAGGCGCTGATCGCCGCGCACCACGCCGAGCTGGCCGCAGTGCTCATCGAGCCCTATCAGCGGACGATCGTCCCGGCGCCGGGCTTCCTGGCCGGGCTGCGTACGGCCACGCGGCGCTACGACGTGCCGCTCGTCTTCGACGAGATCGTCACCGGCTTTCGCTTCGCGTACGGCGGCGCCCAGGAGTACTACGGCGTCGTCCCCGACCTGGCGGCGTACGGCAAGGTGGTGGCCGGCGGGTTCCCGCTGGCGTGCATCGCCGGGCCGAAGGCGATCATGCGACACTTCGACGCCGCGTTGGAGGGCACCCCCGACTACGTCTGGCAGGCGGGGACCTTCAACGGCAACGCCATCGCCTGCGCCGCCGGCCTGGCGACCCTCGCCGAGCTCCGCAAGCCCGGCGCGTATCAACGCCTCTTCCGCACCGGCACGCGCCTGCGCGAGGGCCTGGCCGCCGCGGCCAGCAAGCACCGCCTCGCTGCGCAGGTCAGCGGCGA
>QHSL01000035.1 GCA_003220435.1 Candidatus Rokuibacteriota bacterium | reverse complement strand
CGAGGTAGATCACCGCGCCGAAGAACGCCGCCGCCGCCGTCGCGTGGCCGCTCGGGAACCCCATCGACGCTTCCTCGGGCCGGGCGCGCCCGATCACGACCTTCAGGAGTCCTTCGGCCGCCGGCGCGGCGAGCATCAGCCCGATCCACACCCACCAGCGTTCCCGCGCACGCGCGAACGCCACGAAGAGCAGGAGCGTCGCGGGCAGGAGGAGCTTCCAGCTCCCGGCGTAGTTGATGATGCCCAGCACCTTGACCACGACGGGGGGCGCCAGAGCCAGGAGCGCTTCGCGCAGGGCGGCCTCGCCCGGGAGCGCGCCCAGGGCGACGACCGCCATGGTGAGGGCGCCGAAGCACGCCAGCGCGGCGACCAGCGTTCTGCGGGCGATCACGCTAACGGCGTGAGGCGCCCGGATGCGGGCTTGATCGTCTGGAAGACCACCCAGAGCGCGATCAGCGTCAGCCCGAACGCGCAGACGACGGTCGCTCCGGTCGGCAGATCGAGGGTCGCGGACGCCGCCACGCCGATGACACTGACCAGCGTGCCGAAGGCCCAGCCGATGAGGAGCTTGTGCGCGACCGTGCGGCCCAGCAGGATTCCCGCGAGGGCAGGGACGATCAGGTAGGAGAACACGAGCAGCACGCCGGCGATTCGGACCGAGCTGGTGACGACGACGCCGAACGACGCGTAGAAGAGGAAGTCCCACAGCCGGACCTGCCAGCCGTCCCGGTACGCGGCGTCCGGATCGATCGAGATCAGGAAGAACGGCCGGCGGCAGAGCCAGTGGAAGAGGCCGATCAGCGCGTAGAGCGCGGCGACTTTCGCGACGTCCGGGGGTCGTACCGCGAGCAGGTTGCCGACGAGCATCGTCCGCACTTGCTCCGTGCCGTGCGGCGCCCGGTCGGCCAGCAGCACCGCCGCCGCGGACGAGACGGCATAGACGACGCCGATGACCGCTTCCTGGGAGACGTGCCGGCGCCGGCTCCGGGTCAGCGCGAGCACGAACGCACCGGCCAGGGTGGCGGTGATCCCGAAGGCGTACGACTCCCATGTGTCGGTCTCGTGGCCGACCAGAAACGCCGCGGTCGCGCCGAGCGCGGCGATCTGCGCGAGCGCGATGTCGACGAAGACGATCTCGCGGGCGAGCACGTGGACGCCGAGATAGGCGTGGATACCGGTGAGGACGAGGCACATCAAGAACGGCGCCCATAGCAGGGCGACGAGATCGGCGATCATGGGCAGCGCTCGTCGGCCTTAGCGCAGTGCCTGGGCCAGCGCGTTCACGTTGTGGTCGATCGCGGCAATGTAGGCATCGGCGCCCTTGACGCCGCCCACCATCGACGCCAGGACGACGGCCTTGGCGCCGGCTTCGTCGGCCACGCGGGTCGCCAGCTTCAGGTCGTTCCAGGGCTCGACGATGATCACCTTGATCTGCTCCTCTTTCATCTGACGGATGACCCGCGTCAAATGTGCTGGTGATGCCGGGATTCCCGGCCGATCCTCGAGCGCCGCCGCCTGACTCAGCCCGAATCGGTTCAGGAAGTAGATCCACTGGGGATGATACACGACGACCTTGGCCCCCTTGTGCGGCTCCATCGCTCGCGCCCACCGGGCCATCGCCTCGTCGAGGCGTTCCAGGAAAACCTGGCGGTTCTTCTCGAACGCGGCGCGACTCTCGGGGGCGAATCGGGAGAGCCCGTCGACGATGTTCTTGGTGATGATCGGCGCCATACCAGGATCCAGCGAGTAGTGAGGATTGCCCTGGGGGTGCACGTCGCCCATCGAGCGGTCCACGCGGGTCGAGGGCACGTCCAGGAGAGGGACGCCGCGCGACACGTCGACGCGGCCCGGGGCGCCACGGACGATCTTCGGATTGTTGGCGCCCTGGACGGGGACCTCGGCCCACGCGTCGAGCTCGAGGCCGTTCTCGATGAGGACGTCGGCGCGCCGGAGCTTGAGCATGAGGCTTGGGCGGATCTCGAGCTCGTGGGCGTTCTGCGTGCCCCGCGCGAGCGATTCGACGTCGACGAGCGTGCCGCCGATCTCTTCGGTGAGCGCCTTGAGATCGGGGATAGTCGCGACCACGCGGATCTTGACGGCCGTCGAGGCGGCCGGAGCGAGCGACAGGCCGGCAGCGAGAGCAACGAGCAGGATCAGGATCGAGCGTCGCATGAGTCGTCGCCTCCTAGAAGGGATGCGCCGGGTGGGCGCCGAGGATGAAGGACGCCTGGAACAGGATCTCGTCCACCCTCCGGGCGCTCGCGTCCCTCAGGTTGAAGGCGTCGCGGGTTTGCGGGCTGCGGTCCGTGTACTTGTACGCGAGCCGAAAGCGGAGGAACTCGGAGGGCCAGAACGTCAGGTACGGCTCGACCGACCACTCCCAG
Source organism: Candidatus Rokuibacteriota bacterium (assembly GCA_003220435.1). GTDB lineage: Bacteria > Methylomirabilota > Methylomirabilia > Rokubacteriales > CSP1-6 > AR31. The sequence continues at coordinate 21,779 of QHSL01000035.1, read as the reverse complement.
CCGGGATTCACCGGGTACTGCGACCAGTCGTAGCGGACTCCGCCGGCCCAGCGGCGGAAGGGCTGCGCCTCGAGGCCGGTGTACCAGCCGAAGTGGTTGCGCTGCCGCTTGTCGATCACGTCGTTCGCGCCGTCGCCGTTCTGGTCGACGCCGACGTCCGTCTTGCGCATCGAGTAGAGCGCCTCGCCCGTGAGCGTGATCAAGGGGTGGAGCGAGCCCTCCGGACGGTACTTGTAGCGCCCCTCCCACCCGAGGATCGTCGATTGGTTCTTCTCCTCGGTCTGGCCGCTCGCGACCGACATCCCGAGCTGCACGGCGTGCTCGTCGCCGAGCTCGAGGAAGGTTCGAAGCCGGCCCGTGGCCAGGGGATGGCGCAGGCTGGTCCGGCCGAAGGCGGTCTCGTTGTCGCCGTTGAAGACGCCCGCGAGCGCCTCGATGTAGAAGGGTAGGTCGGGGACGAATGTCACCTCGAGCCCTTTCTCGTTGAGTCCCTCGTCGCCGAAGAAGATGCGGAAGGCGTTCGGCCGATCGACCCATGGCAGATCGTGCTCGTGGATCTCGTTCGTGTAGCCGAAGCGATTGCGCACCAAGCCGAGCCGCGCCTGCGTCCCGAATGGCAGCGTCAGAAGCGTGAGATGCGCTTCGGCGAGGTGCACCGCCAGCTCCGCCGCGCGCTCCTCCTCACCGGACTCGATTCTCACGACCGCGGCCGCATAAGGATCGACCTGACCGAACAGGCTGAGCTCGATCTCGCGCGGGAAGAACCGGTTCTCGCGGCCCGCGAACGTGCCACCCCCGGCGCGCTCCACGTTGCCCTGCGTGATGTTGCCGACGAAGTCACCGGCGATTCCCATGTCGAACAGCAGCTGGCCCGCTCCGCGCTGCTGATAGAGCGCGTAGGGCTGGCGAGGGCGGAGCAAGTCCGCCGCCGACGGCGCGCTCGAAGGCGCGCCGGCAGCGGGCCCGGGAGGCTGCGCGGGCGTCGCGCTCGGCGCCGGCTGCGCCGGAGGCTGCGCCTCGAGACGCTGGAGGCGCTCAGTGACCGACTGGAGCTGCTTCTGGAGCTGCTCGATCTCGCGGCGCAACGTGGCGGCGTCCTGCGCCGCCGCGACGGCGGGCGTCAACACCAGGCACAGCAGCGCGATGAGCACGATCGATGCACGCATGGCGATCCTCCGTCTGGATCTGGTACGAGAGTTCTAGCGCGGAGCTAGGCGAACGACCGGAGGCGCGTCAGCTGCGGGGAGGCGCGCGAGACTCGGACAGATGCAGCGGAGCGCCGGCGAGACGCGGAGGCGCCGGCGCGATCGGCGCGTCGAAGGTCGGCACCAGACCCAGGACGGGCATCGCGTCGACCTGGCACGCCTGGGTGCCGAAGGTCGCCATCAGCGCGAGGTCGTGCTCCTGGTTCCAGAGCCCGGCTTCGGCGCCGGCGTGCAGGTGCGGCAGGCTCGCGGACGCGAGCAACAGCGCCACGAGCCCGATGAGGATCGGCAGCGCGCGCCGCTTCGTCATGGCGTCCTACGAGACCACGATTTGACCGTGAACGTCAACTTCGACTCCACGACGTGGCCGTCGATCGAGAGGACGCGGAACGTGACCGTGTAACGGCCCGGCGCCAGCGCGGGAAGCGAGACCGAGAGTCGCCTGGCGTCGTCGGCGGCGACGGCGGCGTCGCGCAGATCGACCCGGGAGCTCGCCTGGTCGAGCACCGACACGCGCGAATAGGCGGGCTCGAGGCGCTCGTTGAACCAGAGCTCGACTCGGGTGGGCGGCGCCTCGAGGATCGCGCGCTGAGCCGGGACCGACCTCACCAGGACGGCGTGGCTCTCGGCGGCGATCGGGAGCAGCAGCGTCAGCGCGAGCAGCGCGGCGGAGACAAGCGCTAGCGCGGGCGGAGCGCCATCCCATGCGGCGCCTTGCCGACCGGGATCGTCCGCACCTGCGTGTGGGACGCGAGATCGATCACGCTGACGAGATCGGCCCATCGGTTGGTAACGAGCGCATGGCGCCCCGTCGGCTCCATGGTAACGAGGTCGGGAAATCCCTTCTGGGGGATGGTCGCGACGATCTTGTCGTCGGCGGTCCTCACCACGACGATCTTATTGATCTTCCGCAGGGTTGTGTAGAGGTACTTTCCATCGAGCGTGAGGGTGGCCTCGTGGACGACGCCGGGCAGCGGGATCTCGCCGACGACCTTGTTGGTGGCCGTGTCGATCTTGAGGATCGCCTTGTTCTCGCCGGCGGCGGCGTAGAGCGTCTTGCCGTCCCCGGTCAGGGCCAGGCCCATCGCGTCGCCCCCTCCGTGGACAACTCGCCCGACGGTCGTTCGTGTGGCGACATCGATCACGGTCACGTCCCCGGCCGTTTCGCCCGAGACGTAGACGAGCTTGCCGTCCCGCGAGAAGACTCCGTGAGCCGGCCAGGTCGATACCTCTACCCGGCCGTCGATCTTCTCGGCCTTCAGGTCGTAGAAGATCAGCTCGTCGTTGGACGTATCGCTCGACCAGTCGAGCACGAGCATGTGGCGTCCATCGGGGGTGAAAGCGAGGTTGTAGGGATTGCCGCCTATCTTCACGCGCCGCAGGAGCTTGCGGCCCTCGGCGTCGATCACGCCGAGGTCGTGGCTCTTGTCGTAGACGACCCAGGCGGTCTTCCCGTCGGGGTGGAAGACGATCCGGTTGGGCTTGCCCTTGCCTACCGGGATCGTGCCGACGACCTCGAGGGTGTCGGTGTCGATGACGGACACCGAATCCGATTTGGTGTTGGTGATGAAGAGCATCGCCGCCGCCGACGGCGCGGCCGGGGTCAGCAGCGCCGCCAGGAGCAGGGGCACGACGAGTCGCGACACGGCCGATCTCCTCACTTCGTTTTCTCGATGGCGGTGACCACCACGTTCGGGGGGACACCTCGTAGCGTAAATCGTACCTCGTCTCCTATCGAAATCCCCTCGTGAATCTTCGGGGACGCGGCGCGGAAGCCCATCGTCATCGGCGCCATGAGCCCGGCGATCTCGCCGTGCGTGATCACGAGCACGTCGAGCTCTGGAAGAACCGCGCGCACCACGCCGGCGACGACCCACTCCCGCTCGACCCCTGAGGCGGCCGCGGCGCGCGCCAGCGCCAGCTCGCGGTCGAGCCGCGCGGCCCTGAGCCCCCAGAAGACGTAGCCCCAGCCCACGCCGACGACGAGCGCCAGGTTGAGCAGCACGACGACCTTCCACGCCCGCACTAGTGTACGTGCTCCTCGGGCGCCGACGCGGCCGTCCGCTCCTCATTGAGCCGCTGGACCTCGGCGATCGTCTTGTCGAGATCGCCGGCCGCGCCGCTCCCGCGGGTGACGGCGCGGATGTAGCCCTGGCGGTCGATGAGGAACTCGACGTGGGGCGACGCGGCCAACAGGTGGTACGCCGTCACGATCGCCTGGGCGCCCTCGGTGACGACGGAGAAGAGCACGCGTGGCTCGGGGCCGATTCGCTTGATGGCGTCGGGGGCGGCGTCGACAGGGACGGCGATTACTTCCACGCCGAGCAGGGCGAGGGTGCCGTCGCGCCCGGCGATCTCGGCCAGCCGGGAGCGCGCGCGCGCCAGCTCGTAGAGGACGAGCAGCACGGTCCGGCGCCCCCGATACTCGCGAAGACTGCGCGGCGGCGTTGGACCCACCGCGAACGTGAAATCGGGCGCCACGAGCCAGGGTCGATCGGGCTCGATCGCGGGCCGCATCCCGCGGGCCGAGTACCCCGACGACAGCGCGCGCAGGAAGTTGACCAGGTCCCAGCGCTGCTCCTCGCCGAGCTCCCGGCCGAAGGCCGGCATCCCCGCCTCCGGAATCCCGTTGGTCAACCACCAGAACAAATCGCCCGCCGTGTGCAGCGCGGTATGGGGCCCTCGCAGATCGGCGGGCGGACGCGCCAGCCGCAAGCCGGCGGGTGCGTCGCCGGCACCGCCCGCGCCGTGACAGGCGGCGCAATGCTCGCGATAGAGCGTCGCGCCCGAGGCGATCGACGCGGCGTGGTAGGGAACGGATGGGCGCAGGTACGTCGTCGGGTACGCGTCGACCGCGAGCGGCGGTAGCGCCAGGCCCACGCCGGCGCCGAGCACCACGAGCGCGCCGGCCACGAGCGGCAGCCGGCGCCCGCGGATCGCCAGCCCGGCGGCGAGCCCGACCAGGCCCAGCACGGCGATCTGGCTTCCGATCAGCACTCGAGCCGACGCGGCGGGCGCGCCTTCCAGCGCGGCGAACGACAGGCGGACGCTGAAGGGCCAGGTGGGCGCTTCGTGGCGCGCCGGCGGCGTCACGGTCATCGTTGCGACGATCGCCAGGACCGCGAGGGCGATGAGCCCCTCGCCCACGAGGAAGGTCGCGAGGCGCCGCATCGCGGGCCGTCCCACGGTCGGCCCGTCGCCGGCGAGGCGCCCGAGATGGACCGCGCGGTTCACCGCGGCGAGCGCCAGCGCCGCCACGACGAGCCCGAGCTTGGCGAGGAGCAGGCGGCCGTAGGCCGTGCCTACGAGCCCCGCGACGTTCCCAACGTTGGCGATCGCCATGAGCGTGCCGGTGGCGACGAGCACGAGGACGACGCCGAGCGCCAGCCGCGAGAAGCGTCGCGCGGCGAGGACGGCGTAGGGACGCGCGTCGGCGCCGGGCTCGGCGGCCGCGGTCCACAGCAGCAACGCCAGCGGCAGGAGCCCGCCGACCCAGACGCCGGCGCCGAGCACGTGCAGGCCGTCGAGCGCGATCGCGCGCGCCGTCTCGGGCTCGACGGCGGCCGCGTGGCCGGCGGCGGCGGCCGGCACCAGCGCGGCTGCGCCCAGCAGCATTGCCTGGGCGCGGGCGGCGCGCCAGTCCAGGGAGCTCTCGACGTGGAGACGCGACCACAGGAACGCGGCGAGGATCGCCAGGAGGCCGAAGCGGACGAGCCATACACGACCGGCTTGAGTCTCGATCAGCACGCGCGCGATCGAGCCGGCCTCGAGGGCCGCGCCGCCACGCCCCTCGAACAGCGCGGTCTGCAGGCCGAGCACGATGAGACCGGAGCCCAGCGCGGCGAGCGCCAGACCGCGCGAGCCGAGCAGAACGCGATGCTCCCAGCGACGGGCGGTCGGACGGTCCGAGCGACCGGCCAGGGCGATCGTGGTCGCGGCGCCGACGAGGAGGATCGAGCTGGCGAGATGGAGCCAGCGCGCGCAGAGTCCGAGGGCGTACACCCCGCTAGTCTAGCGCGCCTGTTTATACTGATCCGGATGATCGGGCCGCTCCAGGCCGTCTTCTTCGACGCGGGCAACACCCTGGTGCAGATGAACTACCCGGACATCGCCCAGGAGCTCGGGCGCCTCGGCGCACGCGTCGATCCGTCCGAGGTGCAGCGCGCCGAGTGGCGGGCACGCGTCCGGCTCGACGACGAGATCTTCGGCCACTCGCCGCCCGGCGCCTCCACCGAGAGCCGCGCGTCCGCCGACCGCGCGGTGCGCTATTTGCTCGAGGAGCTCGGCGTGAGGGACGAGGCGACGATCGCGCGAGCCGCCGAGTGGCGGCGCGCGTACAACCAGCCGCTCGGCGTCTGGAACGTCGCCGATCCGCAAGCGCGCGAAGCGCTCGAGCTCGTGCGCGGCGCGGGTCTGCGAGCCGGGGTGATCTCGAACTCCAACGGCTCCGCCCGGGCGATCCTCGAAACGCTCGGTCTCGCCCGCTACCTGGACTTCGTCCTCGACTCCTCCGAGGTCGGGTTCGAAAAGCCCGACCCGCGGATCTTCGCGCTGGCGCTCGCCCGGGCTCGGGTCGCCGCCGGCCAGGCGGCCTACGTGGGCGATCTCTACTCGATCGACGTCCGTGGCGCGCGCGCGTGCGGGCTGCACGCCGTGCTGCTGGACCCGGGCGGGCACTGGGGCGAGCGCGACTGCCCGCGGGCGCCCGATCTGCTGGGCGTGGTGCGCCTGTTGATCGGGGAGCGGCCCTAGCTCGGCAGCGTCACGGACGGGTGGCGCCGAAGGACGGCATAGACCTCGCGCTTCATCTCGTCGATCTCGCCGTCCGTCCGGGCTTCGAACCGGAGCGTGAGGTACGGGTTCGTGTTCGACGCGCGGACGAGCCCCCAACCGCGGCCCGGGAAGATCACGCGCACGCCGTCGGTGTCGATGGTCTCGTACCGCCGCTTCAGCTCGCGCGTCACCTCTTCGACGACCCGGAACTTCTCGCCGTCGGGGCACGGCGCCTTCAGCTCCGGCGTCGCCCGCAGGTGGGGGACCGAGGCGAAGAGGCGAGAGAGCGGCTCGGCGGCGCGCGACGTCAGCTCGATCATCTTGCACGACGCCAGGATCCCGTCGTCGACGCCGTAGTAGTTCTCGCCGAAGAACATGTGGCCGCTCACCTCGCCGCCGAGCAGGATCTTGTCCTCCCGCATCTTGCGCTTGAGGTGCGAGTGTCCGGTCTTCCACATCACGGGCACGCCGCCGTGGCTCCGGATATCGTCGATCAGGGACTGCGACGACTTGACGTCGAACACGATCTTCACGCCCGGGCGGCGCGCCAGCAGCTCGCGGGCGAGCAGGATCAGGATGAGATCGGCCTCGTGGCGCCCGCCCCGCTCGTCGATCACCCCGACGCGGTCGGCGTCGCCGTCGTAGGCGATGCCGAGGTCGGCGGAGACCTCCACCACCTTCGCCATCACGTCCTCGACGTTGCGCTCGTCCTCGGGGTCGGGCAGGTGGTTCGGGAAGCTCCCGTCGGACTCGCAGTGCAGCTCGACCACGTCGCAACCGATGCGGCGGAGGAGGTCGGGCGCGTACAGGCCGGCGACGCCGTTGCCGGCGTCGACCACGACGCGGAGGCGGCGGCCCGGGCGGACCAGCCGCCCGATGGTCTCGAAATAGTCGTCGCGAGGGCTCCGCGACTCGAGGTGGCCCGCGCCGCTCTCGTAGTCGCCGCGCTCGGCCATCGTGCGGAGCGTCTGGATCTCGTCCTCGGTCAGCGGCGCCGCGCCCGGGTGGACCATCTTGACGCCGTTGTATTCGATGGGATTGTGGCTCCCGGTGATGTTCGCGCCGCCGTCGAGCTTCCAGTGGGCGGTCGCGAAGTAGAGGATGGGCGTGGTGACCAGGCCGATGTCGACCACGTCGATCCCCGCCGCGCGCACGCCGTCGACGAAGCCGGCCTTGAGGTCCTTCGACGAGAGGCGATTGTCTTGACCGACGGCGATCCGCCGGCCGCCGTTGCGGCGGAGCAATGTGGCGTAGGCGCGCCCGACCTGGCGGAAGACGTCGGGGTTGATGTCCTGGCCGACGAGACCGCGCACATCGTACGCGCGAAACACGTGCGGGTTCAACATTGTGCGGTTTCCTGGGCTACGATATTGTGACGCCGCGACGAGACGCTCTCATCGCAGGTTATCACAAGGAGACACGGATGACCCTCATGGACGACGCGGAGCTGCGAGCCCGCACCAAGCAGACGAGCCAGATGCTCTTCCACACGCTGAAGGGCGGCTCCCCCTTTGAGACGTGGAAGAAGTTCGACAAGGGATTGGCGCGCGAGCTGTCGCTGTTCTTCAGCGGGGTGCTCTACAGCCGGGACGTCATTTCCCAGAAGCAGCGCGAGCTCTGCGCGGTCGGCGCGCTCACGGCGCTGCATCGCCCGAACGAGGTACGCGCCCACATCCACGCCGCACTCAACGTCGGCGCGAGCCGACAGGAGGTGGCGGAGGTCATCTTCCAGATGGTCACCTACGGCGGCATGCCCGTGGTGGTTGACGCGTTGGACGTGTACGGGCAAGTGCTCGCCGAGCGCGGCGAGCCGTTCCCGGCCGAAGAAGCGTCGCGGTGAGCCAGCGCGCGCTCGACGCAGCGGTCGAGGCGGCCCGCGCCGCCGGACAGGTCGCCCTCAAATACTATCGCGGCGGCTTCGAGGTCATGCTGAAGCCGGACGACACGCCGGTGACTGAGGCCGATCGCGAGGCCGAGCGGGCGATCGTGGAGCTCTTGGGACGCGCGTTCCCCGCGTACGGCGTGCTCGGCGAAGAGTTCGGCGGCTCGGGACGGCGCGACACACGCTGGATCATCGATCCCATCGATGGGACGAAGAACTTCGTTCGTCGCATTCCAGTCTGGGCGACGCTGATCGCGCTCGAGGAGCACGGCGAGATCACCGTCGGGGTCATCCACAATCCGGTCACCGGCGATCTCTACTCGGCCCGGCGAGGCGGCGGCGCCTTTCTCAACGGCGAGCGGATCCAGGTGTCCGGCGTGACCGATCTCGGGAGGTCCTTCCTCGTGCACGCCGGGCTCGGGACCGTCCGCCGGGCCGGCCGTTGGAACGAGTTCGTGCGTCTGTCCGACGCGACCGAGCGGCAGCGCGGCTTCGGCGACTACCTCGGCTACGCTCTGGTCGCCGAGGGGAAGGCCGATCTCTACGCCGAGCTCGATCTCAAGCCATGGGATCTCGCCCCCTGCAAGCTTGTTGTCGAGGAGGCGGGCGGCCGATTCACCGATTGGGACGGACGGCCCACGATCTACACCGGCACGGCGCTGGCGACCAACGGCCGCCTGCACGATGCCGCGCTCGAACGCCTCCGCCCCTGACCCTCGTACTTCATCCCGGAGCGCTCGGCGACGTCCTCCTGGCGATCCCAGCGCTGCGCGCCATCAGGCACCGCTGGCCCGGCGAGCCATTGACGCTCGCCGCTCAGCCGAGGATCGGCGAGCTCCTGACCACGCTCGGGATCGCGGATCGGTGCGTCGCATTCGACGGTCTCGGTCTCGACGCCCTCTTCGCCGGCGATCCGGACAGAGCTGATCGCGACTGGCCGTCACGATGCGCTGAGGAGCTGCGTCGGGCTACACGGGTGGTGTCCTGGTTCGGCTCGCGTGACCCGGATTTCGTCCGCAGCCTGACCGGCCTCGTACCCTACGCCGTCGTCGCTTCGTCGGTCGGGGCCGACCGACCGGTCTGGGAGCATCTGCTGGAGACCGTTGCTCCGGGAGCCGCGGACGTGTCGGGCTGGCGTGAGCCGATCGAGATCCTGACGTCAGTGGCCGACGAGGGTCGACGCGAGCTCGAGCATGCAGGATGGGACGGGAGCGCGCCGGTGCTCGTCGTCCATCCCGGCGCCGGTGGACGAACGAAGCAATGGCCGGCTCAGGGGTTTGCCGCCGTGCTCGAGTCGCTGGATTCGGCCGGGCTGCCCATGATCGTGGTCCATCGAGGACCGGCCGATGGAGATGCAGCCGAGGCGCTGCGGCTGCAGCTCGGCCATAGGGTGGCGCTGCTCGAAGAGCCGCCGCTCAGGAGTCTCACGGGCGCTCTGAGCCACGCGAGCGCATATCTGGGGAACGACTCGGGAATCAGCCATCTCGCCTCGGCGCTCGGTGTGCGGTCGACCATCCTCTTCACGACCGACCACCTCGCCTGGCGGCCGTGGGCAGGCCATGTGGAGCCGCTGCTCGTGTCGACGCAGACCGTCGACCCCGCCGACGTCGATCGAGTGCGGGGAGCGCTGGTGGCGTGCGTCGGATAAGGTGAGTACCCGGCGTGGGCGGATCGGGCTGATGCTCGCGGGCGGCGTGGTGATCGCCGCCGGGTTCGCTATCGGGATCGTCGAGCTGCTGGGCTTTCCGAAGGGGACGATATGGCTCGTCGTCGCGGCGGCGGCGGCGATTGTCGCCGCCATACGCGCCGTTACGCGATGACTGCCCGCGGGGGCGGCTGGGGCCTCGCCTCGGCTTCAGCGTCCGGCTCAGCATCCGGCGTCGGGTCCGCAGGGGGCCCGGCCGGCTCGGCAAGCTCGAGTCGTCGGAGCAAGGCGGCCTGCACGTCGGGCTCTCCCCTGACGGCCAGGTCGAACCAGAGGTCCATCTGCATCGCAGCACCTCCCGGGCACCCGGGGCCCGCTTCGGTCCGTTACCTCTGAACAAAGACGCAGAGCACGAGTCATGCCGATTACCGGAAGCTCACAGGATTAGCGACTTGACAAGCACAGGGCTCGATCACGCTCGGGCAGAAGCCCGGAGGGTTCCGGAATTTCGCCCGAGGAGTGGGACCCGACTATCGCCCGCGAATCAGCTCGTCGAAGGGCCCGGAGACCCGAATGACCTCGTTGACGATCCAGGTCCCGGCCTTGATCGTGACGATGAAGAGATCGCCGGCGACGCCCGCCCGCTGCGTCTCGGGCGTGATCGGGGCGAAGCCCAGGCTTCGTGGCGTGTCGTTGTCGGTGAAACTGGCGAACGGGACGCGCCGGCCGTCCTGGGCGAGGACGAAGACTTGCCGCTCGTGGCGGTCGGCGATGAACAGGTCGCCTCCTGGGCTCGCGCCGATCGCGGCTACCACGGATCCACGGAGGACGACGCTCGACGCTCCCGTCGGGTCGATCCGTACGATCTCGCCCGGCCCCTGCTGAAAGGGAGCTTCGGCGGCGCCGTCGCTGGCGACCCACACGTGGCCCTTGTCATCGGTGGCGAGCAGGCGGGGCCGCGTGACCGACAGGTAACGGCGGTCGAGCACACGGCCATCCCCATCGAGCCGCACGACGATGTTCTGAGCGCGATCGGTGACGTACACGTTGCCCGCCGTGTCGACTGCCGCGCCTTCGGGCTGATGGAGCAGGGCCGGGATGCCGCGCGGCGGCGTGCCGCCGGCGAGGAGCTCGGCGCGGCCGTCCGCCATCCGGTAGAGCGCTCCGATCCTCCGCTCACGGTCGAACGTGGTGACCAGGATCTCCTTGCCCCCGCGCGTCCCGGCCACCTGCGCGTTCAACAGCGGCGGGCCGTGCAGGTATCGCTTCTCGGTGTGGGGCGTGACGCGCGCTCCGCCCGGCGGGAACCGGTAGATGGGCCAGAGATCGTAGGCCTCACCGCCGCCGTAGCGGCGTCCGGTTCGGGCGAGATAGAGGGCGCCGGCGGCGTCGAACGCGATGGTCGAGGTCGAGGGGATGCCGCGGGCGCCGCGGGTGGAGTCCGTGTCGAACCCTTCTCCGGTCACGTAAACCTGGGTGCTGAATCCCGGCGGCAGCACGATCTCGGCCGCGGCCGGCAGGGGAGCCAGTAGGAGCACGAGGGCCAGGAGCCGTACCGTCATCGGTCGGGCCTCTTCCAGATGTCGCGGTCGTGCATGAGCCGGATCTGCCGCTTGATCACTTTGTCGCGGTACTCGGCGTGCTTCATGGGTGCCCGCTTCAGGTAGAGGTTCTTGGGATAGATGGGCTTCTCGTAGAGCAGCTGATAGAGCTCGGTGCGCAGGTCCTTCATCCAGTTGTCCCACTGCGCCCGCGCCCGGTGGTCGCGGAGCGCCTCGACATCGATGACGCCCCCGACGTAGGTGGAGCCGGCGCCGTAGTCCTGGCGGCCGACGATCCGCCCCTTGTAGTCGATAATGAAGGAACGGCCGCCGAACGTGTCGATCGGCGTTGTCTCCTCCGGGAACAGGTAGTAGGTTCCCATGTTCGGCGCCACCACGTACATGTTGTTGTCGAGCGCGCGCGCGCGGCTCTGGATCTCGAAGATCTCGTTGCCGGTTGCCGGGTGGGGGTAGGAGGCACGGTACACGACCTCGGCGCCGTTCAGCGCGAGCGCCCGCGCGTTCTCGGGATAGGAGCCCTCGTTGGCCATCATGATGCCGAGGCGGCCGATCTCCGTGTCGGCGACCGGCCAGAACGCGTCGAGGGTGCGTCCGTACTTCTCGACCCACCAGTCGTAGACGTCGTGGGGACACACCGAGTGCTCGACCGGGAACAGCGGCGAGACCTTGTAGTGCTTGAGGATCACGCGGCCGCGCGGGTTGATGATGAACCCGACGTTGAAGAAGCGATCCTTCAGGTCGGGGTGCCGGGCCTTCGCCTGGGCCATGACGAAGGCGTTGTACTCCCGGGCGATCTTGCCGAGCTCTTCGGTCTCCTCGCCTGGAATATCGATGGCGCACTCCCGGGCGAAGGTCGCGTGGTCGAGGTCAAGCACCTCGTCGTTGAACGCCTGCAGCGCGCCCTCTGGGAAGGCGATCAGCTTCACCGGAATATCCAGGCTCGACAGCCAGGACGCCGCCTTCACCAGGTGTGAGAGGTGCTCGAGGTTGATCTTGATGTCCTTGCGCTTGCGGATGCCGCGCACGGTGGGGACGAGACCGACGGCGGTGTACGGCTTGATCATGCGCGCGCTCCTTGACGGCGAGAGATCAGCGGCTGGTGACGCACGTCACTTCCCGGACGCGATCGTCGTGCAGCTCGACCGCCACCTCGTACTGGCCGGCGCCGTTGCCGTTCGTGCCGCGATAGATCATCGTGCGTCGCCCCGGCGGCGTCACGCGCTCGTGCTCGGCGTCCGGCCGGCCGAGCCGGGCCACGACGTCGTCGTAGCTCGTGCCGGCCGGAATGAGGGCGCCGAGCGCGTCGCGCGACGGCACGGCTCCGTTCGGTGGGCCGGCGGCGACCGCGAATCGCCGACGGGCGCGCATCCGTCGGCGGATCCGCCGGCTCACGTCCTTGCTCAGGATCAGCACGCCCGCGAAATTCGTCACCAGGATCAACGTGACGGACACGATGACCGGCCGCCAGTTGATGCGGCCGCTGAAATACTGGAACTGCACGCGGAGGCTCTGCGCGGTGATGTCCTCCGCCGGCAGCAGCGTGAGCGCCACGACCTCGCCGCCGGCGCGGACGCGGCTCTGACGCCGGACCGCGGTGGCCGGCGAGATCTCCTCGATCTTGAGGTGGTCGGAGTCGCCGAAGTTGGCGATGACCAGCGCATACTCGCGTGCCAGGTGGACGATCCGGTCGCGGCGCTCGTAGTAGAGCGCGAAGAGCCCCAGCGCGGGCGGCCCCAGGTCGCCGAAGCCGGCGGTGAGGACGTAGCGCCGGCCCCAGAAGAGCTCGTCGATCCACGTCGCCGCCTTGGGCACGATGAGGCCGCGAAGCGGCAGCGCGAGCGCGACGAGCGAGAGCGGGTCGACGAGCCGCGGTGTCCACGGGATCTTGATGTACGTGACGGCGCCGGACTGGCTCCCCCTCCGCGAGAAGCTGACGTAGGACGCGGTCACGTCGATCGGCTCGCCAAGCGCGGGGGTGCCGACCTGCATCCGATCACGCGTGCGCAGCATCAGCCGGCCGCTGGCGGCCGCCGCGAATCCTCGGCCCTCGACCTCGCGCACCAGTTGAGGGTCGGCGGGCCCTGGCGCGGTGGGCTCCGCGATCTCCGCCGGCCAGAGGAGATAGAGGTTCTGGCCCATCTCCACGGGGCGGCTCCCGGGTTTGGTCGTGAGACTCCAGGAGAGATTCACCGTGACCGGCCCGAGGCCGGGGCTCACGTTGGCCACCACGAACAGGGGGCCGATCAGGAAGCGGGGGTTGGGCTCCGAGGCGAGGAACACCTGACCATCGCTCACCGCGGGGGCGGCAGCGCAGAGTATAACGGCCAGGGCCATCCACGATTTGATCATGCGCCGCTCCTTTGCTACGGAACTGTTAGCATAGTTTGCTCCGCCGCGTAACAAGGAGGCCCATGACCGCGAGCGAGTCGCCCCGCATCGGCGTCAGCGTGATGCCCCTCGACAACCGGCGCGACGCGCTGGTGGGGGTCGCCGCCACGGCCGACCGCCTGGGCTTCGACGGCTTCTTCCTGCCGGAGACGTGGGCCCACGACGTCACCGTGCTGCTGGCCGAGGCGGCGGTGCGGACCGAGCGCATTGCGCTGGGCACCGGGATCCTCGGCGTCTGGGGCCGAAGCGCCGGGACGCTCGCGATGGCCGCCTCGACGCTGGCGTCGGTATCGGGCGGACGCTTCGTGCTCGGCCTCGGCGCCAGCACGCCGCAGCTCACGGAGGGGCTCCACGACGTGCCGTACGCGTCGCCGATCGCGCGCATGCGCCGGACGATGACGCAGGTGCGGGCGCTGCTGCGTGGTGAGCGCATTCCGCTCGCGACGGCGACGGGCGCGCGGGCGCTCAAGCTGAACGTCACGCCGGCGCCGGAGCTGCCGATCTTCCTGGCGGCGCTGACCGACGAGTCCGTGCGCCTGGCCGGCGAGCTCGCCGACGGCTGGCTGCCCTTCCTCTATCCCCGCCGGTGTCTGAGCGAGGGCCAGGCACTCCTGCGTGAGGGCGCCGCCCGGACCGGCGACGCCGAGCGGCGCATCGCCATTTACCCGACGGTGCCGACGGTCGTGGCCGAGGACTCGGCGCAGGCGCGCGCCGGCGCGGCGTGGTTCGTGGCCTTCTATCTCACGACGATGGGGCCCCTCTACCGCCGCTCGCTGGAGCGTCAGGGGTTCGGCAAGGAGATCGAGGCGGTCGTCGCCGCCAACACGCCCCGCTTCGCGGCGGCGGTGCCGCCCGAGGCCGAGGCGCTGTTGCAGGAGCTCACGGTGTACGGCGCGCCCGGCGAGGTGGGGCCACAGCTCGCGCGGTGGCACGCCGCCGGCGCCGACATGCCGATGGTGTTTCTCCGACCCAACCTCTCGCGCGAGGAGATCGAGCTCACCCTGAGCGCGTTCGTCCCGATGCTAGAATCACGCACATGGAGGGCGCGGTGACCGGGCGAGAGCGGGTGGTCGCCGCCTACAAGGGCGGCTTCGCCGACCGCGTGCCGGCGTACCCGATCGCGGGCTCGTTCGCCGGCTGCCTCGACGGACTGTCGATCGAGGAGTACTGCACGAACCCCACCAAGGCCGTCAAGGCGATGCTCAACTACTACGAGCGCTACCAGCCGGACATCATGATCGCCTTCAACGACCTCGCCAAGGAAGCGGAGGCGGTCGGCTGCCACGTGAAGTACTCCGACTACGTCGTGCCGTCGATCGACCAGCACGTGCTCCAGGACGACAAGGTCAGGCTCGCCCGGCTGGAAATCCCCGATCCGCGCCGCGACGGGCGATTGCCGGCGTTTCTCGAGCAATGCGAGGCGCTCTCGGCGGCCCGGTTCCCGAGCGCGCTCGGCGCGGTGCTGGTGGGGCCGTGGACCATCGCGATGCTCCTGCGCAATCCCGAGCTGATGTGTCTCGACACGATCGACGATCCGCCGTTCGTCCACGAGCTCATGCGCTTCGCCACCGAGTACGCCAAGCGCGTCGGTGACGCCGTGCTCACGACGAAGATCGGGCTCAGCTACACCGACCCGACCGCGTCCTGCTCGCTGGTGGGGCCCGACACCTATCGGGAGTTCATCAAGCCCTACCACAAGGAGCTGGTGGAGTACTTCCGGGCGAAGAGGGTCGGCACGACCGTCCACATCTGCGGGACCACGCACCAGATCCACGAGGACCTCGTCGACGTCGGCTTCGTGGCGATCACCATCGACCTCGACCAGCAGGGCGATCCGGCGTTGAAGGTGGACCAGCTCGACAAGCTCGTGACTCTCGGCAACCAGCGCAACGTGGTCGCCATCGGCAACGTGGACGTGACGATCTTCGAGCGCGCCACCAAGGCCGAGATCGAGGCCGAGGTGCGGCGCTGCATCGACACGGTCGGCCGGCGCTCGCGTTTCGTGCTCTCGACCTCATGCGAGCTCCCGCCGCGCGCCAACCCCGACTGCGTCAAGTGGATGATGGACGCGGCGCGGGAGTACGGCCGTTACGACCGGATCCTCACATGACGAGGCTGATCGCCCGCGCGACGACCCGCACCACCACGGGCGTGGCGCGGTTGCGCAACGCGACCTCGTGGCGCGGAAACGACGTGGCGTCGACGCCGGCGCGCGTGGCCACAGCCTCGGAGATGACCAGCTCGCAGTCGTAGTCCTTGGTCGCCTGCTCGAGCCGGGCGGCCACGTGCACCGTGTCGCCCACCGCCGTCAGATAGAAGCTATCGCCCCAGCCCATCCAGCCGACAACGGCCGACCCGACGTGGATGCCGATGCCGATCCGCATCGGCGCCGCCAGCTCGGGTGCCAGCTCGCGGCTGAGCGCGGCGACGCCCTCGGCCATCGCTCGGGCGGCGGCGAGGGCCTGCCGGCAGCCGGCCGCCGGGCCGGCGTCGACGCCGAAGAGCGCCATCACGCCGTCGCCGGTGAACTGGTTGGCGATTCCGCCGGCACCGGTGATCGCGGCGCCGACCGTGGCGAAGTAGCGGTTGAGGACGAACACGACGTCGTACGGTAGCTTGTTCTCGGCCATGCGCGTGAAGCCGCGGAGATCGGCGAACAGGACCGCCAGCTCGCGCTCGCGTCCCTGACGGGCGTCGGGCGCCATGGCGGCGGCCGGCTCCACGGTCGGCACCACCAGCGGCAGGATCGCGACGTCGCTGACGGCTCGAGTCTGACACGCGAGCCGCACGTCCGGCGCGGCGCTGACGCGGGCGAGCACGCGCCGCTCGGTGTCGTGGGGCGGCGGGAGATCCGCCAGGCCGCGGACGACCCGCACGCGGCAGGTCGAGCAGCGTCCCCGGCCTCCGCAGACCGACGCGTGCGGGATCCCGCCGAGTCGGCTCACCTCGAGGATCGTGAGCCCACGCGGTGCCGCCACCACGCGGCCGTCCGGGTAGGTGACCCGAACGGCGCCCCGTCCTCGCGCGAGGCGGCGGACCTCGCGCGCGACCAGGACGCCGACCAGCGCCGCGAGGTACGCGTTCAGGAAGGTCTGGCGGATGGCCACGAGCATCGCGGACTCGGCCGGGCGCGGCGCGTGAGTCTCGCGCACCAGCGTGTCGGCCCAGCCCGGCGTGCGCGCCAGCGCCGCGACCTCACGGCCGGCCGTCACGAAGCCGAGAAGCGCCAGCACCGGTAGCAGCAGCGCGACGCAGAGCAGCCACGGCGCGGCCCGCGGATACCACGACCTGAAGCGAAGCCAGTAGTGCAGGCCGATGCCGCCGTGAAGCCACGCGACCACGAGCGTGATCGCCTGCCAGATCCCGCGCGGTGGCCCGACGACCCAGAGCCCGAGCACGACGCGCGCATAGGGATCGTCGGCGCCCAGGCGCCACCATGCGATCCGCGTGCCCACGACGTGGATCGCGAGCAACGCCGGCAGCGCCAGGCCGAGCCCGTATTGCGCCGCCTCCCACGCGGGCATGCGGAGCGAGCCGCGCCGGTAGAGGAGCCAGAGGGCCAGCACGCCGTGAACGGTGAAGGCGCCATACAGCGCCACCGTCCCGAGCGCGCTCCGCCAGAGCGCGGTGAACCACCGCTGCCCGGCCTCCATCGTCTCCAACGAGACGAGGCCGAGGGCGTGGTTGCTGAGATGAAGGGTCAGGTAGGCGAGGAGGACGAACGAGGCGCCCAGCCGGAGGCGCCGGACGTCGACGGTAGTCATCAGCCGATCGACGCCTGGCGCCGTGACTCCTTACTTGATTTGCGGGAGCTGCTTGAGCGCCTCCGCGACCTTCTCGGACGGGTACTCGTAGTCCTGGAGCTTGCCGGCGAGGTAGGCCTCGTACGCGGCGAGGTCAAAGTGGCCGTGGCCGGAGAGGTTGAAGAGAATCGTCTGCCGCTTGCCGTCGCGCTTGCAGCGCAGCGCCTCGTCGATCGCGACGCGAATCGCGTGGGCCGACTCTGGCGCCGGAATCACGCCCTCCGAGCGCGCGAACTGCATCGCCGCCTGGAACGTGGCGAGCTGGGGCACCGCGGCCGCCTCGATCACGCCCTCGTCGTAGAGCTTGCAGACGAGCGGCGCCATGCCGTGGTATCGGAGCCCGCCGGCGTGCAGCGGGGCCGGGATGAACGTGTGGCCGAGCGTGTGCATCTTGACGAGCGGGGTGAGCCCGACGGTATCACCAAAGTCGTAGACGTACTTGCCCTTGGTGAGGCTCGGGCAGGCGGCGGGCTCGACGGCGATGATCCGGAGCTTCTTGTTCTTGCCGGTGAGCTTGTCGGCTGCGAACGGGAACGAGAGCCCCGCGAAGTTCGAGCCACCGCCGGCGCAGCCGATCACGATGTCGGCGGCGGCGTCGGCCTTCTCGAGCTGCTTCCTGGCTTCCTGCCCGATGATCGTCTGGTGCATGAGCACATGGTTGAGCACGCTGCCGAGCGAATACTTCGTGTCATCACGGGTGGCGGCGTCCTCGACCGCCTCGCTGATCGCGATTCCGAGCGAGCCGGGCGAATTGGGATCCTGCTCGAGGATCTTCTTGCCGGACTGCGTGTCGGGGCTCGGGCTGGCGACGACTTGCGCGCCCCAGGTCTCCATCATGATCCGGCGGTACGGCTTCTGCTGGTACGACACCTTCACCATGTAGACCTTGCACTGCAGCCCGAACATCTGGCAGGCGAGCGAGAGGGCGGAGCCCCACTGGCCGGCGCCGGTCTCGGTGCTGAGCCGGGTGACCTTCTCCTTCTTGTTGTAGTACGCCTGCGCGACCGCGGTGTTCGGCTTGTGGCTGCCGGCCGGGCTCACGCCCTCGTACTTGTAGTAGATGCGCGCGGGCGTCCCGAGCGCCTTCTCGAGCCGGCGGGCGCGGTAGAGCGGGGAGGGCCGCCACAGACGATAGACGTCACGGATCTCTTCGGGGATCTCGATCCAGCGCTCCTGACTGACCTCCTGCTTGATGAGCTCCATCGGGAACAGCGGAGCGAGATCTTGAGGGCCGATCGGTTGCTTGGTCCCGGGATGGATGACCGGAGGCGCCGGCGTCTTGAAGTCGGCCTGGATGTTGTACCACTTCGACGGAATGTCCTTCTCATCGAGGGCGAACTTCGTACGATTCTTGTCGGTCGCCTTGGCTGCCATGCGGGCCTCCTTCGGAGCGGCGGAAAAGTGCGCTAACGATACGAGAGCGCCGCGGCCACTGTCAAATCGGCCCCGCCGGGCCGGCCGATCGAATCGGCCGGCGCGGATCGAATCCGCCGGCGGATGCTACACTGGCGGACGGGGGGCGAGCAATGAGCCGAACGCTGCGGTTGCCGCGCGCTGACGGAGCGGTAACGCCGTACACGCTGAGCGGGAGCGCGCCCGTCTCGGCGCCGGCCGGCTCGATCCGGAGCCGCGTCGCATTCGCCGCGGTGCACGTCGTCACCGATCCGCTCGCCGACGTCAGTCCCACGCTCGAGGTGGCGCTCGACTGGGAGGCGACGCTCGCCTACCGGCGCTATCTGTGGTCGCTCGGGCTCGCGGTCGCCGAGGCGATGGACACCTCCCAGCGCGGCATGGGGTTCGAGTGGCGCGCGGCCAAGGAGCTGATCAAGCGCTCGGTGGCCGAGGCCAAGCGGCTGGACGGCGCGGTGCTGGCCTCGGGCGCCGGCACCGACCACCTCGAGCCCGGACTGCGCGTGACCCTGGCCGACGTCGAGGCCGCGTACGAGGAGCAGTGCGCGTGGATCGAGGGCTGCGGCGGGCGGATCATCCTGATGGCGAGCCGCGCGCTCGCCGCCAGCGCCACGAGCCCGGACGACTACGTGAAGGTCTACGGGCGCATCCTGAGCCAGGCGCGCGAGCCCGTGATCATCCACTGGCTCGGCGAGATGTTCGATCCGGCGCTCGCCGGGTACTGGGGCTCGCGCGACCTCGATCGAGCGACCGAAACGCTGCTGGCGATCGTGGCCGAGTACGCGTCGAAGGTCGACGGCGTGAAAATCTCGCTCCTCGATCAGCGGCGCGAGATCGCGATGCGCCGACGGTTCCCACCCGCGGTGCGCATGTACACCGGCGACGACTTCGATTACCCGACGACGATTCGCGGCGACGGCGAGCGGGCCAGCGACGCGCTGCTCGGGATTTTCGACGTCATCGCGCCCGCCGCGGCGGCGGCGCTGAAGGCGCTCGACGCTGGCGACCTCGGCCGCTACGAGGCGATCCTGGCGCCCACGCTGCCGCTCTCGCGTCACGTCTTCGGCGCGCCGACGCGCTTCTACAAGACCGGGGTCGTGTTCGCGGCCTATCTGAACGGCCACCAGTCGCACTTCCGGATGGTCGGCGGCCTGGAGGGCGCGCGCTCGATCGCGCACCTCGCCGAGCAGTTCGTGTTGATGGACCGGGCCGGCCTCCTGCGCGACCCCGACCTCGCCGCCGAGCGGATGCGCCGGGTGCTCGCGGTGGCCGGGATCGAGTAGAGCCATCGAGGCGCCCGTGCCCCCCGACTTCTCGTTCGTCCACTTCACCGACACCCACATCATGGCCGGGGGCGCGTGGGACGGCGGGCCGGTCGACACGAGCGCCACGCTGCGCCGGGTCATCGAGACGATCAACGCGCTCGAGCCCGCGCCGGCGTTCGCGATCGTCGGCGGCGATCTCACGAGCCCCGATCTGCTCGATCGCGGCCGGACGCTCGCCAGCGACGAGTGGATCCCGTCGTACCGGCTGCTGCGGGAGATCGTGGACGGACTCCGCTGCCCGACGCACTTCCTGCTCGGCAACCACGACGACCGGCCGGCCTTTCACCGCGTCATCGGCGGTCGCACGACGGACCTCGACGCGCCCCAGCACTGGAGCTTCGGTCACGGCGGCTGTCACTTCGTGGGCCTCGATTCACTCGTGCCCGGCAAGCCCTGGGGTCAGATCAGCGCCCCTCAGCTCGAGTGGCTGGAGGCCGACCTGCGGGCTCATCGCGAGCAGCCGACACTCGTGTTCGTCCACCACCACCCGTGGCCGCTGGGGCTCGCCTGGATGGACGCGATGTCTCTCCGCAACGGCGACGAAGTGGTCGCGATCCTGGAACGGTATCCGGCCGTGCGCTGGATCGTCTGTGGTCACGTCCACCAGGACTACGAGGTCCAGCGCGGCAGCCTCACGATGCTCACCACGCCGTCGACCTGCTTCCAGGTCTCCAAGGTGTCGCAGACGTACAAGGTCCTGGCGGGACCGCCAGGCTTCCGCCTCGTCCGCGTGAGCGGTCCGGCGCTCGCCACCCGCGTGCTCCATCTCCACGACGCCAGCGGTGCCGCCGGACTCTGAGCGGCGTCGCTAAAGGACGTGGAGCCACGGACGCGCGGTGAGCGCGTCGGGCTTCCAGAAGCCGGTCTCGGCGAACCACCGGAGCGCCTCGTCACCGTCGCTGGTCTTCGCGACCGCGAGCGTCCCGCCGTCCTCGAAGAACCCGCCGAAGGCAATCCGGCCGGCGCCCCGCATCTCGATCAGCGCGAACTGGGCCATGTCGTGCTGGGCGGTCGGTCCCTCGACGAGCGTCGTCCGCCGCGTGCCGTCGAGCACGACCGGCACCATCTCCCACGGCTCGACGAACTGGCTGAAGCTTCGGGGCTCGTAGCGCGTCCACACGCCGCCGAGCCAGTAGGGATCCTCCTCCATCGCGTGCTTGATCTGGGCGGGCTGCTGCAGGCGATAAAAGATGTCGGCGGCCTTGCCGTCCGGAGTCGGTCCGGCCGCTCGATGTGCGCGCGCCGATGCGCCTCGCGACGGGTCAGATAGTCGTCGGCGGCGGTCACGGCGATGTGAAAAACGATCACGTCGCACCTCCGTGCTAGTGTGAGACCGAGATGGACCTCTTCGAGCGTTTCCGCTCTGGTTATTCCTTCCCGCTCGACGACTTCCAGGTCACGGCCGTTCGCGCCATCGAGGCGAGTCAGTCGGTCATCGTGTCGGCGCCCACCGGGGCCGGCAAGACGCTCGTCGCCGAGTTCGCCATCCACCAGGCACTCGCGGCCGGCCGCCGTCTAGCCTACACGACTCCGCTCAAGGCGCTCTCGAATCAGAAGTTCGCCGACTTCACGCGCGCGTTCGGCGCTGATAACGTCGGGATCCTGACCGGCGACGTGAAGGTGAACCCACGCGCGTCGATTCTCGTCATGACCACGGAGATTCTTCGCAACGCGCTCTACGGGAGCGGCCTCGACGACCTCCGCTACATCGTGCTCGACGAGTGTCACTACATGGGCGACGAGGGGCGCGGCACCGTCTGGGAGGAGATCATCGTCAGCGCCCCCA
>QHSL01000034.1 GCA_003220435.1 Candidatus Rokuibacteriota bacterium | reverse complement strand
GCCTCGATCCGCGTGCGCATCTCTGGCGGGGGCTCGATGTCGCTCGACACGCGTGGTGAGCGCGATACGCCCGACGGCGTGAGGAGCGCGGTATCGCGCTGATCCGGGGCCCGCGCTTCTACGGCTGGTGGATCGTGGGCGCCGGCTTCGTCCTCGAGGCGCTGATGGGCGCGCTCTTCTTCCACGCCTACGGCGCCTACGTCGTCGTGCTGCGCCGGGAGTTCGGCTGGAGCAAGACGATGTTCTCGGCGGCGTTCTCGATGACGCGGGCCGTGTCGGTCCATCTGGTCGTGCACCTGACGGAGCACGTGGGCTACTCGCTGCAGCAAGCCGCCGCCGTGGTGGCGCTGATGACGGTGCTGCAGGTGGTCGCTCAGCTCGGCGGCGGCTGGGCGGGCGATCGCTTCAACAAGCGCGCGATCGTGGTCGGCTGCATGGTCGCGCACGCGGCCGGCCTGCTCCTGTTGGCGTCGGCGACTGCGTTGTCGGCGGTGGCCGCGTTCGCCGCGCTCCACGGGCTCGCGTGGGGTATCCGCGGTCCGCTGATGTCGGCGATCCGCGCCGACTACTTCGGCAGCGCGGCCTTCGGCACGATCACCGGCATCTCCTCGATGGTCGTGATGTTCGGCATGGTCGGCGGGCCCATCATCGCGGGCATCCTGGCCGACCGGACCGGCAGCTACGAGCTCGGGTTCCGGATCCTGGCCGGCCTGGCCGCGCTCGGATCGATATTCTTCGTGCTCGCGCGCCGCCCGTCGCCGCCCCATCGGCTCCTGTCTTGACAAGACAGCCCATCCGAGGATAATCGCCACCACTTCGGGTCCTGTTTCGTCGGTCCTCGGCCTCGCTCCTGACACCGTCGCGACGCAGAGGAGGTTTCCATGGGCCCACGCATCGCGCTCACCCTGACCATCGCGCTCCTCGTCGGACTCCTCGTCCCCGCGCTCGCCGCGGCGGGCCCGGAGGGTCAGCTCACGTGGGCCGTCCACGTGTCGATCGCGCCAACGTGGTTCGATCCCGCCGAGACGCCCGGCATCATCACGCCGTACATGTTCCTCTACGCGCTCCACGACGCCATGCTCAAGCCGATGCCGGGCAACCCGCAGGCCCCGAGCCTCGCGGAGTCGTGGTCGGTGTCCAAGGACGGGCTCACCTACGAGTTCGTCCTGCGAGCGGGGGCGAAATTCCACACCGGCGAGCCGGTCACCGCCGAAGACGTGAAGTTTTCCTTCGAACGCTACAAAGGCGCCGCTGCGAAATCGCTCAAGGACCGGGTGGCCGCCGTCGAGACTCCCGATCCCAGCCGCGTTCGGTTCCGCCTCAAATCGGCGTGGCCCGACTTCCTCATCTTCTACACGAGCGCCACCGGCGCCGGCTGGATCGTGCCCAAGAAGTACGTCGAGAAGGTGGGCGACGACGGCTACAAGAAAGCGCCGGTGGGCGCCGGGCCGTACCGGTTCGTGTCGTTCAACCCCGGCGTCGAGCTGGTGATGGAGGCCTTCGAGACCTACTGGCGCAAGACGCCGTCGATCAAGCGCCTGGTGTTCCGGGTGGTACCGGACGATTCGACCCGGCTGGCGATGCTCAAGCGCGGCGAAGCCGACATCGTCTACTCGGTGCGCGGCGCCCTGGGCGAAGAGGTTGCCCGCACTCCGGGCCTCAAGCTCGCGGCGATGGTCCTGCCGGCCAGCCAGTGGCTCGTGTTCGCCGACCAGTGGAAGCCCGGGTCGCCGTGGGCCGACCGGCGCGTGCGACTGGCCGCCAATCTAGCGATCGACCGGAAGGCGATCAACCAGGCCGAGACGCTTGGACACTCACGGCTGACGGGCAGCATGATCCCTCAGGATTTCGAGTTCGCCTGGGTCGCGCCCCTCTATCCGTACGATCCCGCCCAGGCCCGGAAGCTCCTCGCCGAGGCCGGGTACCCGAACGGTGTCGATGCCGGCGAATACTTTGTCGACGTCGCCTACAGCAGCGTCGGCGAGGCCGTCGTCAACTACTGGAAGGCCGTGGGCATCCGCGCCCAGGTCCGGCCGCTCGAGCGCGCGGCCTTCTTCGCCCAGTACCGGGAGAAGAAGCTGCGCAACGTCATCGCAAGCGGCACCGCCGCCTTCGGCAACGCGGCGACGCGACTGGAGGCGTTCGTGCATTCGAAGGGGATTTTCGCTTACGGCGGCTATCCGGACATCGACGGGCTGTTCGAGGAGCAGGCCGGGGAGCTGGACCGAAAGAAGCGCGAGGCGATTTTGCACAAGATCCAGCAGCTCGTCCACGAGAAGGTCATGTACGCGCCGATCTGGGAGCTCGGCTGGCTGAACGGCGTCGGGCCGCGCGTCGCGGAGTCCGGGCTGGGCCTGATCCCGATGCATGCCTACTCGGCGCCGTACGAGGATCTGAAGCTCAAGGGAAAGTAGGCGTGAAGGAGATCAGAGCGATGGGAACCACGATCAACTCGTTCCGCGTTCCGGTCCTCGTCCTGCTCGCGGTCTCAATCCTGGTCGGTCCGGCGCGCGCGGAGACGCCCGCCGGCCAGGCGACGTGGGCCGTGCACTTCTCGCTCGCGCCGGTCTACTTCGAGCCCGCCGAGGCGCCCGGGATCGTCACCCCGTTCATGGTCTACTATGCCCTGCACGACGCCCTGGTGAAGCCCATGCCCGGCAACCCGATGACGCCGAGCCTCGCCGAATCCTGGGCCGCCTCGCCGGACGGGCTCGTCTACGAATTCGTGCTCCGCAAGGGCGTGCAGTTCCACAACGGCGATCCCCTGACCGCCGACGACGTGAAGTTTTCGTTCGAGCGCTACCGCGGAGTCGCGGCCAAGAACTTCAGGACGCGCGTGGCCGCCGTCGAGGTGGTCGATCCCCACCGTGTCCGCTTTCGTCTGAAGGTGCCCTGGCCGGATTTCATGACTTTCTACGGCACGCCGGCCACGGGCGCCGCGTGGGTCGTGCCGCGGAAGTACGTCGAGCGCGTCGGCGACGAGGGCTTCAAGAAAGCGCCGGTCGGGGCCGGACCCTATAAGTTCGTGTCGTTCACGCCCGGCGTCGAGCTCGTGCTCGAGGCGTTCGAGCAGTACTGGCGAAAGACGCCCAGCGTCAAGCGCCTCGTCTTCAAGTCGGTCCCCGAGGAGTCCACGCGCCTGGCGATGCTCAAGCGCGGGGAGGCCGACGTCGCCTACTCGATCCGCGGCGTCCTCGCCGAGGAGCTCAAGCGCACTCCGGGGCTGACCCTCAGGCCGACGTACATCCCGTGGACGCAGTGGGCCCAGTTCACGGCGGAGCAGTGGGACCCGAAGTCGCCCTGGGCCGATCGGCGAGTTCGCCTCGCGGCCAACCTCGCCATCGACCGGGAACAGATCAACCAGGCCGAGTTTCTCGGCTTCTCTCGACTGACCGGCAGCATCGTCCCGCACGGGCTCGACTTCTACTGGCCGGCGCCCGTATATCCGCACGACCCTCGCCGGGCCCGACAACTCCTGGCCGAGGCGGGTTATCCGCAAGGATTCGACGGGGGCACGATCACCTCGGACATGGTGTACGTCTCGATCGCCGAGACGGTCGCCAACTACCTGGGCGCCGTCGGCATTCGCTTGAAGGTGACGCCCATGGAGCGGGCGGCCGTCCTGAAGGCGAACCAGGAGAAGAAGCTCCGTTACCTGCACGTGGGCGGGAGCGCGGCGTTCGGCAACGCCGCCACGCGCATCGAGGCCTTCGTGGCCGGCGGCGGGATGTACGCCTATGGCAGCTATCCCGACATCGACGGGCTCTTCCAGGAGCAGGTCGGGGAGACCGACCGCAAGCGGCGGGAGGCTCTATTACAGAAGGTCCAACAGCTCATCCACGAGAAGGCGATGTTCATACCGATCATGGAGCCCGCGTTCCTCAACGGCTACGGGCCTCGGGTCGCCGAGTCCGGCCTCGGGCTGATCAGCGTTCACGCCTATTCGGCGCCCTACGAGGACGTGAAGCTCAAGGGCAAGTGAGGTAGTGAGGTGAAGATCGCCGAAGCGGTGCGCGGTATGGCAATCGCCGCGGTCGTCGCGGTTCCTCTGTTCGCCCACGCCGGCGGCTCGAACTACGCGGTGGCGCCAGGAGCCCGACCCGTGGTGAGCGGGAAGATCTCCGAGTGGCCGGTTCCGACACCGCAGTTCGCCCGCGATCCCGCGCCCGGCCCCGACGGCGCAATCTACATCACCGTGATGTTCGGGAACCGGATCGCGCGCTTCGATCCCCGCACGCGAACGTTCAAGGAATGGGAGATGCCGCCGGGGGCTCGGCCCCACGGGCTCCTGGTGGATCGCGGCGGCCAGGTCTGGTACACGGGCAACGGCAACGGCACGATCGGCCATCTCGATCCGGGCACGGGCAAAGTGATCGAGCACAAGGCGCCTTCGGGCGGCGATCCGCACACGCTGATCATCGACGACTCGGGCGTGATCTGGTTCACCGTCCAGAGCGGCCATCGCATCGGGCGCCTCGACACGCGCACGGGCGCCATCACGGAGTACAAGGCGGCCGGCAATCCGTATGGCATCGCCATGGACCGAGACGGGAACATCTGGTTCTGCCAGCTCTCGGGCGATCGGCTCGGACGCCTCGAGCCGAAGACGGGGGCGCTCACCGACTTGCCGTTGGAGCGCGGCTCGCGGCCGCGTCGGATGGCGACGGCGCCGGACGGCTCGCTCTGGGTCACTCAGTATGGCAACGGCAAGCTCGTGCGCGTCGATCCCCTTGCGCGGAAGGTCGTCAAGGAGTACGCGCTGCCGGCGGGCCGGGACGGCGGGCCGTACGCGGTCACCGTCGACGGGGCCGGCGCGGTGTGGGCCAACGAAATCAGGACCGACACCGTGGTACGCCTCGATCCCAAGACCGACCAGCTGCGCGTGTTCCAGCTACCGTCCAAGGACGTGGGAATCCGCAAGATGGTCGTGGACGCCGACGGCCGTCTCTGGTACATGGGCAGCCACAACGGCCGGCTCGGCGTGGTCGAGTAGCAGCTCGTCGCCGCGCCTCAGCCGGCAGGGCGTTCGCATCGCTCGCCTCGGGCCTGGGGGCCCCAGCCCCCGGGCGGCCCTGCGGCTCGCACTGCGGCCCCGCGACGGCTTGCGGCTCGCACCACGGCTACGCCCACTCCGGGTACGTCTGCGGCGAGAGCGCGTCCGCGTCGCGGCCCGCCCAGTCGAATTGACGCATGCGCGGCCACATCCGCTCGCCGCCGGCCTGGAGCGCGGCGAGGATCGCGCGCTCGTCGGCGGCGAGCACGCGGCCGCCGTCGACCACCAGGCGGCCCGCCACCCAGACGCGCTCCACGTCCTCGGCCGCCGCGTTGTAGACGATGTTCTTCACGGGATCGCGCAGCGGCGTCATGCCCCACGAGGTACCCCGCCACAGCACGAGATCGGCCTGCGCGCCCGGGGCGATCCGCCCGAGGTCGTCGCGCCCGAGCGCCCGCGCGCCGCCGAGCGTCGCCGCGTCGAACACGTGGGCCGCGTTGGTGACTTCGGTGTTGCGCTCGACCAGCTTCGAGACGACCGCGGCCCACCGCATGGCCTCGATCACGCTCTGCGGATTCGTGTCGGTGCCGAGCGAGAGATTGACACCGGCGCGCCGGTAGCGGGCGAACGATTCCATGGCGATCCCGCGCCGCGCGAAGACCCAGACGGCGTGGGCGACCGAGCACCCGGCATCGGCCATGATCGCGACGTCGCCCTCGGGGTAGTTGGTCCAGGACGAGCCGCCGATGACGATCGCGTGGCCCAGGATCGCGTTCTGCCCGAGCACGCCGAGGTCGCGCAGCCACGCGATGGGCGTCTGGCCGTGACGACCGAGCATCTCGTAGAACTCCACGACCGACTGCGAAGTGTGGACCTGCCACGGCCGTTGGCGCTCGTCGGCCGCGCGCTTGGAGGCTTGCAGCAGCTCCGGCGTGCAGGTGTCGACCTGGGCCGGCGAGAAGAAGCAGCGGACCAGATCGCCGTGGGCGCCGTCCCAGCGCTTGTGCAGCTCGATGGCGTCGGCGAGCCCGCGCCGTCCCTGCTCCTCGTTCCACTCCCACTCGACGCGCCGCCCGTCGCGGGTCAGCCAGCGGCCCGAGCGGAAGGCGAGGCCGACGTAGACGCGCAACCCGAAGTCGCCGGCACGGGCGGCGACGTACTCGCCGGCGCCGCCGATCTCCATCACGGTGGTCACGCCGCCCCGTAGCAGCTCGGCCATCGAGAAATCGACACAGGCGCGCGTCGCCTCGTCGTCCTGCGCGGCGCCGCGCACCGGCAGGAGCTCGAAGAGCCCGGAGTAGAAGAACTGCGGGTTGCCGCGGTCCTCGATGAACGAGCGATCGAGCGGCGAGCCGCCGATGTGCGCGTGAGTCGAGATGAGCCCGGGCGTCAGGACCGCGTCCGGCGCCTCGATGGTCTCGGCGATCCCGTCGCTCGGCGCGGCCTCGCGGCGCCCCACCGACACGATGCGGTCGTCCTCGACGATCACGGTGCCGTGGCGGAGCAGGCGGTGGCCCCGCCCGTCGAAGGCGATGACGTAACCGGCGTGGATGACGATGCGACGCGGCATGGTGGTGATCCCTCCTGTCGGCTACCCGGAGCGTCGGGGAGCGGTGAGAGCCAGACCTACCACGAGGACGATCACCTCGTGGCCGTCTCGGTGAAAGGCGCGGGCCAGGATCGTCCCGACCTGACCGGAGCCGCCGGGGATGACGAGCTTCACCCGACCCGCTCGTTCCGCCGGCTCACGCGAACTTCGCGCGCTCCTCGCGCCGGTACATCCTGACGGCGAGCGTCAGGAACAGCGCGGAGTACCCGGCCAGCCACAGGAGACTCTCGCGCAGCGGCTCCTTCCCGGCGCCGAGCGCGCTCCACGCGAGCTGCGCGTAGTGATAGCTCGGCAGGTAGGGCGCGATCGTGCGCACGAAGTCGGGAAGCTGGTTGAGCGGGACGAAGAGCCCGGAGGCGAACGACAGCGGCAGATAGATCAGGTTCGCCACCGCGGGCGCCGCGTTGGGCCCCGACCAGTAGCCGATCCAGAAGCCGAGCCCGATGAACGGCAGCGAGCCGGCGAGGAGGCGCGCGATGATCGTGGCCCAGACGGCCGCCGGTTGGCGGACGCCGCCCACGACGATCCCGAACCCGATCAACAGGCTCAGCGCGACCAGCGAGAAGACCAGCGCGGTGAGCACCTTCGCCAGCATGAACACGCCCGGCGGCAGCGGACTGGCCCGCATCAGCCGATCGACCTTCATGCCGCGCTCGTTGGCGACGCCGATGCCGAAGCCGTAGACCATCACCTGGCCGACCGCGTAGGCGCCGAACGACGCCAACAAGAACGCGCCGAGGCTCACGCCGTCGCCACGCGTGAGGTGGGCGACCGGCAGGCCGAAGAAGACGAAGAACAGGATCGGCAGCGCGAGGTTCGTGACGCTGAAGGCCGGGACCCGCCAGCGCATCAGCAGCTCGCACCGGGTCTGGGCCAGGAGCATCCGCAGCAGCGGTGCGGCGGCCGGGCCGCTCATCGGCGCGCGGTGAGGCTGAGAAACGCCTCCTCCAGGTCGGCGCCGGTGACCTCGAGGTCTTCCACGGCGACGCCGCGCTCGAACAGCGTCTTGAGCACCCGCTCGGGCTCGTGGCTGAGCAATCGCACGCGCCGGCCCGAGACCTCCACGCTCTGAACCGCGAGCCCCTGGAAGATCGCGTCGCCCAGCGGCGCGCCCGCGCTGAAGCTCACGCGCTTGCTCGGGATCCGCGCCTTGATCTCGCGCGGCGTCGCGTCGGCGATGACCAGGCCGTGGTCGATCACGATGATGCGCCGCGCGAGCTGATCGGCCTCTTCCAGGTAGTGGGTGGTGAGCACGATCGTCTTGCCGGCGGCGCTGAGCTCGCGGATGCTGTCGAGCACCGCGCGGCGCGTCTCGACGTCCATGCCCACGGTCGGCTCGTCGAGGAACAGCGCCTCCGGATCGCCGCACACCGCGAGCGCGAAGTAGAGGCGCTGGCGCTCGCCGCCGGAGAGCGTCCCGGCCCGCGCGTTGGCCTTCGCCTCCAGTCCGGCGAGCGCGATCGCCCTCTCGGTGGGCAGCGGCGCTGGGTAGTAGGCGCGGAACAGATCCACGAGCTCGCGCACCGTCAACACGCCTGTCGTGCCCGACTCCTGCAGCATCACGCCGCAGCGGCTCCGCGCGCGCCGGTCCGCCGGGTCGTGTCCGAAGAGGCGCGCCCGGCCGTCGGTCGGGCGCCGCAGGCCGAGCATGAGCGCGATCGACGTCGTCTTTCCGGCGCCGTTGGGGCCGAGCAGCGCGACCATGTCGCCCGCGCCGATCGTGAGGTCGACGCCGCGCACCGCTTCGACGTCGCCGAAGCGTTTGCGGGCGCCCACCAGCTCGACGACCGGGGTCATGCCGCGGCCAGGATAGCGCACGGCGAGCCTGTTTCCCTGAGGGCCGATGTTCCTGTATCTTTGCTGGCACCGACACCCCGAACAGCCGCAGACCAAAGGAGCCCGCGTCTATGAAAGACCTCAACATCTGGATGAACGGTAAGCTCGTGCCCCAGTCGGAGGCGGTCCTGCCCGTCAACAGCGCCGCGGTGTTCTACGCGACCAACGTGTTCGAGGGGCTGCGCGCCTACTGGAACGCCGCCGATGACGAGGTCTATTCGTTCCGGCTGCCGGAGCATTTCGCGCGCTTCAGGGAATCGATGAAGATGATGCGGTTCACGATCCCCTACAGCGACCTCGACCTCTACGAAGCCGTGCGCACGGTGCTTTCCGGAAACGAGGTCAAAGAAGACATCCACATGCACATGTGCGCGTACGTGACCGGCACCGGGCTCGACGCCACGACGCCGACGGGGATCTACATCAACCCGCGGCGCCGACCGCGCGTGGCCGAGGGCGCCGGGCTCAAGTGCTGCGTGAGCTCCTGGCAGCGCACCGCGGACAACGCGATCCCCATCCGCCTGAAGTGCGGCGCCAACTACCAGAACGGCCGGCTGGCGACGCTGCAGGCGAAGGCCGACGGCTATGACCAGCCGCTCCTCCTCAACCGGGAAGGGCACGTCGCCGAGGGTACCGGCGCCACGTTCTTCATGGTCAGGAAGGGCCGCCTGGTGACGCCGCCGGTCACCGCCGACATCCTCGAGTCGATCACGCGCACGACGCTGATGGACGCGATCTGCCCCGAGCTCCTGGGCATGGGCGTCGTCGAGCGCGAGATCGACCGCACCGAGCTCTACGTGGCCGACGAGGCGTTCCTCTGCGGCAGCGGCTACGAGATCACGCCGATCCTCTCGATCGACAAATTCCCGCTCGGCGATGGAAAGGTGGGCCCGATCACGCAGCGCCTGACCCGGGCGTACATGGACATCGTGCGCGGCGTCGACACGCGGTTCCCGGAGTGGCGGACGCCGACCTATCGCCCCGTGAGGGTCTGATCCGGCCGGGCGCGGCTATTCCCGAATGAACTTTCCCGGCTACCGGATGCCCGACGAGCTGCTCGTCCTCCGCGAGCAGATTCGTCGGGTCATCCGCGACGAGCTCCTTCCGATCGAGCAGCGGATCGATCCGGACGCTCCGGAGATCCCCGAAGACGACTACCGCCGGCTCGCCGCCAAGACCAAGGCGGCGGGCCTCTGGGCCCTCGGCGCTCCTGAGGAGTACGGCGGCGGGGGTCTCGACACGTTCTCGATGTGCGTCGCGCTCGAGGAGATGTCGCAGCACCGGATGGGACTCTACAACCCGGGCTGCGGCGTCTTCGGCCGCTATCCGCCGCCGGCGATCTGGGCGGGGAACAAGGAGCAGATCAGGAAATACGCCGAGCCCACGATCCGCGAGGGGCTCAAGACGTTCTTCGCCATCACCGAGCCCTCGGGCGGCTCCGACCCGGCCGGCGCCATCCAGACGCGCGCGGAGCGCAAGGGCGACCGGTGGGTCCTGAACGGCCGCAAGGTCTTCACATCACGCGCCCACGACGCGCCGTGGGGCCTCGTGTGGGCGCGCACCGATCGAGCGAAGGGCCGCGCCGGGATCTCGTGCTTCATCCTCGAGCACGGCACGCCCGGCTTCACCGCGCGTCCCATCAAGGTCATCAGGACCTCGGCGATCCCCAACGACGTCGCGCTCGAGGACTGCGAGATCCCCGCCGAGAACCTGGTGGGCGCCGAGGGCCAGGGTCTGGACCTGGCCTTCGATCTGCTCGTGAAGAACCGCTTTCCGTACTCGGCGTGCAATCTCGGCGTCGCCGTCGCCGCGCACCGGATGGCGATCGCTCACGCCAAGCAGCGCTCGACGTTCGGCGCCCCACTCAGCCAGCGCCAGGCCATCCAGTGGATGCTGGCGGACGCCGAGGTCGAGATCCGCGCGTGCCGCTGGCTCATCTGGGAGGGCGCCTGGAAGGCGGACCGCGGCGAGGACGCCCGCGTCGAGGCCTCGATGGCCAAGCTCTACTCGAGCGAAGTCCTGGGCCGCGTGGTCGACGCCGCCGTCCAGATCCACGGCGCCTACGGCGTGTCGAAGGAGTTTCCGCTGGAGCGCTGGTACCGTGAGGCCCGCGTGCGGCGCATCGGCGAGGGCCCGTCCGAGGTCCACCGCATGGTCATCGCGCGCTCACTGTTCCGCTGACCCAGGGTGTGCGCGCTGCAGGCCGTCGTGGGGCTGGGGCCCCGCCGGCCGAGGCGCGACTAGAGAGGACCATCGCGATGGCCGACGAAGTTCTGTGCGCGGTCGCCGACTCGATCGCCACCATCACGCTCAATCGCCCCGAGCGCCGCAACGCGCTCAACACCGCGATGCTCGACGAGCTGCGCCGCCGCTTCGACGAACTCGAGCGCGACGCGGGCGTCCGGGTCGTCGTCCTCCGCGGCGCCGGCACCGCGTTCTGCTCCGGGCGGGACCTGAACGAGATGAGCCGGCGACAGCGTGACACGCAAGAGCCCGAGGCGGACGTGATCGATCTGTTCCGGCACATTGAAGCGTCGAGCCGCCCGTCGATCGCCATGGTCCACGGCGCGGCGTACGCCGGCGGCTTCGAGCTGGCGCTCCACTGCGACTTCCGCGTCGCCGCCGACGTGGCGCGCTTCGCGATGCCGCTGGCCAAGCTCGGGCTCGTCGTGCCGTTCCCGCTCGGCCAGAAGCTCGTCGAGATCATCGGACCGGCGTTCACCCGGCAGATCTTGCTGACCGGCCAGCCCGTCGACGCCGGGCGTGCGTACGAGATCGGGATGGTCCACGCCGTCGTCCCCGCGGCCGAGCTCGAGCGCGCGACCTACGACCTCGCGCGGGCGATCGCCGCCAACGCGCCCCTGTCGCTGGCCGGGATGAAGGCGACGATCCGGCGCTCGGCCGCGCTCCGCGACACGATCGAGCACGGCGACCTCGACGAGCTGGCGCGCCGCGCCCGCGCCAGCGCCGACGCCAGGGAAGGCGTGCGGGCCATGCTGGAGAAGCGCACGCCCGCGTTCCGCGGCGAGTGATCTTCGCGACGGTGCGCTCCGCGATAGCGCGGGCGGTGATCGCGGGCATCGCCCTGCTCGCGGTCGTGGTGTGGTCGCCGGTGCCCCGCGTCACGGGCGCTTCCCCCGACGACCTCGCGTGCGACCAGGAGCCGGGCAGTCGCTACTATTGGCTCGAGCGCGCGTTCTGCGATCTTCCCTCGTACGGCCCAGAACGCGCGCACGGGCTGATCATCTGGAATCACGGCATATCCGGGACGACCCAGTCGTGGAAAGCGCCGGCGCCCCCCGTGCTGCGGCTGCAGCAGTTCCGCGGGTGGGACGTGATCATGCTCAAGCGCCACCACCTCGCCGAGACGATGGCCGGCGGACCGCTCTATCGCACGGCCCAGCGCACCCTTCAGGAGGCGGCGGCCCGGAGGAAGCAGGGATACAAGAAGATCGTCCTGGCGGGCCAGTCGTTCGGCGGCTACGTGTCGCTCGAGGCGGCCGACTCGACGGACGACATCGACGCCGTGGTCGCGCTGGCTCCGGGGGTCCGTTTCGCGGACGCCAGCAGCAGCCTCGACCCGTCGATCACCGATCGCATCCTCAAGCGCGTCAAGGTCGGTCGCCTGATGCTCCTGTTCCCGAAGGACGACAGCCTGTTCGGCAACGTGGTGCGCGGCGAGGGCGCCCAGGCGATCCTTTCGCGGCGCAGCCTTCCGTACCTGCTGCTCGACGAGACCAGCGGCATCAGCGGGCACGGCGGGGGACATACCGGACGCTTCGCCCTCCGATACGGTCTGTGTCTCTCGAGCTTCCTCTCTGAGCCGAGCCCGCCGGCCGGTCGCTACTCCTGCGCGGCAGTCAACGACGAATGGCTCGTCGTCCGCGACCTGCTGGTCCCGCCGGCCGAGCGGCCAACCTTCGCGGCCGCCGGCGCGCTTCCTGAGGCGGTTCGCTCGCTGGTCGGGCCGCAGTGGGCGGTTCTGGAGGACACGGTGGTCCTGGTAGCGCCGGTCGGCGATGGACCGGAACGGTTCCGGCTGATGTACCGCTCGACCGGTTTCCGCGGCGGAGTCTTCGACGCCGCGATCAAGGACGGGGCCATCCAGGCGGTGCTCTCGAACAAATCCACGGTGACGCTGAGCCCGGAGGGCGACGGAACGATCACGTGGAGGTCCTCGGACGGCTCGCGATCGTTGAAGGCGACGCTCATCAAAGGGCGCGCCGAGCCCTGAAAGGCGGCGGGCCTAACGCGTCGTGCGGCGGGCGCGCGCGGCGCGAGCGAGCTCGGCGAGGACGGGCACCGTCATCTCCCAGCCCATGCAGGCGTCCGTGATGCTCTGGCCGTAGCGCAGCGCGGACGGATCGCGCAGCTCCTGACGGCCATCGGCGAGGAAGCTCTCCATCATCACGCCGATGATCGCGGTCTCGCCGTGGGCCACCTGCTCGGCGAGGTCGTGCGCGGCGAGCGGCTGGCGGCGATAGTCCTTGTCGCTGTTGCCGTGGCTCGTGTCGACCATGAGTCGCGCCGGGAGCCCGGCGTCGACGAGCGCCGCGGCCGTCTTCTGCACGCTGACCGCGTCGTAGTTGGGCCCGCTGGCGCCGCCGCGCAGGATGACGTGGCAGTCGGGGTTGCCGCGCGTGGCGACGATCGCGCAGAGTCCCTGCTCGGTCACCCCCAGGAATTGGTGCGGGTGGATGGCGGCGCGCACGGCGTCGATCGCGATCTGAACGCCGCCGTCGGTGCCGTTCTTGAAGCCGACCGGCATCGAGAGACCGGAAGCGAGCTCGCGGTGCACCTGGCTCTCGGTCGTGCGCGCGCCGATGGCGCCCCACGAGACGAGGTCCGAGGTGAACTGCGGCGAGATCGGGTCCAGGAACTCGCAGCCGGCCGGCAGCCCGAGCTCCGCGAGATCGAGCAGCAGCCGCCGCGCCCGCCGGAGCCCTTCGTTGATGGCGAAGCTCCCATCGAGGTGCGGGTCGTTGATGAGGCCCTTCCAGCCCACGGTCGTCCGCGGCTTTTCGAAGTAGACGCGCATCACGATGCAGAGCTCCCGCGCATGCTCCTCGGCCAGCGTCTTCAGCCGCCGCGCGTACTCGAGCGCCGCCGCCGGGTCGTGGATCGAGCACGGCCCCACGATCACGACGATCCGGTCGTCCTCGCCCCGAAGAATGCGGGCGATCTCCCGGCGCGCCCGGGTGACGGTGTGGGAGCCCCGCTCGCTCAGGGGCTGCTCCTCGAGCAGGATCAGCGGCGGCAGGAGCGGGCGGAAGCTCTCGATGCGCAGGTCACGGGTACGCTCCGACATAGAGCGCAATGTACACGCGAGAGGCCCGTGTTTTCAACGCCCTCCCGAGCGGACCGCCATGACGGGCGGATGCGAGCGTGCTACGCTGCGGCACACCGTGGATCGCCTGTCGGTGCTCGAGCGGATCCAGAAGAAGGTGCTGTGGCTCGGCACTTACATGGTGCATCACGCCAACACGCTGCGCCCGGGCGGCGACGGCATCAAGGTCGGCGGCCACCAGGCGTCGTCGTCCTCGATCGTCAGCTTGCTGACCGCGCTGTACTTCGACGCGCTACGCGTCGACGACCTGGTGGCGGTCAAGGCTCACGGCGCGCCCGCGTTCTACGCGATCCAGTACCTGCGCGGCCGGCTCACCGCAGACGCCCTGCGGGAGCTGCGGAGCTTCGGCGGGCTCCAGGCCTATCCGAGCCGCCGGAAGAACGCCGCGATCGTCGACCTGTCCACCGGCTCGATGGGGCTGGGCGCGGTCCAGGCGACGTTCGGCGCGCTCGCGTCGCGCTACGTGGCCGACCACTTCGGCGCGAAGCCGAGCGGCCGGGTCATCGTCCTGGTGGGCGACGCGGAGCTCGACGAGGGCAACGTGGGCGAGGCGCTGGCCGAAGAAGCCCTCGCGCGCCTGACGAATGTCCTCTGGATCGTGGACGTGAACCGCCAGTCGCTCGACCGGATCGTTCCCGACGTCCGCCTGCGCCAGACGCGCGCGATGTTCGAGACGTGCGGCTGGCGCGTCGAGGAGCTCCGCTGGGGCGGCAAGCTGCGCGCGCTGTTTGAGAAGCCGGGAGGCGACCGGCTCCGCCGCCGCCTCGACTCGATGCCGAACGCGGACTATCAGCGGTTGCTCCGCCCGCCCGCCGGCGCCGTGCGCAAGGCACTCGTCACCGACGGCGACGGCCGTGTCGACCGCGCGCTCGACCGGCTGCTGGCCAACCTCGGCGACCCGGCGCTCGCGGAGCTCGTCGCCGACGTCGGCGGCCACGATCTCCCCTCGATCATCGAGGCCTTCGAGGGAGCGCGCCGGCTCGACGACCGGCCGACCGTCATCCTCGCCCACACGATCAAGGGCTGGGGGCTGCCGATCGCGGGCGACCCGCTCAACCACACGATGCTCCTCACGCAGGGTCAGATCGACGAGCTGCGCCGGTCGCTCGGCATCGCGGAAGGCGCGGAGTGGGATGGGTTCGCCCCGGCGAGCGAGGAGGCCGAGCTCGTGCGTCGGCTGCCCGCCCTCTTCACGCCACCCGCGCGCGCCGCGAGCGTCGAGGTTCCGGCGCAGCTCGACGAGGCGTACCCCCCGGAGTGCTCGACCCAGGAGGCGCTCGGCCGCGTACTCGGCGCGCTGAGCCGGCTGCCGGTCGCGGATCGGGTCGTGACGGTGTCGGCCGACGTCGCGGTGACCACGCATCTCGCGGGCTGGATCAACCGCAAGGGCGTCTATTTTCCCCACGCGAAGCCGAACCCGTTCGCCGACGTGCCGCAGGCGATGCAGTGGAAGGAGTCGCCGACGGGGCAGCACATCGAGCTCGGCATCGCGGAGCACAACCTGTTCCTGCTTCTGGGCGCGCTCGGTCTCTCGCGCGAGCTCTCGGGCCAGACCCTGCTGCCGGTCGGCACCCTCTACGATCCCTTCGTCACCCGCGGACTGGACGCCCTCTATCACGCGCTTTACTCGGGCTCGCGCTTCGTGGTGGCGGCGACGCCGTCAGGCGTCAGCCTCTCTCCGGAGGGCGGCGCGCATCAGTCGGTGATCACGCCCGGGATCGGGATCGCGCTGCCGGGCATCGTCTACTGGGACCCGGCGTTCGCCAGGGAAGTCGAGTGGATCCTGCTCGACGGCCTCCGCGGTCTGGCCGACGGGCAGGGCGAATCGATCTATCTGCGACTCTCGACCCGGCCGGTCGACCAGTCGCTGGCGTTCCCGCCGAGCCCCGAGTATCGGAGGGGGGTCCTGCAGGGCGCCTACCGCCTGGTGGATGCGCGCGCCGAGCCGGGCTGGGACCCGGAGGCGAATGCGTTGAGCGTGTTCGCGGCCGGCGTGACCGTGCCCGAGGCCGTGCAGGCGAGCCGGGCGCTGCGGCGGCGAGGCGTGCTCGCGAGTGTCTTCGTCGTCACATCCCCCGATCGGCTCTACCGGGGCTTGCGCGAGCCGCGGCCTTATCTGGAAGAGCTCGTGAGCCCCGAAGAAGAGGACGTGCCGATCGTCTCGGTCCTCGACGGCCACTCGCACACGCTCGCCTTCATCGGCGGGGCGCTCGGCGCCCCCCAGCTGGCGCTCGGCGTCGACGACTTCGGCCAGTCGGGGACGCGCGCCGCGCTCTATCGCCACTTCGGGATCGACGCCGACGCCATCGCGCGCGCGGCGCGGATCCTGGTCGGTACGCCCGACTGACCTCAGAATCTGAACGTGCCCTTCACGAGCACCTCGCGCTGGATCGCGACCGGCACGGGGCCACCCAGAGGGTTCCTCCGGTCAGGACGGGCGTGGCGTCGAGAGCCTCGTGTCGCTGAGAACCTCTAGAATCTCGCCGGAGCCGTCAACATCGTCCGTTCGCGGCTGGGCGCTCGCGGGCGCCGGCGGTTACGCCGGCCGCCTCGTTTGGGTATAATTCGCTCAACGCATGGCGACGCTGACGGATTCCAGAAAGCGCGAGCTGCGGCGGGAGCTCGAGACCCTGGTCGGGCCCGGTGCAGTGCTGTCGGACCCGGACGAGCTTCTCGTGTACGAGTCCGACGGCCTCACGCTCTTCCGCGCCCTCGCCGACTTCGTCGTGTTCCCCACGTCGGCCGAGCACGTCTCCGCGATCGTGAAGCTCGCCCACCGCGAGCGCCTGCCGTTCGTCGCCCGCGGCGCCGGCACCGGGCTCTCGGGCGGATGCCTGCCGGCCGAGGGCGGCGTCGTGATCTCGCTCATGCGGATGAACCGTGTGCTCGAGGTCGACTATGCCAACCAGATCGCCGTCGTCGAGCCCGGGCTGGTGAACCTGCACCTCTCGTGGAACGTCGGGCCGCGCGGCTACTACTACGCGCCCGATCCCTCGAGCCAGCAGGCGTGCACGATCGGCGGCAACATCGCCAACAACTCCGGCGGCCCGCACACGCTGAAGTACGGGGTCACCACGAACCACGTCCTCGGCCTTCAAGTGGTGATGCCCGACGGCGAGATCGTGTGGCTCGGGGACCGCACGCGCGACGCGCAGGGCTACGATCTGGCCGGCGTCTTCGTGGGCTCCGAGGGCACCTTCGGGATCGCCACCCAGATCGTCGTCCGGATCCTCAAGAAGCCGCAGGCCGTGAAGACCGTGCTCGCGGTGTTCGACCAGATCGACTCCGCGTCGGCCGCGGTATCGGCGGTCATCGCGCGGGGCCTCGTGCCGGCGGCGATGGAGATGATCGACCACCTGACCATCCAGGCGGTCGAGGACGCGTTCAACTGCGGCTATCCGCGCGACGCCGACGCGGCGCTGCTGATCGAGCTCGACGGGCTGGCGGTGGGCATGGAGGCCCAGGCCGAGCGCATCGTGGAGGCGTGCCGCGACGCGGGCGCGCGCGAGACCCGCACCGCGAAGAGCGAGGCCGAGCGCCAGCTCCTCTGGAAGGGGCGCAAGTCCGCGTTCGGCGCGTACGGCCGCGTGTCGCCGGCCTACATGGTCATGGACGGCGTCATCCCGCGGACGAAGCTCCCGTACGTGCTGAGCCGCGTGAACGAGATCGTGGCCGCCCACGGGCTGCGCGTCGGCAACGTGTTCCACGCCGGCGACGGCAACCTGCATCCCAACATCCTCTACGACCCGCGCAAGCCGGGCGAGGAGGAGCGGGTGGTGGCGGCCGGCGCCGAGATCATGAAGGTCTGCGCCGCGGTCGGCGGCTCAATCTCGGGCGAGCACGGCATCGGCCTCGAGAAGGCCGACTTCATGCCGTTCATCTTCTCGGCCGCGGACCTGTCGCTGATGCAGCGGCTCAAGAGCGCGTTCAATCCCACTGGCCTCTGCAATCCCGGGAAGATCTTCCCCACCAAGAAGTCCTGCGTCGAAGTCGGGCCCGTCGCCTACCGGCCGCACGCGATCGAAGAAAAGGGCCTCGCCCAGCGCTTCTAGCGCGGGCAATTGGAGTCCCCCGTGCCGGACGCGCTGCGTGAGAAGCTGTCGGCCGCCGTCGGTCCCGCGAACGTCCTCACCGGCATCGAGCTCTCGCCGTACGTCGTGGAGGGCCGCACCCCCGAAGCCGCGGTGTTCCCCGGCTCGATCGACGAAGTCGCCGCGGTGGTCGGTCTCGCCGCCGAAGCGGGAGTGCCGGTGACGCCCTGGGGTGGCGGTGCCGCGGCGAGCGTCGGGACGCCGGCCGCGCGCGCCGGGCTCGTCCTGGGGCTCCGCCGGATGAGCCGGCTGCTGGAGCACGAGCCGGGCGATCTGACGGCGACGGTCGAGGCCGGGATCACGATCGGCGCGTTCCAGACCGCGCTGCGTAGCCGCGGCCAGTGGATGTCGCTCGATCCCGCCGACGCGGAGCGGGCGACCGTCGGCGGCGTGCTCGCGACGAACGCGTCCGGTCCGCGCCGGCACCTCTACGGGACGGCCCGCGATCTGCTGATCGGCGTCACGGTCGTCACCGCCGACGGCGCCGTAGTAAGGGGCGGCGGCAAGGTGGTGAAGAACGTCGCCGGCTACGACCTGCCGAAGCTCTTCGTCGGCTCGTACGGCACCCTCGGCGTGATCGTCGAGGCGACCGTGAAGCTCCGGCCGTTGCCGGATCACGAGCAGCTCCAGGCGGTCCCCTTCGAGCGGCTCAAGGACACCGGCGTCGCCGTCAAGGCCATGATGGGAAGCGACCTGATTCCGAGCGCGATCGAGCTGCTCGACGCCGCCGCCGCGTCGAGCGCCGGGCTCGCCGGAGATGCGCCGCCGGGCGGCGCCCTGCTCGTCGTTGGGTTCGACGGACCGCGGGAGCAGGTCGAGTGGCAGTGCGCCGAGCTCGCCAGGCTGATCGCGCCGCTGGGCGGGCGTCAGGCGCGGCCGCTCGAGGCCGAGGCGTGGCCCCGGCTCGCCGCGGCGGCGTCCACCGCGCTGCCGGCGACGGCCGCGGTGATGACGTTCTCGGTCTTGCCGAGCCTGGTCGCCGAGACGATGGACCAGGGCGCGGGAATCGCCCGGGCGCGTGGCCTTCACACCGCGTGGGCGGCTCACGCGGGTGTCGGGGCCGTGCGCGCCGCGCTCGCCTCGGACGCGGCGCCGCACGAGCCCGACGCGATCGTGACGGTGCTCGGCGAGTGGCGCGAGATGGCGCGCGCGGGCGGCGGTCACGCGACGCTCGAGTGGGCGCCGCTCGCAGTGAAGTCACGGGTCCCGGTGTGGGACGATCCCGGCGCCGCCGGACGCGTCATGCAGCGGATCAAGGCGCAGCTCGATCCCGGCAACATCCTGAACCCCGGCCGCTTCATCGCCGGGATCTGAGGATCTTGCGGGTGACCACTCCGACCCCGACTTCGGCCCTGGCGCCTGTCGGCCCGCTGAGTCTCCACGGGCTCTCGGTCGAGGGCGTCAACCAGTGCGTCCACTGCGGGCTCTGCCTCGCGTACTGTCCGACGTTCTCCGAGCTCGGCACCGAGATGGACTCGCCCCGCGGGCGCATCTTCACGATCAAGTCCCTCGCCGAGGGGCGCATGGCGCTCAGCGACTCGGCGGTACGACATCTCTCGCTGTGTCTCGACTGCCGCGCGTGCGAGACCGTCTGCCCGGCCGGGGTGCCGTACGGGCGGCTCATCGAAGCGGCCAAGGCCGAGATCGAGCGCCAGAAGCCCGGCGCGCTGTCGCGCCGCCTGTTCCGTTGGCTGAACTTCGGTCTGCTCCTGGGTCACCCGCGCCTGCTGGCGCTCGCCGCGGCGGGTGCGCGACTCTACCAGACCAGCGGCCTCCAGCGGCTCGTCCGGACCAGCGGCCTGGTGCGGCTCCTGCCGGGAACGCTGCCGGCGTGGGAGGCGCTGCTGCCGCCGGTGCCGTCGAAGGCGGACCGGGTGGCGCCGCCGCGGACGACGCTCGCCGCTCCTCCGCGGCGAGCGCGCGTCGCGCTGCTGACGGGATGCATCCAGGCCGTCGTCTTCGGCGCCCACAACCGCGCCACCGCCCGCGTGCTCGCGCGCAACGGCTGTGACGTGCTGGTTCCCGAAGGCCAGGGGTGCTGCGGCGCGCTCAACGCGCACGGCGGCGATCACGCGCGGGCCCAGGCGATGGCGCGAGAGACGATCGAGACGTTCGAGGCGGTACCTGCCGACTTCGTGATCGTGAACACATCGGGCTGCGGCGCCCACATGAAGGCGTACGGCCACCTGCTCGCGGACGACCCGGCGTACGCCGAGCGCGCGAAGCGCTTCGCGGCGACGGTCCGCGACGTCGCGGAGTTCCTCGCGCAGGAGCCGCTCCGCGGTCCGCTCCAGGCGGTGACGCTGACGTGCACATACCACGACCCGTGTCACGTGGTGCACGGCCAGAAGATCAAGAGCGAGCCGCGCCGGCTGCTCGCCCAGATCCCCGGCCTCCGCGTCGTCGAGCTTCCCGAGTCGGACTGGTGCTGCGGGTCGGCCGGGATCTACAACCTCACACAGCCCGAGATGGCGACACGCCTGCTGCACCGAAAGGTCGGTCACGTGCTCGAGACCGGCGCCGAAGCGGTGGTCACCGCCAATCCCGGCTGCATTCTCCAGATCCAGGCGGGGCTCGGCGCGCACCAGTCGGGGGTTCGCGTCCTGCACCTGGTCGAGATCCTGGATCGCGCCTACGGAGGCGGTGCATGACGACGCCCGACAGCACCCCCCTCGAGCACAAAGCCACTGCGCCGCGTACGATCGGCTGCTGGGTCCTCACGATCTCGGACACCAAGACGCCCGAGACCGACACGAGCGGCGCGGTCATCCGCAAGCTCCTGCTCGAGGCAGGGCACGAGGTGGTCGGCGCGACGATCGTGCGGGACGAGCCGAAGGATGTCCAGCGGGTGATCCGCGAGGCGTGCGCGGCGGCGAACGTGCAGGCGGTGATCGCGACCGGCGGCACCGGGATCACGTCGCGCGACTCGACCTACGAGGCGATCGAGGCGCTGCTCGACAAGCGCCTGCCGGGCTTCGGCGAGCTGTTCCGGATGCTCTCGTATCAGGAGGTGGGCGCGGCCGCGATGCTCTCGCGAGCGCAGCTGGGCATTCACGCGCGACGCATCATCGTGTCGCTGCCCGGCTCGCCCAACGCGTGTCGTCTCGCCCTCGAGAAGCTGCTCATCCCCGAGCTGCCTCACCTCGTCCGCGAAGTCAGTCGATAGCGCCGCCTGTTCCACCCGGGCGCGCGTCGTATACTCGAATAGCTCGCAGGGAGGACCCCATGAGTCGGTCGCGTGCCCACAGGCCGCTCGCGCTTCTGTCGGTGGCCGTTCTCGCCATCGGCTGTTCCGGTCCGACGACCGGGCGCACCTCGATGCTCGAGCCCACCAGCGCCGCCCCCGAGCTGGCCAGGGTCAACACTCTCTTGGCCGATCTCGCCGAGCGGCTCCGGCCCGGGCTCGTGCACGTGCGCGTGCAGCGGGCCACGTCGGCGCCCGACGACGCTCCGCGTGACGAGCCTGTCGAGCCCAGGCGGAGCACCGGCTCCGGCTTCGTCATCGATCCGACCGGGCTGATCGTCACCAACGCCCACGTGGTCGACGGCGCGACCGTGATCCAAGTGCGTCTGGCCGACGGGCGACGGTACAAGGGCACCGTCGTCGGGCGAGACAACCGGGTCGACCTGGCGCTCCTGAAGATCGACGGCGCCACGAACCTCACCGTGCTGCCGCTCGGCGACTCGAACCGGCTCCGGGTGGGCGAGTTCGTGCTGGCGCTCGGCCACCCGTTCGGCCTCGAGCAGACGGTGTCGTTCGGGATCGTGAGCCGCAAGGGCGCGCCGCTGAGCGTCGCGGTGCAGGCGTTCGACTTCATCCAGACCGACGCCGCGATCAATCCGGGCAACTCGGGCGGCCCGCTCGTGAACGTGGCCGGCGAGGTGATCGGGGTCAACAGCATGGCGGCACGCAACGGCTCGATCGGGTTTGCGATTCCGGCGAGCCTCGTTCAGCTGGTGCTGCCGCAGCTCGCCAGCAAGGGTCGCGTCGATTGGGGCTGGCTCGGCGTCGCCATCTCGGAAGTGACCGATGACGACCTCGATCGGCTGAAGCTCCGCGAGGCCAGGGGCGTGCTGGTGC
Source organism: Candidatus Rokuibacteriota bacterium (assembly GCA_003220435.1). Taxonomy (GTDB): domain Bacteria; phylum Methylomirabilota; class Methylomirabilia; order Rokubacteriales; family CSP1-6; genus AR31. The sequence continues at coordinate 17,168 of QHSL01000034.1, read as the reverse complement.
GCCGCGTCATGCCGGGTGAGCCTGCGGACAAGGGAGGCGTCCGGGCCAACGATGTCATCATCGGCATCGACGGGCTGCGGCTGGAGTCGCCGCGCGACCTCCAGCGAGCCGTCTCGTCCACACCGGTCGGCAAGCGGGTGCGCGTGGCCCTCCTGCGCGACGGGCAGGAGACTGAGGTCGAGGTGACGATCGGCCTGTATCCGGAGAGCGACACCGGTAGCGGAGAGCCCTCCGAGCGGGTGCCCCGCCGGCCCGACCCTCCCGGGGACGCGCCGAAGTAGTCAGGCCCGGGCGCGGGGCTCGGCAAGCGCCGCGAGCGTCGCGCGTGCCCACGGCTCGTCGAGCGACGGCGCCGGGGCATAGCGGAGGGGGCTGGTGATTCCCATGCCCCCCTCCCAGTCGGCCGCCGCATCCTCCAGCACCTCCTCGACCGCCAGCAGGAAGTAGCCCAGCTGGTAGTCGGCGGCGCCGGCAACTTCCAGCGGCCCGTCGACCGTCCTCAGCTTCACGTAGACCGTCACCTCGGGTTCGATCACGAGCAGGGTCCCCGGTCCCCGCTCGGTGAGGTTGGCCGCGCTTCGCGTCCGAGCGCCGATCACGAGGCCGACTGTGCCCGTGTCGTACGCACGCACCTCGAGGTACGAGAGCAGCATGGGGTGGGGCCGGCCATCGGCGTCGACGGTAACGAACGGCAGCACGATGCCCAGGCGTCGCCTCATGTCGCGCTGCGAGAAACGCTCCACGAGTGCCGGCGTCAGCGATGCTCCCAGCCGTCGGGTCACGCTCTCCTTGTCCGTGAAAGCTCGGAGCGTGTCAAGCGGATGACGGGAATGTCAGAGTGCTCAGCTCGTGAGGGTCGCAAGCTCGTAACTCTTCGACGCTCTCTCGATGGTGTCCGCCTTGCACCTGGTCGGATCGAGGAGAATCACGATGGGCTGCGCGAAACTTCGGCTCCTGCTGATCGGGGGCGCGATGCTCTCGGCCGCGTGCGCGACGCACCGGGAACTAGTGGTCATGGCGGTCGAACAGCCCATGTTCGCGATGGCGAATCTCGCCCAGCTGGTCCCCGCCGTCGAGCCCAAGGACGACTTCCTCGCTGGTGAGGGGGGCTCCCGGGGCTGGCCGCCGGCGGAGTCCCGAGTGCCGAACGTCGGCGGACGATGGACCGGGACCTGGAGCGGGCTGGGTGTGATGGCCCGGCGGACCAGCACGGCGGAGGCAGAGTTCACTCAGAGCGGCCGCTGGGGATGGGGCCGGATCCTGCTGGCCGACACCCTCGCCGCCGACGTTCCCGAGATCATCACTCGTCGCGGCACGCTCGGCGTGCCCGTGGTGTTCGACGTATCCCAGTCGGCTGTCGTGGTGAAGCACGAGGTCGGCGGCGGCTACTTGACCGCGGTCTTCAAGGTCGACGGTGACCGGATGGTGGGCATGCTACGGGGCCATGACACCCTGATCGTGCTCGCGCGCCGGAGGTGAGCGACAGATGGGTAGGCGTCAGAGCCTTCGACTAGTAGCCGAGCGCGTGGACGACGAGGGGTCCGCCGGCAGCGATAAGGTCCAGGCCCGGGCTCAGGATGACGTCGGTATCGACGAGCGACCTCCGCTCACGCGGAGACCTTCGGACGTCGACGCAGACGATGACTTTGACCATCTCGAGGAGTAGGAGATCTCGGAGATCAGCCGCCTGCCTTAGGGGCCACCCCCGCGGCCACCGTCTCGCCGTGGCTATCCGTTGAAGTCTCGCAAGCGCCGCCCCCGCCGTTCAGATGGATCGTCAAGTCCTTGATCGTCGGGGATGTCCCGCAAAGCGGGCATTTGGGATCCCGCCGCAGCCTCACTTCGCGGAAGCGCATGCCGAGGGCGTCGTATGTGAGGAGGCGGCCGACCAACGGCTCACCGATGCCGAGCAGCAGCTTGACGGTCTCCGTCGCCTGCACCGTCCCGATCACTCCTGGGAGCACGCCCAGGACGCCGGCCTCGCTTCAGGACGGGACGAGCCCGGGCGGCGGCGGCGTCGGGTACAGGCAGCGGTAGCAGGGGCCCTGGCCGGGGGCGAAGACCGTCGCCATCCCCTCGAACTGGAAGATCGAGCCGTGCACGTTGGTCTTGCCGGCGAGGTAGCAGGCGTCGTTCACGAGGTAGCGCGTCTCGAAGTTGTCCGAGCCGTCGACGACGAGGTCGTAGTCCTTGATGATGTCCATGACGTTGTCGACGGTGATGCGCGTCGGCAGCGGGATCACGTTGACGTCCGGGTTGAGCGCCTTGAGGGTCCGCGTGCCGGACTCGACCTTGGGCTTGCCGATGTCAGCCGTGGTGTGGAGCACCTGCCTTTGTAAGTTCGTGATGTCGACGACGTCCCCATCCATCAGGCCGAGCGTTCCCACTCCCGCCGCGGCCAGGTAGAGGGCCGTGGGCGAGCCCAGGCCGCCGGCGCCGATCAGCAGCACCTTCGAGCGCAACAGCTTCCGCTGGCCCTTGTCGCCTACCTGCGACAGCAGGAAGTGGCGGCTGTAGCGCTGGATCTGGTCGGTCGTCAGGGAAACCTCGCGGACGGTCGGCAGTCCAGACTGCACCCACTTCTGATAGCCGCCCTGGAGATTGATGACCGTAGCGTAGCCCAGGTCCTTGAGCGCCTTCGCGGCGAGCATCGATCGGAGCCCGGTCTGGCAGTAGAGAACGATCGGCGTCGACGGGTCGCTGACCGTGGTGCCGACCCGGAACTCGAGGAAGCCACGGCTGATGTTGGTCGCAACCTCCAGATGGCCGTCGCGGAATTCGTCAGGGTCCCGCACGTCGATGACGGCGAGCTTTTCCCCTGCCGCGACGCGCTTGGCGACTTCCGTCGGGCCCTCTTCGGGCACGATCTGTCGCGCCTCGGCGAGCATTTCTTTCAGGGTCTTCATAATCCTGATATTACCCCTATTTCCGGTCGGTTCAAGGGTGATACCCGACCGCCACACTTCGTCCGGCCCGGACGGCGTTGCTATACTTGCAAAGGTTCATGCCGAATTCCATCAAGGGAATCATTCTCGCGGGGGGGTCCGGCACGCGACTCTACCCGCTGACTCACGCCGTGAGCAAGCAGCTCATGGCGATCTACAACAAGCCGATGGTGTACTACCCCCTGTCCACATTGATGCTCGCGGGCATTACCAGGGTTCTGGTCATCACTACGCCTCAGGACCAGGACGCCTACCGCCGCCTGCTCGGCGACGGGCGGCAACTCGGCCTCGCGATAGAGTACGAGTCCCAGCCGCGCCCCGAGGGCCTGGCTCAGGCGTTCATCATCGGGCGCCGCTTCGTCGCAGCCGACCGGGTCGCGCTCGCGCTGGGCGACAACGTCTTCTACGGCCACGGGCTGCCCGAATACCTCAAGCACGCGGCGGACCGAGCGACGGGCGCGACGGTGTTCGCCTACTGGGTGCGCGATCCCGAGCGCTACGGCGTCGTCGAGTTCGACGCCGACGGGCACGCCGTCGGGCTCGAGGAGAAGCCGGCCAAGCCGCGCTCGTCATACGCGGTGACGGGCCTCTATTTCTACGACAACCAGGTCCTCGACATCGCGGCAACGCTCAAGCCATCGGCGCGCGGGGAGCTGGAGATCACGGACGTGAACGCGGCCTACCTGCGCTGCGGCCAGCTCCATGTCGAGAAGCTGGGCCGCGGGATCGCGTGGCTCGACACCGGCACGCACGAGGCGCTCCTGCAAGCCTCCACCTTCATCCACACGATCGAGGAGCGGCAGGGGCTCATGGTGGCCTGCGTCGAGGAGATCGCCTACCGCATGGGCTACATCACCGGGGACGACGTGCTCCGCATCGCTCGGCCGATGAAGGACAACTCGTACGGGCAGTATCTGTTGCGCCTGATCGAGCCCGAGCCGTAAGATCGAGGCACCCGATGGATCTCACGCCTCACGCCAAGCGCGCCTTCCAGACCCAGTCTTACAGCCCGGCGCCGAGGATCGACGGTGTCGAGCTCATCGAGCTCAAGCGGTTCGCCGACGACGGCGGGAGCATGACCGAGCTGGCGCGGCTGACGGACGGGCTGCCGCAGGCGTTCGCGGGGTTCACGGTTCGCCAGATCAACTACAGCGAGGTCGAGCCCGGCGCGATCAAGGCGTTTCATCTCCATCAGCGCCAGACCGACGTCTGGTACGTTCCGCCGTCCGACCGGATGCTGCTGGTCCTGATCGACGTGCGACAGGCGTCGAAGACCGAGGGGACGCGCATGCGGTTCACCCTCGGCGCCGGCACCTCCCGTCTCGTGCGCATCCCGCCCGGCGTCGCCCACGGCGTGCGGAATATCGCGGGGGCGCCCGGACGGATCATCTACTTCGCCGACGTCCAGTTCTCGCCCGAGCCCGCCACGTGCGACGAGGGCCGGCTCGCGTGGGACTACGCGGGCGCCGACATCTGGGACGTGGCCCGCGGGTAGATCGTGAAGCTGCTGGTCACCGGCGGAAGCGGGTTCATCGGTTCCAACTTCGTCCGCCACGTCCTCGCGACGCATCCCGACGACCGGGTCATCAACCTCGACAAGCTGACCTACGCCGGAAATCCCGCCAACCTGGCGGACCTCGAGCGCGATCCACGCTACGCGTTCGTCCAGGGGGACATCTGCGACGCGAAGGTCGTGCGTGAGGTGGCGCGCGGCGTCGACGCGATCGTGAACTGCGCGGCTTGCACGCACGTGGATCGCTCGCTGATGGAGCCGGACGAGTTCCTACGCACCGACGTCTTCGGGGTGTTCACGCTGCTGGAGGCGGTGAAGGAGCTGAAGATTCCACGGCTTCTCCACGTCAGCACCGACGAGGTGTACGGATCCGTCGAGCGCGGCTCGTCGCGCGAGATCGATCCGCTGCGTCCATCCAACCCGTACTCGGCCTCCAAGGCCGGCGGTGACCTGCTGGCGCTGGCCTACTGGCACACCCATCGGCTGCCGGTGCTGATCACCCGCTCGTCCAACAACTTCGGGCCCTACCAATACCCGGAGAAGGTGATCCCGCTGTTCGTGACCAACGCGCTCGACGACCAGCCGCTGCCGCTCTACGGCGACGGCAAGAACGTGCGCGACTGGCTCTACGTCCTCGACAACTGCGCCGCCATCGACCTGGTGCTGCGCCGGGGCGGCGAGGGCGAGGTCTACAACATCGGTGGCGGCCACGAGGTCGAGAACATCGTCCTCACCCGCCAGATCCTCCAGCTCGCCGGCAAGCCCGAGAGCCTGATCAAGCCGGCGAAGGACCGGCCCGGCCACGACCGGCGCTACTCGCTCGACTCGAAGAAGGTCCGCCAGCTCGGCTGGACGCCGCGTCATCGGTTCCCCGACGCGCTGGCCACGACCGTCGCCTGGTATCGTGAGCACGAGGCGTGGTGGCGCCCGCTCAAGTCCGGTGAGTTCCGCGCGTACTACGAAAGGCAGTACGGGCACCGCTGACCTCGGGAGAAGCCCATGACGCGAGTCGCGCCCTCGATCCTGGTGTCGTTATTCCTGCTCCCGGCGCTGACGCTCGGCGCCCCGTCCGCGCCGGAGCGGCGCGTCCATCCGAGCGACATCTCGACCCTGCCCTCGTTCGTCAAGCGCGTGGAGCCCGCGATCGTCGCCCTGCACATCCGCAACGCGCCGGACGCGGTCTCCTCCTCCCGCCTCGGAAGCCGGCGGTTCGGCAGCGGCGTCATCTTCGATGCGCGCGGCTACGTGCTCACCGTGAGCTATCTGCTGCTGGACACGGTGAGCGTCGAGGCGCGCGGGCGGGACGGACGGTCGGTGGCGGCCCGAGTCGTGGGCCTCGACCTCGACTCCGGCCTTGGCGTCGTGAAGCTCGAGGGTGACGGGCCGTGGGCGGCCGCGACGCTCGGCGACTCGCGGGCGATCGCCACCGGCGCGCGGACGGGTACCGTCGGCGTCGACGAGGACAACGGGCTGATCCAGGTCACGGGCGCCGTGCACGCGATCCAGCGGTTCTCCGCCTACTGGGAGTACATGCTCGACCGCGCGATCATCGTGGCTCCGGCCAGCCCTCAGTGGGGCGGCAGCGCACTCGTGAACGCCGAGGGGGAGCTCGTCGGGATCGTCTCGCTCCGGCTCGGCGAGGCGCCGCACGTGAACCTCGCGATCCCGATCGAGCGATTCGCGCCGGTGAAGGACGAGCTGATCGCGAACGGCCGGATCGCCAGCCGGCCGCCGCGCCCGTGGCTCGGCCTCTACACCGTGACGCTGCCGGAGGGCGTCGTGGTCAGCGAGCTCTCGCCGATCGGTCCCGCGCTGCAGGCGGGCTTCCGCCCGGGCGACCGGATCGTGCGCGTGAACGGGGTGGCCGTCGCGTCGCAGGAGGAGTTCTACGAGCAGCTCTGGGCGCGGCGCGCCGGCGACCTCATCGAGCTGTCCGTGCAGCGCGACAACAAGGTGCACCTCATCGCCGTGCCCTCGGTCGACCGCCACCGGCTCTATCCGGTGCGGTAGGGGCGCTGGGTTAGACTCTCGCCCATGAAGGGTGCGGAAGATCCCTACCAGGGGCGCGGCCTCATCGCCGACCCCATCCACCAGTACATCCTCTACACGAGGCCCCGCGGGATCGCCGGCGAGGCGACCGAGCAGGACCTGATCGACACCTCGTGGGTGCAACGGCTGCGGCGCGTACCCCAGCTGCAGTCGGCGCGCTGGGTCTATCCGGCGGCGGAGCACAGTCGGTTCCAGCACTCGCTCGGCGCCATGCACCTGGCCGGGCGCCTCGCGCAGCAGCTCTACCCGTCGCTCCGCGCGATCTTCCCGGATGCGCCGTCGCCCGCGCTGATCGAGGAGCTCCTGCGCATGGCCGGTCTGCTCCACGACGTCGGTCACGGCCCGTTCGGCCACTTCTTCGACGACAACTTCCTGGTCGACTACGAGCTGACCCACGAGCTGGTCGGCCAGCGCATCATCCGTGAGGAGCTGGCGGACATCCTCCGGAGCCTCCGGCGCAGCCCGAGCGGCGCCTTCGACGCCGGCGAGTCGGTCGATCCGGAGTGGATCTGCTACCTCATGGGGAAGACCTACACCCAGCCGCTCGAGTCGCATCCACGGTGGCTGCCGCATCTGAAGCCGCTCCTGTCAGGCGTCTTCACCGCGGACAACATGGACTACGTGCTGCGCGACGCCTACATGTGCGGCGTCGCGATCGGGCCGATCGACATCGACCGCATCATCTATTATTCATTTTTCTCGGAGAAGGGGTTGACCCTCGACCGCGCGGGCCTGCAGGCGTTCACGATGTTCCTGAACGCCCGCTTCTACATGTACACGAACGTCTACTACCACCGGACCACGCGCGGGATCGACCTGCATCTCAAGGAGATCTTTCGGGACACCATGCGCATCGCGTTTCCCTTCGACCTGCGCAAGGATCTCCACCCGTACCTGCATCTCACCGAATGGACCCTGCTCGAGGACGTGGGCCGCTGGCACGACGACGAGGATCCCGCCCGGCGCGCGCTCGGGCTCGAGTGGCGCCGCGTTCTCGACCGCAAGCTCAAGTGGCGCATGTCGAGCGAGGAGGTGCTCGATCAGTTCGAGGCCCGCAAGGGACAGAGCTTCCTCGACGTCGACACGGTGAAGAAGCGCGTCCGGACCTTCCTGCCGGCGGCGCTGCGGGACGTTCCGTTCGAGATCGATATGGCGCTGCAGGACCCGCGCCCCCTGAATCCGCTCAAGATGGGCGACCGCCAGATCTACGTCTACGACGGCGCCACCAAGCGCGTGTCCGAGGAGCCGTTGACGGAGATCCTGAAGTACCTGCCGGCGAAGGTGGCGCAGTGCCGGATCTTCGCGATGACGCACCAACACGACGCCGAGCTGGCCCAGGCGCTGAAGCGGGCGCTGAGCGAGGAGCCGCCCTCCATCCTCACCAACGTCTGACCTGACGTGACGGACCGTCTCTTCTGGCCGATCTGGTTCTGCGCGGCGCTCCTCACCGGGACCGTCGCGGGCTTCATGCTGGGCCACGCGCTGATCCTGGCGCGGTTCCTCGACTGGCTGCTACTCTCGGGGACCCCCCCGCTGGGCCAGGCGTATGCGGCGTTCCGCGCGTCGGCCGGGCGCGCCGGCCTCGACGGTTACTACGCGGTCGCGGGCCTCCAGGTGATCGGCACCAGCGCGTTCCTGACCGTGTCGCTCGCGGCGCGCCGCCACCGGGCGGCGGCGCTGGTGGCGGGACTGGCGGGCGCGCTCTGGGTCGTCGTTCATTACGCGTCGGGCTTCGGAGCGCTGGAGGCGAGCGTCGTGCGGGGGGTCGGCGAGGTCCCGCGCGAGATTGCGGGACGGTTCGTGGAGTGGAACGTTCCGATTCATCTCCTTCACGCGTTGACGCTGACGGTCGCGCTGGGCGCGCTCCTGTCCGTGCCGCTGGCGGCGCTGCGTCAGAAGGGCTAGGTCCGGGTCATGGAAAAGTTTCGGGGCGTCGACTACTACGCCATCGAGGGTCTCCTGTCCGAGGAAGAGCGGATGATCCGCGACGCCGTTCGCGACTGGGTCGAGGCCGAGTTCCTCCCGGTGGTCGCCGAGCACCACCGCGCCGGCACGTTTCCCCTCTCGCTGATCCCGAAGCTCGGCGAGCTCGGGGTCTTCGGCGCGACCCTGACCGGCTACGGCTGTGCCGGCCTCAACAACGTCGCGTACGGTCTCATCATGCAGGAGCTCGAGCGTGGCGATTCCGGGCTGCGGTCGACGGCCTCCGTGCAGAGCGGGCTCGTCATGTACCCGATCTACACCTACGGCTCCGACGCGCAGAAGGAGAAGTGGCTCCCCGAGATGGCGCGGGGCACCAAGATCGGCTGCTTCGGCCTCACCGAGCCCGACCACGGCTCCGATCCGGGCGGCATGAAAACGCGGGCCCGCCGGCAGGGGGACGCGTACGTCCTGAACGGGACGAAGCTCTGGATCACCAATGGCTCGATCGCCGACGTGGCCGTGGTGTGGGCGAAGGAGGACGACGGCGAGATCTATGGCTACCTGGTCGAGCGGGGCACGCCGGGATTCTCGACCATCGATATCCACGGCAAGTTCTCGATGCGCGCGTCGATCACGTCCGAGCTGTCGTTCCAGGACTGCCGCATCCCGCTCGAGAACAAGTTCCCGAAGGTGAAGGGGCTCCGCGGCCCGCTCGGCTGTCTCAACCAGGCGCGGTACGGGATCGCCTGGGGAGCGGTGGGCGCCGCGATGGCGTGCTACGACTGGTCATTGCAGTACGCCCAGCAGCGGATCCAGTTCGCCAAGCCGATCGCCTCGTTCCAGCTCGTCCAGCAGAAGCTGGTGTGGATGATCACCGAGATCACCAAGGCCCAGCTCCTCTGCCTGCAGCTCGGCCGGCTCAAGGACGAGGGCCAGGCCCGACCGCAGCAGGTCTCGATGGCGAAGATGAACAACGTGCAGATGGCGCTCGACACCGCGCGCCTGGCCCGCGACGTCATGGGGGCCGCCGGAATCGTGGACGAGCATCCGGTGATTCGCCATATGATGAATCTGGAGACCGTGAATACCTATGAGGGTACGCACGACATCCACACCCTGATCATCGGGCGCGACATCACCGGGCTCGACGCGTTCGGGGTGTGACCCGGCTCGTCGGGCGAACGACGAGGCACGGGGCCGCTCGAGGATCCGGGCGGTGACACCCCGGGAGGGTTTTCCATGCGCGTGCTGATCGCCGACGACGACCCGGAGGTCCGGGACGTGCTCGCGGAGTCCTTCCGCATGGAGGGCCTCGACGTGCTCGAGGCATCGAACGGACTCGAGGCCCTGCTGTACGTCAAGCGCGACCGACCCGACGCGGTGGTACTCGACCTCATGATGCCGCGACTCGGCGGCGTCGAAGCGCTCAAGCGCATCCACGACTTCAATCCTGGCATCCGTGTGCTGGTGGTGACCGGGACGGACGATCCCGAGCTCCATCGTCAGGCAACCGCGTCGGGCGCCGCCGCCGTGTTCACGAAGCCGGTGACGATCGCGGCGCTCGTGGCCGCGCTGACCGGCCCCACGCCGGCCGCGGCCTCGCCAGCGCCACCGCCGCCCCGGCCGGGGCCGGCACCCGCCAAGCCCGCCGCCGCGCCGACCGGGCGCATCCTCGTCGCGGACGACAACCCCGAGGTGCGCCAGATGCTCGAGGACGTACTGAACTCGCTGGGCTACACCACGAAGACGGCGGCCGACGGCACCGAGGCGGTGCGCGCGGTCATCGCCGACGCGCCGGACGTGGTGCTGCTCGACGTCTACATGCCCGGGCTCAGCGGAGTCGGCGCGCTGCCGACGATCGTCGCCGTCGCGCCCAACACCAAGGTCATCATGATCAGCGGCAGCGCCAACCTCGACGTGCTGAAGCGATCACTCGCGTTCGGCGCGCACGACTACGTCACCAAGCCGTTCGAGATCTCGAGCCTCTCGCGGGCCATCGAGACGGCGCTCGCGATGAGGCGGCTCGAAGGGAGCTAGCCCGCCCGCCCCGGCGGCGGGACGGCGTTGTAGATGGCGCCACCGCCGTCGCGATATCCCCGCAGCAGGCTCGCCGCCTCAGCCCGCCGTACACCCCACACCGTGGTGACGCCACGCTCGGCGATGTACGCGTACGACTCGGGGAACACCGGGCCCTCCTCGAAGCCCACCGCCATCGCATCCTCGCGTGTCGCCGCGATCACGAGCCGGCTCACGCCGCTCCAGAGCGTCGCACCGAGGCACATCGCGCACGGCTCACAGCTGGTGACCAGCTCGTGCGCCGGCAGGCCCGGCCCCCGCAGGGTGAACGATCCGACGCGCTGCTGCGCGAGCATCAGCGCCACGATCTCGGCGTGCAGGACGGAGTTCTGGCGGCGGACGACGCTGTTGACGCCCGCCGCGACGACGCGACCGGACGCGGTCTCGAACACCGCGGCGCCGAAGGGCCCGCCGGCGCGCCGGTGGACGTTCTCGCGCGCCAGCCGGATGGCGAGCGCCATTTTCTGCTCGTCGGTGGCATAGGTCGCCCCGGACGCGGTCACCGCGTCGACCCACGCGGGGACGTCGATGACGAGCTGCGGTCCCGCGGCCTCCACTACCGTGGCTTCGTGATGTAGAGCTCGACTTCGTGGCCGTCAGGATCGCGCAGGGAGAGCGAAGTCGTCACGCGCCGGAGCGCTGCGTGCATCGCGGAGTAGTGTAACATTGGGACGTTATGGCGGACTCCAAGCCGGCCGCCTACAGCACGGTCGCGCTCGTTGCGTTCGTGGCGAGTCAGCTCCTCCCGGCTCCGCGAGCCCACGACGACAGGTGAATGACGGGTTCCCGCTTCAAGACGGTGAGCAGGTCCTGCTCATCGACCAGCGCGGCAAGCGCCACCTGATCTTTCTCCGCAAGTCTGAGACCTTCCACTCCGACCGCGGCTGGGTGCCGCACGACGCGATCATCGGCCAGCCGGAAGGAACCTGGGTGCGGAGCTCTATGGGTCTCCGCTACCTGGCCCTGCGGCCGTCGCTCGCCGAATACGTGCTCGAGATGCCGCGTGGCGCCCAGGTCATCTATCCCAAGGACCTGGCGATGATCCTGTTCTGGGCGGACATCTATCCGGGCTGCCGCGTGATCGAGGCCGGCACCGGCTCGGGCGCCCTGACGCTGGCGCTCCTGCGCGTCGTCGGCTCCGAGGGTCGCGTCATCACCTACGAGCAGCGGGATGAGTTCGCGCGCCGCGCGCTGGCGAACATCCACATGCGCCTCGGCGAGGTGGCGAACCTCATCGTGCGGCTTCGTCCGGTCGAGGACGGCCTTCCCGAGGAGGAGCCGGTCGACCGCGTGGTGCTCGACCTGCCGGAACCGTGGCGGCTGACCAGCCTGGTGGCGGCGGTGCTGCGGCCTGGCGGGATCTTCCTTTGCTACGTGCCGACCATCGTCCAGTCACAGCAGATTGCCGAGGCCCTCCAGCGCGAGCGACAGTGGGCGCTGGTCGAGACGTTCGAGACGCTCTATCGGCCGTGGAACATCGAGGGTCAGTCGGTGCGCCCGTTCCACCGCATGGTCGCCCACACCGGGTTCATCACGGTCGCGCGGCGGGTCGTGCCCGAGGAGGGCGCCGCGCCGCCGGCGCGGCTGCGCCATCTCGAGCCCGAGGACTAGCGGCGGCGCCGCATGATCACGCTGATGCGGCGGCACCGGAAGGCGCTCCAGATCGGCCTGCTGATCGTGATCGCCGCGTTCGTGGCCTCGCTGTTCGTCTTCGGCGCGACCGGCTCCCGCGGGGGCGGGGACCCGCGCGACACGGTCGCGACGGTGAACGGCGAAGCCATCCCGATCGAGCGGTACCAGCGGCGCTATCAGCAGTACTTCGATGCGTACGCGCAGATGTACCGCGATCGGTTCTCGGCGGAGATGGCCGAGCGTCTCGGCCTGCCGCAGCAGGTGGTCGGCGATCTCGTCCAGGAGGCCCTGATCGTGCAGCGGGCCGGCGCCGAGGGGCTCGCCATCACCGACGAGGAGCTGAACGCGCGCATCCACGCGATTCCGGCGTTCCAGGAAAACGGGCGCTTCGCGCTCAAGCGCTACCAGGAGGCCCTCAAGCGGCGCGGCTTCACCGCCGCCGGGTTCGAGGGCGAGATCCGCCGCGAGCTGACGCGCGCGAAGGTCGAATCCGCGGTGCGGAGCGGCGTGAAGGTGTCGGAGACCGAGCTCGAGCAGGCGTTCCGCCTGAAGCGCGAGGAAGTGCGCGTCGCCTGGGCGCTGATCGAGCTGCCGCCGATCGTGACCGCCACCGGCGCCACCGACGAGGAGATCGCCGCGTACCTCGCCCAGCACCCCGATGAGTTCCGTCAGCCGGACCGGCGCCGCGTCCAGTACGTCACCGTGAGCGCGCGGGACTTCGTGACGCCGCCGAGCGACGCCGAAGTCGAGAAGTACTACACCGAGCACCTGACGGAGTTCGAGAATCCGCGACAGGCGCGCGCCTCTCACATCCTCGCCCGCGTCCCCGAGACCGGCGGAAGCGAGGCGGAGGACAAGGCGCGCGCCAAGATTGCCGACGCCATCCGGCGGGCCAAGGGCGGCGAGGACTTCGCCAAGCTCGCGAAGGAGCTCTCGGACGATCCCGGATCGGCGCAGCGGGGCGGCGACCTCGGCTTCGTGGGCAGGGGCGAGGTGGTGCCACAGTTCGAGCAGGCGCTGTTCGCCTTGAAGAAGGACGAAGTGTCGCCCGAGCCCGTGCGCACGCCGTTCGGCTTCCACGCGATCAAGGTGTTCGAGGTCAAGGCGGGCGGGCGCAAGGCGCTGAAGGAGGTCGCTCCGTCCATCAAGAGCCGGCTGTCGACCGAGGCCGCCGACCGGGCGGCGAAGGCGAAGGCCGAGCAAATCCGGCCGCCGCTCCAGGCCGCCAAGGATTTCGTGGCCGAGGCGAAGAAGCTCGGCCTCCATCCGATCGAGACGACGATGGCCCGCGTCGACCGTGTGGCCGGGCTCGCCGCACCGGATCCGCTCGAGGAGGCGGCGTTCGGGCTGTCCATAGGCGGCACCTCCGCACCCGTGGCAACGCCCGTCGGGCTGATCGTGCTCAGGAGCGTAGAGGCCATTCCCGCCGGTGTGCCACCGCTCGCCGAGGTCAAGGACAAGGTCGCGGCCTCGTTGAAGCGGCAGAAAGCAGAGACGACGGCCCTGGAGCGGGCCAAGCAGCTCGCCACCGACGCGCAAGCGGGCGACTTCGGCGCCGCCGCGAAGAAGGCCGGCGCCACCGCCGGCGAGACCCCGCGCTTCTCGCGCGCGAAGCCGGCCGACCGGCTGCCGGGCGACGCGATGCTGGCGGCGCTCCAGACGCCGGCCGGCCAGCTGAGCGCCCCGGTCAAGGCGCAGCAGGGCTACTACGTGCTCAAGGTGCTGGAGCGCGTGCTGCCCGACATGGGTGGTCTCCAGGCGGAGCGCGACAAGATCCAGAAGGAGATCCTCGCCCAGAAGCAGAGCCTCGCCTGGGAGTCCTGGCTCGCCGGCGCACGCACCAACGCGAAGATCGAGACGCACCTGCCCGCGTCGCGGAGGGGCTGAGCCCGGGCTGCCGCTCTCGGGCTCGTGCTAAGGTTAGGGCCATGTCCGTCCAGCGGACACCGATGACACGCCCCGGCTTCGAGAAGCTGCGCGACGAGCTCGATCGGCTCAAGCGCGTCGACCGGCACGCCATCACCAAGGCGATCGCCGAAGCGCGCGCCCACGGCGACCTCTCCGAGAACGCCGAGTACCACGCCGCGCGTGAAAAGCAGAGCTTCGTCGAGGGGCGCATCGCGGAGCTCGAGGTGAAGGTCGGGAACGCCGAGGTCATCGAGCCGCCGACGTCGGGCGACCGCGTCACGTTCGGCTCGACGGTGCTGCTGGAGGAAGAGGGCGGCAAGGAGATCCGCTATCAGATCGTGGGCTCCGACGAGGCGGACCCGGCCAGGGGCCGCATCTCCGTGCTGGCGCCGCTGGCCCGCACGCTCATCGGCAAGAGCGTGGGCGACCGGGTGACGGCGCAGCTGCCCGCCGGCAAGAAGACGTTCGACATCGTCAAGGCGAACTTCGGCTGGACGGAATGAGAGCCTAGCGTGCCGACCGCGCGAGTCGACGCCGTCAATCTGTACTACGAGGAGGAAGGCGCGGGACAGCCGCTCGTTTTCGTCCACGAGTTCGCGGGCGACTACCGCAGCTGGCATCCGCAAGTGCGGTTCTTCTCGCGTCGCTACCGGACGATCGCCTTCAACGCGCGCGGCTATCCGCCGTCCGACGTGCCCGAAGGCGCCGAGGCCTACTCGCAAGATCGTGCCGCCGAGGACATCCGGGGCGTGCTCGACGCGCTGAAGATTGCCAAGGCTCACGTCTGCGGCCTCTCGATGGGCGGCTACGCGACGCTCCACTTCGGCCTCAAGCACCCGGATCGCGCGCTCTCGCTCGTGGTCGCCGGCGCCGGCTACGGCAGCGCGTCCGGCGAGCGGGAGAAGTTCCTGCGCGACTCGGAAGCCGTGGTGAAGCGCTTCGAGGACGACGGCATGGCGAAGACCGCCGACTTCTACGCCAAGGGGCCGACCCGTGTCCAGCTCATGGACAAGGATCCGCACAGCTGGCGCGAGTTCCACCGGCAGCTCGCGGAAGGCTCGGCGCGCGGTCACGCCCTCACCCAGCGCGGCGTCCAGCTCCGGCGCCCGTCGATCATGGACCTGGGCGATCGGCTGGCGAAGCTCGAGGTGCCGACCCTGATCATGACCGGTGACGAGGACGATCCCTGTCTCGAGCCGGCGATCTTCATGAAGCGCAAGATCCCGACGTCGGGGCTGGTGGTGCTGCCGAAGTCGGGCCACGCGATCAACCTCGAGGAGCCCGAGGCGTTCAACCGCGCCGTGCTCGATTTCCTCACGGCGGTGGACGCCGGCAAATGGCCGCGGCGCAATCCCGCGTCGCAGACGGGCTCGGCCATTCTTCCCGCGGAGAGACACTGATGCCACTACCGCTCGAAGGGTTCACGGTCATCGACCTCGCCCGCGCCCGCTCTGGCCCGACCGCCGTCCGCCAGCTCGCCGACATGGGAGCGAACGTCATCAAGATCGAGGCGCGCGAGGAGATCGAGGGCGATTCGACCGCGCTCGGGTTCGACTTCCTCAACCTGCACCGGAACAAGCGCTCGATGACGCTCGATCTCAAGCACCCGCGCGGCGTGGAGGTCATCAAGAAGCTGGCGGCGCGCGCCGACGTCGTCATCGAGAACTTCCGGCCGGACGTGAAGAAGCGGCTGGGGATCGACTACGAGGCGCTCTCGAAGGTCAACCCGCGCGTGGTCTACGGCTCGATCTCGGGCTTCGGCCAGACGGGCCCCTACGCCGAGCGGCCGGGCTACGACCAGATCGCCCAGGGCATGGGCGGGCTCATGTCGATCACCGGGCTGCCCGGTCAGGGGCCGGTGCGGGTCGGCATCCCGGTGGCCGACCTCACGGCGGGGCTCTTCCTCGCCCAGGGCATCCTGGTCGCGCTGCTCGAGCGCGAGCGGTCGGGCCAGGGCCAGTGGGTTCACACGTCGCTCCTGCAGGCGATGGTGACGATGCTCGACTTCCAGGCGGCGCGCTGGCTCGTCGACGGCGAGATCGCGCCGCAGGCGGGCAACGATCACCCGACCGGCATCCCGACCGGTGTCTTCACGACGTCCGACGGCCACATCAATATCGCCGCCTCCGGACAGACCATGTACCGGCGGCTCTGCACCGCGATCGGCGCTCCCGAGCTGATCGACGATCCGCGGTTCAAGACGCTCGGCGACCGGTCCAAGAACCGCAAGCAGATGAACGCCGAGCTCGACCGCGTGCTCGTGAAGAAGACGAGCGCCGCGTGGATCGAGATCCTCAACAAGGCGAGCGTACCCACCGGGCCGATCTACAACATCCAGCAGGTGTTCGAGGATCCCCAGGTGAAGCACAACGGGCTGGCGCAGCCCGTGCGCCATCCCGAGCGGGGCGAGATGCTCGTCCAGGGCCTGCCGGCCACGCTCTCCCGCACGCCGGGGGCGATCCGCCGCGCCGCGCCCATCCACGGCGAGCACACCGACGAGATCCTGCGCGAGCTGGGCTATTCCACTGACGAGATCGGCGTCCTCCGCAAGGAGGCCGTCGTCTGACGCTTCGCTCCTGACGGAGGAACGCACCTTGGACATCACGCGGACCCTTGCCCGCACGTTCACCGTGGCGGTGCCCGTTCTGCTCGTGTGCGCCGCGCTCGGCGTCGCCCTCGCCGATCGAGCCGACGCGCAGCCGAAGCCGGAAGGCGAGATGCGCTGGGCGCTGTACGTGACGGTCGCGCCGGCGTGGCTCGACCCGGGAGAGGTGATGGGCTTCATCACCCCGTTCTGGATCCAGTACGCGCTCCACGACGCGCTGGTGAAGCCGATGCCCGGCAACATCATGACGCCCAGCCTGGCCGAGTCGTGGACGCTCAGCCCCGATCAGAAGACCTACGACTTCAAGCTGCGCCAGGGCGTGAAGTTCCACAACGGGGACCCGTTCACCGCCGAGGACGTGAAGTTCAGCTTCCTGCGCGCCAAGAGCTCGCGGGTCCTCAAGGAGAAGGTGCGCGACATCGAGATCGTCGACGCCCACCGCGTGCGCTTCCATCTCCACGAGCCCTTCCCGGACTTCATGGCTTTCTATGGCACGCTCGCGACTGCGTCGAGCTGG
>QHSL01000075.1 GCA_003220435.1 Candidatus Rokuibacteriota bacterium | reverse complement strand
CGGCGCCCAAGGACGTGATCCTCTACGTGGCCGGGCAGCTGACGGTCGCCGGCGGCACCAACGCGATCGTCGAGTACATCGGCCCCGGGGCCAGGACCATCAGCGCGACCGGCAAGGCGACGATCACCAACATGGGCGCCGAGCTGGGTGCGACGACCTCCATGTTTCCGTCCGACGAGAAGATGGGCACGTATCTCAGAGCGACGGGCCGGGGCGAGCTGGTACCGATCGCCGAGCGCTATCCTCACCTGCTGGCGCCGGACAAGGAGGTCGAGGCGAGCCCGGAGAAGCACTACGACCGGGTGATCGCGCTCGACCTCTCCAAGCTCGAGCCGTACGTGGTCGGGCCTCACTCCCCCGATCGCGCGCGTCCGATCGGCAAGCTCGCCGCCGAGGTGGCCGACCCGAAGAACGCGTTCCTGGACAAGATCTCGAACGCGCTGATCGGCAGCTGCACCAACTCGTCCTACGAAGACATGAGCCGGGCGGCCGACGTCGCCGAGCAGGCGAAGGCGCACGGGCTCACGGCGACGGTGCCGTTCCTGGTCACGCCGGGCTCGGAGCAAGTGCGCGCCACGATCGAGCGCGACGGACAGATGCAGTCGCTCAAGGACATCAACGGCGTCGTGCTGGCGAACGCGTGCGGGCCGTGCATCGGCCAGTGGCGGCGCGCCTCGTCGGAGACGGCCGCACCCAACACCATCGTGACCTCCTACAACCGGAACTTCCCGGCGCGCAACGACGGCGTGGCGACCACGATGAATTTCATCGGCAGCCCCGAGATCGTGACCGCGATGGCGGTGGCCGGACGGCTGTCGTTCAACCCGCTGACCGACTCGCTCACGGGGGCCGACGGCAAGGCGTTCAAGCTGTCCCCCCCGGGGACGGCGCCGGAGGTGCCGGCGGCGCGCTTCGACCGCGGCCGGCCCGTGTACGTCGCGCCGCCCGCTGACGGCAGCGCGATCATGCTGAAGGTCGATCCGAGGAGCCAGCGGCTGCAGTTGATGGAGCCGTGGCCCGCGTGGGACGGCCGGGACTTCGCGGACATGCCCGTCCTGATCAAAACCAAGGGCAAGACTACGACCGATCACATCTCGCCGGCCGGCACCTGGCTGCGCTTCCGGGGACACCTGGACAAGTTCAGCGACAACATGTTCATGGGTGCGATCAACGCCTATACCGGCGAGGCCGGCAAGGGTAAGAACGTCCTCACCGGTACCACCGGCCAGGCCATCTCGGCGATCGCCCGCGACTACAAGTCCAAGGGCGTCAAGTGGGCCGTCGTCGGCGACGCGAACTACGGCGAGGGCTCGAGCCGCGAGCACGCCGCGCTCTGTCCCCGGCTCCTGGGCGGTGCGGCGGTCATCGTCCGCAGCTTCGCCCGGATCCACGAGTCGAACTTGAAGAAGCAGGGTCTCCTGGCCCTGACGTTCCAGAGCCCGGCCGACTACGATCGGATTCGTGAGGACGACCGGATCAGCCTGCTCGGGCTGCGCGACATGGCGCCGGGCAAGCCGGTCGAGTGCCTGATCAAGCACGCCGACGGCACGACCGAGACGCTACGGCTCAACCACTCGTTCTCGACGTCTCAGCTCGAGTGGTTCCGGAAGGGATCGGCGCTCAACCTCTTCCACGGAAAGTAGCGGCGCGGCGTCAGCCGAGGAGCTCGGCGACCGACACGCGGAGATCGGGAAAGGCCGCGGGGCTCACGTGGCCGTCGAGCCCCACGCGCTGCGCGTCCTGGTAGCCCGAAGGGGTCGGCGTGCGGCAGACCTCAACGGCCTGGCTCTCGACGTCGACGATCCACACTTCACGGACGTCGAGGGCGGCGTATCGCGGAAGCTTGATCGCTCGGTCACGCTCCAGCGACGTGTCGGCCACCTCGATGATCAGAAGGACGTCCGCGGATGCCGGCACGGTCTTGCGGTACGCGTCGCGGGGTGGCCGCAGCAGCGCCAGGTCGGGCTGGAGCTGCGTCTGTCTTCCGAGCCGGAGCGGGCCCTGGGGCGACACGAGAGCTCGATCGGTCAGGTTCTTCACGAAGAACTCGTTCAGGAACATGACGCACCAGGCGTGCCGGCCTCCGATCGGCGTCATCTCCACGATCTCTCCGTCGATCAGCTCGACCCGGTCCTCGTCCGTCAAGATGCCGACCTCGGCCATCCGGTGGTACTCCTCTACAGTGAACCGACGCTTCGTCAGGGCGACCGTCATCCTTCTCCTCCTGAGAGAATTCTACCGCTTGGTGGTCGCGCGAGTCAGCGCCCAGCTTTCGATACGGCAAGAGCCGCGGGATCGCAGGATTCGCCGATGCTTAAGAGCGGTGCTAGAGCTCCCAGGGCGGGTCGATCGCGATGCGCAGCTCGAGAACGACCGGCCCGTCGGCGGCGAGCGCCCGCGCGATCGCGTCCGGCAGCGACTCCACGCCCGCGACACGCTCGCCGCGCGCGCCGAAGGCTCGCGCCAGCGCGGGAAAGTCGGGATTCGCCAGGTCGGCCTCGCCCCACCGTCCCTCGAACATCGTTTCCTGGAGCCACTTGATCGCGCCGTAGCGGTCGTCGTTCATCACGACAAACACGAGGGGGAGCCGATACTTCACCGCCGTCGCCAGCTCGTTCACCGAGTACATGAACCCGCCGTCGCCCACGACGCAAGCGACCGGACGCTCGGGATGGGCGATCTTGGCACCGATCGCCGCGGGCACGCCGTAGCCGAGGGTCGCCGAGCCCACTGGGTAGAGGAAGGTCCGAGGCCGCACGACCGGGAAGCGCCACTCCATCCAGTAATTGATCCCGGTCTGGTCGTTGACGACGATGGCGTCGTCCGGCAGCGCCGCGCGCAGGCTTTCGATGAGCCGAGCGACCGCGTCGGTGTAGCGAGAGCTCGCCGCGGAGCGGAGCCCCTCGCGCCAGCCGTGATCCCAGCCGCTGCGCGCATCGCCGGGGCCGAGCTCGCGGAGCAGCGCCTCGAGCCCGTCCCGGGCGTCGCCGACGATCGCGAGCTGCGGCTTGAAGAGGCGCCCGATGACGGTCGGGTCGAGATCCAGATGGATCAGCGCCTGCGCGGGGTGGAAGGAGAGGTTCAGGAGCAGGCCCTGCGTCGACCGGTGCGCGAAGCGGCAACCGACGGCGAGGACGACGTCCGCGGCCTTGATCGCGGCCTCCGTGGCGCGGCTGTTCGGCAGGACCCCGTGCCACAAGGGATCGCGCTCGCTGATCGCTCCGCGGCCCATGACGGTGGTGATCACGGGCGCGCCGAGCCGTCGCGCGAGGCCGACCAGTTGCCCCTCGGCACCCGCCGCGATCACGCCGCCGCCGGCGATGATCAGCGGCCGGGCGGCGCTGCCGAGCAGACGTGCGGCCTGGCGAATGTCTTCGACGTGACACGGCGGGCGGCGACCGTGGCCCCCGCTCTGCTGTGGCGATTCAACGCGAGCCGTCAGGAAGTCGTTCGGGATCGAGATCGCGATCGGCCCGGGTCGGCCGGTGCGCAGCAGATCGAAGGCGGCGTGCACCGTCGCCGGGATGGCGCCGGCCTCGGTGACCGCCTCGGCCCAGCGCGTGACCGGCTTGAAGCAGTCGATCTGGTTCGGCACCTCGTGGAGCGCGCCGATGTCGCGCCCGACCAGCGGGGACGCGACGTCCGACATCACCAGCACGATCGGCATCGACCCGGCGTACGACTCGACCAGCGGCGTCAACGCGTTCGTCGCCCCGGGTCCCGTCGTCACGACCACCACCCCGGGTCGACCGGAGGCGCGCGCGTAGCCGTCGGCCATGAAGCCCGCGCCCGCCTCGTGACGGGCCAGCACGTGCGTGATCTCCGATTGCCGCAGCAGCGCGTCGTAGATCGCCAGGTTGTGCACGCCGGGAATCCCGAAGACGTGACGCACGCCCTCGGCGCGCAGCGCGTCGACCACCCACTCACCGCCCGTTCGCAGCGCCATCGTTCCTTCAGGAATCATAGGCTCGCCTCGCCTGCGGCTGCGGCTCGCACTACCTGAATCCTCGGTCGATCGCGACGTCGACGAGCGTCGGTCCGGCGTCGGCGAGGCAGGTCGCGAGCACGTCCCGCAGATCGCCCGGCTTGTCGACGCGCTCGGCACGCACGCCGAGCGAGCGGGCGAGGCCCGCGTAGTCGATCTCCGGCTCGACCAGATCCATGCCCGGGTAGATGCCGCGCTTGGCCGAGCCCAGGCCGAGGCTCAGCATGCCGGACTTGAGGATCGCGTAGGACGCGTTGTTCGGAACCACGTACGTGATCGGCAGTCGGTAGTGCGCCGCGGTCCACAGCGCCTGCGGCGCGTACATCACCGAGCCATCGCCGATCGTGGCGACGACCTTTCGGCCGGGCGAGGCGAGCTGAACGCCGATGGCCGCGCCCATTCCCCAGCCGAGGGTGCCGGTCTTGCTGCCGTAGAACGACCCCGGTGCGGAGAACGGCATGTAGCGCAGCACGAACGGCAGCGAGGTCGCCGACTCGTCGACGACGATCCCCTCGGCGGGGAGCAGCGACGCCAGCGTGTGCATGAGGTGCGCCTGGCCGATGGGCCTACGCTCGGCCTCCGCCTCGGCGGTCGCCTTCAAGCGAGCCATCAGCTCGCTCCGCGCCTTGCCGATCTTCTCGACGCGCCCCGCCGCCGCGCGTCGCTCGGCCTCGCCGAGCCGCGCCCGCAGCGCCGCGGCGAGGTCGGCGATCGCGGCGCGCGGGTCGGCGACGATGCCCAGCGCCACCGGGTAACTGCGGCCGATCTCCCACGGGTCGTCGTCGATCTGAACGACCTGGAGACCGCGTGGAAACGGCGTGCCCTCGGTGTGGAGGAACCAGGTGAACACGTTGGCGCCGACCACGAGCAGCGCGTCGCACTCCTCGAGCGCTTTCCGCACGGCCAGCGGCGAGGGAAACAGGCCGCCCCGCCAGAGCGGGTGGTTGCCCGGGAAGCTGGTGCGACGGTACACGGGCTCGCCGTGGACCCGCGCGCCGATCAGCTCGGCGAGCTCGGTCAGCTCCACGACGGCGCCCGACCGCGCGACGCCGTCTCCGGCGATGACGATCGGCGCCCGCGCTCCCGCGAGCAGCTCGGCGGCTCGGCCGATTGCGCCGGGTTCCCCTCGAGTGCGGGAGGCGATGGGCGGTGGACCGGCGCCGGTGTCCTCGACGCCGGCGCCCATCAGCTCCATCGGCAGCGAGAGGAACACCGGTCCGGTGGGCGGCGTCAGCGCGACCTTGAGCGCGCGTCGCATCACCGCGGGGGCTTCCGAGGCTCCGCGGATCTCGTACGACCACTTGGTGAACTGCTCGGCCATCCGGACCAGGTCTCCCGCGAGGATCGGATCGTCCACGAGGAACCGCGTATCTTGCTGGCCCGCGGTCAGGAGCAGCGGCGTCTTGGCTCGCGCCGCATTGTAGAGGATCGAAAGACTGTTCGCGAGGCCGGGAGCGACGTGCACGTTGGCGACGGCCACCTCTCCCGAGGCCTGGGCGTAGCCATCGGCCGCCGCCACCGCGGTCGCCTCCTGGAGCCCCACGACGTATTCGAGGCCGGAATCGGGCAGCGCGTCGAGGAAGGGCAGCTCGGTCGTGCCGGGATTGCCGAAGAGACGGCGCACACCGGCCGACCGGAGAATCTCCATCAGCACCGCGGCGACGTTCATGGCGCGGAGGATACTACCGCGGCGTCGGCGTCGGGGTCCCGAACTTGAGGTACTTCGCGTCGATGGCTGCCCGGATCGCGGCCAGCGGCTTTCCCTCCGCCTTCATCCGCATCACGTCCCGCGTGATGTCGAGGCAGAGGGTTCAGGTCGCGGCGTGGCTCGTGAACGTGACCCGACCCGCCCGCTCGTCCTTGATGTAGCAGGCGCGGTTCGAGACGTGGCCGAACCGCTCGCAGCCGCACGTGCACGGGATCGACCCGAGCGTCTCGGGATTCTCCACCGCGAACGTGTACAGCCTGGCCGCGTCTCCCCTGGCCGCGAAGACGGGCAGCTGGCCGCGGGCCACGGTCTGGTTCTGGTCACCGATCGCGTCGAGCGCGACGCCCTGATCGTCAGCCCAGAGCCACCAGGCGGCGCCGGTGACCGTGAGCGCCAGCACGACGATGACGACGAGCCCCCTGATCACCTGCCGCGCTCCAGCGCATAGCGCCGCTCGCCCAGACGCAGCGTACCGCGCCCCGTGCCCTCGTCGTAGTCGGCGAGCGCGAGGAGCTGGAACGCGGCCGCGCGGCTCAGCCGGGCCTCGAAGGCGCCGCCCTTGACGGCGCAATACGGGACGTCGTCGGGGCCGATGCGCAGGGTGTCCGGATCGACGTCCTCGCTCGTGTCGTCGATGAGGACCACGTTGAGCACGTCATCGCGGCGCTGGAGGCGGGCGACGACGAAGGGGACGTCGGCGACGGCGACCGGAATCCGCACGCGGGTCTGGATGAAATACCCCTGGCCGTCGCGGCGGAGGCCGGAGCGGAGATTCGCGAGGATCCCCGGATGAGTGATCTGCACGTCGTCATCGTACCAGTCGCCGTTCACGTCGACCCGCAGCTTCGGCAGCTGCCATTGATCCGTCATTGGAAGGAGACGCTGGCGAAGGACACGACGCCCTGAGGATCGGGCCATTGATCGTAGCGCTTCACGCGGCCGCCGCCGCCGCCGAGCGCCTTCAGCACGGCGTAGATCGGCGAGAGGCCGCAGATGCGTCGGCGGTCGCCGTCGCGCGCCACCGAGTCGAAGAACTCCTGTGCGTCGCCGGCGGCCACCGGCTCGAGCATCTCGCGATCCTCGCGCTCGATACGCGCGAGCTCCGGCGCCGAGACGGGCTCGGGGTCGCCGAAGCGCGGCCCCATGTGAGCCAGGTCCGCGCCCGCCACCAGGGCCACCCGGCGCCCGCTCGCCGCGATCGTGTCGGCCAGCGCATCGAGGAACCTCGGCACGCGCGGGTCGTCGTCGGGCCGCTTGCCCTCGAGCATCGCCTCGTGGGCGAAGCTCGCCAGCACCGGCACGATCCGGATGTCGCGACGGTCGGCGTAGAGGTAGCGGAGGCACACGGCCTGGAACTCGATCGAGTGCTCGGTCCGGTGCGCCAGCTCCGAGCCGAAGCAGTCCTGCTGGGCGCGCGCGGCCAGCGCCTCGACGAAGTCGCGGTCGACCTGCGCGGCGCCCAGCGGGCTCTCGTAGTCCTTGCGCGTGAGAGCCCAGGGATGCGCCATCCCGGTGTGACAGGTGCCGAAGATCACGAACAGGTCCGCGTCACACCGCTCGGCGACGTCGCGATAGGCCCACGCGTACGCCGGGCCGCCGCGGTGGAAGTCGATGTGGGGCGCGATCACGGCCCGCACCCGGGGGCCATCCGTCTCGTATCCGGCGATCGGGCCGGGTCCCTCCGGCGTAGCGAAGAACCCGTCGATCATCGTCCGCAGCTCCTCGGCCTCTCCGGGGTAGCCGCCGCCGGCGTGGGTCGCCCGGCGCGTCGGCGCGGCCAGGTAGTCGCCGTCGATAGAGGCCCGCCGCGCGTCGAAGCCAGGGCTCTCGAGAAACCCCTGCTGATCGAGCGCCTCGGCGATCTCCTCGATCTGCTGCCGCTCGATCAGCGCGCCGCCGTGGCGGCGCATCACGGCCGTCTGGATGTCGGCGACCGTGTGCTCACCGTCGAACAGCGACACGATCTCCAGGAGTGGCCCGTGCAGTAGCACGATCGAGTCGGTGTAGCCGGCAGGATCGCGAAGGGCCACACAGCTCCGGCCCTCGTGCTGCACGGGGAACGCTTCGACGCGGCGGAGGCGGGGGGCGCCGTCGGACATCAGCGAAGAAAATTCAGAGCCGAGGCGACATAAATCCTCGCCGCGTCGACCAGCTCGTCGATTTCGACGTACTCGTCGGCCTGGTGGGGGATCTGGCGGTTGCCGGGCCCGCAGGTGACGATCGGAATGCCGAGCTGCATGCGGAGAATGGTCCCGTCCGTCGAGCCGGGCACGCCGCCGAAGACGGCGCGCCGTCCGGTCGCCTGCCGGACGCCCCTGACCATCGCGCGCACCAGCGGCTCACTGCGCTCGACTCGCGTCGCCAGCCTGAAGCCGTTCACCGGCTCCCAGTCGATCGTGCTCCCGGGGCAGCGCGCCATCGCCGCGCGACACGCGGCGTCGATCTCACGCGCCACCGCGGCCTCGTCGGGGCCGGGCGTGAGCCGCACGTCGAGGAGCGCCCGGGCGCCGGAGGGAATCACGTTCGCCTGCTCGACCCCCTGCAGGGGCGCGCGGACGATCGTCGGCGTCACCGTGGGCTGACGGAGGTGCGGGCTCTTGCGGCAGAGCTTGCGGAGGCGCCGCTCGAGCGCCGGCACCTCGTGCAGCAGCGCCCCGAGCGCGGTGATAGGGTTCACGCCCACCTCCGGCATCGCCCCGTGAGCCATGCGGCCGCGGATCGCGACGCGTGCCCAGACCACACCGCGCTGCTCGAGGCAGAGCTCGTTCTGCTCGGGCTCGCAGATGATCGCCGCGGTGAGCCCGCGGCCGATCGCGGTCGTGCACAAGTGCTTGACCCCGAGCATGTCGCCTTCCTCGTCGACGAGCGCGCCGACGACGAGGCGCCCGCGGAGCGAGGCGCCGCTCCGCTTGATGGCGGCGGCGGCGACCATGGCCGCCGCCAGGCCGCTCTTCATGTCCGCGGCTCCCCGACCGTAGATGCGGCCCTCGACGAGGTCGGCAGCGAAGGGCGCGTGCGTCCACTCGGCGGGGTTGCCTTCGGTCACGACGTCGGTGTGGCCCTCGAGGAGAAGGCTCGGGCCCTCTTCGGTCTCGCCGAGCCACGCGACGACGTTCGGTCGACCCGGCGCCACTTCCTGGACCTCGAGATCGAGCCCGTGCTTGGCGAGCCACTGCTCGACGTGGCGGGCAACCGGGGCTTCGGTGGACGCCGGATCGCCGGGCCGCACGACGCTTGGAATCCGGATGAGCTCGCGGGTGAGCTCCACCAGCTCGTCTCGGTCGATACAGGCCAGCGCGGCGTTCACCGCCGCGGCGGGGCTGCGAGCCACGCGGGGCTACTCGTGCGGGAAGGACAGGATGATCGAGTCGAGGCGGATGACGCGGTACTCCTCGCCGGCGATGTAGAAGTAATGTCCCTCGACCTCTTCGGCCGACTCCTCGAACGCGACCACCGCCTTGAGGTCCGGCATCTCGCGGAACGCGTTGGCGCCCTCGTCGAATCCGTCGCCCCGCGCGATCACCTCGCCGTAGCGGATCGGCGAGCCCTTCGGACAGTGGACGCGAACATCGGCAGGGCCCTCGGCCATCAGGCGGACCAGGAGGTTGATTCCGTAAACCTGGATCGGGATGGGCGGCGTCATGGACCGATCATACCCTACTCGTCCTCATCGGACCTCTTCGGGCGGGACCTCGCTCGTCGTGAGCTGGCGAGGAAATTCCGGCGCGTCCGGCTGGCGCGGCGCCTGCTCGACGGCCGGCAGCGGCGGGATCTCCTCGCCCCCGGTGGCGCCGAGATCGCGGAAGCGGCGGGCCGCCGGCAGCACTCGCGTTTCCATCGAGCCGACGAAGCCGTTGTAGGCGTTCACGGCGCGGGCGAGCGAACCGCCGAGCGCGTCGAAGTGGCCGGCCAGCGTCCGCAGACGATCGTAGAGCTGGCTGCCGAGACTCCTGATCTGCTCGGCGTTGGCGGCGACCTGCTCCTGACGCCAGCCGTAGGCGATGGCCCGCAGCAACGCGATCAGCGTCGTGGGCGTCGAGACCACGACCCGCTTCGCCATGCCGTCCTCGATGAGAGCGGGATCGGCCACGGCCGCGGCGCCGACGAAGGATTCGCCGGGAATGAACATGACGACGAGCTCGGGCGCCGACGGGAACTGCTCCCAGTACGCCTTGGCGGCCAGCGCGGTCATGTGCTCCCGCACCTGCTTCGCGTGACGGGAGAGCGCGGCCGCGCGCTCCTCGTCGCTCGAGGCCCCCACCGCTTCCAGATAGGCGGCGAGCGGCACCTTGGCGTCGACCACGATGTCGCGGCCCCCGGGCAAGCGCACGATCATGTCGGGACGCAGTCGGCCCTCGTCTCGCTCGACCGTGACCTGCTCGACGTAGTCGCAATGGCCCGTCATCCCGGCCAGCTCGACGACCCGGTGGAGCGTGATCTCGCCCCATCGCCCGCGCACCTGGGGCGAGCGAAGCGCCGTCACGAGGTTGCCGGTCTCGCCGCGGAGCCGCTCGCTCAACCTCGCCAGCGTCTCCACCTCGCTCCGCAGGCCGCCGTACGCCTGGTCGTGCGCCTTTTCCAGCTCGCGAATCCCCGCCTCGTAGCGCGCGAGCGCCTCCTTCAACGGCGTGACGCTCGCGTCGATCTCCTTCTGCCGGTGGCCCAGCCGCTCCTCGGCCAGCGCCAGGAACTCCTCGTTGCTCCGGCGCAGGGCGTCGCCGCTCAGTGTCTCGAAGGTCCGGGTGAGGTCGGCGCCGGCCTCGTCCAGGAGCCGACGCTGGTCCTCGACGTTCTGGCGGGTCGCCTCGAGCCGCGCGCTCGCCTCGACGCGCTCGCGCTGCTCTCGCTCGAGGCGCAAGCGGAGCGCGGCGGCCTCGCCTTCCCGCGCCGTCCGCTGCTCGCGCAGCTCGCGGACCAGCGCGTCGAGCGACGCCAGCCTCGACCCGAAGTGCGCGCGCGCCACCAGCCAGGCGAGGGCGGCCCCCAGGACGAGGCCGACGACGACCAGGGCCGGATCAGGCACGGCGCCGGCCTCCCCGCCAGTGGCGGCAGACGGGCTTGAGGCCGCAGGGCGCGCAGACGAGGGCGTCGCGCCGGTCAAGACAGTCGCCCGACATCCGCTTGTGACAGAGCGCGAAGTCGAACTTCACCGGGTCGGCCGGATCGATCGCCGCGAGCTTCTGGGTGATCTCTTCGGCCATCCGCCAGTTCCGCGAGCGCCGGCGGGTGAGGCCGATCGACCGGCTGATGTTCTCGATGTGCGTGTCGATCGGCATCAGCAGCCGGGACGGCGAGATCGAGGTCCACAGGCCGAAGTCCGGCGGCTCGCGACGGACCATCCAGCGCAGGAACAGATGCAGGCGCTTGCAGGGGCCGCCGACCGAGGGTAGCGGGAACAGATGGCGATAGCCGCGCGAGATCCGCCCGCGCCGGAACACGGGGCTCAGGTCCGCTTCCAGGAAGTTCCGGGCGAAGCGCTCCAGCGTCGGGCCGATGGGCCCGTGCCCGTCCCCGTCGCCGGCGACGAAGCACTTCTCGAGCGTGCCGAACCGGGCGAGTTGGTCGCGCGCCGCGATGCAGAAGGCGGCGAGGTCGGGCGGGCGGTTGAAGCGGTACCAGAAATCGGCGAAGGCGCCCGAGTCGCGGCGCGGATCGAAGCCCGTGACGAAGGCGGCGGGCGACGGCCCCATCGTCGCGAGCACGCCCTCGAGGGCGCCGCTGAAGAGATCGACGCGGCCGTAGGCCAGGCAGGCGCTCAGCAGCGCGACGATCTCGCGGTCGCGCGGGTCCGGGTACCGGAGGGGAAATCGGATCGCGTCGAGCTCGACTCGGCTCGTGTAGTCGAACTCGCGGTAGAGCCGCTCGAGCGGCTGTCGCAGATCATGCGCGGCCGTCATTCGAGTGTCTGGCGGCATGATACCATGCGCCCACGATGGACGTGGGCGTGGTCGGGCTCGGCGCGATCGGCCGGCAGGTCTGCCGCGCCCTGGACGAGGGCATATCCGGCCTCCGACTCATCGGCGCCACGGCGCGCGACCGCGCCAAGGCGGAACGCTTCCTGAAGGACCTGCACTCCCCGGCGCCGTTCCTCTCGCTCGACGACCTCGTCGAGGCTTCGAATCTCGTCGTCGAGGCGTCGACGGGGAAGCATCTCGAGGAGATCGCCCCCAAGACGCTCAAGGCGGGCCGCGACCTCGTCGTGCTCTCGTGTGGCGGGCTGCTGGGTCGCCAGGACTGGGTGGATCTGGCGGCGGCCAACCACTGCCGCATCCTCGTGCCCTCGGGCGCGATCGCCGGCCTCGACGGCGTCAAGGGCGCCCGCATCGGCGCGATCACGTCGGTCACGATGGAGAGCCGCAAGCCGCCGCGCGGGCTCGCCGGCGCGCCCTGGATCGAGCAGCAGAAGATCGACCTCGACGCGATCACGCGCGAGACGCTGATCTTCGAGGGGCCCGCGACCGAGGCGTGCCGGGCGTTCCCGGCGAACGTGAACGTCGTCGCCGCGCTCTCCCTGGCCGGAATCGGTCCCGAGAAGACGCGCATCAAGATCTTCGCCTCGCCGGAGCGACCGCTGAACCGCCACCGGATCACCGTGGAGGGCGAGTTCGGCCGGCTCTCGATCGAGATCGAGAACGTCCCCTCCGAGAATCCGCGGACGGGGAAGCTCTCGTACCTCTCGACGATCGCCCTGCTGAAAGACCTCTCCGCCCCGCTCCGTGTCGGCACCTAGCTGCAGGCTGCTCAAAAAGGCTCAGATGCGAGGCGGCGCTCGAAGGCTGCATGCGAGCCGTACTTCGAGTACGGTGAGCGTGCAGCCGAGGGCGCCAACGAAGCAGATGGGCCGTTTTCAGCAGCCTGCCTCTACTTCACGCTGCCGGCGGTGAGGCCGCCGACCAGGTAGCGCTCGATCAGCGCGAACAGCACGACCACCGGCACGATCGCGATGATCGAGGCCGCGAAGAGCGAGTTCCAGTGCTGCACGTACGCGGTGACGTAGGACGTCACGCCGACCGTCAGCGGCTTCTTGTCCGGGTCGGTCATCAGGGTGAGCGCCACGATGTACTCGTTCCAGGCCGCGATGAACGCGAAGATCGCCGCCGTCACCAGGCCCGGCAGCGAGAGCGGGAGCACGATGCGGCAGAGCACGCGCACCCGGCCGCAGCCGTCGACCGCCGCCGCCTCTTCGATCTCGCGGGGAATCGAGGCGAAGAACGCGCGCAGGATCCAGATCGCGAAGGCGAGGTTGAAGGCCGCGTTGGTGAGGATGAGCGCCGTGTAGGTGTTGATCAGGTCGAGCTCGAAGAATTCGCGATGCAGGCCCACCACCAGGCTCGTCGGCGAGAACATCTGGGTGACCAGCACCAGGAACAGGAACGCGGTACGGCCCCGGAAGCGATGGCGCGCCGTGTAATACGCGGCGGGCACGGCGGCCACCACGACGAGCGCCATCGAGGCGATGGCGACGATGAGCGAGACACGCAGCCAGGTCTGGAAATCCCCGTCGAGCAGCACCGCGAGGAGATTGGACCATTGCCAGTCGAGCGGCGTGAGGCGAGGCGGGCTGACCCGCAGCTCGGCCTCCGGCTTGGCCGCGGTGAGCAGCATCACGAGGTACGGCGCCAGAAACGCGAGGGCCAGGAGCGTTCCAACGCCCGCCAGCCCCAGCTGCCCGAGGGCGCGGCGAGGAGCGATCACGCCTCCGGCTCCTGCCAGCGCACGGTCCGGAGGTAGACGACCACGGCCACCAGGATCAGCGCCACGTTGACCACCCCGAGCGCCGCGGCCAGGCCGACGTCGCGGAGCGAGCTCTTGAAGGCGATCTTGTACATGTACGTGATCATCGTGTCGTGGCCGAAGCCGGGGTTCCGGTCGTTGAGCGTCCACACGATCGGGAACGAGTTGAAGACGTAGATGATGTTGAGCACGGCGGCGACCAGCAGGGCCGGTCGCAGCAGCGGAAGGGTCACCGACCGGTAGGTGCGCCACGCCGAGGCGCCGTCGACGCGCGCGGCCTCGTACACGTCGACGGGGATCGTCTGGAGCCCCGCGAGCAGGACGTAGCTGGTGAACGGCAGGGACACGAAGACGCCGACGGCGATCATCGCCCCCATCACCGTCGAGTCGTCGCCCAGCCAGTCCACCGGGTGCGCGAGGACCCCGAGCGATTGCAGCAGCGGGTTGAGGATCCCGAAATAGTAGTCGTAGATCCACACGAAGAGCTTCGACGTCATGATCAGCGACGCCGCCCACGGCACGATCAGCGCCCACCGCACGAGCCGCCGGCCCGGGAAGCGCTTGTCGAGGAGCTGCGCGAGCGCCAGCGAGATCAAGAGGGTCACCGCGACGATGACCGCCACCCAGACCACGGTGTTCATCACGACCGTGGCCAGCGCCTCCTGCTGGAGGAGCCGCGCGTAATTGCGCGGGCCGACCCAGCCCTGGTAGAGGCCGGTGACCGAGTACTGGCTGAGCGACGCCTGGACGAGCCGCGCCGCCGGGTACACCACGACGCCGCCGATGAGGACGAGGCTCGGGCCGAGCCAGAGGAGCGCTCGCCAGTCCCTCAGCGGCCGCCTGCTGCGGTGGCGTTCTTCTGGAGCTGGTCGAGGACCTGCTTGGGGTTGCCGCCGGGCTGCACCGCCAGCCCGATGTTCTGCTGGACGTCGAGCTTGACCTTGTCCCACGCCGGGTCGGTCGTGGGGACGAGCTTGGCGTTGGGCAGCGCGTCGAGGTAGGGCTGGAGCTTCGGATTCGAGCGCATCTGGTCGAGGCCGGATCTGGTCACCGGAAGGAAGCCCTCGGCGGTGATCCACCGGGTGATGTTCTCCGGTTGATAGTAGAGGTCGAGGAACTTCGTGACCGCTTCCTGATTCCCTTTCTTCTTGAACGCCATCAGGTAGTCCTCGACCCCGAGGGTCACTGCCGCGCCGATGTTGGTCGGCATCTCGGTGACGCCGTAGTCCACCTTGCTCTCCGCGTCGAGCTGCTTGGCCAACGGGCTGAACCCCATCACCATGCCGACCTTGCCGTCCTTGAAGAGCTGGAAGGCGCCGTCGGTGCGGTTGGTCTTTCCCGGGTTCACCTGGGTGACCTTGTGCTTGTTCGCGAGGTCCGCGAGAAACTTCAAGGTCTGGAGGTTCTTCTCGCTGTCGATCGCCCACTGGCCGCCGGACTTCCAGTCACCGCCGTTGTTCCACATCCAGATGGACCACTCGGCCTGCGCCTCCTCGGGGCCCAGCGGCAGCGCGTAGCCGATCGAGTCCTTGCCGAGCGCCTTGATCCTCTGCGCGGCCTTGACGAACTCGTCCCACGTCTTGGGGGGCGCGGCGATCGACGCCTTCGCGAAGAGACTCTTGTTGTAGAAGAAGGCCCGGGCGCTCGACAGGATCGGAAAGCCGTAGAGCTTGCCCTGGTACTCCCCGCCCCGCGCGAACGCGGCGAGGAAATCGTCTCGGGTCTTGGCCGACAGGACGTCCTCGGCGGAGTGGAGCAGCCCGTCCTTCGCGTAGCTGGAGAAGGAGTTCAGGTTCAGCACGTCCGGCGGCTGGTTGTTCTGGATCATCGTCGTGACCTGCTGGTCGATGGAGTTCCAGTCGATGACCTGCAGGTCGACCTTGACGCCGGTCTGCTTCGTGTACGTCTCGGACAACGACCGCCAGAACGGCCCCGTGTTGTCCTTGCTGTAGTCCGCGATGACGACCTTGATCGAGGCGACGCCGCCGCCCTTGGCGCCCGGCCCCCGGTCGCACGCGGTGGCGAGGAGCGCGATGGCCAAGCTCAGCAGAACCGCAGGCATCAAACGTCGCACCGGGCCCTCCTTTTGCCGCTACGACTCTGTCACACCGTGCCGGGAGCCGGTAAGACTTTTCTTGCGGGAACTTAGCGCGCGCCGCCGCCGTCGGCTTCCAGAAACCCTCTGAAACATCGAGGGGAATCCCGGGGTGGCCCCGTGTAGCATGAAGGCATGCCCTGGGTGAAGGGACACGTGCTCTATTCGGACGTCGATCGGTCGCCCTCCCACCCCTCGGTGTTGGTGCTCATGAGCATTGCGACCACGGGGGTCGTCTGCCTGCTGATCTTGTCCGCGCTGCTCGCGTACCCGACGGCCCGTCTCACCCACGCGGTCGTCCAGTTCGACCAGAATCTGCTCAGGCTGTTGAACCGGGTCGCGGGGCGGTCCTGGGGATTCGACGTGCTGGTGTGGGAGGTGGCGCACACCGTTTTTCTCCAGGCACTCATGGTCGCTGTGTTCTGGGGGCTATGGTTCGCGCCGAGCGACGACCCATCGATCCGCCGGCGGAAGCGCGCGACGATGCTCACGTCCCTTGTTGGCCTCTATCTCACGGTGGTCCTGGCCATCGTCCTCAGGGCCGTGCTGCCGTTTCGATCGAGACCGTGCTCGGATCCGACGCTGGTCTTCCAGGCGCCGTTCTCACCGTCCGGCGACGGAGTGCATGCGAGCTCGACGTCGTTTCCCGCGGGTCACGCCGCCGTGTTCTTCGCGCTGGCCATCGGCCTGTGGGTGGTCTCGGCCCGGCTGGGGATTCTCGCCTCTCTCCACGCCCTCCTGGTGATCTGCGTCCCGAGGATCTACATCGGCCTCCATTACCCCACCGATATCCTGGCGGGGGCGCTGATCGGGATCGTCACGGTCCTGCTCGTCAACCAGATACTCTCGCGAAACTCGCTCGTGTCACGGGTGCTCGAGTGGTCGGAGCGACACCCCGCGGCGTTCGGCGCCCTGCTCTTCCTGTGTTGCCTGGAGATCGCGGTGGAGTTCTCGAGCATCCGCGGGCTCCTGCGGATGCTTCAAAGCAGCCACATCAACAAGCTCGTGCTGCTGCCCTTCGGGGTGTCCTAGGGCATCGAGGGCCACGTCGGTGGTTGCTAGCCCCCCGGCGAGGTTTCGGTGTGCTGCCGGTCGAGAACCCGCGCCATGGCGCGCCCCTTGTCGGGGTTGGGGTCGCGCACGACGCCGTAGGCGGCCCGCCCCTCGTGGTCCTCGGGCAAGTACTCCGTGATGGGGAGGCCTTCGGGATTCACGAAGAGGAGGCAATGGCAGTACTTGTACTTCTGCATCTCGTCGCACGCGCAGATCCAGCGGCGCAGCTTCGCCTCGGCGGTCGGATCCGGATAGAAGTTGCACGGGCAGAGGGGCTTGCCGACCTGCTCGATGTGCCGGGCGAGCCCCGTCACAACTGTCTCGGTGACGGCGCGGTCCGGGTGGAGCGAGGTGCCGGACTTCTCGGCGTACTTCCGCGCGTACGCCCACATCTTGTCCACGTTGGCCGCCGAGGGTTCATTCATACCGCCTCCGTGCTCTTACGTCGACGCGCTCAGGGCCGCGTCGATCTGGGCCGGATTGAAGCCCGTGAGCCGCTTGTCGCCGATGAGGAGCACCGGAAGGGACATGAGACCGAGCGCCATCAGCTCTTCGCGCGCACCGGGATCACGGCCGACGTTTCGCTCAGTGAACGGGATCCCCTTTTGCGATAGATACTCCATCGCTTTGTGGCAGGGCCCTCAGCCGACGTTGCTGTAGACGGTAACCGACACGGCCATGACGTCCTCTCCTTTGTGTGATGCGCCTCGATTGGAGCCCGCGGACGCGCCCATGATACCGCAGCTAGTGCGGTTGGGTGGCCTCCAGGTAGCGCTCGGCCTCGAGCGCCGCCATGCAGCCGGTGCCGGCGGCCGTCACCGCCTGACGGTACACGTGGTCCTGCACGTCGCCTGCCGCGAAGACGCCGGGCACGCTGGTCTCGGTCGTCCCGGGTTTGACCTTGATGTACTCGTTGGGCAGCAACTCGAGCTGGCCGCGGAAGAGCCCGGTGTTCGGCTGGTGGCCGATCGCGACGAAGAGGCCGTCGACCGGGCGCTCGTCGAGCGCGTTGGTCTTCAAGTTCTTCAGGCGCACGCTCGTGACCTTGCCGCGATCCACGTCCAGGATGTCGTCGACCACCGTGTCCCAGATGAACTCGATCTTCGGGTTTTTGAAGGCGCGCTGCTGCATGATCTTCGAGCCGCGGAGGCTGTCGCGCCGGTGGACGACGTCCACGCGCCGGCCCAGGCGTGACAGGTAGAGCGCTTCCTCCAGCGCCGCGTCGCCGCCCCCCACCACCATGATGTTCTGATCCTTGAAGAAGAAGCCGTCGCACGTCGCGCACGTCGACACGCCGCGTCCCATCAGCTTCGACTCCGCCGGCAGACCGAGGAGCTTCGCGGAGGCGCCGGTGGCGACGATGACGGTGTGGCCTTCGAAGGTCTGACCGTCAGTCTCGACCACGAAGGGCCGCTTCGAGAAGTCCACCGCGGTCACGTCCTCGGCGATCATCTCGGTGCCGAAGTACTCGGCCTGTTTCTTCATCGTCTCCATGAGCTCGGGTCCCTGGATGCCTTCCACGAACCCGGGATAGTTCTCGACGAGAGTCGTCAGCGTGAGCTGCCCGCCCGATTGCACACCGCTCAACATGAGCGGCGCCAGGTTGGCGCGCGCCGCGTAGATGGCCGCGGTGTAGCCGGCCGGGCCCGACCCGATGATGACGACCTTGCGAGCGGTTCCCATGCGTCGTTCTCTCCCTGCCCTTTAGATGCTCGACTCGACTCCCAGGATCCCGGCCAGCTCGCGGAGATCGCGAATCTCGTAGGTGGGCGGCGCGACGCCCGCCGGCAGCGGCTCGGCGTCCCGGTTGATCCACGCCGCGTCCATGCCGATCTGTTGGGCGCCCAGCACGTCCATGTCGGCGCGGTCGCCGACGAACAGCGACTCCTCGGCCCGAACGCCCAGCCGACTCAGCGCCGCGTCGAAGATGTCACGCCGCGGCTTGCGCCAGCCGACCTCGTCCGACACGACGATGGTCCCGAACAGGTCGGCGACGCCGGCGCGCTCCAGGATGTCGAGCGCGGTCGGCGTGTAGTCGAAGTTCGACACGACCGCCAGGCGGTAACGTTCCGCGAGCCGGCGCAATAGCGGGCCGTGGTACGCGGGAAATTCGGCGGCGCGGCCGAGCGCGCCGCGATGGGCGTCGATGAGCCTGCGGCCGAAGCCGGGCGGCAGCGTCGTCTCGTCCAGCCCGAGCCGGCGGAAGAAGTGCGCGAACCGATCGGGCGCCGCCACCTCGCGGTGGTCGAGGGCGCGCAGCCGCTCCGCCTCCCGCCAGCTGTCGGAGAGCGCCTCGTAGCAGGCCTCGAGGCCGATGTGAGGCGCCTGCGTTCTCAGGATCGTGTGCAGCATGCCGGCCGAGGAGCGGACGGTCTTGCCATTGATCTGGATTTCGGGCATCCGTTCCCGGTCGAAGCGGACGAGCGTGTCGAAGAGGTCGAAGAGCACGGCGGCGTACGGCATCAGAGCGGCTTTCTCGCGGCGTAGCCTTCGTCGAGTCCGTGCCAGTGCCGGATCTGGCGCTCGCCGTGCTTCCAGCAGAGGTTCACTTCCTTGCCGTTCCGCAGATGGAGGAAGTCGACCAGCCCGAGGCCGAGATCCTTGGGGACGCCCCCGAGCTTGAGGATCTGGTCCAGACCGTTCTGGATCTCCCCGGTCATCCGCTCGATGCGCTCCTTCGACTGCTGCCACGCCGCGCGGTCGAGCACGCCGCCCCCGGCGGCGGCGATCCGCTGCTGCTCGGCCTGAAGCCGGTCGCGCGCCTCGGCGGCTTCGGCGTGCGCCGCCATCACCTGCGCCATGATCGGGGTGAGCCGCGGGATCAACGCTTCCACCTCGGCGGGCGTGAAGTAGCGCTCAGCCACGGATCACCTGGTCGACGAAGATCGCGTGGACCTCCTTGGGGCCGTGGACGCCGCGGGTCAGGGTGAGCTCGATGTCGGCGGTCCGGCTCGGCCCGGTGATGAAGCTCGTGACCGCGCCGACCCCATCCTCGTGCGCACCCCGATTCCAGAGCTCGAGGAAGACCCCGGCCTGGCCCAGCGACTCGATCAAGGCGGTGCGGTCGAAGACGGCGATGTGGCAGGCCGGCAGCAGCGAGGTCGAGCGGGGACGCCCCGCGCCGGACCGGAGCACGAGCGTTCCGGTCTCGGCGATCGCGAGATCGACCCCGGTGAGACCGAGCTCGGCATCGGCGACGCGCCGGCGCAGCTCGGCGCGCTCCGCCGCGCTGTCGAGATCGCCCGGCGGCATCGCGAAGGGCTCGAGCCCGCGCGCCGCCAGCGAGTCCAGGAGATCGCCTCCCAGCTCGCGCGCGTGCCAGGCCACGAGCCGCCGCACCGCGCGCTCGCGCGCGATTCCGGCCACGACCTGAGGGACAGCGACGAGCGAGGCCGCGCGGTGGAAGACTCCCGCCACGCGCTCGAACTCGAGCTGGAAGCGCTCGAGGGCGTGCGGCCACCGCTCGGCCAGCTCCCGTTTGATCGTCTCGGTGACCGCTCGCGGATCGGACGGACGCTGCGCTGTCCCCGCGGGGAAGAGGCCCGAGGTCTTGCCCACCTCGGTGCGGATGCGCGAGAGGAACTCTGCACGCGTCGTCATTGTAACGGGTGCCGTGAGTCCGGCTTGGGCCGAGGGTGGCCTGACTCAGGAGCGAGCCGGCTCCGGTCGCACGGTTCACCCGTTGCGGTCGACGAGCCCGGCGTTGCGGTCGGGTTTTGCAGCTCGGGCCAACGCTCCTGGAATGTTTGGCGCGCGACGGCGGGAAGGTCGCGCGTCCGCGTCCACTCGCCGAAGGCCAGGGGCACGCTGCGGATGCGACCGTCGCGGGCGAACGGGCGCTGCAGCAGGCGCGCCAGCGGCTTGCTCCATCGATAGAGCGTCGGGCTGGCGAGGATCGTCTCCATCAGCCGGTAGGCGAGACGCTCTGTCCACGACGCGATGCGGGCCTCGTCGACCTCCCGGCGCAGCTCGACGAGCATCCTGGGTATGTCGATGCGGACCGGGCACGCGTCGGCGCAGGCCCCGCAGAGCGAGGACGCGTGCGCGAGGTCCTTGACCGAGCCCGGACCCTCGAGCATCGCGGTCAGCAGGATGCCGATCGGCCCGGGATAGGTGTAGCCGTAGGCGTGGCCCCCGATCTGCCGGTACACCGGACAGACGTTGAGACACGCACCGCAGCGCAGGCAGTAGAGCGCCTCGCGGAGCGGGCCCGCGATCTGGCGGATGCGGCCGTTGTCGAGCAGCACCAGGTGAAACTCGTCGGGGCCCTCCAGCTCGCCGGCCCGCCGCGGCCCGCGGACGAGCGTGGTGTAGACCGACAGCTTCTGGCCCGTCGCGCTCTTGGCGAGGATCTGGAGGAACACCATGAGGTCGGTCATCGAGGGCACGACCTTCTCGACGCCCATCACGGCGACGTGGACGCGCGGGAGCGAAGTGACCATCCGGCCGTTGCCCTCGTTGGTCACGAGCACGACGGTGCCGCTGTCGGCGACGGCGAAGTTCGCGCCGGTGATCCCGAGATCGGCGTCGAGGAATTTCTGGCGCAGCTCCACGCGCGCGATCCGCGTCAGCTCCTCCGGGTCGGCCGCCACCTGCCGCCCGAGCTCCTTCGCGAAGAGGTCGGCGACCTGGCCCTTGGTCTTGTGGATCGCGGGCGCGATGATGTGCGACGGGCGCTCGTGCGCGAGCTGGATGATGTACTCGCCGAGGTCGGTCTCGATCGGGATCACGCCCGCCGCCTCGAGCGCCTCGTTCAGGTGGATCTCCTCGCTCGCCATCGACTTCGACTTCACGGCCAGCCGCGCCCCGGTGCGCGCGGCGATGTCCAGGACCACGCGCCGCGCTTCTTCCGGCGTCGTCGCGTAGTGCACGTGGCCGCCGAGGCGCTCGACGCTGTCGATCAGCTGGTCGACGTAGCGATCGAGGTGCTGAAGCGTCGCCTCCTTGATCTCGCGCGCCATGTCCCGGAGCCGCTCGCCCTCCGGGAACTCACCGAAGGCCTCCCGCCGCAGACCGATGAACTTCGTGGTGGCGATCGTCAGCGCCTCCTGCAGGTGCTTGTCCCCGAGGGCGCTGCCGGCACGCTGGCGGAACGGGACCGACAGGTCCGTGTCGCTCACCGCTCGTCCCCGTCGAGCAGCTCGGCCAGGTGCAGCGGGCGGACTTTCGACCGCCGGCGGCCGAGCCCTCCGCCCATCTGCATGAGGCAGCCGGAGTCGCACGCGACGACGCACGCGGCGCCGGTCGCCTCGATGTTCCGGAGCTTTTTGTCGAGGATCTGCGTGGAGACCTCCGGCAGGCGCACCGAGAACGAGCCGCCGAAGCCGCAGCACTCGTCGCCGCCGGGCAGCTCGACCAGCTCCGCCCCGTCGAGGTTCCGGAGCAGCGTGCGCGGCGCCTCCGACTCGCGGAGCCCGCGCAGGAGGTGGCAGGAATCGTGATAGGTCACCCGCCCGGTCACGCTGGCTTTGAACCGGGTCTTGCCCAGGACCCGCACGAGGAACTGGGACAGCTCGTACGTCCGGCCGGCCAGCCGCTCGGCCTCCGCGCGGGCCGGGGTGTCGCGGAGCAGCGCCGGGTACTCGTGGCGGACCATGTAGGCGCAGGAGCCCGAGGGGACGACGACGTGCTCGGCGTCCCTGAACAGCTCGACGGTCCGCGCGGCCACGCGCGCCGCGCCGGCGTGGTAACCCGAGTTGAACATCGGCTGGCCGCAGCATGTCTGGCCCTGGGGGAACTCCACCGTGACGCCCAGGCGCCGGAGGAGCCGCGTGACGCTCACGCCGACCTCGGGGAAGAACATGTCCCCCAGGCAGGTGACCATCAGCGCAGCGCGGACGGGAGCGCTCACGCGTGGGGTGGCGGCGGCGTGACGACGACCAGGACGAGAAGCGGCGCGGTTCCTTCGTTGAGGAGACCGTGCTCGACGCCGGCTCGCGCGACCGTCGCGTCGCCGGCCTCGAGAGTCTGCGTCTCGGCGCCCACGGTGAAGCGTCCCCTGCCCTCGAGGACGTAGTAGATCTTGTCCTGGTCCCCGTGTGTGTGCGGCCGCTGGGCCTGGCCCGGCGCCACGCAGTAGAGGTCGAGCTGGGCGCGCTCGGTCGTGGCGAGGGCGATCCTCGCCATCCGATCGGCCTGGAGCTTCACGTGATCCTTAACGCGTATGCGCATCCACCGCTCTCGCCAGCAACTCTACGGGATGAACGAGCGTCACGTCCAGACCGCGCTGGCGACACCCTCCGGCGATCTGCAGGAGGCATCCGGGGTTCGCGGCCGCCACCACCTGCGCCCCCGTCTCGACGATACGAGCGATCTTGAGCTCGAGCAGCTCGCCGGCCATGCCGGGCTCGAGCAGGTTGTAGACGCCGGCGCTCCCGCAGCAGAGGTCGCTGTCTGCGAGCTCCACGAGCTT
Organism: Candidatus Rokuibacteriota bacterium; assembly: GCA_003220435.1. Taxonomy (GTDB): domain Bacteria; phylum Methylomirabilota; class Methylomirabilia; order Rokubacteriales; family CSP1-6; genus AR31. The sequence goes on along the minus strand of QHSL01000075.1, from coordinate 51,001 downwards.
GAGCCCTGGGATCCGCCGGAGCAGCTCGCGCGGCTCCTGCCGCACTCGCTGACCGTGAGCCAGGTGGCAGGCGTCGTGATACGTCACCGTGAGGTCGATCCGCCCGAGCGGCAGCTCGGCGCCGGCCAGCAGCTCCATGACGTCTCGGACGCGTCCGCCGAACGAGGCGATCTCCGGAAGCCCGTGGCCGTACTCCTTCATTGCCGAGCCGCAGCCCGCGGCGTTGGTCACGACGAAATCCAGGTCGTCGGGGAACGCGGCGGCAAGGGCCCGGGCCCTCGCCGAGTAGGCGTCCACCCGACCAGCGTGAAGCTCGAGGGCTCCGCAGCACCCCTGGGCCCGCGGGATCACGACCTCGTAGCCGGCGAGCGCCAGGAGCCGCGCGGTGTCGCGGTTCACCTGGGGATAGAGCTGGCGCTGCACGCAGCCGGTGAGGAGGCCGACGCGTCCCTGCACGCGGCCGTGGGCGGGCACGAGCTCCGGCAACGGCACCGGCCGGGGGACCTCGTCGAGGAGCGCGTCCATGGCCCCGAGCGCGGGCGCCAGACGCAGGAGGCCGGTCGCACGGACGAGGGCGCGGAGCCCCGACGCCCGGTAGAGGCGGAAGGCCGCCAGGGCGGCGCCGAGCCGCGCCGGCTCGGGGAAGAGCGCGAACGCGAACGCCTCGAGGAGGCGATGCTTCGGCGGCGGCCCGTGTCGGCGGAGCTGAGCGCGCGTCGCCTCGAGGAGCGAGCCGAACCTCACGCCCGACGGGCACGCGGTCTCGCAGGCGCGACAGCCGAGGCAGAGGTCCAGATGGCGCTGGAAGGTCTCGCTGAGCTCCACGCGGCCCTCGGCGGCGGCGCGCATCAGGTAGATGCGGCCGCGAGGGGAATCCATCTCCTCGCCGAGGACGCGATAGGTTGGGCACGCCGGCAGACAGATCCCGCAGTGCACGCACTTCCTGATCTCGTCGACGTCGGGAGCGCCTGCGCCGCGGAAGGCCGACGTCATCAGAGGCCTCCGACGAAGCGACCGGGATTCAGCACGCGCCCGGGATCGAGATCGTCCTTCAGGGCCCGCATGAGTGCGAAGGCGCCAGCTTCGACGGGACCCCAGGGATCGATCACCACGCGGAGAGCCGAGGGGCCCCGCGCGATGACGACGCTGCCATCGATCTCGGCGAGCTCGGCCCGCAGTCGGTTCGTCACCGCCGCCGTCCGGGCGACATCGGCCGCGCCTAGGCGTACCCGAAACGTCCCCAGCGGAGCGCAGGCGCTCGTCCACACGGGCGTCCCCGACGCGGCCGCTCCCACCGCCTCGACGATCGCGCGCTGGGTCGTCGCGAGCCGGCTGGTGAGCGAGGCGATCTGAAGCAGCGCCTCGCCGCCGGAGGGCGTCAGAGCCCGCTCGGTGTCACTCCAGAACGAGTCGGGTACCGGGACGATGTCGGCCCCACCCGCCCGGGCGATCGCGGCCAGCCGCGCGCGCCCTTCGACGACCGCCTCTTCCACACTCCCGATCGACACCGCCACGCCGGCCGCCGCCGAGCCCGCTGCGACGGCGTCGAGCACCCGATCGCTGAAGTACTCGAGCCGATTCGGCTGGACCGATGAATCGACGACGCGCTCGACGAAGGTCTGCGCCGCTTCGGCCGATGGCAGCGGCACGAGCCACGAGCGCTCGGCGTCGGGCAGCGGATGAAGGCGGAGCGTCAGCTCGCCGAGCACGCCGAGAGTGCCCAGCGCGCCGACCATCAGCTTCGGCACGTCGTATCCGCTCACCGATTTCACCACCTTCGAGCCGCCCCAGGTCACCACCCCGTCGGCCTGGACAAAGCGGACTCCCAGCAACAGGTCGCGCATGGTGCCGTAGCGCGCGCGGAGCGGGCCGCTCGCGTTGGTCGCCGTGATTCCGCCCAGCGTTCGGGTTGCGCCGCCCGGAGGGTCGAGGGCCAGGAATTGCCGGTGAGGCGCCAGCCGGGCGGCCAGCGCTCCCACGGTGATGCCGGCCTCCACCGTGATCGTCACGTCGGCGGGGTTGTACTCGACCACCCGATCGAGGCCGCGCAGGTCGAGGGCCACGTCCATGCGCGCCGGAGGACGCCCGAGCTCGAGCGCACTGCCACTGCCGCGCGGTACCACGGCCAGCCCCGCCTCGTGGGCGAGGGCCATGACCTGACTCAGCTGCTCCAGCGATCCTGGGCGTACGACGAGGCCGGCGAGCTGCCCGTCCACCGCCGCGCCGGCGCGTGCGCCCTGGTCGCTCCGCACGCCGTCGCGGCCGGCGATCGCGACGAACGCCTCGGCAACCGAGCGCCCCGCGACCGACATCGCGCGCCTAGATCCAGGCGCCTTCGGGCACGCGCGGTCGGGCCGGCCGGAACCCCTCACCGCAGGCGGGGTGGGACGGGAGGAGCTTGCCGGGATTCATCATCGCGTCCGGGTCGAAGGCACGGCGCAGGCGGTACATGAAGTTCAGGTCGGCGTCGGCGTACTGCAGCGGGAGGTTCTTCGCTTTGTCGAGCCCGACGCCGTGCTCGCCCGTCACCGTCCCACCCATCGTGATGCAGGCGTGCAGCAGCTCCTCGTTGGCCGCCTTCGCTCGTTCGAGCTCCTCGGGGTCGCGGTCATCGTAGAGGATCAACGGGTGGAGGTTACCGTCGCCCGCGTGGAACACGTTGGCGATCCGTACCCGGTGGCGCGCGCCGATCGCGATCATCTCGCGCATGATCGCTGGAAGCTTGGAGCGCGGCACGACCGCGTCCTGGAGCAAATAGGTCGGCGCGAGCCGGCCGACGGCCCCTGCGGCCTCCTTGCGCCCCTTCCAGAGAAGCGCTCGCTCGACGTCGTCGCGCGCTACGCGCACCTCGAGGGCACCCCGCTCCCAGCAGATCTGCGCGGCGCGCTGACCTTGCGCCATGACCTCCCCCACGGGGCCGTCCAGCTCGATCAGGAGGACGGCCGCGGCATCCTTTGGATAGCCCGCGCCCGATCCCTCGTTGATGGCGCGGATCATCATCTCGTCGAGCATCTCGAGGGCCGCCGGGATCATGCCGGCGGCGATGATCGCCGAGACCGCCTCGGACGCGTCCTCGATCGCGGCGAACGAGGCCAGGATCGTCCTCACCGCCTCCGGGGCGTGAAGGAGACGCACGGTGACAGCGGTCACGATGCCGAACGTGCCCTCCGAGCCGACGGCCACTCCAGTGAGGTCGTAGCCCGGACGATCGGCCACCTTGCCGCCCAGGCGAACCAGCTCGCCCGTCCCCGTCACGAGCTCGAGCCCGAGGACGTGGTTCGTGGTGATGCCGTATTTCAGGCAGTGGGGCCCCCCGGCGTTGGTCGCGACGTTGCCGCCAATGGAAGACACCATCTGGCTCGAGGGATCAGGAGCAAAGAAATATCCGCGGTTTGCGACGGCACGTGTCAGAGAGAGGTTGATCAGCCCGGACTGGACCGTCGCGCACCGGTTCGGGAGGTCGAGCTCGAGTATTTGGTCCATCCGGTTCATGCCGATCATCACGCCGCCGTGAGGCGCCATGGCACCGCCGATCAGCCCGGTGCCCGAGCCCCTGGGAACGATCGGCACGTGCTCGGCCCGGCACAGTCGGACGATCGCGACGACCTGGTCCGTGCGGATCGGGAGGGCGACCACGTCGGGGGCGCCCCTGTAGAAGGTGTGCATGTCCGACTCGTAGACCAGCCGGCCCTCGTGCGAGCGCACGAGGCCGCCGGCGCCGACGAGTCGCTCGAGGTCCGCGAGAAAGGTGCGGCTCAGGGGCATGTGGCCACGTGCCCCGCGCGGCGAGCTACGAGATCTTCCAGGTGTCTCCCGAGGTCAGCAGCTTGGCGATGTCGCCGGGGCCGCGCTCCGAGATGGCCTTCTGCTCCTGATCGAGAATCAGGTCCTCGTAGACGGGCGCGTCGACCGCCGAGAGCACGCCGATGGGCACCGGGAAGTCTGGCGCGAAGAGATCCGCCAGGAGCTTGGCGGCGTTTACGTTGGTCTCGTCGTGGATCCAGAGCACGCTCCCCTGGACGTCCTTGGCGCGGACCACCTTCGGGGTGACCCCCTCCATGATCAGGGCACGCCGGTCGTCCGGCGGCCCGAACAGCAGGGGCTTGCCGTGCTCGAGCCGGAGCTCATGCTGGACCTTCGACTCCCGGTCGTAGATCACGTTCCAGGCCAGGTCGTTGTAGACGTTGCAGTTCTGGAGGATCTCGATGAACCCGGTGCCCCGGTGCTTCGCGGCGCGCTTCAGCATCTCGTCCATGTGCGGGATGTTGCGGTCGACGGTGCGCGCCACGAACGTCGCCCCGCAGCCGAGCGCGAACGCGAGCGGGTTGACGGGACGGTCCGCCGAGCCGACCGGCGTCGACTTGGTCACCTTGCCGAGCTCGCTCGTCGGTGAGTACTGCCCCTTGGTGAGCCCGTAGATCCGGTTGTTGAACAGGAGGATCGTCAGGTTCACGTTGCGGCGCAGCACATGGAGCATGTGGTTGCCGCCGATCGAGAGCCCGTCACCGTCGCCGGTGACCACGAAGATCTTCAGATCGGGACGCGCCACGCGGAGCCCGGTCGCGATCGCCGGCGCGCGGCCGTGGATCGTGTGGAAGCCGTAAGTGTTCATGTAGTACGGGAAGCGGCTCGAGCAGCCGATCCCGGAGATGAACACGATGTCTTCCTTGGGGATCCCGAGGTCGGGCATCGTCTTCTGGACCGCAGAGAGGATCGCGTAGTCTCCGCAGCCGGGGCACCAGCGAACGTCCTGGTCCGACTCGAAGTCCTTCTTCGTGTACTTCGGCGCTTCCTTGGCTCCGGCCTCGCTCGGACTCATGACTTGCTCCCGAGAAGCTGGGTGATGGCCTCGTGGATCTCATCGGACGCCAACGGCAGGCCACGCACCCGGTTGAACCCGACCGCGTCGACCAGGTACTCGGCACGCAGCACGCGCACGAGCTGCCCGCTGTTGATCTCGGGCACCAGCACCTTGCGGTACTCGCGAAGGATGTGGCCGAGGTCCGGGGGCAGCGGGTTCAGGTGGCGAAGGTGGATCGACGCGACCGACTTCCCGTCCGCCTGAGCGCGCTCGACCGCCGCCGTGATCGAGCCGTAAGTGCCACCCCAGCCGACGACCAGGAGGTCGCCCGTCGCCGGGCCGTTGATCGACGTCGGCGGGATCTCCTGGGCCGCCCGCCGGACCTTCTCGGCCCGCGTGCGGACCATGTGGTCGTGATTCTCCGGATCGTAGGAAATGTTGCCGGTGACGTCCTGCTTCTCGATCCCGCCGATGCGGTGCTCGAGACCCGGCGTGCCGGGCTTCACCCACGGCCGCGCAAGCGTGGCCGGGTCGCGCAGATACGGGAAGAATCCTTCCCGCTCCGTTCGGAACTGGATGTCGATCGGCGGCAGCGTCGACGCGTCCGGGATGAGCCACGGCTCCGAGCCGTTGGCCAGGAAGCCGTCGCTCAGCACGATCACCGGCACCATGTACTTGGCGGCAATCCGCACCGCCTCGTACGCGATGTAGAAGCAGTCGCCGGGCGTGGCCGGGGCGAGCACGATCACCGGCGCCTCGCTGTTGCGGCCGTAGAGGGCTTGCATGAGGTCGGCCTGCTCGGTCTTCGTGGGCATGCCCGTCGACGGGCCAGCCCGTTGAATGTTCAGGACCACGAGCGGGAGCTCCGCGGTCACGGCCAGGCCGATGCCCTCGCCCTTGAGGGCGATCCCGGGCCCGCTCGACGCGGTTACGCCGATGGCCCCGCCAAAGGCGGCGCCGATCGCCGCGGTGACCGCCGCGATCTCGTCCTCGGCCTGGATCGTTCGCACCCGGAAGCGCTTGTGCAGGGCTAGCTCGTGCAGGATGTCGCTGGCGGGAGTGATCGGATAGGCGCCATAGACCACGGGGAGCTTCGAGCGCTGCGCGGCCGCCAGGATGCCCCAGGCCAGCGCGCGATTGCCGGTCATGGCCCGGTAGAGCCCCGGCGCCATCTCGGCGGGCTCGACGGCGTAATGCTCGGCGAAGATCTCGGCCGTCTCGCCGAAGGCGTGGCCCGCCTTGAGCACGCGGGTGTTGGCCTCGGCGATGTCCTTGTTCTTGGCGAACCTCTTCTCGATCCACGCCAGCGTCGGTTCGAGCGGCCGCGTGTAGATCCAGGAGACCAGGCCGAGCGCGAAGAAGTTCTTGGTCCGGTCCTTCTCCTTCGTGTTGAGGGGCAGGTCCTTGATGGCCTCGTGCGTGAGACCCGTCATGTCGACCTTGTGCAAACGGTAGCGTTCGGCCAGCGTCGGATCGTCGAGCGGGTTCGCGGCGTAGCCGGCCTTGTCCAGGTTGCGCTTGTCGAACGCGTGCGTGTTGACGATCAGGAGCCCGCCCGTCTTGAGATCCCGCAGGTGGACCTTGAGCGCGGCCGGGTTCATGGCGACCAGACAGTCGAGGCGATCGCCCGGGGTGTAGACGCGCTGACTGCCGAACTGCAGCTGAAAGCTCGAGACCCCGAAGAGCGTACCGGCCGGTGCTCGGATCTCGGCCGGGAAGTTCGGCAGCGTGGCGAGGTCGTTGCCCGCCCACGCCGACTCGGTCGTGAATTGCTCCCCGGTGAGCTGCATCCCGTCGCCGGAGTCCCCGGCGAACCGGATCACGGCGCGGTCGAGCGCTTTTCGCGACTTCTCAACGCCTGTGGCGGGAGTCGCTATCTGGCTCATCCCTGTCGTGTCTCCTCGTTCAGCTTGCGCACTCATATCCCGCGAGCCCGGTGCGGGAAGATTCGTTCCGGAGGACGCCACCGACGGCCGTCAAGTCGAACGCCGGCAGACCAGCACTCATTTTATCGGAGGCCGCCGGGGCGGGCAAGATTCCTCCCCGCGGTCAGGCCACCACACCGGCGTCGACGAGTTTCGGACCACCATCAGCCGGCGTCCACGTCCTGGGGCTTCTTGAGGGTGTCGCCGGGGCGGAGATTCAGCACCTCCTCCGGAAACAGGCCGGCCAGCCAGCGGATGACGTCGTTCACGGTGACGATGCCGATCGGGCGAGAGTCCGGGTCGACCAGGGGGATCGTCCGGTAGCCCGCGACGCTCATGCAATGGACCGCGTAGGCCACCCGATCGCGCGCGGTCAGCGCCTCGGGGGAGCGGGTCATCACGTCGGCGAGTGGCGTGCGGCGCGCCTCAAGATTCTTGCCGAGGACTCGGGTCAGCACGTCGCGCTCGGTGAAGATGCCCGTGAGCCGCCCGCTGCCATCGGTGACCAGCACGCCGGCCTGCCGGAGCGACAGCATGCACTGGATAGCCTCGTGGACGGTGGCGGTCTCGGAGAGGCAGATGGGCTCGGCCGGAGACAGGACCGCGATCGTGTCGTCGAACAGCGCGCCGCGGGTCTCTCGCAGGTCGTCGTCGATGGTCGCGGAGTACTCGTCCTCGAACTCACCAGCCATGACGTGTCCTCCTCCGGGCCGATCGTAACCCTCCACCCGGCAGGTCGGCAACGGTGCGCCCGGCCCTCACGAGCGCGCGGCGGCCCGCGCCGGCTCCTCGTTGGCGTCCCGGAGCAGCTGAATGAACCGCTCCACCGTCGGCGTGAGCGGCTTGGCTCGACGGTGGATCAGCCCGACCGGACGCACCAGGTGGGGAATGCTGAGCGGCACCACCGCCAGCGTGCGGATCGACGCCTCGTTCTGCACGGTGTGCCGGGGCAGGATCGAGACGCCCGCCGCGATGATGATCGCCTGCTTGATCGTCTCGATGTTGTCGAACTCCATCACGGTGTTGACCCGGACGTTGTGTTGGCGGAGCGCCTTGTCGATCGCCTTGCGAATCGTGAGGCCGGCGTCGAAGGCGATGAACGTCTCTCCGCCGAGCTCGGCCGGCGTCACGACACGACGCCGCGCCAGGCGGTGGTTGGGGTGGCAGACGAACGCCATGGGCTCGGACCGCAGCGGCACGATCGAGAACGTGCGGTCCGCCGGCGGATACGACATGATCCCGACGTCGGCTTCGCCGTCCCGCACCGCTTCGACGACCTTGTGGGGATGCAGGCACTCGAGCTGGACGCGCGCCTCCGGATAGAGCGACATGAACCGTTGCATGTGGCGGCTCACGTCGTGCAGGCCAACGGAGTAGATCGCCGCCACCCGCACCGTGCCGTCGACCCTGGCCTTCACCGCGGCGAGCCCGGCCTTCGCCTTCTCCCACGACTCGAGCAAGCCGCGGCACGCGTCGGAGAAGGCCCGGCCCTCGGGCGTGACGACGAACGGGCGCTGGGTGCGGTCGACCAGCGAGACGCCCAGCTCGCCCTCGAGCTGCTGGATGGCCTGGCTCGCCGCCGACTGGGAGACGAAGTTCTGCTCGGCGCCCCGCGAGAAGGACCGGAGCCGGACGACGTCGCAGTAGAGGCGAAGGGTCTCCAGATGCACGCGGCGATTATAAGCTGATCTGATACTTACTATCCGACTTTTGGGGGATGACTAATAGTGGAAATGCCAGTAGTATCGTGCAACCGTTCACAAAGGGGATGCAGCAATGACGGAAGTTCAGGGCCTTACCCCCGTACCGGGCCCGCCGGCCGCCCAGGGTCTGTACGACCCGCGCTTCGAGCATGACTCCTGCGGAGTCGGCTTCGTCGTCGACATCCAGGGCCGGCGATCGCACACGATCGTGAGCCAGGCCCTGCAGGTGCTGATCAACCTGCTGCACCGCGGCGCCTGCGGCTGCGAGGCGAACACCGGCGACGGCGCCGGCATCCTGCTGCAGATGCCCGACCGGTTCCTGCGGCGGGAGTGCGCCCGTCTGGAGATCGCCCTGCCCTCCGCCACGGAGTACGGGTGCGGCCTGGTGTTCTTGCCGCGCGACTCCCAGCAGCGCGAGAAGGTGCAGGTGCTCCTGCACACGATCGTCGAGGAAGAGGGCCAGCTGATGCTGGGCTGGCGCGCCGTGCCCACCGACGACCATCTCATCGGCGACTCCGCGCGCTCGGTCGAGCCGGTGATCAAGCAGATCTTCGTCGGTCGCGGGCCCCACGTGCGCGACCACACCCAGTTCGAGCGGAAGCTCTACGTGATCCGGAAGCTCTTCGAGAAGGCGGTGGCCGCCCTCGACATCCCGGAGAACAAGTTCGCCTATCTGCCGAGCCTGTCCTCGAACACGCTCATCTACAAGGGCATGCTCAGCGCCGACCAGATCGCGACGATGTACCCGGACCTCACGGATCCCGAGCTGGAGTCGGCGCTGGCCCTCGTGCACCAGCGGTTCAGCACCAACACGTTCCCGTCGTGGCCCCTCGCCCACCCGTACCGCTACATCGCCCACAACGGGGAGATCAACACCCTGCGGGGCAACATCAACTGGATGAAGGCGCGCGAGGCGCTGTGCCGCTCCGACGCGCTCGGCGCGGACCTCGCGAAGGTCATGCCGGTGACGCGCGACGGGCTCTCCGACTCGGCGACCTTCGACAATGTGCTCGAGTTCCTCGTGATGACCGGGCGGTCCCTGCCGCACGCGATCCTCATGATGATCCCGGAGCCTTGGCAGAACCACGAGTCGATGAGCGCCGAGCGCCGCGCCTTCTACGAGTACCACTCCTCGTTGATGGAGCCGTGGGACGGGCCGGCGTCGATCGCGTTCACCGACGGCACCGTCATCGGCGCCGTCCTCGATCGGAACGGGTTGCGGCCCTCGCGCTACTACGTCACCAAGGACGGTCTCGTGATCATGGCCTCCGAGGTCGGTGTGCTGGACGTTCCCCCCGAGAATGTGCTGCTGAAGGAACGCCTGCACCCCGGTCGTATCTTCCTGGTCGATACCGCTCGGGGGCGCATCGTCGACGACGAGGAGATCAAGGCCGAGCTGGCCGCCGAGCACCCGTACGCCGACTGGCTCCGCGAGAACCTCGTCCGGCTCGAGGACCTGCCGGCGCACTCGCTTCCCGAACCCGACCACGAGACCGTGGTCACCCGGCAGATCGCGTTCGGCTACACCCACGAAGATCTGCGAATCCTGCTCGCCCCGATGGCCAAGAACGGCGAGGAAGCGATCGGCTCGATGGGGACCGACACGGCGCTGGCCGTTCTCTCGGACCGACCGCGGCCGCTCTACGACTACTTCAAGCAGCTGTTCGCGCAGGTCACCAACCCGCCGCTCGATCAGATCCGCGAGGAGCTGGTGACCTCGATGGAGTCGACGGTCGGGCCCGAGCGCAACCTCCTCAAGCCGGAGCCCGAGTCGTGCCGTCAGATCGTGCTGAAGGATCCGGTGCTCTCGAACGAGGAGCTGGTCAAGCTGGCGCACGTCGCCGAGCGCGGCTTCAAGGCCCGCACGCTCCCGATGCTCTATCCGGTGGCCGAGGGCGCCGCCGGGCTCGAGCGCGCCGTCGAGGACCTCCAGCGGCGCGCGAGCCGGGCGATCGCCGACGGGCACAACGTGATCATCCTGTCGGATCGGGGCGTCAACCGCGAGAAGGCGGCGGTCCCGAGCCTGCTCGCTACCGCGGCGGTGCACCACTACCTGGTCCGTCGCGGCGAGCGCACGCGCTGCGGCCTCGTCGTCGAGACGGGCGATGCGCGTGAAGTGCACCACATGTGCCTGCTGATCGGCTACGGCGCGGGCGCGGTCAATCCGTGGGTGGCGTTCGAGACGCTTCACGACATGATCCGCGAAGGGCTGCTCACCGACACCGATCACCCGAAGGCGGTGAAGAACTACATCAAGGCCCTCAACAAGGGGATCCTCAAGGTCATGGCCAAGATGGGGATCTCGACGCTGCAGAGCTATTGTGGCGCCCAGATCTTCGAGGCGGTCGGCCTGAACGGAGACTTCGTCCACCGCTACTTCACCGGCACCGTCTCGCGCGTCGGGGGCATCGGCGTCGACGTGGTCGCCGAGGAGGTGCGGCAGCGCCACGAGCACGCGTTTCCGGCGCGGCCGGCCGGCGCGCCCGAGCTCGACTGGGGCGGCGAGTACCAGTGGCGCCGCGACGGCGAGCACCACATGGTCAACCCCGACATGATCGCGCGGCTCCAGCACTCCACCCGTGCGGGGAGCTACGCGCTCTTCAAGGACTACACGCGGCTCTGCGACGACCAGAGCCGGCGGCTGGCGACGCTCCGCGGCTTGATCGAGCTGAAGCCGGCGGCGGCGCCGCTGCCGCTCTCGGAGGTCGAGTCGGTCGAGTCGATCCTCAAGCGCTTCGCCACCGGCGCGATGTCGTACGGCTCGATCAGCCAGGAGGCCCACGAGACCCTGGCCATCGCGATGAATCGGATCGGCGGCCGGTCCAACACGGGCGAGGGCGGCGAGGACCCGGCCCGATATACGCCCGATCCGAACGGTGACTTGCGGCGCAGCGCGGTCAAGCAAGTGGCCTCGGGCCGCTTCGGCGTGACCAGCGAGTACCTCGTGAACGCGACCGATCTGCAGATCAAGATGGCGCAGGGCGCCAAGCCCGGCGAGGGCGGACAGCTTCCCGGCGGCAAGGTCTATCCCTGGATCGCCAAGGTCCGCTTCGCGACGCCGGGCGTGCAGCTGATCTCGCCGCCGCCGCACCACGACATCTATTCGATCGAGGACATCAAGCAGCTCATCCACGATCTCAAGAACGCCAACCCCGAGGCGCGCGTGCACGTGAAGCTCGTCGCCGAGATCGGCGTCGGCACCGTCGCGGCGGGGGTGGCCAAGGCCTTCTCGGACGTCGTCCTCATCTCCGGCCACGACGGTGGCACCGGCGCCTCGCCGCTCACGTCGATCAAGCACGGCGGCGTGCCGTGGGAGCTGGGGCTCGCCGAGACGCAGCAGGTTTTAGTGATGAACAAGCTGCGTGACCGGATCGTCGTCCAGGTCGACGGCCAGATGAAGACCGGGCGCGACGTGGTCATCGCCGCGCTGCTCGGGGGCGAGGAATACGGGTTCTCCACGGCGCCGCTGGTCGTGCTGGGCTGCATCATGATGCGCGTCTGCCATCTCAACACCTGCCCGGTCGGGATCGCCACCCAGGACCCGGAGCTCCGCAAGCGCTTCGGCGGCCGGCCCGAGTACGTCGTGAACTTCTTCCGGTTCCTTGCCGAGGAAGTCCGCGAGCACATGGCAGCGCTCGGCTTCCGCACCATGGGCGAGATGATCGGGCGCGTCGATCGCCTCGACTTCAGGCAGGCGCTCGACCACTGGAAGGCGCGGGGGCTCGACATCGCATCGATCCTCTATCAGCCGGAGATGCCGCCCGAGGTCGCCCGCCGGTGCGTGCGGCCGCAGGATCATTCACTCGATCAGTCCCTGGACGCCACGACCCTGATCCCGGCGTGCCGCGGCGCCGTCGAGCACGGCAAGCCGGTCGAGCTTCGGCTGCCGATCCGCAACGTCAACCGGACCGTGGGCACGATGCTGGGCTACCACGTCACCAAGCGCTGGGGGAGCCGCGGGCTGGCCGACGACACGATCCGCGTCCACTTCACGGGCTCCGCGGGCCAGTCGTTCGGCGCGTTCGTGCCGCGCGGCATCACCTTCACGCTCGAGGGCGACGCCAACGACTACTGGGGCAAGGGGCTCTCCGGCGGCAAGCTCGTCGTCTATCCGCCGCGTACATCGAGCTTCGTCGCCGAAGAGAACATCGTGATCGGCAACGTCGCGCTCTACGGCTCGACCAGCGGCGAAGCGTACGTGCGGGGCGTCGCCGGCGAGCGGTTCTGCGTGCGCAACAGCGGCGTGCACGCGGTTGTCGAGGGCGTGGGCGACCACGGGTGCGAGTACATGACGGGCGGGCGCGTGGTCGTGCTGGGCCCGACCGGGCGCAACTTCGCGGCCGGCATGTCGGGTGGGATCGCGTACGTCCTCGACGTGGACGGCGACTTCAAGCGCCGGTGCAATCTCGGCATGGTGGACATCGAGCCGCTCGCTCAGGCCGACGAGATCAGCCTGGTGCGCGACCTGATCCGTCGCCACGTCGAGCACACCCGCTCGACCTACGCGAGCGGGATCCTGCGCGACTGGATGAGCGTGCAGGCTCGCTTCGTGAAGATCATGCCCCGCGACTACAAGCGCGTGCTGGCGGCCGAGGCGCGGGCGCACGCGGAAGGCCGGCCGCCGACGTTCGCCGAGCTCGTCGGGACCGGCAGTGGGTAAGGTCACCGGCTTCCTGGAGATCAAGCGGAAGAAGCCCCCGGCGCGCCCGGTCGCCGAACGGCTGCGTGACTGGAAGGAGGTCTACCTCCCTTACCCGGACGAGGAGCTCCGGAAGCAGGCCGCGCGCTGCATGGACTGCGGGATCCCCTTCTGCCACCAGGGCTGCCCGCTCGGCAACATCATCCCGGACTGGAACGACCTGGTCTACAAAAACCACTGGCACGAGGCGCTCGACCGCCTGCATGCGACGAACAACTTCCCGGAGTGGACAGGGCGGCTCTGTCCGGCGCCGTGCGAAGGGTCGTGCGTGCTGGGCATCAACGACGACCCGGTGACGATCAAGGGCGTCGAGCTGGCGATCGTCGAGCGCGGATTCGACGAAGGCTGGGTCGGGCCGCAGTCCCGCATCCTCCGGACCGGGAAGCGGGTCGCCGTGATCGGCTCGGGCCCGGCGGGGCTCGCGGCCGCCGAGCAGCTCAACCGGGTCGGCCACGCGGTGACGGTCTTCGAGCGGGACGATCGCATCGGCGGCCTGCTGCGCTACGGGATCCCCGAGTTCAAGATGGAGAAGCGCTTCCTCGACCGTCGGCTGCAGCTCATGGAGAAGGACGGGGTCGCCTTCCGGCCGAACAGTCACGTGGGCGTCAACGTCGCGGTCGGCGAGCTGCGGCGGGAGTTCGACGCGCTCGTCCTGGCCGGCGGCGCCTGCTGGCCGCGCGATCTGCAGGTGCCCGGGCGTGAGCTGCGGGGAATCCACTTCGCCATGGAGTACCTCACGCTCCAGAATCGGCGCTGCGAGGGCGACTCGATCCCCGACGAGACGTTCATCACGGCGCAGGGCAGGCGGGTCGTCATCATCGGCGGCGGCGACACCGGCGCCGACTGCCTCGGCACCGTCCACCGTCAGGGCGCGGTGTCCGTCCACCAGTTCGAGCTGCTCCCGAGGCCGCCGGACGAGCGTGCGGCCGACAATCCGTGGCCGCAGTGGCCGAACGTCTTCCGCGTCTCCGGCGCCCATGAGGAGGGCGGGGACCGGGTGTACTCGGTCTCCACCCAGCGTTTCACGGGCGACGCCGAAGGGCGGGTCAGGCAACTCCAGGCGGTGAAGGTCGACATGGTGCGCGAGGGCGGCCGGATCGACTTCAGGCCGATCGCCGGCAGCGAGTTCACGCTGGACGTCGACCTCGTGCTGCTCGCGATGGGATTCCTCGGCGCCGAGCGACCGGGGATGCTGACCGACCTCGGCGTCAAGCTGACAGAGCGCGGCAACGTCTGGCGCGACGCCAGCTGGATGACGTCCGTGCCGGGCGTGTTCGCATGCGGCGACATGCAGCGCGGTCAGTCGCTGATCGTCTGGGCGATCGCCGAGGGGCGGTCGGCCGCGCGGGGCGTCGATCAGTACCTGATGGACAGATCCGACCTCCCCGCCCCTCTCCTTTAAGGCTGCTGAAACAGGCCCATCTGCTTCGTTGGCGCCCTCGGCGGCACGCTCACGTACTCGAAGTACGCTCGCGTGGCGCCTTCGGGCGCCGCCTTGCATCTGGGCCTGTTTGAGCAGCCTTTCGCGATGCGGTACCGAACTACTGACGGAGCGGCTCGCCGACGAAGGACCACCACGGTAGGGCGACGAGCAGGATCGCGATCCAGCCGACGAGCGTCATCCAGAGGCCGAAGCGCAGCATCTCACCGGCGGACACGTGTCCGCGCTCGTAGATGACGAGCGCGGAGGAGCTCTGCGCCGGGTAGTAGATGACCGCGTCGCCGGTGATCATCACCACGAGCGCGCACACGAGCGGGTTCAATCCGGTCTCGCGTCCGACCGACATCGCGATCGGCAGCGCCAGGGCCAGGAACCCGGAAATGTTCGGGACCAGGACGCGCAGCGCGGTCGCGCCGAGCATCAGGAGCACCACGACGGAAAGCGGGCTCTCGCCGAGGAACGGCAGCCCGCCGACCAGCAAGCGCCCGAGCCACGGCGCGGCGCCGCTGGACACCAGCGCGTGGGCGAGCGAGATCGATGCCGCGATGACGAAGAAGTTCGACCAGCCGACGCCGCGGTCGAGATCGGACCAGACGAGCGGGCCCAGGCGCGGCGTCAGCAGCGCGGCAAAGGCCAGCAGCGCCGGCAGCGCCGGGTCCAGGTGGTGAATGCCATCGGTGAGCCACAGGGCGGACGCTCCCAGGATGATCGCGGTCGTCCGCCACTCGACGCCGGAGATGGGCCGCCGCTGGGCGCGCTCGGGCGCGGGCAGCCCGCGGTCGAGGCCGCGCCGGTAGAGCGTGTACGTGAGCACGCTGCCCAGGAGCAGGATCGCGTAGTACGGCACCGACATCAGCGTGAACCACCCGCTCCACGACATGCCGCCGATGATGGCCGCGCTCATGACCGGCGTGATGCCCCCGGTGAGCAGTGTCGTGGAGGCGAGGCGGTTCATCGAGGACAGCGCCAGCATGACGGCCTTGGCGACGTCGGCGCCACGCGGCACGCCGCCGATGGCGAACAGCTCGTCGTAGATGTGGATCATGATCCCGGAGCGCGTCGTCGCGGACGGGAGGATGAACGTCAGCAGCGGGAACGAGAACACCAGCTGGAGATAAACGGTCAGGCTCCGCCCGCGCGCCCGTTCGAGGATCGTGCGGGCCAGGCGCTCGGCCAGCCCGCTGCGCACGACGGCCACCCCCATCGTCAACACGCCGACCAGGAAGAAGGGCACGGGGCTGGCGAAGCCCTGGAGCGCGTCGCGCAGGTTCCTGGTCGCGGCGCTCAGTGCCAGCAGCGTCACGCCGATGAGGGCGGCGACGCCGGGCTCCAGGAGCTCGCCCGTCCACAGCACGATCGTGATCACCGTGACGATCAGCGCTCGTTGGCCGGCCAACGGCAGACCCGCGAACATCGTGGGAAGGAACAGCGCTGCCACCAGAGCGGCGAGGGGGACCGCGAGCGCTCGCCGTTTCGCTTCGCGGGCCACGGCCGTCTCGGTTCGACTCATCGCGCGGGCGCCATCCTCCCACGGAGAGCGGCAGTGAGTCGAGTGACCCGTGCGTACGACGGAGCTAGACTCTCCTTGCGCGATGACCGCCGACCGTCGTCCGCTCCCGGCCGACCTGCGGGCCCCGCTCGTGCTCGTTCACGGCGCGGCGAACTCGGCGCGCGTGTGGACGTTCTGGCGGCGCGAGCTCGAAGCTCGCGGCTGGACGGTGCACACACCCGACCTGCGCGGCCACGGCGAGCACGCCACGGTCGACCTGAGCACCACGCGAATGGCCGACTACGCGGCGGACGTCGTCGCCCTGGCGCGTGACCTCGCGCGACCCCCCGTGCTGGTCGGATGGTCGATGGGTGGGCTCGTCGCCATGATGGCTGCCGCGGCGACGCGGGCGGTCGCGTGCGTCGGCCTTGCGCCCAGCACGCCGCGAGCCGCCCGCGACCCGGCTGTGCCGCTGCGGGTCGGCACCTTCGGCGCCGAGACGTACGGGATCACCAACGACGATCCGGCGATGCAGCCCTCGATGCCTGATCTGGACCTGGAAGAGCGGCGGATCGCGCTCGCCTCACTCTCGCCCGAGTCCCTGCTGGCGCGAGACGAGCGACAGGCCGGGATCGTGATCGAATCGCTTCCCTGCCCGTTGCTGATCGTGACGGGCACAGCGGACAGCTCGTGGCCGCGCGAGCGCTATGCTGACCTCGCGCTCCCGGCCTCGTATCTCGGCGTGGAAGGGGCCTCGCACTGGGGTCTCGTGCTGAGCCGGCGCGCGCTGCGGACACTGGCTCGCGACGTCGTGGGCTGGCTGGACGGCGTCGTGACCGGCTGAGCGCCAGCCTCAGCCCGCCGCCCGACTATTGTCCGAGCGCCTTCAGACGCTGAGCGGCCGACCCGCTGCCGCCCGCGGCGCCTTTTCGATACCACTGGATCGCCTGGTCGCGATCCGCGCCGACGCCGATGCCGCGTTCGTACGCGCGGCCGAGCAAGTACATGCCGTAGCTGTCGCCGGCCTCCGCGCTCTTCCGGTACAATCCAAGCGCTCTGGACTCATCCTTCTCGAGTCCACCGCGGCCGGCCTCGTACATCGTGCCCAGGCCGGCCATGGCCCGCCGGTTGCCGGCGTCGGCGCCGCGGCGATACCATTTCGCCGCCTCGGCGTCGTCTTGGGGTAGCCCGCCGCGCCCGCGCGAGTACATGCCGGCGAGGTTGGTCATAGCGCCGACGTTGCCGGCGTCAGCGGCCTTGCGATACCACTTCGCCGCCTCGGCATCGTCCTGGGGCAGCCCGCTGCTCCCGCGCTCGTACATCCAGCCGAGCGCCGCCATGGCCCGAGAGTTGCCGGCGTCGGCCAGCCGGCGATACACGGGCTCCGATCCGGCCTCGCTGTTCATGCACTCGACGACGCGGTTGTGCTCGGTTTGCGTTTGCGCCGACGACGTGTGCCAGGTTCCGTCGGGCTCCACACGGTCGAGCCTCACGTTGATTGCGTTCGTCCGCGTTTTGCAGTCCGCGAACTTCGCCATCACCCACTCCTGCTCGGGCGTGAAGTTGGTGCTGGCGCAACCGCAGACGGCCACGATGGCCACGAGAGCGAGAAGCATGGACCGAATCCGGGACCCGGGGCTGCTCGCGAGCATCACGCGGTCCGGCATCGGGGTCAGCGGTACGGGCTCTGCCAGAGCGCGTGGCCGACGAAGAACGGGCCGAGCGTCTGGAGGTACTGCGAGGTCTGGACCGTCTTGCGCATGGCCTGCACGAGATGCGAGAGCGGATGCAGCTCGCGGCCGACGAGGCCGATGACGAAATCGTTGTCGTGGATGTCGAGGCCGTGGCAGGCCAGGCGAACGTCGTGGGCGAGATCGGCGTCGCCGTAGGCGCGGCCCAGCACGCTGTGCTCCCGAATGATCGCGCCCTGCTCCTGTGGTGAGAGCCGGCTGAAGGCGCCGGTGCGGCGCAGCGGGTACCAGATCCCCCACGGCCACGCCGGGTTCAGCGCCGTGCGCCGCGGGCGCCGCAGCAGCCACTCGTCCAGGTCCGCTTCGAATCCCGACGCGTAGGTCCGGCCGAACATGGTGAGCTCCGGCTTCGACGCCAGCGCGGCGAAGGGCTCGGCGTTGAGCAGCTCGCGGAGCCCGCTCACGAAGAACGTCGGATCCTCGTTCATCGCCAGCACCGCGATCCCGCGCGGATCGTTGGCGTCCTGATACAGCACGGCCTCGAAGCGGCTCGACTCGAGGGCCCGCAGCGGCGCCTTCGCGTCGAGGCAGCCGCCGAACACGTGCAGCTGCATGAAGAGGCGCCGATCGGAGACCTGCTGGTTGGCGCCGTGCTCCTGAACGTCGGTCTTCGGCGTGTCGGGCAAGCTCACGGTCTGCCCCCCTGTGTGTAGCCGCGCCTCGGTCGGCGGGGCCCCCGCCCCGCGCCGGCTTGCGCGCGCACCGCGTGCGGGCTAGCCGCCCCGGGTGTGCATCTCCAGATGCGGATCTTCGCGGAGCCGGCCGATCTGGACGAGCGGCGTCCGGTCGCGCACCTTCAGCCGCTCCTCGGCGCCCCGATCGGCGCGACGCGTCCAGGTGGAGGCGATCAGCGCCTTCAGCTCGTCCGCCGGCGCCCCGCGGCGCAGAGGCCTGCGGAGGTCGACGCCGTGCTGCGCGTAGAGACAGAGGTACCACATGCCGTCCGCGGTCAGGCGGCTTCGGTCGCAGCTGGCGCAGAACGGCGCGGTCGTCGAGGAGATGATCCCGAAGATGGTGCCGTCGGCGAGCGCGTAGCGGTCCGCCGGCGCGCTGCTCGCCTCGACGATGGGCTCGATCCTCCCGTAGCGCCGGCCGAGCACCTCGAGCATCTCGGCACGGCTCACGACCCTGTCCATCGTCCACCGCGTCGCGCCCCCCACATCCATGTACTCGATGAAGCGCACCTCGGCCGCGACGCTCCGACCGTACTCGATGAGGTCGGCCAGCTCGTCGTCGTTCACGCCGCGCATCACCACCGTGTCGAGCTTCGTCCCGCCGAAGCCGAGGCGCCCCAGCGCGGCGATGCCGTCGAGGACCTGGGCGTGATGGGTCCGCCGCGTGAGCGTCGTGAACCGATCGGGCCGGAGCGTGTCGAGGCTCACCGTCACGCGCTGGAGCCCGGCGTCCTTCAGCGCCGGCGCCTGCTCGGCGAGCAAAACGCCGTTGGTCGTCATGGCCAGATCGCGGAGGCGGGGCTTGGCGACCAGCAGCCGGACGAGCTCGGCCAGATCGCGGCGCAGCAGCGGCTCACCGCCGGTGAGCCGGATCTTGTCGACGCCCAGGTCCATGAAGACGTCGACGAGAGGGCTCATCTCCTCGAAGTGGAGGATCTGCTCCCGCGGCAGCCAGACATAATCCTCCTCCGGCATGCAGTAGGCGCAGCGGAGGTTGCACCGGTCGGTCACCGAAATTCGAAGATTCCGGAGCGGACGCGCGAAGGTGTCCTCGACCCGCATCAGCTCGCCCCGGCCGCTACTGCGGCCGCTCCGACCGCCGCGGCGCCGTCGGCCCGCGCCCGCTCCCACTCTCGCAGGAGACCGGCTTTCTTGACGCCGACCTCGAAGTGGTCCCACGGCATCCGTTCCTCCGTGGAGCGATCGCGCGTCGTGTAGAAGTCGGCATCGCCCTCCCACTCCCGGAGCGCGCGCCGCCAGTCGCCCGCGTACGACGCCGCCAGCTCGAGGAAATCCGCGACCCGCCGGTCACCGCGAGCGAGTAGCGCCTGCAGCGCCGCCTCGCGCGGGTTCTCGTGCAGCACGCGCACGTTGTGCAGGCGGCGCACGCCCCGCTTGACGGTCTCGAGCTTGGCCAGCAGCGACGTGGCGCCGTCGAACCCCACCCACTGGAACGGCGTCCAGGGCTTGGGCACGAACGACGAGATCGACAGGGTCAGGCGGCCGAAGGGCCGCCCCGCCGGGTCGAGCACGCGCAGCCGCTCGAGCATCCGTCCGGCCAGCGCGGGGATCGCCTCGACGTCCTCGCTCGTCTCGGTCGGCTGGCCGAGCATGAAGTAGCACTTGAGGTTGGGGATACCGTGGGCGCGGACCAGATCGCACGCGGTCATGAGCTGGTCGTCGGTGATCGGCTTGCGGATCGCGCGCCGCAGCCGCTCCGTCCCCGCCTCCGGCGCCACCGTGAGCGTCCGGTGCCCGCCGCGCGCGAGCGCCGCCACGAGGTCTTCCGTCAAGCTGTCGGCTCGCAGCGACGAGATCGAGAGCTCGAGGCCGTTTTCCTCGACAACCTTCAGGAGCTCCCCGATCCAGGGATAGTCCGACACGCACGCCCCGACGAGCCCCACCCGGCGCTCGCCGCTGGCCGCCATCTGCGCGACGGTGTCGCGCAGCGCGTCCACGCTGCGGTGCCTCACCGGGCGGTACACCTGTCCCTCGAGGCAGAAGCGGCACCCCCGACCGCAGCCCTTGCCCACTTCGAGGAGCGCCATGTGGCCGTACTCGGCGTGAGGGGTCTTCACCGCCGCGACCGTCTCGAACGCGTTCACGTTCCGGAGCCGCCGCTTGGTCACCACCGCCGGCGCTCCGGCACGCGCGGCCACCGACGCGAGCGTGCCCTCGGTCGTGTAGGCGACGTCGTACTCCCCGGGCACGTAGATGCCTTCCAGGGCGGCGAGCGACGTGAGGAGCTTCTGGCGGTCCGGATAACCATCGCGGTAGGCCGCGATCAGCTCGACGACCAGCTCTTCGCCCTCGCCGACGACTACGAAATCCATGAACGGCGCGAGCGGCTCGGGGTTCGAGAAGGCGCAGACGCCGCCCATCAGCACCAGCGGATCGTGGGGACGCCGGTCGGCGGTCCGCAGCGGGATGGACGACATCGCGAGCAGCCGCAGGACGTTGATGTAGTCGCCCTCGTAGGTCACCGAGAACCCGATCATGTGGAAGTCCCTGAGCGGCCGGAGCGACTCGAGCGAGAACGGCGGCGTGGCGGAGCGGCGCATCTCCTCGGCATCCTCCGGATCGGGAAGGAAGACGCGCTCGCATACGACGTCGGGCAGCGCGTTGAGATGGCGGTAGATGGTCTGGAAGCCGAGGTTCGACATCCCGACCGCGTAGGTGTTGGGATAGACGAGCGCGACGGCGACCTTGCCGCCCCAGTCCTTGCTGACGGTGCCCTGCTCGTCCGCCAGCAGCGCCTGGGCTTTTCGCTTCAATGTCCAGGACATCGTGCTAGTGTACCACGCGCTTGACGGTGCGGTCGGCGACCGACCCCGTCCCAGTTGCTAGCCGGCGGCCAGCGAAGAGGCGCGGCGACTCGTCCACGCGAGTCCGGCCACGGCGACGAAGATACCGATGACGCTCGCGATCTGCGGGACGCGGAACGAGCCCAGCCAGAAGCTATCCAGGCGCAAGGCCTCGATCGCGAAGCGGCCGATCGAATAGAGACCCACGTAAGAGAAGAACAACGCGCCCGGTCGCTCGCGGAGCTTGGGGCGCAGCCACGCGGTCAGCGCCACAAAGACGGCGAAGTCCCACAACGATTCGTAGAGAAACGTCGGGTGGAAGTACTCGTACTGCGCGTAGCCGAGCGGCCGGTGCTCGGGCGAGATGTAGAGCTTCCACGGCAGATCGGTCGGTCGACCGAACGCTTCCTCGTTGAAGAAGTTCCCCCAGCGGCCGATCGCTTGCCCGAGCACCATCGACGGACCCGCCACGTCGAGCCCCCGCAGCACCGGCAATTGCCACCGGATCGCGAGCCATGCGCCGACCAGCGGGCCGACGATCAAGCCGCCGTGCATGGCGAGCCCGCCCTCCCAGACTGCGACGATCTTGGCAGGGTAGCGACCGTAGTAGTCCCAGTTGAACGCGACCTCGTAGAGCCGCGCGCCGATGAGGCCGGCCAGGATTGCCCACTGCCCGGCGCTGATGATGTCGTCGGCTGGCAGCCCATCACGCGTCGCGCGGCGGTAGCCGAGCCAGAGCCCCACGACGATCGACGTCGCCATCAAGATGCCGTACCAGCGGATGATTACGGGACCGACCTGGAAGGCGATGGCGCCTGGCGAGGTCAAGACGAAGGCCAGCACAGCGGGCAGGATAGCACGAGGTGGCCGAGGATCAGTTGATCGCTAGCGCCGGGATGTCGCTGGCTCGGTCGTCGGAGAAGAGGGCGTCCAGCCTCGCGACGTCGGCGCGCCGAGCGATCGAGGCTACGACGCGACTCGCGCGCCGCGGATGCAGACCGACACGTTCGCACGCCCACAGAAAAAGCCGCAGAATGTCCTCCGAATGATTCGTGAACGAATAAGCCGGATCGTTGCGGCAACTGCTCGACAATGCTCTTCTGCCACGGTTCGAGGATGATCGGTCGCAGATGCTTCCGACCGGGGCCGTGCTGCGGAAACAGTACAGGCCACGCGTTCGAGTACGCGTTGACGATCACGACGGGTCCTCGGCGGCGCAAGCCGACCGGCCGGCCTGGGCGTAGCGCACCGATGGCTACGGCAACCCTCTGGATGACATGCCGCTGACGCTGGTGCAACGAGACGTGGAGGCGACCGAGCAGATCGCCATACGCCGCAAACTGATCGGGTTTGAGATCGGCGGGGCGCGGGACGAGAGGACTTGGTAGGGGCGGCAGGACTCGAACCTGCACGTCCTTTCGGACAGAGGATTTTAAGTCCTCAGCGGCTGCCATTACGCCACGCCCCCGCGCTCAGAGGTTCTTGGCCTTCTCGTTGACCTCCCGGATGCGCCGCTGACGCTCCTCTTCCTCGACGAGAGCTTTGGCCTTCTTCTGCCTCTCCGCCTCTTCCATCTCCAGAAGGCTCCGGTTGGCGCCCGCGATCCACTTGTCGACGTACTGGATCCAGGTCGAGAGATGGCTCTCATCCGACTTGAAGACGAGCGCCTGGTGCATCATGCCGAGGCGGCGCGGATGGCAAAGGACCGTCGACTCGGCCGGCTCCGAGAAAAGCTTCGACCACTCTCGCGACGGCGCGGCGCTGAGCTGAATGCTCCACGTGAACTCTTCGCCCTTGAGGTCGGTCGCCTTCGGGGGCCCCATCCGCTTGATCTCCTCGGCCATGTCGGTCTCCGCGAATCTCCTTAGAGTGGGTTGACGTGGTGGAGGCGGCGCGCGGATTCGAACCGCGGAGTAGAGGTTTTGCAGACCTCCGCCTTAGCCACTTGGCTACGCCGCCGTCCCGCTGGAGGGAGCCGGTCGATCGAAGAGAGTCTGGAGCGGGAAACGGGATTCGAACCCGCGACCCCGACCTTGGCAAGGTCGTGCTCTACCACTGAGCTATTCCCGCGCCACAGCGCCTGATCTTATCACGATTTCAGCCGCCGTCTCCCCGCAGCGCGTCGGCGGCGTCCTCCGGCGGCATCGGGTTGATGAAGAACCCGCTTCCCCACTCGAAGCCGGCGACGCGCGTGAGCTTGGGGATGATCTCCAGATGCCAGTGGAACGACTCGACGTGGCCCTCGCGAAACGGCGCCGTATGCAGCATGAAGTTGAACGGCGGATCGCTCAGGACGTGGTTCATCCGACGCAGGAACTCGCCGAGGGCGGCGGCCAGCCCGCGCAGCTCCTCCTCGGTGGAGTCCTCGAACGCCGCCCGGTGGTGGACGGGCAGGATCCACGACTCGAACGGAAACCGCGGCGCGAACGGCGCGAGCGCCACGAACCCCTGAACCTCGAGGATGAGGCGCAACCCGCCCCGGCGCTCCTGCCGGAGCATGTCGCACCAGACGCACCGCTCCTTCATCTGGAAGTACTGGGCGGAGCCCGTGAGCTCCTCCGCCACCATGCTCGGGATGATGGGCGTTGCGATGAGCTGGGAGTGGGGATGCTCGAGCGAGGCTCCCGCCGCCTCGCCGTGGTTCTTGAACACGAGCACGTAGGCGAGCCGCGGGTCTTTCTTCAGATCGAGCACGCGCTCGCGGAACGCCAGGAGCACGTCGGTGACGGCGTCGACGCCGAGGGCCGCCAGCGAGGTCGCGTGCTGCGGCGCCTCGATCACGACCTCGTGGGCGCCGATCCCGTTCATCCGATCGAAGAGACCCTCGCCGGCGGGCTCGAGCTCGCCCTCGATGCGGAGCGCCGGGAATTTGTTCGACACGACCCGGTACGTCCAGCCCGGCCCGTTCGGCCGACTCCCGGCGGGGCGTCCGGCGAGGATCTCGGGCGGTGTCGCCTCCTCGCGGCCCTCGCAGAACACGCAGTCCGCGCCGAGCGGCCGGACCGGCTGGGTGACGAAGTCGGACGGCCGTCGTGCGCGCTCCGTGGCGATGATGACCCACCGACCAACCACCGGGTCCTTGCGCAGCTCCGGCATCGGCTACCGGTCCTCCCGCTTGGGGGGACGCTCGAGGAGCGCGGTGAGAGCGTCCACCGGCGACTTGCCCTCGAACAGCACGGCGCCCACCTCGTGGCAGATCGGCAGGCTCACCGAGTGGCGGCGGGCGAGCGCCAGCGCCGATGTAACGGTCCGCGCGCCCTCGGCGATCATCCGCGTCTCGCGCTCGAGCGACGCCTTGCTCTCGCCCTTCGCGAGGGCCATGCCGAGCTGGCGGTTGCGCGAGAGGCTTCCGGTGCACGTGAGGACGAGGTCTCCCAGCCCGGCCAGCCCGGCCAGCGTCCCCGACGTCGCCCCTAGCGAGACCGCGAGCCGCGTCATCTCGGCGAGGCCCCGCGTGATGAGCGCGGCGCGCGCGTTCTCGCCGAGGCCGAGCCCGTCGGAAATTCCCGTGGCGATGGCCATGACGTTCTTCATCGCGCCGCCCGTCTCGACTCCCACCACGTCGCGGTTGGAGTAGAGGCGGAACTCGCGGGTGCCGAGCCGCCGCTGGAGCGACGCCGCCAGGGTGTCGTCGCGAGACGCGATCACCGCCGCCGTCGGACGGCCCAGGGCGACCTCGCGGGCGAACGTCGGGCCCGACAGCACGGCCACCCGCGCGTCCGGGAATTGCTCGGCGATCACCTCGCTCACGCGCCGGTGACGCTCGGGATCGAACCCTTTTGTCGCGGACAGGATCGGGACGTCCGGCGGAATCGGTGGCAGGAGCTTGAGCGTCGCCGCGACGAACTCGGACGGCACCACCACGATCACCAGCGTGGCGCCGTGTAGCGCCTCGGCCATGTCCGTCGTCGCCTCGACGGCGGTCGGGACGTCGAGATCGGCGAGGTACCACGGGCTCCGCCGCCGGGTGCGGATCCCCTCGACCACTTCAGTCTCGCGGGCCCAGAGACGCACCGGCCCGCTGCTGCGCGCGACGTGAATCGCCAGCGCCGTTCCCCAGCTGCCGCCACCGATCACCGCGACGCTCATGCCGAGGAACGCCGTTGTCCCAGCTTCGGCTCCTGACCGGCGAGCAGGCGCGCGATGTTGGCGTGGTGGCGCGCGACGATCACGGCCGCGATCGCGAGCGCCGCGATCACCGCGGGAAAGGAGTGGCCGAGGAGCAGCGCGCCGATCGGCACGCAGACCGCGGCCAGGATCGAGCCCAGCGACACCCAGCGGAAGCTGATCGTGACGGCGAGCCAGACGGCGGCCGCCGGCAGCACCGCCCACGGCACCAGCCGCAGGAGGGCGCCGAGCCCCGTCGCGACTCCCTTGCCGCCGCGGAAGCCGAGAAAGACCGACCAGCAATTGCCGATGACCGCGGCGACGGCGCAGGCGGCTGCCGCGCCTTGATCACCGCTCGCCGCGCCGGCGGCCAGCGCTCCGCCGAAGACCACCGCGAGGTAGCCCTTCGCGATGTCCCCTCCGAGGGTGAGGATCGCCGGGAGCCGGCCGGCCGTTCGGAGGACGTTGGTGGCGCCGATGGTCCCGCTGCCGTGCCGGCGAATGTCGGCGACGCCGAAGGCGCGCCCGACGATGTAGCCGATGGGCACCGCGCCGATCAGGTAGGCGGCGACGATCCCGACGGCGCCGCTCACGACCAGCGTTCTTCGCCCGGCACGATCGCTCGGTAGTCGGCCTTCCGGAGGAATCGGTAGAAGTAGTCGATGGCCGAGCCCACCGTGAGGAAGAGCGCGACCCACAGGACCGCGGTGGCGGCGACGTGGAATCCGGGCGGATCGAACCCTTTCTCGACGATCAGCATGGTGATGGCGACGTACTGGCTCACCGTCTTCCACTTGGCCAGCCGCGACGCCGGCACGACGACCCCGACCGACGCCGCGACGGCGCGCAGGCCCGTCACCGCCAGCTCGCGACCGACGATCACGACCACGATCCACGCCTGGATCTTGTCGATCGCCAGCAGCGAGACCAGCGCCGCCGCCACCAGCAGCTTGTCGGCGATCGGATCGAGCAGGGTGCCGAGCGTCGTGACCTGGTTCCGCCGGCGCGCGAGCATGCCGTCCGCCCAGTCGGTGATCGCGGAGAGGATGAAGATCGCGGCCGCGATCACCGCGTGCACCCGGGAGGACGAGATGAGGAAGACGATCAACAGGGGAACCGCCACGATGCGAGTCAGGGTGAGGCCGATCGGCAAGTTCACGCTGGGACTCCGTCGCCGTGACCAATCAGCGTCGCCATTATCGGGGGTCGCCCACGATCTTGTCAACGCTGGGCACGTAGCGGGGCACGAGCGTGGTGGTGTCGAGGCGCAGGCACGCGTCCACGTCGGCGGACCGGCCGGCCGCGATCAGTCGCCGGGCCCACGGCGCGTCCCGCCTGAGCCGGCTCAGGTCGTCACGGTAGCGGAGCCCGGTGTCGAGCGCGTCGCGGGCGCCGTCGCCCAGGACGGCCGTCGGGAGGGTCGCCAGCAGACGATCCACGACGAGCCCGGCGCACGTCCAGTCCTCCAGGGCGGGCGCGCCGAGCGAGCCCGCGCACAGGACGGCGACGTTGCGCCCGCCGCCGGCGGCCCACGCCGCGGCCGCGGTGACGTTGACGAGCGCCGCCACCCCGATCGCCCGCGCCGCGCGCGCCGCCAGGAGCGTCCGCGTGCCGTTGCTGGTCGTGAAAAACACGGTCTTGCCGTCCAGGCGAGCGGCGCCGAACTCCACCGGGGAGTTTCCGAGATCGAATCCCGGAATCGGCTCCCCTTCCCGCTCGCCGGCGGTCAGGACGCCGTCGCCGGCCACCGCGCCGGCGCGGCGTCGCGCGTCGGCCGGATCGCCGACGGGAACGATCGCGCGGCAGCCCTGGGCGAACGCGGTGATGATCGTGGTCGAGGCGCGGAGGACGTCGATCACCAGGGCCGTCATCCCGTGGAGGTCGGCCGGGACAACCGCATCGGCGGTCGGGACCACCTCGATCCGCACGGGCTAGGATGTACGGTCGCGGAGGGCGCGGATCTTGAGGCGGAGCGCGTTGAGATTGATGAACCCTTCGGCGTCCCGCTGCCGGTAGACCGTGTCGGCCTCGAAGGTGGCGAAGTCGGTCCGGTAGAGGGAGCGCGGCGAACGCCGCCCGGTGACGGTGATGCTTCCCTTGTAGAGCGTGAGCCGCGCGTCGCCGGTCACGTCCCGCGCGCAATCGTCCACGAAGGCCTGGAGCTTCTGGCGCTCGGGGGCGAACCAGAAGCCGTAGTAGATCATCTCCGCGTATTGCGGGATCAACGAGTCGCGCAGATGAAGCACCTCGCGGTCGAGCGTGATCGACTCGACCGCCCGCCGGGCCGCGTGCAGGATCGTCCCGCCGGGCGTCTCGTAGACGCCGCGCGACTTCATCCCGACGAACCGGTTCTCGACGAGGTCGACGCGCCCGATGCCGTGCTCACCGCCGAGGCGGTTGAGCCGGGTCAGCAGCGCGACCGGCCCGAGCGGCTCGCCGTCGACGCCGACGGGATCGCCGCGGTCGAACGCGACCTCGAGGGTCACGGGAACGTCCGGGGCCGCCTCCGGGTCGCTGGTGAGCTGGAACATCTTCGCCGGCGGTGCGGCCCACGGGTCTTCGAGCACGCCGCCCTCGTACGAGATGTGGAACAGATTTCGGTCCGTGCTGTACGGACGCTCCACCGTCACCGGCACCGGGATGTCGTGCCGCTTCGCGAAGTCGATCAGCGCGGTACGGGAGTTGAGCTCCCAGTCGCGCCACGGCGCGATCACCCGCAGATGCGGGGCGAGTGACGCGTAGGTGAACTCGAAGCGGACCTGGTCGTTGCCCTTGCCGGTGGCGCCGTGGGCGACCGCGTCGGCGCCTTCCCTGGCGGCGATCTCGACCTGCGCCCGCGCGATGAGCGGCCGCGCGATCGAGGTGCCCAGCAGATACGCGCCCTCGTAGACGGCGTTGGCCCGCAGCATCGGGAAGATGAAGTCGCGGACAAACTCCTCGCGCAGATCGACGATGTGGACCGCGGCGGCGCCGGTCCGCAGGGCCTTGTCGCGCACGGGGATGAGCTCTTCGCCCTGACCCAGATCGGCGCAGAACGCGACGACCTCGCAGCGATACCGCTCGATGAGCCACCGAAGAATGACGGAGGTGTCGAGTCCTCCCGAGTAGGCGAGCACGACACGCTTCGGATCAGGCGTCATCGAGCGATCCTCCGAGCAGCTTGTGGACCACCGCCTTCTGGGCGTGGAGCCGGTTCTCCGCCTGCTCCAGCACGATCGATCGCGCGCCGTCCAGCACCGCGTCGGTGATCTCCTCGCCCCGGTGCGCCGGCAGGCAGTGCATGATCAGCGCCGAGGACTTGGCGAAGCCGACCAGCGTCTCGTTGACCTGATAGCGGCTGAACGCCTCGAGCCGCCGCTCGTGCTCGGCCTCCTGCCCCATGCTCGTCCAGACGTCGGTGTAGAGCACGTCCGCGCCGGTGGCGGCCGCGCGCGCATCCTCGGTGATCTCGAGCCGGCCGCCGAGGCGCCGCACGGTCGCCTGGACGCCCGCGTCGGGCTCGTGGCCGGGCGGGCACGCGACGACCATCGACACGCCCAGCAGGCCGGCCAGGATCATCACCGAGTGGCAGACGTTGTTGCCGTCGCCGATCCACGCCAGCCGCATCGTGGTGAAGTCGATCCCGCGCTCATAGAGCGTGAAGAAGTCGGCCACCGCCTGGCAGGGGTGCTCGAGGTCCGAGAGCCCGTTGATGACGGGGACCGTGGCGTGTCGGGCGAGATCGGTGACCGTCGCATGCGCGTAGACGCGCGCCATGATGCCGTCGACCCACCGCGAAAGGTTGCGCGCGACGTCGGGCACCGTCTCGCGGGTGCCGAGGCCGATCTCGCGCGCCGCGAGGTGCACCGCGTGGCCACCGAGCTGGATGATGCCGACCTCGAACGTCACGCGGGTGCGCAGCGAGGGCTTCTCGAAGATCAGCGCGAATGTCTTTCCGGCCAGCGTCGTCGAGTGGCGGCCGGCCTTGCGCCGCTGCTTGAGCTCGGCGGCGAGCGCGAACAGCTCGAGCGCCTCGTCGCGGGTCAGGTCGGCCGTGGACAGGAAGTGCCGCTTCATCCGACCCGTCCGAGCGCCGTCTGGATGATCGCGAGCGCCCGGTCGCACTCGGGCTCCTCGACGATCAGCGGCGGGGTCAGCCGGAGGACCCGCTCGCCGGCCGACAGTACCAGGAGCCCGGCCTCGCGGCACGCGTCGACGACGGGGCCGACCAGCCCCGACAGCTCGGCGCCAATCAGGAGCCCCTTGCCCCGGACCGCACGGATCACGGGGGTCGCGGCCTGCATCTTCCGGAGGCCGTCCATCAGATAACGCCCCCTGTGGGCGGCCCGCTCCCAGATCTTCCCGTCGATGACGGTGGTGAGGGTCGCCAGCGCCACCGACGTGACGAACGGCGTGCCGCCGAACGTGGATCCGTGGGATCCGGCCACGAGGACGCTCGCGATCTCGTCACGGGTGAGCATCGCGCCGATCGGGACGCCGTTGGCGAGCGCCTTCGCGAGCGTCATGATGTCCGGCTCGATGCCGTAGTGCTCGTAGCACCAGAGCCGCCCGGTCCGCGCGACGCCCGTCTGGATCTCGTCGAGGATCAGGAGCGCGCCCGACTGGTCGCACAGCTTGCGCAGCCCTCTCAAATAGTCTTCGTCGGCGACGTTGACGCCGCCTTCACCCTGGATGCATTCGACGATCACGCCGGCCGTCCGGTTGTCGATGGCCCGCTCCATCGCGCGGAGATCGTTGTAGGCCACGTGCTTGAACCCGGGCACCAGCGGCTCGAAGCCGTGGTGGTACTTCTCCTGCCCGGTGGCGGCGACCGTCGCGAAGGTGCGCCCGTGGAACGAGTTGCGCGTGGCCACGAACTCGACCCGGTCGGAGGCGATCCGCTCGCGGGCGTATTTCCGGGCGAGCTTCAGCGCCGCCTCGTTGGCCTCCGCCCCGGAGTTGGAGAAGAACACGCGGTCGGCGAACGAGTGCTCGATGAGCAGCTTGGCGAGGTGGATCTGCGGCGCCGCGTGATAGAGGTTCGACACGTGCAGGAGCGTCGCGGCCGCCTCCTGGATCGCGCCGGTCACGCGCGGGTGGCAGTGCCCCAGCGAGGTGACCGCGATCCCGGCCCCGAAGTCCAGGTACTCGCGCCCATCCGAGTCCCAGACGCGGACGCCGTCTCCACGCACCAGCACGATCGGAGCCCGGCTTCCGTAGTTCGGGGTGTGGTACTTCGCCGACCACTCCAGGAGCGTCTTGGTGTCCATCGTCGTCGACCTCACAGGACGATTTCGGTTCCGATGCCTTCGCGCGTGAACAGCTCGAGCAGGATCGCGTGCGGCTTGCTGCCGTCGATGATGTGCGCCTTGCCGGTCCCACCTTCCAGCGCCCGCAGCGCGGACTCGACCTTGGGCACCATGCCGCCGTCGATGACGCCCTCCCGCATCAGACGCTCCGCGTCCTTGCGGGCTAGGGTGCTGATCAGTTGGCCGCCGGCGTCGCGGATCCCCTGCACGTCCGTGAGGTGAATCAGCTTCTCGGCGCCGAGCGCGGCGGCGATCTCACCGGCGACCAGGTCGGCGTTGATGTTGTACGTCTCGCCGGCGGCGCCGACCCCGACCGGGGCGATCACCGGTACGCAGCCGCCCTGCTCCAGCATCCGGATCGCGTCGACGTTGACCGCCTCGACCTCGCCGACCAGGCCGATGTCCACGGCCTCGCCGCTCGGCAGGCGGTGCAGCCGGCGGCGCGCCCGCAACAGGCTCGCGTCCTTGCCGGAGATGCCGATCGCCTTGCCGCCGTGATGGTTGATGAGCCCCACGATCTCCTTGTTGATCTTGCCGACCAGGACCATCTCGACGATCTCGACCGTCTCCTCGTCGGTCACGCGCATGCCGCCGACGAAGCGCGGCTCCTTGCCGAGCCGCTTCATCAGCGCCCCGATCTGCGGCCCGCCGCCGTGGACGATGACCGGATTGATCCCGACGAGCCGCAGCAGGATCACCTCTTTGGCGAACAGGTCCTTCAGGTCGGCCCGCTCCATCGCCGCGCCGCCGTATTTGATGACCATCGTCTTGCCGCGGAACTCGCGGATGTACGGCAGGGCTTCCAGCAGGATCTCGACGTGGCGCGGATCCGTCATGCGCGCGCCCCGCCCCGGCCGCCGGCGGCCATCACAGGATGT
Organism: Candidatus Rokuibacteriota bacterium; assembly: GCA_003220435.1. Lineage (GTDB taxonomy): Bacteria > Methylomirabilota > Methylomirabilia > Rokubacteriales > CSP1-6 > AR31. The sequence goes on along the minus strand of QHSL01000075.1, from coordinate 19,441 downwards.
ACCGCGACAGGTCCTGGTCGCGGGTGATGTCGGCGAGCCGCTGGTGCACGTAGCCGGCGTCGATGACCAGCTCCTTGCCCGGCATGTCGGGAGCGTTGAACGAGATCTCCTCGAGGAGCTTCTCCATGACGGTGTACAGGCGCCGGGCGCCGATGTTCTCCGTGCTCTCGTTCACTCTCATTGCGATCTCGGCGATCGCCTCCACTGCCTCCGGCGCGAACCGGAGACTCACCAGCTCGGTCTTCAGGAGCTCCACGTACTGCGTGATCAGGGCGTTGCGGGGCTCGGTAAGAATGCGGATGAAATCGTCGCGCGTCAAGGGGTCCAGCTCGACCCGGATGGGGAACCGCCCCTGGAGCTCGGGGATCAGATCCGACGGCTTGGCCACGTGGAAAGCGCCGGCCGCGATGAAGAGGATGTGATCGGTGCGGACGATCCCGTACTTGGTCGTGACCGACGAGCCCTCGACGATGGGCAGGAGGTCGCGCTGCACCCCCTGGCGGCTCACGTCGGGCCCGTGACCGCCCTCGCGCCCGGCGATCTTATCGAGCTCGTCGAGGAACACGATGCCGGAGTTCTCGGCCCGGCGGATCGCCTGCGTGACCACCTCGTCCATGTCGACGAGCTTCTGGGCCTCCTCCTGCACGAGGAGCCGCCGCGCCTCGGCGACGCGGACCTTGCGTCGCTTCGTCTTCGTCGGCATGAAGTTCGACAGCATGTCCTTGAGGTGGATGCCCATCTCCTCCATCCCCTGGCCGGAGAGGACCTCGATCATCGGCATGGACTGCTGCTGGGTCTCCAGCTCGACGAGGCGCTCGTCGAGCCGCCCGGCCCGGAGCTGGCCGCGGAGCTTCTCCTTCGTCGTCTCCCGCGAGGCGTCCGGGGTGACCTCCTCCAGCGAGCCGCTCGAGTACGGCTCCGGCGAGCGGCGCGGCAGCAGGACGTCGAGCAGCCGCTCCTCTGCGAGCTGTTCGGCCTTCTCCTGCACGCGCGCCATCATCTCCGCCTTGACGATGTTCACCGAGAGCTCGGTCAGGTCGCGGATCATCGACTCGACGTCGCGCCCGACGTAGCCGACCTCCGTGTACTTCGACGCCTCGACCTTGAGGAACGGCGCCTGCGACAGCTTCGCCAGGCGGCGGGCCACCTCGGTCTTCCCGACGCCGGTGGGGCCGATCATGATGATGTTCTTCGGCGCGACCTCGTCGCGGAGCTCGGGCGGGACGCTCTGCCGCCGCCAGCGGTTGCGGAGCGCAATCGCGACCGCCCGCTTGGCCTTCTCCTGGCCGACGATGTAGCGGTCCAGCTCGGTGACGATCTGCGCCGGCGTCAGGGTGGAGCCGATGTGAGACTCGCTCACAGGACCTCCACGGTGATGGTGTCGTTGGTGAAGACGCAGATCGACGCGGCGATCCGCATGGCCTCCGTGGCGACGGCCTTGGCGTCCAAGTCCGAGTGGACCACGAGGGCGCGCGCGGCCGCCAGCGCGAACGGACCGCCCGAGCCGATCCCGATCAGGCCGTCGTCCGGCTCGATCACGTCGCCGGTGCCGGAGACGATGAACGAGTGCTCACGATCGGCCACCGCCAGGAGGGCCTCGAGCCGTCGCAGCACGCGATCGGTCCGCCAGTCCTTCGCGAGCTCGACCGCCGCGCGCGGCAGGTTGCCGCGATGCTCGTCCAGCTTGGCCTCGAACCGGGCGAAGAGCGTGAAGGCGTCGGCGGCGGCGCCGGCGAACCCGGCCACCACGCCGCCGTTGTAGAGCTTGCGCACCTTGCGGGCGCTCGCCTTGACGATCGTCTGGCCGATCGACACCTGCCCGTCGCCGGCGAGCGCCACCTGGCCGCGGTGGCGGACCGCCACGACCGTGGTGGCGTGGAACGCGGTTATGGGATCGGCAGGCATGAGACCGGTATCATCCAGCCTATTGTACGCGGGCGCGCGGATGGGCGGCGTCGTAGACCCGCATGAGCTGATCGGAGCCCACGTGCGTGTAGCGCTGCGTCGTCGACAGCCGGCTGTGGCCCAGGAGCTCCTGGATCGCTCGTAGGTCGGCGCCGGCGTCGAGCAGGTGCGTCGCGAACGTGTGACGCAGCGTATGCGGGCTGACCCGGCGCGTGATCCCGCACGCCGACGCGCTCCGCTTCACGATCGAGTGGATCGATCGGACCGTCAGCCGCCGGCCGCGGCGGCTGGTGAAGAGCGGTCCCCGCTCGTCGCGTCCGGCCAAGTACGCCTCCAGCGCGGTCGCGGCACGTCGGCCGTACGGGACGATGCGCTCCTTGCCGCCCTTGCCGAGGACGCGGACCGTCTGCTGCGCGTGGTCGAGGCTGCCGACGTCGAGGCCGGCCACTTCGGAGACGCGGAGGCCCGTGGCGTAGAGGAACTCGAGAAGGGCGACGTCGCGTCGGCGATCGGCGCCCCCGACCGCTCTGGCCTCCACCAGCGACGTCGCCTCGTCGATCGGCAGGAACGACGCCAGCTTGCGCGGGAGCCGCGGCCCGCGAACTTCGCGCGCCACGTTCCGCTCGAGAACCCCGCGCCGCACCAGGAACCGGAACCAGCTGCGCAGTGACGCCAGCTTGCGCGCGACCGACACCGCGTCGAGCCCGCGCCCGTGCAGGCGCGCCAGGAACGCGCGCACGGCCCGGGCGTCGACTCCGCGCAGCCACGCGGGCGAAACGACGGCGCCGCCGAGGTGGGTGAATTCGAGGAGGTCGGTACGATAGCTGCGCAGCGTGTGGGGCGACGCGCCCTTCTCGACGGCGAGATGGCGCAAGAACGCTTCCAGCGGATCCTTCATGCGACCGGGAGCTCGGCCTCCCGCTCGAAGTCGCATCCTTCTTTCACGCACCGCCGGACCACGCGGCCCTTCAGCGCGCGCTCGGTGACAAAGGCGGCGCCGCACTTCGGGCACGGCTCGGGGATCGGCCGCTGCCACACGACGAACTTGCAGTTGGGGTACGCCGAGCAGCCGAAGAACGTCCGCCCGCGGCGCGACCTTCGCTCCACGATCTGTCCCGGGCATCCGGCCTCGGGACAGGGAATCCCGAGCGTCACCGGCTTGGTGGTCTTGCAGTCCGGGTAACCCGAGCACGCGATGAACTTCCCGAAGCGGCCGTGCTTGATGACCATCGGCTTGCCGCAGGTCGGACAGATCTCGTTCGTGGGCTCGTCCTCGGCGCGCGTGCTGCCGTCGATGTTGCGGGTGTACCGGCAGTCGGGGTAAGAGGAGCAGGCCATGAACTTGCCGAAGCGGCCGCGCTTTTCCAGCAGCTCGCTGCCGCATTCCGGGCACTTCTCCCCGGTTGGCTCGCCGACCTTCTCGCTGCTCATCTCGCGCTTGGCCCGCGCGAGGTCACGCTTGAACGGCTCGTAGAACTCCCGCACCGTGTCGACCCACTTGCGCTCGCCCTCCTCGATCTTGTCGAGGTTGTCTTCCATCTGGGCGGTGAACTCGACGTTCATGATGTCCTGGAAGTACGGGATGAGCTTGTCGGTGACCGCCATGCCGAGCTCGGTCGGCGACAGCGTGCGCCGCTCGCGGTGCACGTAGCCGCGATCGTTGATGATGGTGCCGAGGATCGACGCGTACGTCGAGGGCCGGCCGATCCCGAGCTCCTCGAGCGCCTTGATCAGCGAGGCCTCCGTGAAGCGCGGCGGCGGCTGGGTGAAGTGCTGCTTGGGCTCGAGGCCGAGCAACGTGAGCACCTCGCCTTCGTCCAGCGACGGCACCGCGCCCTCCGGATCCTGCTCGACCGGCGCGTCGTCCTCGCGGCTTTCCTCGTACACGGCGGTGAAGCCCTTGAACTTGAGCGTCGAGCCCTGAGCGCGGAAGAGGCATCGCCCGGCCTCGATGTCGGCGCTCACCGTGTCGTAGACCGCCGGCATCATCTGGCTCGCCAGGAACCGCTCCCAGATGAGCCGGTAGAGCGCCAGCTGGTCCTTGGTGAGGAAGCGCGCGACGTTCTTCGGCTCGTTCCGCACCTCGGACGGACGGATCGCCTCGTGCGCCTCCTGCGCACTCCCGCGCGAGCGATAGGTCGGCGGCGCCTCCGGCACGAACTCCATGCCCAGGCGTGCCACCACCCAGCCGCGCGCCGCCGCCTGGGCCTCGCGCGCCACGCGAACCGAGTCGGTACGCATGTAGGTGATCAGACCCTCGGCGCCCTCGGCGCCGAGGTCGATCCCCTCGTAGAGCTGCTGCGCGATGGTCATGGTCTTCCGGGCCGTGAAGCCGAGCCGCCGTCCGGCCTCCTGCTGCAGCGTGGAGGTGATGAACGGCGGCGCGGGGTTCCGGCGGCGCTCGCCACGCGTGACATTCTTGACGACGAAGCGGGCGCCGTCGAGCGACGCCATCAGCTCGCGCGTCGTCTGCTCATTACCGAGCGACGCTTTCTCGCCGGCCACCTCCTTGAGCGTCGCGACGAACTCGGGCGGGAGCTTGGCCGATAGCTTCGCGTGAAGCGACCAGTACTCGAGGGGGACGAACGCCTGGATCTCGCGCTCGCGATCGACGATCAGTCGCACCGCCACGGACTGCACGCGCCCGGCGGAGAGGCCGCGCTGCACCTTCTCCCAGAGCAGCGGCGAGAGGCTGTAGCCGACGAGTCGGTCGAGCACACGCCGCGCCTGCTGGGCGTCGACTTTCTTGAGGTCGATCTTGCCGGGCTGCAGGAACGCCGCCTTGACGGCGCGCTCGGTGATCTCGTTGAAGGTGATCCGGTACACGTTCTTTTTGGGGACGTTGAGCTCCTCGGCCAGATGCCAGCCGATCGCTTCGCCTTCGCGGTCGGGGTCGGTGGCGACGTAGAGGGCGTCGACGCGCTCGGCGGCCTTCTTGAGCTCGTCCAGGATCTTCTTCTTGGTCGGCGAGACGACGTACTTCGGCTTGAACCCCCTCTTGGGATCGACGCCGAGCTGGGATTTCGGCAGATCGCGCACGTGCCCCATCGACGCCTTGACGATGAACTTCGAGTCCAGATACTTCTGGATCGTTTTCACCTTCGTGGGCGACTCCACCACCACCAGCGAGCGCTTCGCCACCTACGCTCTCCCCGCGCGCGTCGTCACCGAGACCCACCGCTGTCCCGTCAGCTGCCGGGCCCATCCGCCCAGCTCGAGGGCCACGAGCGCTGTCGCCGCACGGGCGGGATCGAATCCGCCGTCCACGATCAGCCGCTCGATGTGCTGCGGCTCGTCGACTGCCAGCAGCGCCAGCATCTTGCCCTCGTCGCTCTCTTTCTCGGGCGTCGCCTGCGCGCCCGTCGGCGCCGACAGCCCGCGCACGGCGCGGCGCCAGTGATCAGGTAATTCTGACACGATGTCCTGCCAACAAGTTACCAGTTTAGCACCGTCCTGAATGAGCCGATTCGCGCCGGCGCTCGTCGGCGACGTGATTCGGCCAGGAATGGCGAAGGTTTCGCGGCCGAGATCGCCGGCGAATCCGGCCGTGATCAGGGCGCCGCTGCGCTCGGCCGCTTCGATCACCACGACGCCCAGCGCGAGCCCGGCGATCGTCCGGTTCCGCGCCGGGAAGTGTCCGGCCAGCGCCGGCAGACCGGGCGCGAACTGGGACACGAGCGCCCCGTGCGCTTCGATCGACCGCGCGAGCTCCACGTTCTCGAGCGGGTAGACGATGTCGACGCCGCAGCCGAGCACGGCCAGCGTGCGACCGCCGGCGGCCAGCGCGCCGCGATGCGCGGCCGTGTCGATGCCGCGCGCCAGGCCGCTCACGATCGTCACGCCGCGCGCCGCGAGCTCGGACGCGAGCTGCTCGGCGACGCCGATCCCGTACGGCGTGGCGTGGCGCGAGCCCACGATGGCGATCGCGAGCGCGTCCTCGTCATCGATCGAGCCGCGCACGAAGAGCCGCGGCGGCAACGGAATCGCGCCGAGCAGCGCGGGGTAACGTGGATCGCCGGGCTGGAGCTCGATCATCGGCATGGCATGTCGCGGAGATGGAGTATAGCGAAGGGGTCAAGACCCGCAACGCCTCGGAACGGATACAGCCGGAGCCGCTACCGCTGCGCCGTCGCGTGCGTGTGAAGCAGCTGCTGCGCGATGGCCGCCGCCTCCGATCGCGGATACTCCCGGACCGCCCTCTGCCAGAGATCCTGTGCCCGGCGAACGTCGTGCAGCTTCACCCAGCACAGGCCCATCTTGACGAGCGCATCGGGCGCCTTGGCGGGGCCGTACTCGAAGACCTTCTGGAACTCGACCAACGCCTGCCGGTAATCGCGTTGCGCGTAGTACGCTTCGCCGATCCAGTACTGAGCGTTCGCCGCCAGCGGATGCCGCGGATACTTCGCGATGAAGTCGAGGAAATCGAGGACGGCCTGGCCGTGCTCGCGCGATCGGAACGCCTGAAGCGCGGCAGCGTACATCTGCTCCGGCGGGATCGAGCGCGGCGTCTGGGCCTCGCGTGGCCGCTCGAGCGGCGGCGGCGCCAGCGCGGTCGCCGGAGGCCTCGTCGGCGCGACCACCCGCGGCGGTGCCACGACGGGCGCCGGCGGGGTCGCGGTCGGCACCGCGAGCGCCTCCACACGCGCGCGCGCGTCGGCGATGGCGCGATCGGCGGCGTCCACGCGTCGGCCGAGTCGCGTGACTTCCTCGGAGAGAGATTTGAGATTCGCCTGGGTCTCGGTCGTGCGCGCGCCGATCGTCTGGACCTCCGGAGCGATGCGACCGAGATCGTTGGCGGTGGAGTCCTGCGCGCTGCGGACGGCCCCCAAGTCTGCGCGGAGCCTGGAGACCTCGAGCTCGAGTCGGGCCACCCGGCCCCGGCTAGCGCAACCGGTCGAGAGGATCGCTAGCGCGGCCACCACGCATAGGGCACGACTCATCCGCGCCGACCGTAGCATGCGGCTGAAAACGATGTCAACGGCGCAGCGTCGTCTCGGGGCGGCGCGCTTCAGCTCGGTGCGCGCAGGAGAATCACGTCGACGGCGTCGCCGGCGGCGATCGTGGTGTCGGGCGCGACGACGGCGAGGCCGTCGGCCAGCACCATCGAGCGGAGGATCGCCGAGCCCTGGTCGCCGGTGAGGCGGGCGCCGTAGCCGTTCGTATCGCGCGTCAGCGTCACGCGGAGGTAGCCGCGGCGGAATCCGGGGTTCGAGATCGCGTCCAGCGCGCGGGCACGGACGCGCGGCCGATCGACGGCGCGGGCGCCCGCCATCCGGCGCAGCGCCGGGCGCACGAAAAGCTCGAAGGTCACCATCGCCGAGACCGGATTGCCGGGCAGCCCGAACACCGGCCGCCCGGCCCGCGTGCCGAACGTGATCGGCTTGCCCGGGCGCATCGACACCTGCCACAGGTGCAGCTCAGCGCCGCACCGCTCCAGCGCGTCGCGCACCAGATCGAGCTCGCCGACCGAGACGCCCGCCGACGTCACCAGCACGTCCGCCTCCAGGCCCCATTGCAAACGCTCGGTGATAGCCTCCAGCCGATCGGGGGCGACACCGAGATTGATGGGCTCGGCGCCCGCTTCGATCACCTGCGCCATCAGCGAATACGTGTTCGTGTTAGGGATCTGGCCCGGGGTCGGCTCCGTCCCGAGATCCGCGAGCTCGTTGCCGGTCGAGAGCACCGCGACGCGGGGCCGCCGGAAGACGCGCACCTGCGAGTAGCCGAGCGTCGCCAGCAGGCCGACCTCGGCCGCGCCCACGACGTGACCGGGCTGCACGACCACGTCCCCGACGCGCACGTCCTCGCCCGCCGGACGGACACATGCGCCGGCGTCGATGCGGCCCCGGATCGTGACACGCTCGCCGTCGGCGGTGACATCCTCCTGCGGCACCACGGCGTCAGCCCCGTCGGGGAGCGGCGCGCCGGTGAAGATCCGCATCGCCTCCCCTGCCCGCAGCGGACGGGACGGCATCGTCCCGGCGATGATCCGGCCGACGACCGCGAGCTCCACCGGCTCGCCCCCCGTGTCCGCGGCGCGGAGGGCGTAGCCGTCCATCGAGGAATTCGGCCAGGGTGGAATCAGGGCCCGCGAGACGATGGGCTCCGCCAGCACGCGGCCGAGCGCCGCCATCACCTCGACCCGCTCTACCGCGAGTGGCTCGATGCGTGACAGGATCGCGTCGCGCGCCTCTTCCACCGTCAGCACACCGCTAATGTACTAAAGGATGGGGGGCCCCGACATGGCCCCCCAAACCCCCCAACGCTCGGACGCGCCCCGGCGTAGCCGTGGCGCGCCTCGACATCCGCATGCGTCCTTGGGGGGCCCCGACATGGCCCCCCCAACCCCCCAACGCTCGGACGCGCCCCGGCGTAGCCGTGGCGCGCCTCGACATCCGCACGGACGCGGCCCGGCGTAGCTGTGGCGCGCCTCGACATCCGTATTGTCCTTGGGGGGCCCCGACATGGCCCCCCAACCCCCCCAACGCTCGGACGCGGCCGGCGTAGCTGTGGCGCGCCTCGACATCCGTATTGTCCTTGGGGGGCCCCGACATGGCCCCCCAACCCCCCCAACGCTCGGACGCGGTACCGGCGTAGCCGTGGCGCGCCTCGACATCCGTATGTGTCTCCGGGGGCCCCGACATGGCCCCGGCCACGACCGGTGAATCGCGGTGTTCTCAGTGTCCGGTATGCGGGAGATTGAGGACGGGCCGGAAGCGGCTGAAGAACCAGCGTCGGCTGAGCATGAACAGCGCGAGGAAGCCCGCGCTGATCGCGAGGTCGCGGAGCCCGAACGGGAGCCGCGCGTTCGCCGAGACGGACGGGAACACCACGAGCACACGCTCCAGAAAGATGCCGACGAGCCCGAAGATTGCGATCACGAAGAGCGGCGCGTGGCGCTGGGGCGGTCGGCCCGTGAGCCGCTTGACCAGATACGCGAACGGGATCAGCCTCTCGACCGGCACGTTGCCGTACCAGATCACGAGGTACTGTGACCAGAAGAAGTACATCCAGACGATCGAGAAGGCGAACTGCAGCTTGGCAACGTCCTGGATCGCCGCCGGCGGAATCGAGGCCTGGCCGCGCGCGTTGGCCCGGATCGCGAAGATCGAGAGCAGACAGAACGCCGTGTAGAGCGTGCTGACGACGAAGTACCCGCCGAAGAGGCCGCTGTACCACTTCGGATCCAGCGACATCACGAGGTCGAAACCCCACAGCGACACCGTGACGACCCACAGCACCAGCAGAACGACCGCGATCCGGTTACGGAGGGCGCGATCCCCAGGATTGTCGGGCGGGATCGCTTCGCGCAGGAGCGCGCGCACGAACGCGAAGCAGACGGCGAACAGCGCGGCGGCGAAGGCGAGCGTGCGCAGCCAGAAGAACGGCACGTTGAGCCACCCGGCCTTGGCCGGGATCGGCGTGGTGACCCACGGATAGAGCGCCGTCTGCCCCCTATAAAGGATGAGCAGCAGCACGAACGCCGCCGGCAGGAACCCGGCGGTCGTCAGCGCGATCCGCCGGATGCTCGGTGACCAGCGGGCCTCGGTGATCTGCATCATGCCGGCGATCGCCGGGCCGGTCACCGCGAGGCCCGACCAGAACACGAGGTTCACCAGGTAGATCGACCAGACCTGCGCGGCGTCCCCGGAGTTGGCGCCGAGGAGGAAGGCGACGGCGCCGACCGCCGCCACGAGACCCCAGAACACGTTCATTTCTGCGCGACCGACCGGAGGTAGTTGACGATGTGCCACGCCTCCCGCGACGAGAGCGCCTCGCCGTAGGCCGGCATCACTGCGCCGCCGACGACGATGTAGCTGTGCCAATACCCGTCCGTCCGCTGCTTCTGGAGCTCGGCGTTCGTCAGGTCGGGAGTCGGGATGAACTTGGTCGCGACCGGGCCGGTCGTGCCGCCCTTGGCGTCGGGTCCGTGGCAGGGCACGCAGAACGTCACGTAGTGCTCGCGTCCGATCGCCACCGACGCCGGCGACGTCTTCACCGGGTTGGCCTGCCTGGCCGCGACGTCCCGCTGATCCTTCGGGATGACGAGCTCGCCGCCGCGCGGCACCACGCCCGCCGGCATCGGGAACACGCGCTCGCCCGGCACGATCCGAACGGTCTGCGTCATGTCGTCGTTCCAGCGGACGACGACGGCCGTCAGCCACAGCCCAGCGGCCGCCGCGACCACGAGCAGCGTGAGGATGAAGACGTATTTCATCGTGTGGCCTTCATCGGACGTTCACTTCCTCGGCGCCGGCGGCCCGCAGGAGCTCGCGCACCGACGCCCCGCGCTCAGGGGCGCAGTGGACGGCCACGCCGAAGCGGTCGTTGGTGAACCGCGGATCGAACGTCGAGCTCGGCCGGAAGCGAGGCAACCGCCCGAGCACCACCATGCCAATCACCGTGGCGAGGCCGCCGAAGAGGACCATCAGCTCGAACGCGATGATGAAGAAGGGTGGCAGCGACGAGCCGGCGATCCCGCCGGGCTCGAGCTGGAGATACTTGCCGCCGGTGACGAGGCCCCACACCAGCGAGCTCCAGATCGTCAGCAGGAAGGCCGAGGCGATCCCGGTGAGTCCGCCGATCAGCGTGAACAGGCGGACCCGGCTCACCGGACGGTCGCGTTCCAGCAGTTCCTCGATTTCGTGAACCGGCAGCGGCGTATAGACGGTGAGGTCATGGTAGCCGTGCGCGCGCAGCTCCTCGAGGGCCCGGACCGTCGTGTCCACGTGGGCGAAGACGCCGAGGACCGTCTCAGTGGGCATGGCTGCCGTCCCGCATCGGCGGCGGGATCGTCTCCTTGACCTCGACGATCGAGAGCGACGGCATCAGCTTGATGAACCCCAGGAACAGCAGGAGGAAGAAGGCGAAGCTCCCCAGCACGATCGCCGTGTCGGTCGGGCTCGGATAGTAGATGCCCCACGTATACGGGTAGAAGTCGTGGCCCAGCGACGGGACGATGATGTTGAAGCGCTCGAACCACATCCCGATCAGCACCAGGATCGACACGACGTAGAGCGCCACCGGGCTCGTCCGCGCCTTCCGCCAGAACAGGACCAGCGGCGCGATGCAGTTGCAGAAGTACATGGTCCACAGCGCCCACGCGTACGTCTGCGTCACCTTCCAGAAGAGCGACGCCTTCTCGATGTGCTCGCCGCTGTAGAGGGAAGTGAAGATCTCGCACAGGTAGAAGTAGGTCAGGACGAGGCCGGTGACCAGGATGAGCTTGCCCATCGCGTCGAGATGCTTCTCCTGGATATAGGCGTGCAGCCCGAAGAAGTGGCGCATGGGCAGGACCAGCACCAGCACCATCGCAAACCCCGAGAAGATCGCGCCGTCGACGAAGAACGGGGCGAACAGTGTCGAGTGCCACCCGGGGACGAGGGCCATGGCGAAGTCCCAGGACACGACGCTGTGGACCGACAGGACCAGCGGCGTCGCCAGGGACGCCAGCAGGCCGTAGGCGCGGCGGTAGTGGCGCCACTGCGAGTCCGAGCCCTCCCAGCCGAGCGCCAGCATCGCGAAGATGCGGCGCCGCCAGCCGGTCGAGGCGTCCCGCAGCGCGGCGATGTCCGGCACGAGGCCGACGATGAAGAACACGGTGCTGATGGAGAGGTACGTGGAGATCGCGAACACGTCCCACACCAACGGCGAGCGGAAGTTCGGCCAGAGCGAGCGCTGGTTCGGGTACGGCAGCAGGAAGTACGCGAACCACATGCGCCCGGCGTGGATCAGCGGAAACAGGCCGGCGGTCATGACCGCGAAGATCGTCATCGCCTCGGCGGCCCGATAGATCGACGTGCGCCAGCGCGCGCGGAAGAGATAGAGGATCGCCGAGATCAGGGTGCCGGCGTGGCCGATACCGATCCAGAACACGAACGTGGTGATGTACATCGCCCACATCTGGGGCACGCGCTTGCCGGCCATGCCCATCCCCCACCACACCTGGCCGGCCCAGGCGAAGAAGAACCCCGCCAGCCCGAGCGCCACCACGCACATCCAGGCGAAGTAGAGGTTCCCCGGCGGGTTCAGCGTCCGGAGGACGTCGCGGTTGACGTCGGCGAACGTGGGGGTCGTGGTCCGGGAGTCGCTCATCGGCTCACGCGTGCCCCCGGACGACCTTCTTGAGGTACGTGACCGACGGCCGTGTGCCGATCTCGTCGAGCACGTGGTACGCGCGCGGAGAGCGGGCCAGCTTGGCCGCCTCGCTCGCGTCGTCCTTGAGGTTGCCGAACGTGATCGCCTGGGTCGGGCACGTCTGCTGGCACGCCGGCACGATGTCGCCGTCACGCACGACGCGCTTCTCGTCGCGCGCACGGTCCTTGCCGGCCACGATGCGCTGGATGCACATCGTGCATTTCTCCATGACGCCGAGCTGGCGGACCGTGACGTCGGGGTTCAGCTGGACCTCGAGCGGGGCCGGGAACTCGTACTGGAACCAGTTGAAGCGGCGCACGTGGTACGGGCAGTTGTTGCCGCAGTACCGCGTGCCCACGCACCGGTTGTAGACCTGACCGTTGAGCCCCTCGTCCGTCCGATACGCCGCGTACACCGGGCACACCGGCTCGCACGGCGCGACCTCGCAGTGTTGGCAGAGCATGGGTAGGAACAAGTTCTGGGGATGCGCGGCGCTTCCCTCCGCCCAACGCTCGAGGCGCAGCCAATGGAGCTGGCGGCCGTAGGCGGCGGCCGGCTTGCCGACCACCGGCACGTTGTTCTCGGCCTGGCAGGCGACGACGCACGCCTGGCAGCCCACGCACGCGTCGACGTCGATCGCCATGCCCCAGCGATAGCCGGGGTACTTCTGGTTGTCGTACATGGTGACGTGCGCTTCGCCCGGTCCCTTGCCACGCAGCGCCTGCTCGCGAGCGGCGCGGAGGTCCACGTGGCGCGCCAGCTCGCGATCATCCTGGTCGTGGGTCGCCTGGAGCACCGCCAGCGGACGGCGGGCGCCGAGCTTCGTGAGCGTGACTTTCACGGTCATGAACGCGAGCGCGCCCGAGGTCGCGTCGGACGCCGCCGGCAGCAGCGTCATCGGGTTGAGCGAGCGCCCGTCGGCGGCGACGTACCGTGTGCGCTGATAGGGCGCGTAGCGGTGGCCGATCGGAATGGCGACCGCCGAGGGATGGAGCGTCGGCGAGATGTACGCCGGGAGCTCGAGACTCCCGTGCGGCGACTTCACGGCGAGCAGGTCGCCCTGCACCACGCCGAGCTTCTGGGCCGTCTCCGCCGGGACCTCGACCCATGCGTCCCAGACCGCCTGCGTGATGCTGTCGGGCGATTCCTGGAGCCAGGAGCTCATCGCGCTACGGCCGTCGTAGAACCGGAGCGACGGGTACGCGAGGAGGGTTAGCCCGCCGGCGTCGCCCTCGAGCTTCGCCGGCCCCGGCTCAGCGGCGGTGACCTTCGCGGTGACCCCGACGGGAGCCACGTCCCCGAAGAGGCCGCCGCGCCGAAGCGCGGCTTCGAGCTGCCCCTTGACCAGCGGCTCCCACGCCGCCTTCAGGTATTGCTCGAAGGTCGGCCACGGGAGCGGTCCCTTGCCTTCCTCGGCCCCGAGCGCGGCGCGCCCGATACGGAGCAGCGTGTCGCCCATCGGCCGCGAGTCGCGGATGGGCGCCATCGTCGGCTGCAGAAAGCCGAGCACGCCCTCCCGCGGCGCGTAGTCGCCCCACGACTCCAGCCAGTGCGTGTCGGGTAGGCTCACGTGGGCCAGCTCGGTGGTCTGATCCGGTAGGTTCGAGAAGCTGACGACGAGCCCCACCTTGCGGAGCGCGTCGGCAAACTTGAGGCCCGACGGCAGCGTGAAGGCGGGATCGACGCCTGGTCCGATCAGCAGCAGCTCGACCTCGCCGGCGGCCATCGCGCGCGCCAGCGCCGCGACCTCGGAGTGCGGCGTGACTTTGCCGTACGCCGAGTCGGCACCGAAGCGCACGGTCTTGCCGACGTTGCCGGCCGCCGCGTTCAGGAGGTTGATGGCGACCTGGGTCTGCGTCGCGTTGGAGCCGGTGACGGCCACACCGCCGCCGATCGCGAGCCCGGGCTTGGCGTGGGCGAAGACCTTCGCGAGGTGCTTGATCGTCGGGAGGCCGACCCCGCTCTCCTCGGCGGCGCGCTTGAGGTCGACCTGGGCCACCGCCTCGGCGAAGCGCCGGTCCGCCGCGCCCTCGTCCACCATCACGCGGAGGATGGCGAGGGCGAGCAGCGCCTCCGTCCCGGGAGCGTTCCGAACCCACTCGTCCGCGTTCGCCGCTGTCAGCGACTGCCGAGGCTCCACGTGGATGAACGTTCCGGTACGCCCGTCGCGGAACGAGTGCATCCGGGTGAACGCGCGCGTGTAATTGACGTTCGACAGCCACGTCTCGACGAAGTCGGCGCCGAACGAAAGAACGACTTCCGCGTCCTCGAACGCGTAGTGCGGGATCGCGTCGCGGTTGAACGTAATCCTGTTCGCGGCGCGGATCGACTCGTAGCCGAAGGGCTCCAGGGTCACCCGCGGGCGCGCGCCGAGCGACTGAGTCCAGCGATCGAGCAGCGCGCCGAGGCTCCCGGTCTCGAGCTGGGACACGACGGCGATCGCCCGCCCCTTCCCGGCCGAGCGGAGCGCGCCGATACGCTCGACGACGAGCTTCTCGGCTGCCTCCCACAGGACGGGCTTGGCGGCGCCGCTGCCCTCCCGAACGCTTGGGCCGGCAAACCGGTCGGGATGGTAGAGGCCCTGGAGCGCGGCCTGCCCGCGCAGGCACAGCGCGCCCTCGTTGACTGGGTGGTCCGGATTGCCCTCGAGCTTCACCACGCGCCCTTCGCGGTTGCGCGCGATCACACCGCAGCCCGCGGGGCACTCGCGGCACACCGTGGCAAACCACGAGGCGACCCCGGGCACGATCTGCTCGTTGGGGACCACGAGCGGAAGAATGGTCTCGGTGGCCTGCTGGCAGCCGCCGCTCGCCGCGGCCGCTCCAGACGCCGTCACGATCTTGAAGAAGTCGCGTCGGTTCATTTATCGAGTGCTCGAGGCCGGATCGAACCGCAGGTCGCGAGTGATAGACACATGTGGCTCCGATTCAGCGATCCAGGCGCACACGGCGACACCTGACCGCCGATTCACCATTCCGGTCGTTCGTGGCGGACTCTGGTTTCTCAATGGTGGCAGGTCACGCAGTCGAGTGGAGCCTGCTTGCCGGCCACGTTCTGCTCACGGTGACAGTCGATGCACCAGCCCATCGAGAGCGGCGGCGGGCCGGGCTTGAGGCCGACGAGGTACAGGAGGTCGTTGGTCAGACGCGGCCCCGTCGTGGCGCCGAACGTCGTCATGGTCTCGACCGGCCCGTGACAGGTCTGGCACTTGAGGCTCGCGCGGATGTGCGCCTTGTGCGGAAAGTACGTGAACTCGGGCAACTTGTTGACGCGCACCCACGGGATCGGCTTCTTGTCCGCGAGGTACCCGGCGAGCTTCTTGATCTCTGGCTTGTCGGCGCCAGCGATCTTGTGACAGCCCATGCAGCGTTCCACCGACGGGAGCCCCGCGTACTCCGAGCGACGGGCTTCGCTGTGACAGTACTGACACTCCATCTTGTACGTCCCGACGTGCACGCTGTGCGGGAAGTTGATCGGCTGCACGGAGGCCTTCGCGGCGGCGGCTGACGATTGCCGACTCCACGATGAGATCGCCAGGAAGATCAGAACCGCGAGGAGCACCACGCCGAGTGCACCCACGGCTGCCTTGCCGCTCATCGACAGTCGATCGCCCTCCGAGGGAATGAACGATGCTTGTGAACCCTATCACGCGCTCCACGCGGCCGTCAATCTATTCGCCTATTCGCGCGCTTCCCGGCCCTGAAGGTACGCAAGACCCTGCCGGGAAGCGCGATGCTGCGGATCAGGCGGCGGCGAATGCCTCGGACGCGGCGCGCGCGGCCAGCGCGATGTCCGCGTCGGTGTGGGCGAGCGAGACGAAGGCCGCCTCGAACTGGGAGGGCGCCAGAAACACGCCGCGTTCGAGCATCGCGTGGAAGTAGCGCGCGTAGCGCTTGGTGTCGGCGCGCTTGGCCGAGGCGTAGTCGGTCACCGCGCCGTCGCAGAAGAAGGCCGTGAGCATCGACCCGACCCGGTTGACCGTCAGCGGCACGCCCGCCGCAGCGGCGGCGCTGCGCAGCCCGCGCTCGAGCTCGCTGCCCAGGGCCTCGAGCCGGCGGTAGACGTCCCCCTCGCGGAGCCGCGCCAGCGTCGCCAGGCCCGCGGCGACCGCGAGCGGGTTGCCCGACAGCGTGCCCGCCTGATACACGGCGCCGAGCGGCGCGACGTGGTTCATCAGGCGTCGCGATCCACCATAGGCGCCAACCGGGAGCCCGCCCCCGATGATCTTACCGAGGCACGTGAGGTCGGGCTGAACGCCGTAGAGCGCCTGCGCGCCGCCGTAGCCGATGCGGAACCCCGTGATCACCTCGTCGAAGATGAGGACCGCGTCGTGAGCCCGCGTCAGCTCGCGCAACCCTTCGAGGAATCCGGGACGCGGCGGCACGACGCCCATGTTGCCCGCCACAGGCTCGACGATCACCGCGGCGATCTCGCGCCCGCGCTCGCGGAAGATGGCCCGCACGCCGTCGAGATCATTGAACGCCGCCGTCAGCGTGAGCTGCGCCAGCGGGGCCGGCACCCCGGCGCTGTCGGGGATGGAGAATGTCGCGCCGCCGGAGCCGGCCTTCACCAGGAGGCTGTCGGAGTGGCCGTGATAGCAGCCGTCGAACTTCAGCAACAGCTGGCGGCCGGTCGCGCCGCGCGCCACGCGGATCGCGCTCAGCGCGGCCTCGGTCCCCGAGCTGACCAGTCGCACGAGGTCGATCGACGGGTAGGCCGCGGTGATCGCTTCGGCCATCTCGACCTCGAGCGGAGTGGGCGCGCCGTAGCTCGTGCCCCGCGCCGCCGCTTCGATGACGGCCGCGACGACCGGCGGCGCCGCGTGGCCAAGGATCAGGGGACCCCAGGAGCCGAGGAAGTCCAGATAGGACCGGCCGTCGACGTCCCAGATCCGGGCGCCCTCGCCGCGCGCGACGAAGAACGGCTCGCCGCCGACGCCGCGGAACGCGCGGACCGGGCTGTTGACGCCCCCGGGAATCATCCGGCAGGCCGCTTCGAACAGGCTCTTCGAGTCTCGCATCAGGCGTTCCTTCCCCTTCGCGCGCCGAGTCCCAGCTGCTCCCAGAGTCGGCCGACCGCGAAGAGTACTCGCTCGTGCCAGGCCCAGCCGTCGACGCCGACGTCGACCGCAGTGAAGTCCCGCTCGCCCGCGTTCCAGCGGAAGCCGGCGACGGCTTCGGCACGCCCGTCGACGACCGACGTCACGATGTAGGTCGCGGCCGGATACGTCGGCTCGCCGCCGATCTGCGCCTGCTGCTTGTCCGTGGGCGAGAAATAGGCGCCCGCGTCGACGTGGGAGTGATAGATCACCGCAATCTCGAAACCGTCGCCCTCGAGGCGCCCGATCTGCAGCAGATCCTGTGGGTCGATGAAGTACGCCGTTCGCGCGTCGCGCGGATGGCGCTGGGGATCCTTGGCGTGCAGCTGATCCTGGATGTTCCGGCACTTGATCAGCCGCCGAGCTCTTCCGCGCGTGAGAACGACGCCGCACGATTCGCGCGGATATTCGTCGACCGCCTGCCGGCGGATCGTCTCGAGCTCCTCCACGGTGACGATCATGGCCGGCCGATGGCCCGGGCGCGACGTCCGCCCGCGAGCGCGGGGATGATCGCGACCTCGTCGCCGTCCTTGAGGGGCGTCCGGACTCCCTGAAGCGACTCGATGGCCTCGCTGTTCACGTAGATGTTCACGTGACGGTGCACCTCGCCTCCTTCGTCGCGCATGAGACCTTTCAGGCCGTCGTACGAGGACTCGAGCTGATCGAGCAGCCGACTGACGTCGGTCGCGGCGAGCTCGACCCGATCCTGGTTGTTGGTGGCCCGACGGAACGGCGTCGGGATGTACACCGTCACCCCCACACCTAGCCTCCCGGGCTCAGGTATCGCTCGCCGGTGTCGGGAAGGACCGTGACGACCAGCTGGCCGGACGCCATCTCCGCGGCCACCTGGCACGCCGCGAACGCGGCGGCGCCGGCCGAGACGCCAACCAGCAGGCCTTCTTCGCGCGCGAGCCGCCGCGACCACGCGAGCGCGTCCTCGTCGCGCACCAGGACGATCCGGTCGATGATCGCCCGGTTGAGGACGCCTGGGACGAACGACGCCCCGATCCCCTGGATCGCATGAGGTCGCGCCCGGCCGCCGGAGAGCACGGGCGAGGTCGCGGGCTCGACCGCGATCACCCGCAGCGCCGGGATCTTCTCCTTGAGGACCTCGCCGACGCCGGTCAGGGTCCCGCCCGTCCCGACGCCGACCACGAACGCGTCGAGCCGGCCGCCGACCGCGTCCAGGATCTCGAGCGCGGTGGTGCGCCGGTGCGCCTCCGGGTTCGCCGGGTTCTCGAACTGCTGCGGCATGAAATAGTCCGGATGCTCTCGCAGCAGCTCGCGGGCCGCGTGGACGGCGCCCGTCATCCCCTCGATCGCCGGCGTCAGGTGGAGCTCGGCCCCGAACCGGGCCAGGAGGCGCTGGCGCTCGACGCTCATGTCGTCGGGCATCGTGAGGATCAGCCGGTAGCCTCTGACCGCGGCCGCCATCGCCAGGCCGATGCCGGTGTTGCCGCTGGTCGGCTCGACGATCGTCGAGCCGGCCTTGAGCACGCCCCGCCGCTCCGCGTCGTCGAGCATCGCGACGGCGATACGGTCCTTGACGCTCCCGCCGGGGTTCAGCGACTCGAGCTTCGCGACGACGGACGCGCCGCCCGCCTTGGGCAGGCGGTTGAGCCGGACCATCGGCGTGTGGCCCACCAGCTCCAGCACCGAGCTCGCGATCTTTATTGGCGGCGGCGTCATATGTGGTACATCGGACGGGCCGCGCTCCGACGCGCGAGGGCGCGGGCGGCCAGGTCACCGAACGTCAGCCGGTCGACCACCTTCGACACCGCGCTCGAAATCTCCTCCCACAGCTCGGCGAGATCGTGTCGCTCGCTCGTGCTCCGCCCACCCCGGCGTTGCGGCTCGAACGACGCGCCGGTGCCCTCGACGGCGCGGAGGACGTCGCCGACCGTGATCTCCTCGGGCGGACGCGTGAGATGGTAGCCGCCTGCCGATCCCCGCTTGGACGTGAGAAGCCCCGAGCGCTTCAGGGCGAGCAAGACCTGCTCGAGGTAGCGCCGCGGGATCGCCTGGCGCTTCGCGATTTCCTGAATGGGCGTGAGCCCCTGCTGCGGGTGGAGGGCCAGGTCGAGCACCGCCTGGATCGCATACTCGCCCTTCGCCGAGATCTGCACGGCCTAGGAGCCTGTCGGCTTAATGGTCATTGCGAGTTGGAGCGGGCCGGTTGCGTGGATGCACGCGACCCCGCTCACGAGTGGAGGCATGGCGAAGCAGATCACGGCCGCGGGGCTACGCTGGTTGTGGGCACGTCCGCACTCGGAAGAGCTTGAGCAGGTTGTGGGTCAGGCA
>QHSL01000033.1 GCA_003220435.1 Candidatus Rokuibacteriota bacterium | reverse complement strand
GCGCGCGCCGCCTATGTGCCGCGGCAGCTCCCGCCGGGCATGGAGCCGGGCTTCAGCGAGGAGGCGGCGTTCACGCCTCCCGCCGTGACGTTCCCCAACGGCTCCCAGATCTGCGAGGTCGAGATCGACGAGGATACCGGCGCAGTGCGCATCGTGCGCCATTCGGTCGTCGACGACGTCGGGCGGATGGTGAACCCGATGCTCGTGAAGGGCCAGATCCACGGCGGCGTGGTGCAGGGCCTGGGGCAGGGGCTGTTCGAAGATCTCACGTACGACTCGGGGACCGGACAGCTTCTCGCGGGATCTTTCATGGACTACGCGATGCCGCGCGCCGACGACGTGCCGGCGTTCGACGTGGACGCCCACGAGGTGCCGACGAAAGTGAACCCGCTCGGCGCCAAGGGTGTCGGGGAGGCCGGCACGGTGGGGGCGCTGCCCGCGCTGCTGAACGCGGTCAACGATGCGCTGGCGCCGCTCGGCGTGCGCCACCTCGACATGCCCGTGACGCCCGAGCGCGTCTGGCGCGCGATCCAGGACGCGAAGGCACGACGCTGACCGCCACGATCGTCCGCGGCGGCGCGCTGCTCGACATCCGCGGTCATCGCGCGGATCCCGCCGATCTCCTGCTCGCCGACGATACGATCCGCGAGGTGGGCCCGCCCGGGCTCGCGGCGCCGTCCGATGCGGCGGTCGTCGACGCGCGCGGACTCCTGCTCCATCCCGGCCTGGTCAACGCCCACACCCACGCCCACGGCAACCTCGCCAAGGGCATGGGCGATCGCTGGACGCTCGAGCTCCTGCTCACGGCCGGGCCGTGGCTGAGCGGCGGGCGCTCGCTCGAGGACAAGCATCTGAGCGCGAAGCTCGGCGCGGTCGAGATGGTGCTCAAGGGCTGCACCGCTGCCTACGACCTGACGCTCGAGTGGCCGGCGCCCACGCTCGAGGGGCTGGAGGCGGTCGGCCGCGCGTACGCGGAGGTCGGCATGCGCGCGGTCGTCGCGCCGATGGTCGCCGACCGGACCTTCTTCGAGGCGATCCCGGGGCTCATGGACGTCCTGCCGCCGGCCATGCAGAAGGACGTCGAGAAGCTCCGGCCGGCGCCGTGGAAGACGAGCGAAGCCAACATGCGGCACGCGCTCGCGAACTGGAAGCTCACGGGCGACCAGATCCGAATCGCGGTGGCGCCGACGATCCCGCATCACTGCTCCGACGAGTTCATTAGCGCCTGCGTGGCGCTCAGCCGCGAGCACGGCGCCGGGCTCCACAGCCACGTCGCCGAGTCCAAGGTGCAGGCGATCGTCGGGCTCAAGCGCTACGGCAAGACGCTCACGGCGCATCTCGACGACCTCGGCGCGCTCGGCCCTCGCTTCACGGTGGCCCACGGCGTGTGGCTCGACGGCGACGACATGCGGCGGCTCGGCGGCCACGGCGCCTCGGTCGCCCACAACCCGGGCAGCAACATGCGGCTCGGCAACGGGCTCGGCGATATGCATGCGATGCTCGGTCACGGCGTGAACGTCGGGATCGGCACCGACGGCGCCAACTGCTCCGACAACCTGAACATGTACGAGGCGATGCGCCTGGCCTCGTTCGCCTCGAAGGCGCAGCGGCCGGACGCCGAACGCTGGGTGACCACCGAGGAAGTCGCGGTGGCGGCGACGGAAGGCAGCGCGCGGGCCCTCGGTCTCGATGGCCAGATCGGCCGGCTGGCGCCCGGCTACAAGGCCGACATCGTGTTTCTCGACCTCGGCCACGTCAACTGGATCCCGCTCAATGATCCAACCAACCAGCTCGTCCACACCGAGGACGGCGGCGCGGTGAGGCACGTGATGATCGGCGGCCGGATGGTTGTTCAGGACCGGCGTGTCACCACGGTCGACATGGCCGCGCTCGCGCGCCAGGTCGAGGCCGCGCGGCAGCGTCTGGCCGGAATCAACGCGGGCGGCAAGGCACTCTACGAGCAGCTGGCGGGGGTCGTCGGCCGCTTCTGCCCTGGCCTCGCCGCCGTTCCGTACCACATCAGCCGCTACGTCGGCTCCGCGGGCTGATCCCCACCGCGCTCTCTATCGAGAAACCGCCGCGTCCTTGGCCTGACGCATGACACCGGCAGCGGTGATCGTCCCAGCGGGTGTCACCGGGAGCCCCGCCGCGCGCAGCGCGCGCGCGACCCACGTATTGCAAGTGTTGAACACGTGATAGCGGTCGCGGGCCGCGTAGAACCAGCTCGATCCGTAGAGACCCTGCTGGAGGCGGAGCGCCTGGCCGTTGCGGTCTCGCTGATACTCCGCGGAGACGAAGCGCGACATCGCGTCGAAGCCGCGGCGCGTGAGACGGAGCTCGACGACCTCGCTTCGCCCGACATTGTCGGCGATTGGCCCGTCGAAGCCGACGACGTGCAGGACGCTTCCCTCGGCCAGGAACGCGGCCCTGATCGCCATCCATGCGGTCGCGGGAGTCGTCATGTAGAAGTCGCGATCTCCCCAGGCGACCTCGACGAACATCGCAGTTGGGAAATCATCCAGGTCGGGCCAGAGCGCGCGATCGACGTCCGCGCGACGGACGACGATCGCGGTATGCCAGCCGTGATTGAGCACCGAGATCGTCACCGCGGGCTCGTCGCCGGACCGCGGATCGGGATCGGCGACGGGCGCGAGACAGCCGGCGGCGAGCACGATCGCCCCGACGAGCGCGGCGGCCCACGCTACCATGACCCCCTCCAGTACATCGCCCGCGAGCGCCTCCGGGAGGCGCAAGCCCGCGCGCCGCTCTACTCGACGCTGTTGAAGGCGGCGCCGGGCGGGGGCCCTGACCGCGCCTGGTGGCGTCGGCTGGCCGTCTGGTGGCGCATCACGGGCGCCCGGGCCACGCACCTGCCGCTTCCAAAGTTGGCGAATAGGCTCTAGGCTAGCGCCGTGTACCTCGACCCGAGACTCTGGGCGCTCACGTCAGGAGTGCGCGGCCGCATCGCCGCCACCGTGCTCGTCGGCCTGGCCGCGGTCGCCGCCGGGATCGCGCGGCTGGCGCTGCTCGGCTGGCTCCTGGCCCGCGTGCTGGCCGGCGAGCCGCTGGCCGCGCTCGTCCCCGCGATCGCGCTCACGGCCGGCGCGCTCGCGGCGCGCAGCGCGCTCGACTACGTCCGCGCGATGGTCGCGCATCACACGGCCGCGCGCGTCCAGGCGCGACTGCGCCGGACGATCTACGCGCAGGTCGCCGAGCTCGGCCCCGCCCACTTCGCGCGCGCCCGCACCGGCGACGTGATGGTCTCGCTGGTCGAAGGCGTCCAGCAGCTCGAGGTGTACTTCGGTCAGTATCTGCCCCAGCTCTTCGTCGCCGCGCTCACGCCGCTGCTCATCTTCGTGTTCGTCGCGTTCCTGGACCTGCCGGTGGCGCTCGTGCTGCTGCTGGCCGCGATCGTCATCCTGCTGGCCCCCGCGCTCTGGCACGGCCGCGATCGGCAGGCGAGCATGGCGCGCAGCCAAGCCTACGGGGCGTTCGGCGCCGACTTCCTCGACGCGGTGCAGGGGCTGGCGACCCTCAAGGCCTTCGGCCAGAGCGGCGCGCGCGCCCGCCAGCTCGGCGAGCGCGCCCACGCGCTGTTCAAGAGCACGATGTGGGTGCTCGGCAGCAACACGCTCGCGCGCGGTATCACCGACACCGGGATCGCGATCGGCGCGGCGCTCGCGCTGGCCCTGGGCGCCTGGCGCGTCTCCACCGGCGCGATGTCGCTCCCGGCCCTGCTCGTGATCCTGATGCTCGGGATCGAGGTGTTCCGCCCGCTGCGCGAGCTGCGCATCCTGCTTCACCAGGGCATGCTCGGGCTCTCGGCCGCCCGCGGCATCTTCGCCATCCTCGACGCGGTGCCGATCGTGCGCGACCATCCGGCGGGGCCCGAGCCCGTCGACGCCGGGTTGGCGTTCGCGGCCGTGACCTTCTCGTATCCCGGCGCGCGGCGCGTCGCCCACGAGGACCTCAGCTTCAGCGTGCGCCCGGGCGAACGGGTGGCGATCGTGGGGCCGAGCGGCTCGGGCAAGTCGACGATCGCGAAGCTCCTGCTCCGGTTCCACGATCCGGATCGGGGCCGCGTGTCGATCGGCGGCCGTGACCTGCGCGAGCTGAGCCTGGACCAGATCCGGCGGCGCATCGCGCTCGTCAGCCAGGACACGTGGCTCTTCCACGGCACGGTCGAGGACAACATCCGCATGGGCAAGCCCGATGCGAGTCGTGACGAGCTCCGGGACGCCGCGCGCGCCGCGAACGCCGAGGAGTTCATCGTCCGGCTCCCGCAGGGGTACGCGACGGTCGTCGGCGAGCGCGGCGTGCGGCTCTCGGGCGGGCAGCGCCAGCGCATCGCGATCGCGCGCGCGCTCCTGCGCGACGCGCCCGTGCTGGTGCTCGACGAGGCGCTTTCGTCGGTCGACGCGGAGAGCGAGGCGCTGATCCAGGCGGCGCTCGACCGTGTCATGCGCGGCCGCACGACGCTCGTGTTCGCGCACCGTCTGTCGAGTGTCGTGGGCGCCGACCGGATCCTGGTCCTCGACCAGGGGCGCCTCGTGGAGCAGGGCACGCACGCCGAGCTCATCGGCGCCGGCGGCGCCTACGCGCGTCTGATGGCCGGGCAGGCGAGGGATGGCGCGGGGGCCGTCGGGGTGGGCGCGCGTCCGTCCACGCTCGGGGCGAACGGAGACGACGGGAGCGATCCCGTGGACGGCGACGGAGCGCACGACGACGGGGCGCACGGCATCGTCGGCGCCGACGCCGTCGGCTGGGGCGCGGTGCTCGGCACGCTCCTCGACAAGACGCGCGGCTATCGCGGCCGCCTGACCCTGACCTTCACGCTCGGCGTGGCGCGAGTGACGGCCCTGATCGGCGTCGGCGTCCTCAGCGCCCTCGCGGTCCGCGCCGTCAAGCGCGGTGAGCCGTCCGGCGCCCTGCTCGCCGGTCTGCTGGCGGTGGCGCCGCTCGCCGGAGCCCTCCACTGGGTCGAGTCCTGGATGGCCCACGACGTCGCGTACCGGCTGCTCACCGACATGCGGCTGTCGGTCTTCCGCAAGCTCGACGCGCTCGCGCCGGCCTATCTCACGCGCCGACGGTCGGGCGACCTGGTCGGCGCGGCCACCCACGACGTCGAGCTGATCGAGTACTTCTTCGCCCACACGGTGACCCCGGCGTTCGTCGCCGTCCTGGTGCCGGCCGCGGTCCTCGTGGTCCTCGGCTCGTTCGGCGCCGCCCTGGCGATCGTCCTGGTGCCCTTCCTCGTCTACACGGCGCTGGTGCCCGTCCTCGGCCGCGCCCGCATCGATCGTCTGGGCTCGCGCGCCCGGGAGGCCTCCGGCGATTTGAACGCGCACGTGGTCGACACCGTCCAGGGCCTCGCCGAGATCGTCGCCTACCGCCAGGTGAAGGCCTGGGGCGAGGCGCTCGCCACGAAAGCCGAACGCTTCTACGAGCTGCGCCTGCCGTTTTTGAGAGATCTCGCGCGGCAGACCGCCCTCCAGGAGACGGCGACCGGCATCGGCGGGCTCGCGGTGATCACGGTCGGCGCCTGGCTCGTCCACCAGGGCCTCCTCGACGCGGGCGCGCTCCCGCTCCTCACGCTGCTGGCCCTCTCCGCGTTCGTGCCGCTGTGGGAGGTCGCGCAGGTGGGTCGACAGCTCGCCGACACGCTCGGTGCGGCGCGCCGGCTCCACGCCATCGACACCGAGCCGGTGCCGGTGACCGACGGGCCGGGCGTGCCGTCGCCGGTGGCGCGCGGCGCGCTCGCCGTCGAGCTGGCCAACGTGCGCTTCACGTATCCCGGCCGCCCCCGCCCGGCGCTCGACGGCGTCTCGCTGCGCATCGCCGACGGTCGCACCGTCGCCCTGGTCGGGCCGTCAGGCGCCGGAAAGACGACGGTCGCGAGCCTGCTGCTGCGCTTCTGGGACCCGCAGTCCGGTGTGGTGCGGCTCTTCGGTCACGACCTGCGCGAGTACGCGCTCGACGACCTGCGCCGGCGCATCGCCCTGGTCGCGCAGGACACCTACCTGTTCAACGACACGCTCCGCGCCAACGTCCTGCTCGCCCGGCCCGACGCGAGCCCGGCCGCCCTCGCCGCGGCCATCGAGCGCGCAGCGCTCGGCGATCTCGTCTCCGAGCTGCCCGACGGCCTCGACACGATCGTGGGCGAGCGCGGCGCCCAGCTCTCGGGCGGACAGCGCCAGCGCGTGGCGATCGCTCGCGGGTTCCTGAAGGACGCGCCGGTCCTGATCCTGGACGAGGCGACCTCGCACCTGGACGCGATCAGCGAGGCGCAAGTGCGCGAGGCGCTCGAGCGGCTCGCCCGCGACCGGACCACGCTCGTGATCGCCCACCGCCTGTCGACGGTGCGCGACGCCGACGCGATCGCGGTGCTCGACGCCGGCCGAGTGGCGGAAGTGGGGCGCCACGCCGAGCTCCTCGCCCGCGGCCACCTCTACGCCCACCTCGTCGCCCGCCAGCTCGCCGGCACCGTCGCCAGCGCCGCGGACTGACCCCGTCACTCGATCACTCGATTGGCCCTCAACAGCACCGACGGAGGGATAGAAAGCCCGAGCGCCTTCGCGGTTTTTGAGTTGATGACAAGCTCGAACGTCGTTGGTTGCTCGATGGGTAGATCCGCGGGCTTCGCTCCGTTGAGGATCTTGTCCACCAGGCGCGCCGCCTGGCGGCCGAGCTGGCTATCGGCCGCGGAGTAGGCGGCCAATCCGCCATGCTCCACGAGGGAAAATCCATGGAACATCGTCGGGAGCCCCTGTTTTTGCGCCGCGTCGAGGATGAACCCGGGAATGTTCAGTGACAAGAACCGAGGCGAGAGGATACCGTCGACCTCACCCTTTCGAATCTTGGCGAGCGCCGCTCGTGCCTCCTCCTCGGTCCGCAGCGGTCTCTCGACGAGCGTGATGCCAAGGCGTCGCGCGGCATCGCGGTACGTCGGCAGTTGCGCGACGGCGTATGCGTTCGTCGCGTCGTAGGGCAGGAGGATCCGCTTGAGCCCGGGAATCAGCTCACGGAAGATCTCCATCCGTTTCGGGCCGAGGTCGATATCCAGATCGGCGGTCCCCGTGATGTTGCCGCCGGGATGCGCCAAACTCTGCACCAGTCCAATGCCCACCGGATCACTGCCGCCCATGAAGACGATCGGGATCCGGCTCGTCGCCGCCTGAGCGGCCTTCGCCGTGTTTCCACCTTCGGCCGTGACGATGATGTCGACGCCGTGTCGCACGAGCTCGCGAGCCGCCGCCGCGAGCTCCGCCGGATTGCCTTGAGTGAAGCGCACCCCGATCACGAAGTGCTCGTTTTCACGGTATCCGAGCTCCAGCAGGCCCTCGCGGAGACCGATGATCGCCGGCGTCGGGCCCCAGGATTCGGTCAGCGCCCCAATTTTGATCAACCGCGCAGGCGGTGCCGCGACGGCGCGCCCCATCAGCCCGACGATCGTGAGGCCGGCGGCAAGCGCGAGCAGGCGAAGCCACGGTGCCCTCATCGGCTGCCGGGACGCGGGGCCGGCTCGGCGAGCATCGTCTCGATGATTGCGCGTGCCGGCGCGCTCTCCCAGTCGCGGGGTCCCACGGCGAGCGCCACGGCGCGCCCATCACGACCGATGAGGAACGTGGAGGGAAGACCGACCACTCCGTACAGCCCGTTGATCTTGCCCTCCGGATCGAGAACGTGCGGGAAGCTGAGACCCAGGTCATTGACGTATCGCCGTGCCGTGGCCGGAGCCTCGCGGGTGTTGATACCGATGACGGCGAGTCCACGCGACCGAAGATCCCGATGGAGGCGCTCCAGGACGGGCATCTCGGGGCGACATTCGAGGCACCAGCTCGCCCAGAAGTTCAGAACGACGACGCTTCCCCGCAGGTCTGCCAGTGAGCGCTCCCGGCCGTCCATCGTGCGCCCACTGAAGGGGGGAGGCATCGTGCCGGCGGGATAGGCGACCAGGTCGAGGTGCTTGAGGAGCGATGCCACCGCCGGCGACTCGGCGCTCGTGGCGCTCCACACCGCGAGCACGAGCCAGGCCGCCGCTCCCATCGGCCACGCGCGGCCCAACGTCATCGTCAGCGCTTTCCCATGATCTCGCCGATGTCCTTGAGCAGGGAGTCGCTGTAGACGACCGTTGTGGTCGGGCTCTCGATGAGCCACTTCTTGCGGAGGATCCCCTGGGGATCGATGAGAAAGAACGACCGGTTCGCGGTCATCGTCTTCTCGTTGAGCACCCCGTAGGCGCGTATGACCTTGCGCTCCGGGAAATCGCTGAGGAGCGGAAACGGCAGCTTCAGGGATTCGGCGAAGGTCTGCTGCGAGAACGTCAGGTTGGCGCTGGCCGCCAGGTTCTGGATGCCAAGGGCTTCGAAGCGCTTGAAGTCGGCCTTCCTGGCCGACAAGTTCGCGGCTCAGGTCGGAGCGAAGTCAGCGCCGTAGAACTCGAGGAGGACCCACTTCTTCCCGCGAAAGTCACTGAGCGAGATGTCGGTCCCGAAGGTGCTCGACAGGCGAAAGTCGGGCGCCGGCTCGCCGACTTCTATCGCACGGACTGAGCCGACAGTGACCAGAATGACCGCCAGCGCCGCCAGAATCCCGCCGAACGTTCGTCGTCCGATCTTCATGCGTATCTCCTGTGAGCGCTACTGCGCAACCGAGGCTGCTCGAGAGACCGCGCTGAAGCCGCCCTGCAGTGGGACGGATACCCCTTCGAGGCCCCTATTAGCTTACCGGCCAGCGAGACCGGGGGAAGGACGTGCCGGTACGCGCCATGAGCTTCTCGCCGACCGCCTGCACCTTGGCGTAGAGCTTCGGCTCGTCGACGAAGGTCTGCTGGTACGCGTCCACGACGACGCGGCCGTCGATGACGACGGTGTGCACGCTGCGGCCGTCGGTGTTGTAGACGAGGTTATTGACGGGATTGAAGAGCGCCTGCCATTCGGGCCGCTGCGTGTCGAACAGCACCAGGTCGGCCTTCTTGCCGGGCTCGATCGAGCCGATCTCGTCGGCGACGCCGAGCGCCTGCGCGCCGGTCAGGGTGGCCATCTCCAGCGCGGTCTCCGCCGGGATCAGGCGCGTGTCCTGACGCGCGTCCTTGTACTGGATCGCCGCCATGTTCATGGCGCGCACGATGTCGAGGTGGTTCGAGTTGTTGGGCGAGTCGCAGCCGAGCGCGACTTTGACGCCCTTCGCCAGGAGCTCGGGCATCCGGCCGTGCTCGGGCACCCCGCGGCCGCCCTTCGCGGCGGTGACGGGACACATCGCGACCGCCGTTCCCGTGCGCGCCAGGCAGTCGATCTCGGCGTCGACCAGGCCGAGCGAGTGCGCGAGCACCACGTTGGATCCGAGCACGCCGATCGACTCGAGGTATTCCGTCGGGGTCTTGCCGTGGCGGGTCTGGTAGTCCTTGAGGGCCTGGGGCCCACTGCCGTGGTGCAGCGTGAGCGACGTCCGGCGCTCGTCGGCCATGCGCTTGAGCGCGGTCAGCAGCGCGGCGGAGCATGTCTCCGGCGAGAACGGCATGGCCCACGCGCGAATCCGGCCGTCGAGCCGCCCGTGCCACTTGTCGATGAACGCCCCCGTGCGCTTGACGGCCTCGTCCGCGGTGTAGCGCGGCAGCGGGAACGGCGCCTCGCGGTCCGACACGCCGTCGCCGAGGATCACACGGATCCCGGCGTCCCGGTACGCCTGCAGGCACGCGTCCGGGAACTTCGTGGATCCCGGATCCACGAAGCAGACCGTGCCGTTCTTGACGAGCTCGACCAGTCCGAGCAGGGTCGTGAGGTACTCCTCCTCTTCGGTCATCGCCATCTGGAGCTTGAATACGTGGGCGAGCGGGCTGGCCAGGTTGTCGGGGAAGATCCCACGCACCGCGTGGGCGTAGCTGATGTGCATGTGTCCGTTGACGAAGCCGGGGGTGACCACCAGCTGCCGCCCGTCGATCACGCGATCGGCCCGCGCCTCCGCCAGCGTCGCGGCCTTGGCCACGCGGCTGATGCGCCCGTTCTCGACCAGGATCGAGGCGTCCCGGATGATCCGCCGCTCGCGATCGACGGTGAGGACGTAGCGCGCGTTGTCGATCTTGAGGCTCATCACCGTCCCTGGAACTGCGGCCGCCGCTTCTCCGAGAACGCCTTCACACCTTCCTGGTAGTCCTGGCTGTTGAAGCAGTCCGCGATCAGCTTGTCCAGCATCGGCAGGTCGCGCTCGCCGTTAGGTCGCACGAGCTGCTCCACGGTCGCCTTGGCCGAGCGCAGCGTGAGCGGGGCGTTGCGGGCCATCATCAGCGCGTAGTCGCGCGTGAAGGTCTCCAGCTCGGTCTTCGGCACGACCTGGTTCACCAGCCCCATCCGGAGCGCATCCTGGGCATTGAAGTCGGTGCGGGCGGTGAAGAAGATCTCCTTCACGTACGCCGGCCCGACGAGGTTCATCAGCTTCTCCATCCCGCGATAGTGGTAGCCGAGACCCAGCCGCGCCGCGGGGATCCCGAAGCGCGCGTCATCCGACGCGATGCGCATATCGCAGCCGATCGCGATGCCGACGCCGCCCCCCACGCAGTAGCCGTGGATCATCGCCAGCAGCGGCTTCGTCAGCGTGCCGAGCGAGTCCTGACCGGCCGCCGAGATCCGCGCGTACTCCTCCTGGTCGGCCATGTTGCGCCGGCGCTCCTTGAACTGGGAGATGTCGGCGCCGGCCACGAACGCCTGGTCGCCGGCCCCGCGCAGGATCACCACACGGATGGCGTCGTCGGTCGACAGATCGCGGACGTACTCCGGCATCCGCTGCCACATCTCTAGACTTACCGCGTTGCGCTTCTCCGGCTGGTTGAAGATGATCCAGCCGATCGGCCCGTCCTTTTGCAGCAGGAGCTTCGGCGTCTCGCTCATGGCGTTCTCCCCGTTCCTACGAAATCGATGCCGTCCGAGGTACGGTGTATCGCGTCGGCGCGCGTGACGCAAGCGCGATGCGCAGCGGCCTCCGACGTGCTTCCACCGGAGCCCCGGGTGCGCTATTCTCTGCGGCCACCAGGGAGGACCCACATGCCCGACAGGGATCTCGCCAAAATTTCGACGACCGTGCTCCTGACCGCAACGCTGACGCTCCTGATCGCATCACCCCTGGCGCCCGGTGCGCCAGGCGCCCGCGCGGTCGCCGCCCCGGTGGCGACGCAGGCCCCGGCGATCGCGCTCGTCCCCTTGGTCACGGGCCTGAACAAGGCGCTCACCGTCGTCCACGCCGGCGACGGCTCCGGACGGCTCTTCATCGTGCAGCAGGCCGGGCAGATCGTGATCTTCGACGGCACCAACGTGCTGCCGCGCCCGTTCCTCGACATCTCGGCCCTGGTGTCGTGCTGCAACGAGCGCGGGCTCCTCGGGCTCGCCTTTGATCCCAACTACGTCAGCAACGGCTTCTTCTACGTCAACTACACCAACCGCCTGGGCAACACGGTCATCGCGCGCTTCTCCGTCTCCCGGAACAATCGCAACGTCGCGAACCCGCTGTCGCTGACCGTGCTGCTGCGGGTCGACCAGCCCTTCCCCAACCACAACGGGGGCCAGCTTCAGTTCGGGCCCGACGGCTTCCTCTACATCGGGCTCGGGGACGGCGGCTCCGGTGGTGACCCCATGAACAACGGCCAGAGCCTGGGCACGCTGCTCGGCAAGATTTTGAGAATCGACGTCAACGGCGGCTCGCCGTACGCGGTGCCGGCGAGCAATCCGTTCGTGGGCGTGCCGGGCGCGCTTCCGGAAATCTGGGCGTACGGCCTTCGTAATCCCTGGCGCTTCACCTTCGACCGCCTCACGGGCGACCTCTTCATCGCAGACGTCGGACAGGACGAGTGGGAGGAGGTCGACTTTCAGCCGGCCAGCAGCGCGGGTGGGGAAAACTACGGATGGCGGGTCATGGAGGGCAGCCACTGCTTCGATCCGCCGACCGGCTGCAGCTCGGCCGGTCTGGTGCTCCCGATCATCGAGTACAGTCACGATTTCGGATGTGCGGTGATCGGAGGATTCCGCTATCGCGGGGCGCAGGTGTCCGGCCTCGCCGGCCGCTATCTCTACGCGGATTACTGCGCGGGGACGATCTGGGGTGCCGCCCCCGACCCGAGCGGCGCCTGGCTCAGCGACGTCCTGCTCGAGACCGGCGTCTTGATCTCGAGCTTCGGCGAGGGCCCCGACGGCGAGCTCTACGTCCTGAGCTACGGCACGTCCGGCACGCTCTACAAGATCGCCACGGGACCGTAGAGGGCATCGGCGCGTGGATCGCTGGCCCGGCAGCCCCGTCAGATATCCGGATCCGGCCGTGCAGGTGCTCGATCCGAGCTTCGCGAAGTATCGGCTCAACCTCGCGGCGGTCGAGCGCCTGGCGACCGGCTTTCGCTGGGCGGAGGGCCCGGTCTGGTTCGGGGACGGGCGCTTCCTGCTGTGGAGCGACATCCCGAACAACCGGGTGATGAAGTGGGAGGAAGAGACCGGCGCGGTGTCGGTCTTCCGCAAGCCCTCGAACAACACCAACGGCAACACGCGCGATCGCCAGGGGCGCCTGGTGTCGTGCGAGCACGATGCGCGGCGCGTGACGCGAACCGAGCACGACGGCACGATCACCGTGCTGGCCGACCGCTATCAGCGCACGCCGCTCAACTCGCCCAACGACGTTGTCTGTAAGTCGGACGGCTCGATCTGGTTCTCCGATCCGCCATTCGGCATCCTCGGCCACTACGAGGGCCACCCGGCGCCACCCGAGCTCTCGACGAACGTCTACCGGGTCGATGCCTGGACGGGAGAGCTGACGGTCGCGACTGACGCGGTACCGCGGCCAAACGGGCTCTGCTTCTCGCCCGACGAGTCGAAGCTCTACGTGGTGGTGAGCGGCGCCGAGCCGCGCGAGATCCGGGTCTTCGATGTCGTGGAAGGAACGAAGCTCGCCAACGCTCGCGTCTTCATCAATTGCGGGAAAGGAGTTCCCGACGGGATGCGGTCTGACGTCGACGGCAACCTCTGGTGCGGCTGGGGCGGCGGCGAGCAGGAGGACGGCGTGGCCATCTTCAACCCGGCCGGCAAGCTCATCGGCCGCATCTCGCTCCCCGAGCGATGCGCGAACCTGTGCTTCGGCGGGCTCCGGCGCAATCGGCTCTTCATGGCCGCGAGCCAGTCCGTGTACGCGCTCTACGTCAACACGCAGGGCGTGGCGGGCGGGTAGCGGCCCGCCCCGCGCCGGATCTGCGGTGCGCGTGGCCTCCGGGGGCATCCATTACCCCGGAGGTAATGGAGTAGAATGGCGCCTCTAGCGAGAGGGAGGGACCGCGCGCATGACGATCAGGGGCAAGGCGTACATCGCGGGAGTGTACGAGCATCCCACCCGCAAAGCCGACGACAAATCCCTGGCCCAGCTTCACGCGGAGTCCGCGATGGGCGCGCTGGCCGACGCGGGGCTGACCAAGGAAGACGTCGACGGCTACTTCTGCGCCGGCGACGCGCCGGGCCTGGGGGCGCTCTCCATGGCCGACTACATGGGGCTCAAGCTCCGGCACATGGACACGACGGAGACCGGGGGGTCGTCGTACGTGATCCACGTCGGCCACGCCGCCGAAGCGATCGCGCTCGGCAAGTGCAACGTCGCGCTGATCACGCTGGCCGGCCGGCCTCGCGCCGAGGGCATAGCCACCGGCACCGTGCCGCGCGCCCCTGTCGCGGCCGCGCCCGACGCGCCGTTCGAGTACCCGTACGGGCCCACCGTCGCGAACCAGTACGGGATGGCGGCGATGCGTCACATGCATCAGTACGGCACCACCAGCGCCCAGCTCGCGTGGATCAAGGTCGCGGCCTCGCAGCACGCCCAGCACAACCCGAACGCGCTGCTGCGCGAGGTGGTCACGGTCGAGGACGTCATCAACTCGCCGATGATCGCCGACCCGCTGCACCGGCTCGACTGCTGCGTGATCACTGACGGCGGCGGCGCCATCGTGGTCGCGAAACCCGAGATCGCGCGGAGCCTGAAACGCCCGCTGGTGAAGGTGCTCGGCGCCGGCGAAGCGCCGAAGCATCAGATGGGCGGCAAGATCGATCTGACCTACTCGGGCGCCGTCTGGTCGGGGCCGGCGGCGTTCGCCGAGGCCGGCGTGAGCCACGCCGACATCAAGTACGTGTCGATCTACGACAGCTTCACGATCACCGTGCTGATCACGCTCGAGGATCTCGGTTTCGCCGCCAAGGGCCAGGGCGGCAAGCTCGTCGCCGACGGCAACCTGATCTCCGGCGTGGGCAAGCTGCCCTTCAACACCGACGGCGGCGGGCTCTGCAACAACCACCCCGCCAACCGCGGCGGGCTCACCAAGGTGGTCGAGGCGGTGCGGCAGCTCCGCGGCGAGGCGCATCCGAAAGTCCAGGTGAAGAACTGCGACATCGCGCTGGCGCACGGCACCGGCGGCTCGCTCGGCACGCGCCACGGCAGCGCCACCGTCATCATGGGTAGGGAGTAAGGAGATGAGCACGGTCGAGCGGAAGTACCCGGCCCCCGCGGTGAACCCCGAGATCAAGCCGTTCTTCGACGCCGCCGCCGAGGGCAAGCTGGCCCTCAAGAAGTGCGCGGCCTGCGGCCAGATCCATCACTATCCGCGCGCGATCTGCCCGTTCTGCGCGAGCGATCGCACCGAGTGGATCAGCTCGTCGGGCCGCGGGACGATCTACTCCTTCAGCGTCATGCGCCGCGTGCCGGTGCCCTACGCGATCGCCTACGTGACGCTCGAGGAAGGCGTGACGATGATGACCAACATCGTCGATTGCAGCCTGGACGCGATCCGGATCGGCCAGCGGGTGAAGGTCGTCTTCAAGCCCACCGACGGCGGTCCACCGGTCCCGATGTTCGCGCCGGCCTGATCGGCTGCGACGCCCGGAAGTGACCGAGTTCTACGACCGGATCGGCGTCGGCTATGCGGACCGCCGTCGCGCCGATCCGCGGCTGGCGGCCGCGATCACGCGTGCGCTGAATCGAACGGAGACGGTCGTGAACG
This sequence comes from Candidatus Rokuibacteriota bacterium, assembly GCA_003220435.1. Lineage (GTDB taxonomy): Bacteria > Methylomirabilota > Methylomirabilia > Rokubacteriales > CSP1-6 > AR31. Next base: position 9,039 of record QHSL01000033.1, on the reverse strand, counting down.
TGGGCGCCGGCGCCGGCTCCTACGAGCCCTCCGATCGATCCGTCGTCGCGGTGGAGCCGGCGATGACGATGATCCGGCAGCGGCGCGCCGGCAGCGCGCCGGTAGTGCAAGCCTCCGCGACGGCCCTGCCGTTCCGCGACGACGGATTCGCCGCCGCGCTGGCCGTCCTCACCGTGCACCACTGGCCCGATCGGGCGCGCGGGCTCGCCGAGCTCGGGCGCGTCGCCCGCCGGCGTGTCGTCGTCGTCACGTGGGATCCGTCGAGTCAGGGGTTCTGGCTGCTCGACGACTATTTCCCGCAGATCGGCGACGTCGACCGGCCGAATTTCCCCTCGCTCGAGGATTTCAGGCGCGCGCTGGGCCGCGTCGAGGTGCACCCGTTGCCGATTCCCCACGACTGCGTCGACGGGTTCCTGGGCGCCTACTGGCGCCGGCCGCACGCGTACCTGGATGCGGGGGTGCGCAGCGCGATCTCCACGTTCGCGAAGCTGCAGACGCGCGACGTCGAATCAGGGGTCGAGCGACTTCGTCGCGATCTCGCGGACGGTACGTGGGCGCGTCGCCACGGCGATCTTCTCAACCGCTCGGAGATCGACCTCGGCTACCGGATCGTGATCGCCGGGAAGCTCTAGCCTTCGGGCCGAATCACCCGCACGCGACCGCGTACACGTCCTGCACAGTGTCCGGCAGCCGCCATTCCTTCCAGCTCTTGCCGCCGTCGCGGGTGCCGAAGACCTGTCCCTGGCGCGCGACGCTGTACACCTGATCGGGATCCCGCGGGTGCAGCGCCACCGCCATCATCGTGCTCTCGGCCTTGATGCCGTGGTCGATGCGCCGCCAGCTCTGCCCGAGGTCGTCGCTGCGATAAAGCGAGCCGTCCGTGCTGCGCGCAGCCGGGCTCAGCGCGGCGACCAGCGTCCTGGCGTCGTGGGGCGAGACCTGCACGTCGCGCGCGTAGGTCAGCGGCGAGAAGCGCCCGATCTCCATGTCTTCCCAGGTGCGGCCGCGGTCGGTGCTGCGAAAGAGCCCCATGCGTACGGCGAGAAAGACCGTGCCCGGCAGCGCGCTCGACACGGTCAGCGCGTGCGAGTCGAGCATGCCCTCGTTCTCGGTGTCGCTGCCGATCTTGCTCTTGAGGTTCGCGCGCTGGGCGAGGTTGACGAGATCCTGTCCAACGTCTTCCCACGTCTCGCCGCGGTCGCGGCTTCTCAGCACGCCGTCGACCTCGAGCCCGGCGTAGACCTCGTCGGGGTTCGACGGATCGATCGCCATTCGGATGACCCGGCACGGGAAACCCATCTGGACGCGTCCCGGCGAGGTCACGCGCGGTAGCTTGCGCCAGCTTTCGCCGCCGTCGTCGCTCCGGTAAATGGCCACCGGCGAGGTCCCGAGGTACATGACGCGGGGATCGCGCGGATGGATGAGGATCGACCACACCTCGAGCCCCGGGTCGGGGAAGGAGAGCTTCTCCCAGCTGTCGCCGCGATCGCGGCTCCGATACGGCCCGTCCTGCGAGCCCGCGAAGATCACGTTGGGGTCGGTCGGGTGGATCGTGATCGCCTGCACGTCCATGCGCTCGGGCAGCCCCTTGCGCAGGAGCTCCCAGTGATCGCTGCCCGCGGATTGCCGGAAAATCCCCGACAACGCACCGCGCATCCGTGCCGCCGCTCCGACGTAAACGTGCGAGAGTCCTGACGCGTTGGCCATGATCGTCTCCTTATCTCTGGGCCCCGGGCCTGGGCCGCGGGCGGTGGGCTGCGGTCACGCGCGACGTCGCCATGGCCTAGGACTGTACCACCCCTCCTCGACCGTCGAGGAAAGCAGTTGACGCGCCCCCGGGTCCGGGCTTAATGAAGCCCTTACCCGCGCTGGGCGGGCTGGCAACCCACACCGTCGAAAGGAGTCGCACGTGATTTACGAGATTCGCACCTACCAGATCGCACCGGGGAGCCTCGGCGAAGTCGAGAAGCGCTTCGGGGACGCCTACCAGTACCGGAAGAAGTACTCCGAGCTGACGGCCTTCCTGCACACCGAGGTCGGGCCGCTCAACGAGATCGTCCACATCTGGGGGTACAAAGACCTCGCCGATCGCGCGCGCGTCCGGGGTGAGGCCTCGAAAGAGACGAACTGGCCGCCGAAGATCCAGGAGTTCATCCGCCAGATGCGTTCCGAGATCGTCGTGCCGTTCTCGTTCATCCCCGAGCCCCGTCCCGGGAAGCTGGGCCCGGTCTACGAGTTCCGTTACTACACCCTGAAACCGGGCACGCTGCCGGACACGGCGAAGGGCTGGGAGTCCAAGATCGGCGAGCGCTCGAAGCTCTCGCCCATCGTGTTCGCGGGCGGCGTGGAGTTTGGCCGCGCCAACGGCTTCGTCCACATCTGGGCCTACTCGTCGATGGACAACCGCATGCAGGTGCGCGAGGAAGCGCGGAAGAAGGGCGTGTGGCCGCCGCCGGGCGGCGCCGCCGATCGCCTGATCACGCAGGAGAACAAGATCCTCCTTCCGTCCGCGTTCTCTCCGCTACAGTAGTCGAGACTCCGTGCGGAGCGCTCGTCGCGAGGGCCACGCGGCTCTCGCGGCGAGCGTGCACTTATGAGAATCGGCGTCGACATCGGCGGCACCTTCACGGATCTCGCCGCGCTGGACGAGACGACGGGAGCCGTCGTCAACACCAAGGCGCTCAGCACGCCCCGCGAGCTCCTCGCCGGAGTCCTGCGCTGCGTGGATCAGGCCGGCGTGCGGCTCGCCGACTGTCGGCTCGTCATCCACGGCACCACCATCGGGATCAACGCGCTGCTCGAGCGCAAGGGCGCCACGACCGGCCTCGTGACCACGCGGGGCTTCCGCGACGTCCTGGAGATCGGCCGCGGCAACTTCTTGAGGATGTACGACGTGCTGTACCGCCGGCCCACGCCGCTCGTGCCGCGCGGTCGCTGCCACGAAGTCCCCGAACGCCTGACCGCGACGGGCGAGGTGCTGGTGGAGCTGGACGAGGAGGCGGTGCGGGCTGCCGCCCGCCAGCTCGCGGCCGACGGCGTCGAGTCGGTCGCGGTGGTCTTCCTGTTCTCGTATCGCGACCCGACCCACGAGCAGCGCGCCGCCGAGATCCTGGCCCGCGAGCTCCCCGGGGTCGCCGTGTCGGCGTCGCATCGGATCACGCAGGAGTGGCGCGAGTACGAGCGCACCAGCACGACCGTCGTGAACGCCTACGTCCAGCCCATCATGGACCGCTACCTGGGCGCGTTCCGTCAGGGGCTCGAGGGCCGGGGTTTTCGCGGCCAGCTCCTGGTCACCGAGTCGAACGGCGGCGCGTTCTCGCTCGACGCGGCGCGGTCGAAGCCCGTGCACACGATGGAGTCCGGGCCCGCCGCCGGCGTGACGGGCTGCGCGCGGCTGGCCGGCGTGCTGGGCGCTGACCGGCTGATCTCGTTCGACATGGGCGGCACGACCGCGAAGTGCGCGATCGTCGAGCGCGGGCTCGTGCAGACGACCGACGAATACCAGCTGGACGGCCATCCCATCCGGATCCCGGTGATCGACATCAAGGAAGTGAGCGCGGGCGGCGGGACGATCGCGTGGATCGATCCGGGCGGCGCGCTCGCCCTGGGCCCTCAGAGCGCGGGCGCCGACCCCGGGCCGGTGTGCTACGGGCAGGGCGGCGCCGAGCCGACCGTCACCGACGCCAATCTCGTGCTCGGCCGGATCGACGCGGCGCGCTTCCTCGGAGGCGCGATGCCGCTCGATCTGGCGAGCGCCACGCGCGCCATCGACGAGAAGGTCGGCGCGCCGCTGGGGCTCAGTCGCGCGACGGCGGCCGCCGGCGTCGTCCGGCTCGCCGACGTGAAGATGGCGCTCGCGGTACGCAGCGTCACCACCGAGCGCGGCCTCGACCCCCGCGACTACACGCTGGTCGCCTACGGCGGCGGCGGCCCGCTGCACGCCGTCGCGATCGCCCGCGAGCTCGGAATCCCTCGCGTGGTGGTGCCACCGTCGCCCTCGACATTCTCGGCGTGGGGAATGCTGGCGACCGACTTGCGCCACGATCTGGTCCGCACGGTCATCGAGCCGCTCGAGCGCACGGACGCCGCCTGGGCCGAAGCGCGTTATGGCGAGATGCAGCGCGAGCTCCAGTCGATCCTGCCCGCGGTCGGCGTGCCCGTCCGCCACCGGGCGGCCGATCTCCGTTATCTCGGGCAGGAGCACACGGTGACGATCGCGATCGAGAATCTCGCGGCCTGGGCTGACCTCCGCCTGAAGTTCGACGCGGCTCACCAGCGAGCCTACGGCTACGCTGCGCCCGACGTGGAAGTCCAGCTGCTGAACCTGCGCCTGACGGTCGTCTTTCCGATCGAGCAACCTCGCCTCTCGACCATCGAACGCGGCTCGGGTGCGCCCGGTGCGTTCGAGACGCGCAAGATCTACTCCACGCTCGCCGGCGACTCGGTCGAATATCGCGTGTTCCAGCGTGATCGGCTCCGAGCGGGGGATACGGTGCGAGGGCCTGCGGCCATCGAAGAGTCAGGCACGACGACCATCATCGACACCGGCGACACGCTTTCGGTCGAAGACCATGGAAGTCTCGTGATTCAGCTGAACGCGGTCGAAGCGATGGGGGGTGTCGGGGGGAGCGAGCATCGCTCCCCCTGACCACTACATGATCGACGCGATCTCGATCCAAGTCATCCGCGCCGCGCTCAACGCCGCCGCCGAGCGCATGCGGATCACGCTGATCAAGACCGCGTACAACCACATCATCAGCGAGAGCCTCGACTTCGGGTGCGCGATCTTCGATCCCGACGTGCGGATGATCGCGCAGGGCGTCGGGCTCCCGGTCTTCCAGGGCCATCTCGGCTTTCCTATCCAGGCGACCATCGCCGACCGCGGCCTCGACGCGTTCCGCGAAGGCGACGTCTTCATCCACAACGACCCGTACACCGGCAACGGCAACCACCTGAACGATGTCGCGATGTCGGCCCCGGTGTTCTGGGAGGGCCGTCTCACCGGGTTCGTGGCGGTGAAGGCCCACTGGACCGACGTCGGCGGTCCGGTGCCGAGCAGCATGCAGGTGGGCTCGACCGACTTTCGCCAGGAAGGCCTTCGCTTCCGCTCGGTTCGCCTCGTGAGCCGCGACGAGCTGAACGAAGAAGTGATGCGGATCATCGCCGGCAACATCCGCACCGAGAGCGGCACGCTCAAGGACATCCAGGCCATGCTCGCGGTGTGCCGCGCCGGCGACGCGTTCTTCCGCGAGGTCCTCGCGAAGTACGGGCGCGACACGGTGCTCGAGGCGACGCGCGTCTACATGGAGCAGTCCGAGCGGCGGACCCGGCATGCGCTCGCGAAGATTCCCTCGGGCGTCTATCGCGCCGTCGGCCACTTCGACAACGACGGGATCACGCTGGACCGACCGGTCCGCGTCGAGATGGCGATCACCGTGGGCGACGAGGGCATGACCGTGGACTTCGCGGGCTCGGACCCTCAGGTGAGGGGACCGTTCAACTGCGGCGACGCGATCACGATCAGCGCCTGCCGGATGCTGATCAAGTGCCTGACAACGCCGCTCGATCCCGTGGACGAGGGCTGCTTCCGCCCCCTGACCGTGGTGATCCCGCCGCGCTCGGTGCTGGCCGCCCAGGAGCCGGCGCCGACGGCGCGCTACTACGTCCCGGTCAACCTCCTGCTCGATCTGGGGCTGCGCGCGCTGGCGCCGGCGATGCCCGACGCCGTGCCCGCCGGATCCTACGGCGACCAGATGCCGACGATCGCGTTCGGCACGCATCCCAACACCGGCCGGCTCTTCATCCAGGGCGACCTCAACGCCGGCGGCACCGGTGCCCGGCCCACGTTCGACGGCGAGTCGGCGATGATCATCTTCGCGGGCTCCACCGCGCGCAACAATCCGGTCGAGGTCGTCGAATCGCGGCTGCCGTCGATCCGCATCATGCGCTACGCGCTGCGCCGGGATTCGGGCGGGGCCGGCCGCCACCGCGGCGGCCTCGGCATCGAGCGCGAGTACCAGTTTCTGCTGCCGGCCTTCATCACCTTCAGTCTCGAGCGCAAGGCGACGCCGCCGTGGGGGCTCTGGGGCGGCAGGGATGGAGCCGTGAACGGCGTCGAGATCACCGCGGCGGACGGGACGATACGGCACGTACGGAAGGCCACCCAGCATCCGATCGCCGCCGGCGAGGTCGTCCGCATCATGACCGGGGGCGGAGGGGGCTTCGGCCCCCCATCCGAGCGCGACCCGGAGGCGGTGCGCCGCGACGTCCGCGAAGGGTATGTCTCGCCGGAGGCCGCCCGGCGGGACTATGGCAGCACGGCGCGTGCTCTCACGGACTAGCCCTCCCGGGCCGCCGTCGTACGCCAAGTACTTCGGGCTGCGGGAGGCCCCGTTCTCGCTCGTTGCAGATCGACGCTTCGTCTTTCTCGGCGCGTGCCACACGAAGGCGCTCGCGTATTTGCTGCACGGGGTCGAGCAAAGGGACGCGATCCTCCATCTCACCGGCGACATCGGGAGCGGCAAGACCACGGTGTGCCGGCTGCTCCTCGATCGGCTCCCGCACGACGTCGACGCGGCGCTGATCCCCGATCCCACGCTCTTCAGCGAGGCATTCGACCGCAATCTGCGCGCCGCCCAATCCCACAAACGGCGCACGGTCCTCATCGTCGACGACGCCCAGCGGCTGGGCATCGCCGCGCTGGAGCCGCTGCGGGTCCCGCAAGAGCTCCTTCGCGTCGTCCTGATCGGGCGGTCGGAGCTCATGGAGCTCCTGGGTCTCGAGGTGCTCCCCCAACTCTCGCGGCCCATCACCGCCGGCTACCATCTCCTGCCCTTCGCCGAAGCCGAGACCTCCGCCTACGTCCGCCACCGGCTGGCGCTGGCCGGCGGTGCTCAGGACATCTTCGAGAGCGACGCTCTCCCCGAAGTGCATCGCCTGTCGGGAGGAACGCCACGACTGATCAACACGATCTGCGACCGCGCGTTGCTCGACGCGCACGCCCGTCGGCGGAGAACGGTGGATGCGTCGACCGTGCGGGCCGCGGCGCACCAGGAGTTCCCGGAGGCTGTCGCCGGGGAGGCACCGCAGTCGTCGACGGATGCGCGTGCGCGGCGGCCGCTGTGGCCGCGGCTCGCGATCGGCGCGCTCGTCCTGACTGCGCTGGTGGTCGGCGCCATCTTGATCGGCCCGCGCTTTTCCGGCGATGTGATCATCACGCCCAGAGGGCCGGCGGAGCGCGAGGGGTATGCCACGCCCTCGCCGCCGGCGGATGCCGCGCCGCCCGTTCCAGCACGACCGAACGGGCCCGAATCTCGCATCGCACCCGAGCGACCCGTCACGCCCGAGTCGGTGCCGCCGCAGCCGCTTCGGCCACCGACGCCAATCGGCGAGTCACCAACGGTTCCCAAGCCGGACGCCGGAGAGAAGTCGCTCCTCCGAATCGACATCCTGGTGTGGGCGCCAGACGCGAAGGATCGGTTGGTCTACGTGAATGGCCGCAAGTACGTCGAAGGCGACACGATGGAGGACGGTGCCGTCATCGAGCAGATCGTTCAGGACGGTGTCGTGGTCTTCGACCACGATCAACGTGTGCTGATCCGGTACGAGTCGCGGCAGACCGTGCCAGCCGAAGAGGCGGCGCCCCGCTGAACGGCGCACGGTTATACTCGGGCGAATGACGATCCGCGCGATCCGTTGCGGCACGCTGTTCGACGGCACCGGCGCGGCGCCGCTGCGTGACGCGCTCGTCGTCGTGCAGGATGGCCGCATCGCGTCGGTCGGCCCCGCGGCGACGACGCCCGTTCCGACGGGTGCCGCGACGCTCGACCTCACGAACCGGTTCGTGATGCCCGGCCTCGTCGACTGTCACAGCCACGCCTCGATCGTGCCGAGCCTCGGCGACCAGCTCGGCCAACTCTGCCGCTCGCCGGTGCCGCAGGCCCTGGCCGCCACCGCCAACCTGAGAACAGACCTCGCGGCGGGGACGACCACGATGCGCGTGATGGGCGAGGAGCACTTCCTCGACCTCGACGTGCGCGCCGCGGTCGAGGCCGGGATCATCGTGGGTCCGCGGCTGCTGGTGGCCGGCCGGGGCCTGGCGGCGAGCAACGGCCACGGGCGTGCGCTGGCCAGCTACGACGGCGTGGACGAAGTGCGCCGCGGCGCGCGCGAAAATCTCAGACGGGGCGCCAACCACGTGAAGATCTTCGTCACCGGCGGCGTGAGCTCGCCGGGTGCCATGTCCACCTCGAGCGCCTACGCGCGCGAAGAGATCCGCGCAGCGGTCGAGGAGGCGGAGCGCGCCGGCACCTACACGGCCGCCCACGCCCACGGTGGCGCCGGCCTTCGGCTCGCGGTCGAGGAGGGCGCGGCGACGATCGAGCACGGCGCCCTGGCCAGCGACGAGGACATCGCGCTGATGATCGCGCGCCGGGCCTGGCTCGTGTGCACGTTCGGGATCTTCATGCACCCGACGGGCATCGAGCAGGGTGACGGGCAGCGCGCGGCCATCATGGACAAGGTCCGCTGGGCCCGTCGCGTCGTGGACGAGAACTTCCCCCGGCACCTGGCCTCGGGCGTGCGCTTCGCGTGCGGCACCGACAGCATGCACGGGTTGATGGCGTTCGAGCTGGAGACGCTGGTGCGCTTCGGCGTGAAGCCGGCCGATGCGTTGCTGGCCGGCACGCGCTGGGGCGCCGAGGCGTGCCGCGTCGACGGCGAGGTGGGCACGATCGCAGCCGGCAAGCGCGCGGATCTGATCGCGATCGACGGCGATCCGCTGAAGGACATCAAGGCGATGGCACGCGTGACCCTTGTCATGAAAGATGGCGTGACCTACGAGGGAGCTTGCGGGAGGGACGGACGATGAGCGATCGGATCACCAGGCGGCAGTGGCTCAATCGGGCGGGCGGGATCGCTGCCGGCGCGGGCCTCGGCGCCCTCGTCGGGCCCGGCGTCAGGACCGCGGCGGCCCAGGGGCAGCCCAAGCGGGGCGGAGTCATAAGAGCGGCGACCGTCGACAAGCCGGTGAACATGGAC
>QHSL01000027.1 GCA_003220435.1 Candidatus Rokuibacteriota bacterium | reverse complement strand
GATCTTCTCTTTGTAGATGGGAATGTTCCAGGTGAGGAGGCTCAGCTTCTTCTGCTGCGCCGCCACGGGCCAGGTCAGCAGGCCCAGCGCGAGCACCCCGATCGCGATGTGGTTCAGTGTCCGACGCATCTCGATACGCCTCCTTGCTCTCAGAACTTCAAGCTCAGCTCGCGCCCCTCGCGCAGCGAGCGCTCGGCCTCCAGGCACACGAGAACCCGCTTCCGGGCCTCCATGCCGGAGACGAGAGGACGCCGCTCGCCGAACGCCGCCGCCGTCTGACGGATCTCCTCCCCGAGCTCGAACAGCTCGCCGGAGGGCGCGAGCGTGAGCGTCTCGCATTCCGTCTCGCCGCGGCGCTGGACCTTCAGCTCGTGGCTGGGCTCGAGCGTCCGCGCCGTCGTCGCCGACCACCATGTCCGGATCGCTCCCTCCGTCCCCACGATCTCGACCGCCGCGTGGTGCTCGAATCCCGCCAACGTCTGCGTGATCAGCGCGTAGACGCCGCGCGGGAAGCGGATGATGGCCGAGACGTTGTCGGACATACCGGCCTGTCGATTTTTGCTGTTCCCGACGGCCAGGACGGAGATGGGATCGCCCACCGACTCGAAGTACCACATCACGAAGTCGACGAAGTGCACGGGCTCTTCGAGGATCCACGAGCCGACCCGGTCCGCCGCGTAGCGCCACCCTCCCGACCCGGGCCGGTACGGATGGCGAAAGAGCGTCACCAGCGCGTAGAGCGGGTGACCGATCTCGCCGGCGTCGAGCAGGCTCTTGATGGCGGCCCACTGGGTCGACACCCGGAGCTCGTGACCGACGGTGAGTACCCGGTTCGAGCGCTCGGCGGCGGCGACGAGTCGATCACACTCGGCGAGCGTGACGGCCATCGGCTTCTCGAGCAGCACGTCCTTGCCCGCCTCCAGCGCGGCCACGCCGACCTCGCCGTGCAGGTGGTTCGGCGTGACGACATCGACGGCCTCGATGGAAGTATCGCGGAGCAGCTCACGGTAGTCGCGGTACACGCGGATGCTCGGCAGATCGCGTCGCGCCGCGTCGGCGCTGACGTCGCTGCCACAGGCCACGCCAGCCAGCGTCAGCCCGGGCGCTGCGCGGATGGCCCGGGCGTGATGCTTGCCCCACGCGCCGTAGCCGATCAAGCCGAAGCGCAGCCCTGCACCTCCGTGTGATGCGCGACCGGCGAGTGGCGGCAACACTATCACAACTGATTCCTCGGTGGCAGGTGGCCCGAATGGGCAGCACGGCTTCATGCACCTCTTTCCGGCGGATGGCCGGGATCGCACTCGGGGTGCGCTTGCGTTGCTCTCGCGGCTGGAATAGATTACCGACCAATCTGACCCGCCGGATGAGGAGACGTCCAATGATCGATATGCATACCCACTGGAGACCCGCCGAGTTCACCAACGCCCTGCGCGCCCGGACCACGGAACCGCGCGTCGTGCGCAACCAGGGCGGCGTCGAAGTATTGAAGACCCGGATGGGCGAGGAACCGCTGTCCAAGGCGTTCGACGAGGTGGACTTCCACCTCGCCAGGATGAACCGCCAGGGCGTCAGCACCAGCGTGCTGTCGCTGCTCGGCTCGTTCTGCTGGATCGAGGCGCAACCGCTCGATGTATCCCTCTCGCTCTGCCGACTCTTCAACGACAGCGTATCCCGGCTCTGCCAAGAGCACGAAGGTCGCTTCGCCGCTTATGCGGCGCTGCCGCTGGTGGACATTTCGGCGGCTGCCGTGGAGTTCGAACGAGCGCTGGGGCTGCCGGGCATCGTCGGGACGCAGGTGCCGGGCAACGCGTTCCTGACGCGCAAAGATGCCGAGGCCATGCGTCCTGTGCTCGAGGTCGCGAACCGGCATCGCGCGCTCGTCTTCATCCACCACGGCCCGCGGCCGGGGGACACCTTCCCCAAAGTCGCCGGGGACACCGACAATGCACGCCGCCGCAACGGGACCCTCGACATGCAAGCGAGCCTTTCGTCGGTGATGGTGACGCTGTGCCTCACCGACTACCTTGCGCCCTACCCCGATGCCTTGATCCACGTCCACAACCTCGGAGGCAACATTCCGTACGAGGTCGAGCGCATGGACCACCGCTGTCTGCTCGACACGCCGAAAGAGGAACTGCCGTCGGCACGCATCCGCCGCTCGCCGGTGTATGTGGATTGCAACTCGTTCGGCCCGCGCGCGATCGAGGCTGCGGTGCGCCTGTACGGCGCCGATCGCATCGTCTGCGGCACCGACGGCACTGAATTTGGCTGCGAGTGGACCAGCAAGGCGCTCGCGGAAGCGGAAATCGGCGAGGAAGCGCGCGACAAGATCCTGCATCGCAACGCCGCCGCGATGCTCTCGCCGCTCGCCGCGATCGCGTCGCTCGAGCGAGCGGCGGCGTGATGATGAGGGCGAAGCTCGTCAGCCACGAGAAGAGAGGGCGGAGCGCAATGCTCTGACGGTGCCGAACCTCGGATTTACCCCAAGAACCCGCACTCGGTGACTGAGGGATCTTCCCTGACCCGATTCGGGTGAGAACCCTCATAGAAATCCTCTGGCCGCGTCCTTAAGCTCGCCGCTGGAAACTGACCGAGGCCCGACACATCGGCGGCCCTTGACAAAGGAGAGCGGCATGACGCGACGACTGGCTTCCTTGATCCTCTGCGGCGGTGTCGCCGTGCTCGGCTCCGCCTGCGCGACGAAGAGCTTTGTACAGAAGCAGGTCAGTGCGACCCAGAGCAAGCTCACCCAGCAGATGACCGCGACGGAGACCACGCTCACCGAGCGTGCCGCCCTCCAGGAGACGAAGCTGCGTGAAACGGCGGATCGCGCCGGGGAAAGCCGCCAGGCGATCGACGTTGCCGACCAGCGGCTCAACGGCCTCGACTTGCGGGTGCGTGAGGTGGGCGCCCGGGCGAGCGGCGCCGAGACACTGGCGGACCTGGCGACGGGGGTCGCGCATGATGTCGAAGCCCGGCTTTCGCAACGCCTCGCGGGTCGCAACAGGCACAGGCTATTGGACACGAAATTCGTCTACTTCGACTCCGGTCAGACCGAAATCCGAAGCCAGGACGTCAACGAGCTCGAGTACGTGGCCAAGGCTCTCACGGCCGATCCCAACGCGATCCTCGAGCTACAAGGCTTTGCCGATTCGCGCGGGAGCGACCGATACAATCGCGAGCTCGCCCGCGAACGCGTGGAGGCCGTGATGCGCCATCTCGTGCAACGTCACGGCATTGAGCTGCGTCAGCTGAGAGCGATCTCCATGGGTAAGGTGGCGCTGGGTGCTGGCGAGAAGGCGAGCCCGGAGGCCTTAGCCAGGGCCCGGCGGGTGGACATCCGGCTGCTCGCCCCGTGGTCCTCGTGGGAAGATGCCCAGAGCCAGATCAACCCGACCGCCCCGGAGCAGACAGTGACAGTCATCCCCGCACCGCGCGGACCCGCGACGATCTCTGCTCTGCCCGTTCAGGCAGAACCCACGCAGCCGCCGCAGCCGGCACGGATCGATACGCCGGCTCGGGGGCGTTTGTCCGAGCTCCTGAAGACCATCACGCGAAAGGACCTCGGCGGTGTGGAATAACCAGACGTCCGCGAGTACCGAGTTCGTCAGTGACGGGGTCTAGAGCCGGCGGGCGCCGGCATCGACCGAGACGGAATCGTGTGAGGTGGCTGCGAGGCCACCGAGCGGATCGGCGACTCTTTCGAGGATACGATGCGGCTTACCGTTGCTGACGCGATCTCTCCTTCTTACTTCGTGGCCATCGCTGCCGTGCAGCTCGGGTTCTTCCAACAGGAAGGCGTCGACATGGAGTTCGTCTTCTCGCCGCCGAATCCATCGCAGGCCCTGAAGGACGGGGCTATCGACTTCTTCGGAGGCTCCCCCTACACCGGGCTGCGGACCTTCCCCGGCTGGCGGGGCGGCGTTCTCCTGTGCGCCCTCTCCCAATACAACTACTGGTTCCTGGCCGTCCGCTCGGACATCAAATGCGAACGGGGCGACGTGAGTGCGGTGAAAGGGTTGCGCCTGAGCGCGTCGGCCGACCCCGGCCTCACGATGAAACGGTTGCTGGAGGAAGCGGGCATCGACCTCCAGAGAGATAACGTCCGGATCGTTCCCAGTCCCCGGCGTACCAGCCCCAACTGGGCATGGGATGGAGTCGATGCCATCGAGCAGGGAGTCTCAGACGGCTACTGGGGCAACGGACTGCGGGCGGACCTGGGGGTGAAGCGGGGCATCGCCAAGATCCTGCTCGACGTACGCCGAGGCGACGGGCCGCCCGCAGCCCGCTACTGGACCTTCCCTGCGCTCGCGACCACGGAGCGGCTGGTCAAGGAGCATCCGGACATCGCCGCAGGGGCGGTGCGGGCGATCGTGAAAACCCAACGCGCGCTCCGGGCCGACCCGCAGTTGGCCGCGAAGGCCGCGCAGCGCCTGTTTCCAGCCGAGGAGGCGAGTCTCATCGCCTACGAGGTGGCACGGGATGCTCCCTTCTACAACCCGACCATCAGCGAGGAGATGGTCGCGCATATCGGCCGATTCGCTCGCGAGATCGGCGCCCTGGAAGGGGAGGTCCAGTACGGCGAACTGGTCGCGACCCAGTTTGCCGGTCTCTGGCACGGGTAAGGTCGTCAACGAGTCTTAGCCGCGGACGTTCAGGAGATCCCGTAGGCCGTCACCGACCAGGTTGATGGCCAGCACCGTCAGGGCGAGGAACAACCCCGGGAACAGGATGATCCAGAACGCCAGCTGCACGTACGTCTTGCCCTCGGCCATGATGTTGCCCCACGAGGGAATGTGCGGCGGCGTGCCGGCGCCGAGGAACGAGAGGTACGCCTCGAAGAGGATGGCCGAGGCGCCCACGTAGGTGGCCTGTACGATCAGCGGGGCCACCAGCGCCGGTAGGATGTAGCGCACCAGAATGCGCGGCGTGCCCACGCCGAGCGCCCGCGCCGCCTCCACCATGGTGTGCTCGCGGAGCGAGAGCACCGAGGCCCGCACCACCCGGATCACCCGAGGAATCTCCGGGATCAGCAGCGCGACGATCACGTTGCGGACGCTGCCGCGCATCATGGCCATCAAGGCCAGCGCCAGCAGGATGGCCGGAATGGCCATCAGCCCGTCCATCACCCGCATCATCACGGCGTCCAGCCGCCGATAGAAGCCGATCACCAGCCCCAGCGTGGTGCCGAGGGCCAGGCTCAGCAGCGCCACCGAGGCGCCGACCACGAGCGACACGCGCGCGCCGTAGAGCGTGCGCGTGTAGACATCGCGACCGAAGTGATCGGACCCGAACCATCGCACTGCCGACGGCGGCTGCAGCCGCTGGGCCGGCCGCATCTGCTGGGGGTCGCCGGTCCACCACGCCGGCGCCAGCACGCCGCTGGCCAGGATCACCACCAGCACCGCGAGCCCGATCACGAACGTCGGCTGGCGTCTGAGCAAGCGGCGCCACGCCACTTCACGAGGCACAGAGGTCGAGACTTCGGGGCCCCCCATCAATACCGAATACGTGGATCGAGGACGACGTAGAGGACGTCCACGACGAGGTTGATCAGGACGTAGGCGCCGGAGACGACGAGCAGCACGCCCTGGATCACCGGGTAGTCGCGTCGCACGATGGCGTCCACGGTGAGGCGGCCCAGCCCGGGCAGCGCGAAGACGCTCTCGGTCACCACGGCGCCGCCGATGAGCAGCGCGAAGCCGATGCCGATGGTCGTCACCACTGGCAGCGAGGCGTTCTTGAGGGCGTGACGCACCAGCACCACGCGCGGCGCCAGCCCCTTGGCGAACGCGGTGCGGATGTAGTCCTCGTCGAGCACGCCCAGCATGCTGGCTCGGGTCATCCGCGCGATGAGCGCCATGTACACGACCGAGAGCGTGAGGGCGGGCAGGATCAGATGGCTGAGGAACGAGCCCACGCCGCTGGCCAGCGGCGTGTAGCCCTGCACGGGCAGCCAGCCCGCCGTGATGGCGAAGATGTAGACCAGGATGAAGCCCAGCCAGAAGGTCGGCATCGAGAAGCCGGAGACGGCGAAGACCATCACTGCCCGGTCGAGCCAGGAGCGCTTGCGCCACGCCGCCATCACGCCGATCGGCACGCCGATGCCAACGCTGATCAGCATGGCGAACAGGGTCAGCCAGATCGTGGTGGCAGCGCGCTGTCCGATGAGTGTGGAAACCGGCAGCCCCGAGAAGATCGAGGTGCCCAGGTCGCCCCGCACCACGCGGCCCAGCCAGAGCGCCACCTGGGCGTGGAAGGGCTGGTCGAGACCCAACCGGGTGCGGA
This sequence comes from Candidatus Rokuibacteriota bacterium, assembly GCA_003220435.1. Lineage (GTDB taxonomy): Bacteria > Methylomirabilota > Methylomirabilia > Rokubacteriales > CSP1-6 > AR31. Next base: position 1,513 of record QHSL01000027.1, on the reverse strand, counting down.
TGCGCGCGATGTCGTCTGTCGTCGCGTAGTCGCCAGCGATGATGACGGCCGGGTCGCCAGGGGTGACGTGCAGGAGCGCGAACACTGCGATCGCCACCACGCCCATGACGGGAATCGTGGCCAGCAGGCGCCGCAGGACCTCAGCGAGCACTCGCCGCTCGCGTCAGGCGATCGACACGTTCCAGAACAGCGGCGCGATGAATCGCAAGATGCCGGTCACGTTCTTGCGGAAGGCCGTGGGCAGCACGTACTCGCCCCACGGCACGTAGGCGACCTCGTCGAGCGCGATCTTCTGCACCTCCTCGGCGAGCTGCTTGCGGCGGGCCGGGTCAGTCGCCCGCACGAAGTCGGTGATGAGTTTCTCGAGCTGGGGAATCTCCGGCCAGCCGAACCACGCCGCCGGTCCCGCGCCCGACACGCCGAAGTGCACGGCCGGGTGCATCACGTCGGCGGCCATCCACCACGTGTGCAGGATGTTCCAGCCGCCCTTATCGGGCGGCTCCTTCTTGGCCCGCACGGCGAGGTTGGTGGACCAGTCCATCGCCTTCAGCTCGACGTTGAAGCCGATCGAGGTCAGCAGCTCGCGCGTGACCAGGGCGGCGCCGTTGAGCAGCGCGATGTCGGTGACGTGCACTACCGTGACCGGCCGGCCGTCGTAGCCCGACTCCTTCACCAGCTGTCGAGCCTTCTCTAAATTTTGCTTGGCCAGCCCCTCGGCCCCCGCCTTGCTCGCATAGGGTCCCTGGCAGGCGAACACCGAATGGCATGGCCGGTAGTATTTCGCCACGCCGATCGCCGCTTGTAGATATGTCTCCTGGCTCATCATGTAGACGAGCGCCTGCCGCGCCTTCTTGTTGTTGAACGGCGGGTGCAGATGATTGGGCCGCAGCCAGCCCTGGGTCCCGAGCGGGTCGGGCAGGAACGTGGCCAGCGCGGCGTTCTGCTCGATCTTCGGGATGAAGTCGATCGGCGGAATCTCCCACCAGTCGACCTCGCCGGCCGCCAGCGCCGCCGCGGCCGTGGCGTGATCGGGCATGTAGCGCCAGACCACCTTGTCGAGGAGCACCTTCTTGCCGCCGGCCGAGCCACTGGCCGTCTCGCCGCGCGGGACGTAGTCGGCGTTGCGCAAGTAGACGACCTGGTTGCCGGGCTGCCACTCGTCCTTGGAGAACTTGAACGGGCCCGAGCCGACGATGTCCTTGATCTGCTCGTCCGCCGAGGTCGCCGCCAGCCGGGCCGGCATCATAAACGGCACGTTGCTCGACGGCTTGCCGAGCGCCTCCAGCACGGGACCGAAGCGCTCGCCCAGCTCAAGCGTGAGCGTCTTGCGATCGACCGGCGCCACCTTGGAGGTGTGGGCGGCCAGCAGCCGGCCGAACCGGTCCTTCTTCATCCAGCGCTTGAGCGACTCGGCGCAGTCCTCGGCCACCACCGGTTGTCCGTCGTGCCACTTGAGCCCATCGCGCAGCGTGAAGGTGTACTTCATCCCGTCCTTCGAGACGCTGTGCTTGTC
>QHSL01000147.1:458-756 GCA_003220435.1 Candidatus Rokuibacteriota bacterium | reverse complement strand
GCCCTGTAGGTGAAGCTGTCGGGCCCGTTGTAGTTGGCCGCGGGCGTGTAGGTAAAGCTGCCGTTGGCGTTCAGGGCTAACGTTCCGTGCGCCGCGTTGGCCACCACGACGGCGGTGATCGTCGCACTGTCGATGTCGGAGTCGTTGCCCAGGACGCCGGGTGCGGCGACGATCAGCGCCGTGTCTTCGTTGGTCGTGAAGCTGTCGTTGGCGGCCACCGGCGGGTCGTTGACCGCGGTGACGGTGATCGCGACGGTCGCGACGTTGGAGTCGAGGCTGCCGTCGTTGGCCTTGTAGG
>QHSL01000147.1:0-417 GCA_003220435.1 Candidatus Rokuibacteriota bacterium | reverse complement strand
GGCCGTGAGCGGATTGCCGTTTACGTCGGTGTCGTTGCCCAGCACACCTGGCGCGGCGCCCGTGAGGGCGGTATCCTCGCCGATGCTGTAACTGTCGTTGACGGCCACCGGTGCGTGGTTGACGCCGTTGACCGTGATCGTCACGGTCGCGACGTTCGAGTCGGCCACGCCGTCATTGGCCTTGTAGGTGAAGCTGTCCGAGCCGCTGTAGGTGGCGGCCGGCGTATAGCTGAAGCCGCCGTTGGCGTTCAGCGTCAGCGCGCCGTGCGCCGGGGCGCTCACGACGATCGCGGTCAGCGGATCGCCGTCGACATCCGTGTCGTTGCCGAGCACGCCAGGCGCACCGACTGTCAGCGTCGTATCCTGGTTCACGCTGAAGCTGTCGTTGGCGGCCACGGGCGGATCGTTGACCGCGTT
>QHSL01000146.1 GCA_003220435.1 Candidatus Rokuibacteriota bacterium | reverse complement strand
CGGTCGCGACGTTGGAGTCGAGGCTGCCGTCGTTGGCCTTGTAGGTGAAGCTGTCGGGCCCGTTGTAATTGACGGCGGGTGTATAGCTGAAGCTGCCGTTCGCGTTCAGCGTCAGCGTGCCGTGGCTCGGGCCGCTCACCAGGACGGCCGTGAGCGGATTGCTGTCGACGTCGGTGTCATTGCCCAGCACGCCAGGCGCGACCACGACGAGCGCGGTGTCTTCGTTGACGCTGAAGCTGTCGTTCGTGGCCACCGGCGCGTGGTTGACGGCGTTGACCGTGATCGTCACGGTCGCGACGTTCGAGTCGAGGACGGCGTCGCGCGCCTCGTAAGTGAAGCTGTCGGGCCCGTTGTAGTTGGCGGCCGGCGTATAGCTGAAGCCGCCGTTGGCGTTCAGCGTCAGCGCGCCGTGCGCCGGACCGCTCGCGAGAACCGCCGTCAGAGCCGGGCTGTCGACGTCGGTGTCGTTGCCGAGCACGCCGGGAGCGGCGACGGTAAGCAGGGTGTCTTCTGTCCCGGTGAAGCTGTCGTTGGCCGCGACCGGCGGATTGTTGACGGCAACGACCGTGAGCGCCACCGTCGCGACGTTCGAGGTGACGGTGCCGTCGTTCGCCTTGTAGGTGAAGCTGTCGGGTCCGTTGTAGTCGGCGGCCGGCGTGTAGATAACGCTGCCGTTGGCGTTCAGGGTCAACGTGCCGTGGCTTGGACCGGCCACGACGATCGCCGTCAGCACATCGCCGTCGACGTCGGTGTCGTTGCCGAGCACGCCGGGAGCGGCCACGGTGAGCGCGGTGTCCTCATTGGTGCTGTAGCTGTCGTTGATCGCCACCGGCGCGCTGTTCACCGCATTGACGGTGAGGCTGACCGTCGCGAGGTTCGAGTCGGCGACGCCGTCGTTGGCCCGGTACGTGAAGCTGTCGGGTCCGGCGTAACCGGCGGTCGGCGTGTAGGTGAAGCTGCCGTCGGCGTTGAACGTCGTCAGCGTGCCGTGGGCCGGCCCGCTCGCGCCGATGGCCGACAGCGTATCGCTGTCCGCATCGGTGTCGTTCGTCAGCACGCCTGGCGCGGCGACGGTGAGTGGCACGTTCTTGTTCGTGCTGTAGCTGTCGTTGATCGCCACCGGCGGAGTGTTCACCTTCGTGACCGTCACGTTCACCGTCGCGGTCCTTCCGAAGAAGTTCGACGCGGGCGTGTACGCCACGGTCCCGTTCGGGTTGATCGAGGTCGTGCCGTGCGCCGGTGTGCTTGCGGCCGTGACCGCCAGCGCGTCGCCGTCGGCATCCGTATCGTTGGCGAGGACCGCGATCGCGATCGCGGCGCTGTTTTCCGCCGTCGTCGCCGAATCGTTGGTGGCGATCGGGGCGGTGTTGGCCGGACCGGGGAATGGCGCGCCCGCCACCCAGGTGAACGTGCCTGTCGCCGTGCCGGTGATCCCGCGACCGGAGCTGTCGCCGACGACCGTGCCGCTGCCGTCGTTCAAGCCCCACCGTCCGAGCAACCCGGGCGCGCTCGAGGAGATCTCGAGGGCCCGTCCGTGACTAATCTGCTGCGCGCTGCGCGCGTAGTTCCATATGCGCGCCTCGTCCAGGACGCCGTTGAAGGATCCCTGGGTCTGGCCGCTCGTCACGACGCCGGTGGAGTTCAGCGCCGTGGCCAGCGCCGCGTGCTGGATGCTGTCGAACCGCGGCGTGAAGTTCCCGACGACGAGCTGCGTCTGCAGCGAGCCGTCCAGGTAGAGGCGCCAGGTGGTGCCGTCGTAGCTCGCGGCGGCGTGATGCCACGTGCCGTCGGCAGGAATCGCCGTGGTGCCGGCCACCGGGTGGTTCAACCCGGTCGCCATGTCCTCGAAATCGGCGACCAGCGTGCTGGTCGTGGAGCTGATGCCGAGGAAGTAGTTCATGTCGACGGTGCTGCCCTCGGCTTCGGCCATCCCCTTCGTCACCAGCGGAATCGCGGTAACGCCGCCGGTGCCGCTGAAGGTGGCGACGCCGGCGCCGTCACGCCGGAACCACGTCTCGATCGTGAAGGTGGCCGAACCCAGGCCCGGCGCGGCGCCGAACGTCACGTAGCTGTTCGTTCCGAACTGAATGGCCTTGTTGGTCGCGCTCGCGTTCACCGTAATGGTGGCGGTGTCATTGCTGCTCAGCGCGCCGTCGTTGGCCGTCAGCTGCAGCACGTAGCTGCCCTGGACGGAGAAGGTCGCGGTCGTGGAGGCCGCCGCCGCGTTCGCGAAGGTGACGGTACCGGGGCCGCTCACCATCGTCCACTGGATCGTCACACCCGTGCCCGGCAGGCCGTCGTCGGTGACGGATCCGGCCAGTGTGGCCACGGTGGTCGGCAACGTGATCGCCACATCCTGACCCGCGTTGACGACCGGCGCCTGGTTGACGACTCCCGTCGCTGTGATCGAGACATCATCGCTGCCCGGGAGCAGGCCGTCATTCGCCGTCAGCGTCAGCACGTAGGTCCCCGCCGTCGAGAAGCTCGCGGTCGTCGTGAGGGCCGCGGCGTTGCCGAAGGTGACCGTCCCCGGTCCGCTCGTCTTCGTCCAGAGGGTCGTGACCGGCAGCCCGCTGAGGCCGTCGTCGGTGTACGAGCCGTTCAGCGGCGCCGCCGCCGGCAGCGTGATCGTCTGATCCACCCCAGCGTTGACGACCGGCGCGGCGTTCGGCGTGCTGGCGAAGGGCGCGCCGGCGACAAACGTGCAGTTCAAGCCGGACAGCGTGCCGTTCTGTCCCTTGCCCGACGAATCGAGTACGCCACCACACGAGTCGTTAAAGCCCCAGCGTCCAAGCAGGCCGCTGGCCGTTGGAATTTCCACGTCCTTGCCGGCGAGGATCTGCGCCGCCGAGCGGGCGACGTTCCAGATCCGCGATTCGTCGATCGTGCCGCCAAAGAATCCGGCCGCAACCCCCGTCGAGGTGAGCGCGCTGCCGATACCCGCGTGCTGGATGCTGTCGGAGCGCGGCGGCCGCCCGACGACGAGCGAGGACTCCTGCGCGCCGTTCAGGTAGAGCCGCAGCGTCGTGCCGTCGTAGGTCACGGCGGCGTGATACCAGACGTTGTTCTGGATCACCGTCGCGCCGAGGATCGGATGGTTGAGACCCGGGGTGCCGCCCGTCGAGACGCCTTCCTCGAAGTCCGCCGCCAACACGTTGGT
>QHSL01000074.1 GCA_003220435.1 Candidatus Rokuibacteriota bacterium | reverse complement strand
TGGTCGGCTTGATGAGCTTGAAGCCGGCCTTCACCATGTCGGCCGGGATCGAGCCGAGCGTGTCGACGAACCGGTCGACGTTGAAGTACTGCTTGCCGAGCCAGAGGCCGAAGAGCCCGACCTTCGTGAAGTCGATGGGGCCGGCCATGTTGATGAAGTTCTTCACCGGCACTTCGGGATGCGACGCCACGAACGACGCCGAGATCGGCGCGCCCATGCAATAGCCCAGGACCGAGAGCTCGTGCCGGCCCGACGACTCGAGCACCCGGCGGGCCATGCGCGGCAGGATCCGCGTCACGCACTCCTCGACGGTGAGGTCGTTGTCCTCCGGCCCGAACACGCCCCAGTCGAGCAAGTAGAAGTCGAACCCCTGGCGGGTCATGTGCTCGACGAAGCTGCCGCCCGGCAGGAGGTCGAAGATGTACGGCCGGCTGATGCCGAGATTGGGCACGAAGAGCAGCGGTGTCCGGTGTGTCCGCTTCGACTCGTAGCGGTAGAGCCGCGACTTGTTACGCGTGTAGATCTCGACGCGCGGCGTGACGCCCGTCTTGGGCTCGGCGGGATTCGTCACCATCCGGCGGAGGTTCTCGAGCCGGCGGAAGCCGCGCTCCAGCTCCTCCTGCCACTGCTTGACCGCCTCGGCCGGCGGCTCAGCCCCGCCACCGAACCCGCTGGTGAACCGCTCGACGACGTCCGCGAAACGCTCCGGACCCATGGCCGAAAGCTCCTCCCTTGTCACATTGAGAACATCGAGCCGAGCTTCATGGCCAGCCCCATATCACCCTTGATCTTCAGCTTGCCCGACATGAACAACATCTGGCCCGACTGCTTGCCCGAGAGCATGTCCAGCCAGTCCGCGGCCGAGATCTGAAGCGTCAGCGTCGGGTTCGTGCCGGCGCCCGACTTCACGGTGCAGGTGCCGTCCTTGATCACGGCGTGCCACGTCCCGCCGCCGTCGCCGCTCACGTCGTACTGGATCACCGCGTTCGTCCCGGTCGACTTGTCGGCCCGGAACCGGGTCGCCATCGCTTCGAAGCTGTCCTTCACCGTCGGCATACGATCCTCCTTGGTCGGAAATTCAAAACGTGAACAGATCCATTCCGCCCGTCACCGTGACCACCGCGCCGGTGATGTACCGCGCGCGCTCGGAGCAGAGGAAGGCGACGGTGTTGGCCACGTCCTCGGGCTCGCCCTCGCGCTGCATCGCGACGCGCTTGACCATCCGCTCGTAGAGCGGGCTCAGCTTCGCGTTGGGCGCGATGATCCCCGGCGCGATCGCGTTGCACGTCACATTGTACCGGGCGCCCTCGAGGGCGACCGAGCGCGCGAACCCGATCAGCCCGATCTTGCTCGTCGCGTAGGCCGTCTGGCCGAAGCCGCCCATGAGGCCGGCGATCGACGCCATCACGACGATCCGTCCCCAGCGTCGCTCGCGCATCCCGGGGAAGACCGCCTTGGTCACCTTGTACGTCCCGGTCAGGTTCACGGCGAGGTTCAGCTCCCAGTCCTCGTCCTTCATGTCCTTGAGCTGGGCCACCGTGTAGATGAGGCCGGCGTTGTTCACGCAGATGTCGACGGGGCCGAGATCGCGGTCGATCCGGCTCACGACGTCCTGCACCTGGGCCGCCTCGCGGATGTCGCACGCGTAGCCCTGCGCGCGGCCACCCCCCGACGCGATCTGCCCCGCGGCTTGCGCGGCGCCGTCGCCGTCGAGATCGACGACCGCGACCGCGCACCCCTCGCCGGCCAGCGTCGTCGCGTCGGCCAGGCCGAGGCTCCGCGCGCCACCCGTCACCAGCGCGACCCGGCCGCGGATGCCCAGGTCCACTACTTGCCCTTGAAGTTCGGCTCGCGCTTGGCGAAGAACGCCTGGATGCCCTCGGAGGCGTCTTCCGTCTTCAGCGATTTCAGGAACGCGCGCACCTCGATGTCGATGGCTTTCTCCATCGGCGCCTCGAGCCCCTCGTCGACCGCCTCGATGATCAGCCGCGTGGCGATCGGCGGCCGCCTGGCGATCTCGCGGGCGAGCTTCTTGGCGTCGGCGAGCGTCTCCCCTTCCTTGGTGAGCCGGGTCGCGAGGCCGAGGGCGAGACACTCCGGGGCCGGTACCTGCGTGCCGAGGATCAGGAACTCGAGCGCCTTGGTCCGCCCGATCAGGCGCGGCAGCCGCTGGGTGCCGCCGAAGCCCGGCGTGATGCCGAGGTTCGTCTCGGTCTGGCCCAGGCGCGCCGTCTCCTTGACCAGGCGGAAGTGGCACGCCATCGCGATCTCGCAGCCCCCGCCCAGCGCGTGGCCGTTGACGGCGGCGATGACGGGCTTGGGGAAGCGCTCGATCCGCCGGACCACGTCGTTCCCGAAGCGAATGAAGGTGTCCACGTCGCCGCCGGAAAACGCCGAGCCGAGGTCGGCGCCGGCGCAGAAGATCCGGTCGCCCGCACCCGTGATGATGACGGACCGCACCGTGTCGTCGTGCTCGACCGCGTTCAAGGCTTCGTTCAGCTCCCGCACGAGCAGCTCGCTGATTGCATTCGCGGGAGGACGATTGAGCGTGATGACCGCGAAGCTCTCCTCGCGCGCGAACAGCAGGGTCTCAAACGCCATCGGCGCAAACTCCTTGCAGGAAAATGGCCGCGACCGGCTCGGCCGCCTCGGTGAGGCGGTACGCGCGCTTGCCGAGCACCCAGGAGGTCGCCATCTGGTCCATCGCGCCGAACAGCATCTTGGTGGCGACCTTGACCGGCAGGTCCCGGCGGAAGCGCCCGGAGGCGGCGCCTTCCTCGAGCACGTCGGCGATCACGCTGAAGTAGGCGGAGATCTCGTGAGCCGAGGCGCCGCGGAAGAACTTCTGCCCCTGGCGCAGCTCGACCTGGACGACCTCGGCGAGATCCGGGCTCTCCTCGAGGACCCGGAAGTGGAGCGCCACGATCTTCCGGATCTTCGCGACTGGATCGCGCTCGGCGGCGATCTCCCGCCGCACCGAGGCCACCCACTCGGCCATCTTTTCCCGGAACAGGGTGACGAGGATCTCGTCCTTGGCCTTGAAGTAGAGGTAGATCGTGCCGCTCGCGATTCCCGCCTCGCGGGCGATGTCGGAGACCCGGGAGTTGTAGTAGCCGCCGCGTGCGAAGACGCGGATCGCGGCGTCGATGATCTGCTGCGGCTTGTCGGGATCACGCATGGAAGATGACTGAACCGCGGTTCATTTTACGGGGAGCGTTACGGAGAATCAACTCCGGCCGCCCTCGTACACCTCCCGCCGGCGGATCCCGCGCTGGAATTCCACATATCCCTGCCGCGTCATCCCCGGCCGGGCGCTTGCGACGACCTCGCGGGCGCCGGCGGCCCCGTCCCACAGCAGGTCGATCACCATCGCGGCCATCGCTCGCGCCGGCATCACGTACGCGAGATGGGGATCGGCGATCCCGTAGTCGGCGCCGTGGCCGCTGCCGCGCGCACCGCCCATATAGGGGTGGAGCACCGGGATCACCTGGCTCACGTCGCCCATATCGGTGGACCCGGCGCGGTGGCCGGCGTGGCCACAGGCGCCCGCGCCGAACAGACCGTCGGCGACGTGCGTGAAGGTGCGGGCCATCGTCGGATCGGTCTTGAGCGGCAGATACCCGGGCAGCGTCTCGATCTCGACGGTGGCGCCGAGCGCCAGCGCCCCGGCGCGGAGCGCGCGGTCGACCTTCGCGTTCGCGTCGCGAATGCCCTCGAGCGTCCGGCCGCGCACGTAGGTCTCGATCCGCGCCTCGCCCGGGATGACGTTCACCTGCGAGCCGCCGTGGGTCAGGATCGGGTGGACGCGGATCGTGTCGTCGTCGCGGAAGGTCTCCCGCTGCGCGTTGATCGCGGTGAGCGCGATCTGCGCAGCGTAGAGCGCGTTCACGCCCAGGTGCGGGGCGCCGCCCGCGTGTGCCGCGCGCCCCACGAAGCGCGCGGTCTTCCCGAAGCGGCCGTTGTTGGAGCTCGGGACCGAGACCTTTCCGTCCTCGGCCCGCGGCGTCGTGTGGATCATCATTGCCAGGTCGACGTCGTCGAGGTGGCCCAACCGCAGCAGCTCGCACTTGCCGCCCAGGAACTCCAGGCGCCCCTCACGCACCTCGTTGAGGCGCCACTCGAGGTCGCCACCCTCCTCGGCCGGGACCGCCAGGAACGCCACACGGCCAGTCAGCTGCTCGAGCGCGTTCGTGGTGACGAGGCCGATCGCGGCGCCTACGAGGCCGGCGATCTGGGCATTGTGGCCGCACGCGTGGACCGCGCCGGTGGCGGCGTCAGCTTCGGGATGTCCGGCGACCACGAGCGCGTCGAGCTCGCCCAGGAGCGCGAACGTGGGGCCGGCGCCGGCGCCGCCCGCCACGTCCGCGCGCACGCCCGTGAGCGCCAGTCCGGTCCGCGGCGTCAGACCGAGCGTGCGGAGCTTCGTCTCGACCAGCGCGGCGGTCCGCCGCTCCTTGAAGCCAAGCTCAGGATGGCGGCGGATGTCTTCGCCGAGCGCGACGATCTCGTCGGCGTGGCGCTCGATCGCTTCGTCGACGCGTAGCTTCAGCTCGTCGCGGGTCATGCCTGGCTCTCCGTCTGCGTCGCGCCTCGGCCGGCGGGGCCCCAGCCCCGCGACGGCCTGCGGCGCGCAAACCGATCACGATTTCCCCGGTCGTGGGGTCTGGCGTAGGATATGCGAGCCTCGTGCCGAGGCGCGAGGCCATTTCGCTCACCATGCAGTGCACGCCGCAGGCCGTCGCGGGGCTGGGGCCCCGCCGGCCGAGGCGCGGCTCTCAACAGGAGAATGGCTCATGAAGGCAGCGGCGGCTGTCGCGGAAGTCCTGAGGCGCGAGGGCGTGAAATTCCTCATCGGCTACCCGGTCAACCCCATCATCGAGGCGGCCGCGGAGGCTGACATCCGGACGATCATCGTCCGGCAGGAGCGCACCGGGCTCCACATGGCCGATGCGGTGAGCCGCATCTCGTCGGGCGAGCGCGTCGGCGTGTTCGCGATGCAGCACGGCCCCGGCGCGGAGAACGCCTTCGGCGGCGTGGCCCAGGCCTACGGCGACTCGGTGCCGATCGTGGTGCTGCCCGGCGGCTACCCGCGACGGATCACGAACATCCAGCCCAACTTCAACTCGTTCCTGAACTTCCAACACGTGACCAAGTGGTGCGAGCAGGTCATCGTGCCGGACGCGGTGGTGGACGCGATGCGCCGGGCGTTCACCCAGGTCAAGAACGGCCGGCCGCGCCCGGTGCTGATCGAGTTCCCCGTCGACCTCCTGAGGGAAGACGTGCCGGAGCCGATCCAGTACACGCCGGCACCCCGGCTGCGCTCGGGGCCCGATCCGCGCGACGTCTCGCGCGTCGCCGAGGCGCTGGTGGCCGCCCAGCGGCCGGTGATCTACGCCGGCCAGGGCGTGCACTACGCGCGGGCGTGGCAGGCCCTGCGCGAGCTGGCCGAGCTCCTGGAGGCGCCGGTGACGACGAGCCTTCAGGGCAAGAGCGCGTTCCCCGAGAACCACCCGCTGTCGCTCGGCTCGGGCGGGCGCTCGATCTCGCAGCAGCTCCATCACTTCCTCCAGAACGCAGACCTGATCTTTGGCATCGGCTGCAGCTTCGCCACGACGAACTACGGCGTTGCGATGCCGAAGGGCAAGCGCATCGCGCACGCGACGCTCGACCCGACCGACATCAACAAGGACGTACCGGCCGAGCTGGCGCTGGTCGGCGACGCCGGGCTCACCCTGCAGGCGCTGCTGGTCGAGGTGAAGGACCGGCTCAAGGGTGGGCCGCGGGGCCGCGTCTCGGTCGTCACCCAGGAGATCAAGAACCTCAAGAGCCAGTGGCTGGAGAAGTGGACGCCGCGGCTCACCGCCGAGACCAAGCCGCTCTCGCCGTACCGGGTGCTGTGGGACCTCATGCACACGGTCGACGTGGCGAACACGATCATCACGCACGACGCCGGCAGCCCCCGCGACCAGATCTCGCCGTTCTGGGAGCCGGTCTCGCCGCTCAGCTACATCGGCTGGGGCAAGACCACGCAGCTCGGCTACGGTCTCGGCCTCGCGATGGGCGCCAAGCTCGCCGCGCCCGACAAGCTCTGCGTCAACGTCTGGGGCGACGCCGCGATCGGCTTCACCGGGATGGACTTTGAGACGGCGGTGCGAGAGCGGATCCCCATCCTCTCCGTGCTGCTCAACAACTTCTCGATGGCCATCGAGCTCAAGGTCATGAAGGCGGCCACCGCCAAGTACCGCTCGACCGACATCAGCGGCGATTACGCCGCGATGGCCCGCGCCTTCGGCGGCCACGGCGAGCGCGTGACCGAGCCAGCCGAGATCGTGCCGGCCATCCGGCGCGCGATCCGCAAGACCCAAGAGGGTACGCCCGCGCTCCTCGAGTTCATCACCGAGAAGGCCGAAGACTTCTCGATGCCGTCATGAACATCAAGTACCGGATCGGCGTCATGCCCGGTCCGTGGCCGGCGGACTCGCCGGGCGAGGTCGACGGCCGCGAGCTCCTGTGGCGGTTCATCGACCTCTGCGAGCGGACCGCGATCGATTCGGTCTGGTTCTCCGACAGGCTCTCGTCGCCGCTGACCGTCCTCGAGCCCATGACCACCATGGCGGCGGTCGCGGCGCGCACCCAGCGGCTCAAGTTCGGCCCGAGCGTGCTGGTGGCGCCGTTCCGGTCACCGGTGATGGCCGCGCGCCAGCTCGCGATGCTCGACTATCTTTCAGCGGGTCGCGTCCTGCCCGCGGTCGGCATCGGCGTCGAGCAGGAGCGCGAGTTCCACGCCGCCGGAGTGCCGTTCCACGAGCGCGGTCGGCGCACCGACGAGGCGATCCGGATCATGCGGCAGTGCTGGGAGGCGTCGGACGTGACGTACGCGGGCGAGTTCTGGAAGCTCGATCGCATCACGGTGCTGCCGCGGCCCGTCCAGCAGCCGATGCCGCTGTGGATCGGGGGCAACAGCGAGGCGGCCATGCGCCGCGCCGGCCGCATGGGCGACGGCTGGATCCCGTCGTTCATCACCCCGGAGCAGTTCCGGGTCGGCGTCGACAAGACCCTCGCGTACGCCGCCGAGGCCAGGCGCGAGGTGCCGGGCGACCACTTCGGCGTGCTCGTGAACTACTGCCTCGACGACGACCCGGCGGCCGCCCGCGCCCTCGCGATGCCGTTCATCCCGCGCGGCCGCGCCGACGCGCCGACGCTCGAGGCGTGCACCGCGTTCGGTCCCGCCGACCTCGTCAGCGAGCGCATCGAGCAGTACGTGCGGGGTGGCGGCTCGAAGTTCGTCCTGCGACCGATGTGCCCCGCCGAGCGGATGCTCGACCAGCTCGAGCGTCTGGCGATGGAAGTGGTTCCGGCCTTCCACAATTTGTAACCGCGCCTCGGCCGGCGGGGCCCCAGCCCCGCGACGGCTTGCGGCGCGCACCGCAGCCGCTGAGCGCCGCCGAGGCTGGGGCCCGCCTCAGCCGCGCAGGATCTGGATCAGCAGGTCCGGGTCGATGTTCCCGCCGGAGAGCACCACGCCGACGCTCGCGCCGGGTGGGAGCTCGAGCTTCCTCGTCAGCACCGCCGCGGCCCCGACCGCGCCCGTCGGCTCGACCACGATGCGGGCGCGCAGCGCCAGGAACCGCACGGCGGCGACGATCTCGGCGTCGCTGACGAGCACGATCCCGGCGAGGTTCTCCTTCAAGATGGGAAACGTGAGCTCCCCCGGCGTCTGGAGGCGAATTCCGTCGGCGATCGTCGGCGGCGGCGGAATGGTCACGCGCTCGCCCTTCTGCAGCGAGAGGTACGTGTCGTTCGCGGTGTCCGCCTCGACGCCGAAGACGGCGATTCCCGGGACCAGCGTCCGCGCCACCGTGCTGCAGCCGGCCATGAGCCCGCCGCCGCCGACCGGGGCGACGAGCGAGTCGAGCGAGGCAACCTCCTGGAGGAGCTCGAGGGCGGCGGTCCCCTGGCCCGCCATGATCGCGCCATCGTCGTAGGGGGGCACCAGCACGCGGCCCGTGTCGCCGACGATCCGACGAGCGACCGCCGCACGGTCGTCCGTCTGGCGATCGTAGAAGACGACCTCGGCGCCGTAGCCCCGGGTCGCCTCCACCTTGAGCGTCGGCGCGTCGGTGGGCATGCAGATGATCGCGGTGGTCCCGACGATCTGCGCGGCCAGCGCCACGCCCTGGGCGTGGTTGCCCGAGGAGTAGGCGACGACGCCGCGCGCGCGCTCCGCCGGGGCGAGCGAGAGGAGCTTGTTGAGAGCGCCGCGGATCTTGAACGAGCCGGCACGCTGCAGGCTCTCGCACTTGAAGAAGACACGGTAGCCGCTCGTCTCGTCGACGGCCGGCGACGAGATCACTGGCGTCCGGTAGACGTGGCCGGAGAGCCGCTGCGCGGCGGCCCGCACGTCGTCGATCGTCAGCCGAGCCACCGCCGTCACGGGGTCCAATTATAGCCGCGCCTCGGCCGGCAGGGCCCCAGCCCCGCGACGGCCTGCGGCGCACACGACGTATCCCAGAGCGTGCGAATCGCGTTCAACCCTCGCGGTATACTCGCGCCATGTCGACGCGGCTCACGGTGCTCTTGGTGCTCTCGCTGCTGGGGGGCTGCTCGCTCATCTCGATCGATCTCACGCCGAGGATCCGGTCGCTCGAGGAACACACCGTCGAGGGCACCAAAGGCCCGAAGATCCTCCTGACGGACATCTCCGGATTTCTCAGCGAGGAAGGTCCGTCGCCGGTCGTGGTCGTCGGCACGTCCACTCCGCGCGTGGGACTCCTCGTCCGGTTCCGCGAAGAGCTCAAGAAGGCCTCGGAGGACGCGGGAATCCGCGCGCTCGTGATCCGGATCAACAGCCCCGGCGGGACGGTGACGGCCTCCGACATCATGTTCAACGAGCTCGACACGTTCAAGCGGTCCGCCCGCGTGCCCGTCATCGCGGTCATGATGGACGTCGCGGCCTCCGGCGGCTACTACGTGGCGCTCGCGGCCGACACGATCGTCGCGCACCCGACCAGCGTGACCGGGTCCATCGGCGTCATCATGGTGACCATGAACGCCGAGGGTCTCATGCAGAAGCTCGGGCTCACCGCGTCTGCGATCAAGTCCGGCGAGCGCAAGGACATGGGCAGCCCGTTTCGGGCCCTCTCGGACGACGAGCGAAGGATCTTCCAGTCGGTCATCGACGGGTTACACGGCCAGTTCGTTGCGAAGGTGGTCGAGACGCGCAAGATCCCGATCGAGACAGCCCGCGCTGTCGCCGACGGTCGCATCTATACCGCGCAGCAGGCGCTCGAGCGCAAGCTCGTCGACCGCATCGGGTACATGGACGACGCGATCGCGGTCGCCCGGCGGGCCATCGGCGCCGACGAGGCGCGAGTGGTCGTCTACCGGCGGCCGCGCGAGCACCGCGAAACCTACTACGCGCGCGCTGAGGCGCCGGCGAGCAGCCTCGAGGCCACGCTCACCCAGCTTTCGACGACCGTCGGCGCCGGGCCGCGCTTCCTCTATCTGTGGTGGCCCTGATCCTCGCTCGTGACCGCCGCCGGCTGATATCCGTCGCACCGTAGAACGGGCAGCCTCGGGTACCTCGGAAAGGACGGCTCCCTCCGGCTCAGGCCGCACAGCACGAACGTCGACTGCCGGGCCGAGGTGATCACGCTCGCGTGCCGGCAGGCGCGGCAGAGCCCGGCTGACATCGGCGGGCGGGCGAGCGGCCCCGACTCGGCGCTCACGGTGTCGGCGTGACGAGGTCGAGGTAGTGCTTGAGGATCCTGGCGGTCGCGCCCCAGATCGTGTCGCCGTCGTAGTCGAAGAAATAGACGGCGCGGACGACGCCGTCGCGCTCCCAGTGCTCGACGCGAAGACCGCCCGGCGCGGCGAGCGCGGCAAACGGGACCTCGATCACGCGCTCGACCTCCTCGCCGTCCGTGCGCCACGCGACCGGCTCGCGGATGACTCCCACCCAGGGCGTGATCACGAACGGGGTGGCGACCGTCTCGGTGTCGTCGAGCGCGCCCAGTGGCTCGACCAACGCCCGCGGTAAGCCGATCTCCTCCTCGCACTCGCGCAGGGCGGCTTCGAGGAACGAGCCGTCGCCGGGGTCGACCGCGCCGCCCGGGAACGAGATCTGGCCCTTGTGAGTCGCGACCCGCTGGGTGCGCTTTGTGAAGACGAGACACGGCTCGCCGCGATCGACGATCGGAATCAGGACCGCCGCGCGCACGAGCTCCCCCGACGGCACCACCCGGCGCGCGTGGGCGGCGAGCCGCGCTCGAGTCAGCGCGACCAGCGCATCCAGCGTCATGGTGCCGCCGAGTCGGCCTGGGCCGGCGTCGTCACGACATCACGAACCCGCCATCGACGTTCAGCGCCTGGTCGGTGATCCCGGCCGATCCGGGGAGCGCCAGGAACACGGCGGCGTTGGCGATCTCTTCGGGCTCGATCATGCGGCGCTGCGGGACTTGTCGCTTGTAGTATCGCTCGAAGATCTCCTCCCCCGGCATCGGGCCGGCCTTCGTCGATTGCATCTGGATCCCCATGCCGGCGCGCACGTAGCCTGGACAGATCGCGTTGACCGTGATGGACGGATATCCCTGCGAGCCGAGCTCGGCGGCGAGCGATCGCGTGAGGCCGATGACGCCGTGCTTGGACGCGGCGTAGGCCGTGACGAAGCCGTAGCCGCCATCCGACCGAGGACCGAAGAGATCGTGATGATGCGCCCCGACCGGTTCGCCATCATTGCGGGCAGCGCGGCCCGGATCGCGCGGTGCGTCCCGATGAGGTTCACGTCGACGACGCGCGTCCACGCCGCCTCGTCCTGATCGGCGAGGAGTCCGGGGGTGCCCAGGCCTGCGCAGGTGACGAGGATGTCGAGCCGGCCGAGGTCGCGCAGCGTCTGCTCGACGAGGGCGCTCATGGCGGCGGATCGCGTGACGTCGGCCCGAAGGGCGATGGCGTTGACACCGCTCACGCTCCGCGCGTCCGCGGCGACCGTTCGCACGCCGTCGTCGACGTCGGCCAGCGCGCACGCCGCGCCCTCGGCGGCGAAGGCGAGCGCGATCACGCGCCCGATGCCGCCGCCCGCGCCGGTGATCGCCACCACACTGTCTTTCAGACGCACGGAGCCCCGAGCCTACAGCGCCGTCCGGGTGCGGTGCAACCAGATCACGCACCCGCCGAACGCGACGGCGCCGCCGGCCGCGAGCCCCAAGTTCACCCCGACGCCCTCGATCGCGCCCCACAGCGCGGTGAGCAGCGTGAACACAGCGTTGTTGATGACGTGGCACGTCACCGCCGGCAGCGCGCTGCCGGCGAGCTCCGTGATCCAGCCGAGGTAGAGGCCCAGGAGGAAGGCGAGGATCGCGTGGAGCCACTCGATGTGCAGGACGCCGAACGACGTGCTGGGGATCACCACCGCGAGCCTCGGTGGCAAGCGCCCGGCGAGCCGCGTCTGCATGTAGCCGCGGAAGAACACCTCCTCCGCAGTGCCCGCGAGGACGCCGATCACGATCACGGCGAGGAACAGGTCGGGTCCGACCGCCTGCGCGAGTGCCTTGCGGATCGCGACCATGCTGCCGCGCTGGCCGAGTCCCGCGAGCATCGTGAGCGAGTCGAGCGCCTGACCGAGCGCCAGCATCCCGACGACCATGACCACGAGCGTGCGGCCCGTCTCCCGGCCCGGGACCAGTCGGAGCGCGGAGAGCGGGGCACCGCGATTGGCGGCGAGCGCCGTCAGCACGAGGGCGACGGACGACGCGACGGCGCCGGCGAGCAGTCCCGGGAGGCCCTCGAACACCGCGTGCTCGGGAAGGTCCGGGTTCAGGCCGCGAACGATTCCGGCGGCGACGAGCGAGAGGGCGATGATCGCCGCGAAGGCCCCCACGTACGCGACGAGCATCGGCCACAGCGGCGGGCGGTCAGCCAATCACCTGCCCTGGACCTTCGGCGGCTCGACGTGCCACGCGGTCGCCTGCTGGTACGCGTGGCCGAGGCGCAGCACGGTCGCCTCGTCGAACGCGCGGCCCACGATCTGGAGCGCGAGTGGTCGGCCGTCGAGCGACCGCCCGCACGGCAGCGCGAGCGCCGGGAGCCCGAGTCCGTTGAAGGGACGGGTGAGACGCGAGAACCGACCCATCCGGGCGACGACCTCGTCGGCGCCGCCGGCCTTCACCGCCGCCAGCTCCGGCGCGGGCTCGGGGATCACCGGCGCCAGGAGCGCGTCGACCTCGGTGAACACGTCCGCGATGAACTCGCGCGT
The DNA here is from genome assembly GCA_003220435.1 of Candidatus Rokuibacteriota bacterium. Classification (GTDB taxonomy): domain Bacteria; phylum Methylomirabilota; class Methylomirabilia; order Rokubacteriales; family CSP1-6; genus AR31. Next base: position 125,870 of record QHSL01000074.1, on the reverse strand, counting down.
GAGGCGGGCGCGCAGGCGGAGCGCCTGCAGGTAGTCGTGAGCCGAGATGTGGAAGCCGACCTCGATGCGCGCCCGGACCGCCGGCTGCAGCTCGTGCGGCCGCTCGCGAGCCAGGCGGGCGTGGATCGCCGCGGCCTCGGAGCGCGAGATGACGTTGCAGACATCCGCGAGCGGGCGAGGATCGGGAACGCGGAGAGGAACGATGCGCGCCCCCAGCCCCTCGAGCTCCTGCGCGGCGGCCCGGATGGAGGCGTCGATCTCGGCGGCGACACCGTCGAAGTAGTAGTTCTCGGGCACGCCGACGCGGAGGCCGCCGACCGGGCCGTCGAGCATCCGCTCGTAGAACGGCACCCCGCGGCGACTCGACGTCGCGTCGTGCGGATCGTACCCCGCGACGATTCCCAGTAGCCGCGCGGCATCGGCGACCGTGCGGGTCAGCGGCCCGAGGTGGTCGAGCGACCACGAGAGCGGCATCGCGCCGGCGCGGCTCACGCGACCGTACGTGGGCTTGAGACCCACGACGCCGCAGCAGGCCGCCGGCAACCGGATGGAGCCGCCGGTGTCGCTGCCCAGCGCGCCGAGCGCGAACCCGGCGGCCACCGCCGCCGCTGAGCCGCTGCTGGAGCCGCCGGCGCAGTGGCCGGGCTTCCACGGGTTCTGGACGTCGCCGTGGTGGGCGTTGTCGCCGAACGGGCCCATCGCCAGCTCGGTCATGTTGAGCTTGCCGAGCGTCACGGCGCCGGCCTCGCGCAGGCGCGCGGTCGCCGTGCACTCGATCGTCGAGGTGAAGTACTCGCGCGTGCGAGTCCCGCAGGAGGTCGGCAGGCCTGGCACGTGGCAGAGGTCTTTGTAGGCGAGTGGCACCCCGTGGAGCGAGCCGCGCGATCGACCCTGGGTGAGCTCGGCTTCGAGGGCGCGCGCGCTCGCCAGCGCCCCTTCGGCGTCGACGGTGATGAAGGCCCGGATGTGCGGATCGAGCTGCTCGATGCGGGCCAGACACGCCTGGGTCGCCTCGACGGGTGAGATCTTCCTCGCGGCGATGGCCCGCGAGAGCGTGTCGAGCGTCCAGTCAGTCACGACGCTCGCCGAGATCGCTCTCGCCTTCGAGCGCGACCGTGAAGCCCGCCGGCTCCTCGCCGATGGCGAGATCGGCCGCCGCTCGCTCGATGGCGGCGGCGAGGCCCGCGACCTCCGCGCTCGGTCTGCGCTCCGGCTCGCTCATGGCGCTCTCTGCCGGCGCATGATAGCACCGCCCCTAACGCCGCGGCGGCTTCTCGCGGAGCGCGGCGATGGCGAACGAGGATGGGATCGGGCTTTCGAAGCTCGATCTTCCACCGGCCGGATGAACGAACCCCAGCCGCGTCGCGTGCAGCGCGACACGTCGCAGCGGGTTCCGGCGGCTCCCGAACTCCCTGTCGCCAATGATCGGATGGCCGAGCGCGGCAAGCTGGGCTCGGATCTGGCCGCGGCGCCCGGTCACCAGCGAGAGCTCGAGCAGCGTCGCGTCGCCTCGCCGCTCGAGGACGCGATAGCGCGTGATTGCGTCGCGGCCCGCGCCCCGGTCGACCGTGGTCCGGACGCGCAGCGAGCGGTCTTCCACGACCCGCCCGATCAGTGTGCCCCCGTCCCGGCGGACGGTTCCCTCCACGAGCGCGACGTAGACTCGCTCGACACTGCGCGCGGCGAACTGCGCCTGGAGGCTCCGCTTGGCGGCGGGGGTCTTCGCAAACACGACGAGCCCCGAAGTCTCGCGATCGAGCCGGTGAACGATCAGGAGTCGGCCCGTGCTCGACCCGCGCGCGGCGACCCAATCCCTCAGCAGTCGATACGCCGTTCGTTCTCGCTCGCGCTCGGTGGCGATGGTCAGTAGCCCGGCGGGCTTGTCGACGACCAGGAGGGCGGTGTCCTCGTGAACGAGCCGGAGGGGCCGAGGACATTCCGGCGGGGGCGGCGCGGTCAGCTCCACGCGCGCATGGTCACCGATCGCCACCGAGCCGTGGCGGACGACCGCACCGTCGACGCGAACCCGCGAGGCCTCGAGCCACTGTTTGACGCGTCTGCGCGATGCACCAGGGAACTGGGCCTGCAGGCGCTCGGCGAGGCGCATGGCGATACGGTAGCAGCGTTCTCGCTCCCTCCGGCAGGTCGGTGACGAGCCTCGTCACCGGGGCTTCGCTTCTTGTCAATCCGACCGGGGGACATGCCCGCAGACCGTAAGAGAGTCCGCTACTTGCGGCCTGGCTCGCACGATGCATTGGAGCCGTCGTGGAGGTGCCGGGACATGATGACGTGCCGCTGCGGCGGACCCCTGCGGCTGGACCTGGCTCATATCTCTGAGGCGCAGCGCTTCAACTGTCTGACGACCACACGCCTGCTGTGGAAGTGCTGTCTCTGCGGCCGCTCGCTCTGGCTGGAGCAGGCGACGGTCGCCCGGAGCAACGGATCGATGGTGGTCGCGGAGGCGAACGCGCTCGCGTGAGTGGTGCGGGCGCTTCACCACGAAAATCTTGACACTCCCGGGAGATGCGGCGCAGATTTCCCTTCAGGCAACTCTCGTGGATCAACGCGACACTGTGCCGCGGCTTCAGCGCCGAATCCTCGTCGTCGACGACGAACCCGACGTCGTCACGATCCTCACCAGGTACTTCTCCGACGCCGGCTTCCTGGTCGACGCGGCGTCGCACGGCGGCGACGCGCTCATTGCGGTCTCGCAATACCGCCCGGACGTCGTGCTACTGGACGTCCTCATGGAAGGACTCAGCGGCGTTCAGGTGCTCGAGCGCATCCGCGCGCTCGATCCGGCGATTCGCGTGATCATGATCTCGGGGAGTGGCGATTCCACACTCCGTCCGCGGGCCATGGCCATGGGCGCGTTCGCGTACGTGCCGAAGCCGCTGTCGCTCTCGGATCTCCATCGCCAGGTGTCGGCGGCGCTGGCCCAGCCAGGCGCGTCGCCACCCGCATAGCCGCGACAGGTGTCAACGCCCTGACGGTCACAGGGCGACTCCTCCGCCCTGCTTTCCTGGCTAAGTACACTGAAGTAAGGCCGTCAGCCGCTGGCACAACGGGTGCACCGGTGCTCGCGCAGGCCATGGCTCGATGGATCCGGAGCTGAAACCAACAAGGCCGCTTGCCCGCTGGCGCCGGCCGGCGCTCATTGCCGCGCTCACCCTCGCGGTGCTCACCCCGGTCGTCTATTCGACCGTCGAGCTCGTCCGGTTCGAGCGCGCGGACGCGCGCCGCACGACGTTCGTCTACGCATCCGGCCAATCTCTGACCCCCGGTGTCCACGTCCAGCGCATCGCCCTGGCGGCTACGCTCATCCGTCTCGGCTACGGCGAGACGCGCTCTACGCCGAAGGCTCCGGGGCAGTTCCGACGCGCCGGCGGCGCGTGGGAGATCTTCTTGCGCGGCGCCGAGGGTGGAGGCCGCGACTCCCGGCTCGTCCGGTTGCAGGTGGACGACGACCGCATCACCCAGGTCACCGACGGCGGCCAGGAGATCGCAGACGTCGTGCTCGAGGGAGAGGTGCTGGCGAGCGCAATGGACCGTCCGGGCGAGGATCACCGGCCGGTCCGGCTCGAGGAGGCGCCCCGCGTGCTGATCGACGCAGTGCTCGCCGCCGAGGACCATCGCTTCTTCGAGCACGGTGGCCTCGACCTCCGCGCGCTCGCGCGCGCCGCGTGGGCGAATCTGCGGGCCGGCCGCGTGAAGGAAGGCGGGAGCACGATCACCCAGCAGCTGGTCAAGATCCGGTTGCTCAGCCCGCAGCGGACGCTCGGCCGCAAGCTGCGCGAGGCGTGGCTGGCGGCGCTCGTCGAGTCGCGCTACTCCAAGGAGCGAATCCTCGAGGCGTATCTGAACGAGGTCTATCTCGGCCAGCGCGGGCCGATCGCGATCCGCGGCGTGGGGGCGGCGACGCGCGCCTACTTCGGCAAAGAGGTCCATCAGCTCACGCCGGCCGAGGCGGCGTTGTTGGCGGCGATGTTCCGGGGGCCGAACAGCTACTCTCCCGCGGTGGACCCCAGCCGCGCACGTGATCGCCGCAACGCGATCCTGGCGCGCATGCGCGATCTCGGAACGCTCGCGCCGCGCGACTACGACCGGGCTCGGCGCGAGCCTGTGCGCGTCCGCTCGCTGGTCGCCCCGGGACAGTCGGCGCCGTACTTCGTGGATCACGTCCGCCAGGAGCTCGAGCAGCGCTTCGGCTCCGACGCCTCCGGCGTGCGCGGCGCCCGTATCGTCACCACCCTCGACCTCAACTTGCAGCGGTTCGCCGAGGGCGCGGTCGCACGGGGTCTCGACCGCCTCGAAACGAGCACACCGCGCCTGCGGCGACGAGATCCCGCGCGGCGCCTGCAGGCGGTCATGATCGTGGTCGAGCCCGAGACCGGAGAGATCCGCGCCCTGGTCGGCGGCCGAGACTATCTGAGCAGTCAGTTCAACCGCGGCACGCTGGCCCGCCGCCAGCCGGGCTCCGCGTTCAAGCCGTTCGTCTATCTCGCGGCCCTGCGCGCGGGCGAGGGCGTGCCCAGCTTCACGGCCGCGACGCGCGTCGACGACCTGCCCCTCACGCTCCAGGTGGGTGGCCGGCCGTGGAGCCCGCGCAACTACGAAGACCGGTACGAGGGCACCGTGACCGTGCGCCAGGCGCTCGAGCGGTCGCTCAACGCCGCCACGGTTCGTATCGCCCAGGCGGTCGGCCTGGCGAACGTGGTGAAGACGGCCCGGACGCTCGGGCTGCATGGCCAGCTGGCGCCGGTCCCGGCGATGGCGCTCGGCGCATTCGAGGTCACGCCGCTCGACCTGGCCCTCGCCTACCTGCCGCTGGCAAACGGAGGCATCCGGCTCCCCGCGGCCATCGGGGTGCGTGCCGTCCACTATCGCGACGAGGAAGTGAAGCCCATCAGCGGCGAGCCGCCGGTGCCGGTCATCTCGGCGGCCGAGGCCTGGCTGGTCACCTCGCTGCTCAAGGGCGTCGTGACGTCGGGCACCGGCGGCGCGGCGCGCGCGAGCGGGCTCCCCGACGTGATCGCGGGCAAGACCGGCACGACCAACGACGGGCGCGACGCGTGGTTCGTGGGCTACACGCCGCGGCTGCTGGCGCTTGTCTGGGTCGGCTATGACGGCGGCGACGTCCACGGTCTCAGCGGCGCCCAGGCCGCGCTTCCGATCTGGATCGACTTCATGAAGTCGGCGCTCGACGCATATCCGCAGCCCGACTTCGCCGTCCCTTCGGGGATCGTGCTCACCGAGATCGACGCGACCAACGGCAAGCGCGCCGGATGGTCCTGTCCGGTAGTCGTCCGAGAGTCGTTCCTCGTCGGTACGGAGCCGCCGATGTGCGACGAGCACCGCGGCGTCGTCGATCACGTCGTCAACGGCTGGAACCGCCTGACCGACTGGTTCCGTCGCCCCGCTCCCGAACCCGCCGCCCCACCCGAAAAATTCGGCAACCGTTAACGTGCGGGCCCTTCGAGGGGCCCCGTGGAACCCTGTCAGCCCTGTCGGCGGGCTGACTCCGTGTATGTAATCCTTACTCTCCGAATCGATAGTTCTTGCCCGGCGATTCCCCCACCCGGAGGGCCCACGACTCAGTCAACGCCCCGCAAAGTCCCATAGTTAGGGGGCGCGGCGGCGCCGCTGGCACGAGCCATGCTGCCCCTCTCGGCGCACGCAGTCGAACCACCGGTACTCAGGAGGGCGACATGCGGATGGTCGTGTGGCTCGCGACGGTTCTGATGCTGCTCACCGTCGCTTCACCTGCCTGGGCTCGCGTCGTTCGGATGGAGACAACGGTAGCGTTGGAGGATCGTTCGGAGCCGTCGGTCAAGCAAGCCTTGCGTGAAGCATTCGAGATCTCCGTTCGCGGCGCCCTGGCGATGGGTCTCTCGCGCATGCGGGTCGACGGAGCGCGCGTGCTTCCCGACGCCGTGATTCTGGCGATGGTCGCGACCGACGAGGATGACGACGCCGGCGAGGAAGTCGAAACCCGGTAAAGCGTCCGCGCCAGCGGACGAAAGGCGAGGGAAGGCATGAAGAGCACGAGAACGACGTTCTGCGAGGAGTGCCGCACGCTTCGCTGGGTTGAAGACTGGTCCGAGATTCGCGACGAGATGCTGTCGATCGTGCTCGGGCCTTGCGGTCACGTCATCGAGCGCACGGCCCGCCTGGAATGGTCCATCCCGTCGCGATGGAGGGGCACCCGGGGGACGCTTCGCCTCGTCGGGGCCGCGAGCGTCGGGCAGCACGTCGCGACGTCATGAGCGAGAACTCCACGCGCCACCTCGAGATGTCGACCGTCCCGCCCTCGGCCGACCCGCGGCGGGAGGGGGGCGCCCGTCCGCGCGGAGGGGCCGATCCCGCCGAGAGTCCGGCGCCCACGGGCGATCGGGGTGGAAGGGACGATCCGGCGGCGAGAGACCGGCGCGTGCTGGTGGTCGAGGACGAGCCCGCGTCGCGCAGGGGGCTTCAAGATTTGTTGACGGCCTGGGGGTACGACGTGAGCGCCGCGGCCGACGGGCGCGAGGCGCTGGAGCGCGCCGCCGAGCGGACACCCGATCTCGTGATCGCCGATCTCGTCATGCCCGGGATCGACGGGATGGAGCTCCTCGTCCGTCTCAAAAAGGAGTTCTCCACCACGCCGGTGCTGATCCTGACCGGCCAGGGCAGCATCGAGAGCGCGGTCCAGGCGATCAAGGACGGCGCGTACGACTATCTGACCAAGCCCGTGGACCCGACCCGTCTGCAGTTCCTGCTGGACCGGGCGCTCGAGCGCAGCGAGACGGCGCGCGAGGTCCAGCTCCTGCGTCGACAGCTCCGCATGCGCGGCGTGTTCGGTCGGCTCGTGGGGACCTCACCGGCCATGCTCGAGGTCATGCGCCAGCTGGAGATCGCGGCGCCGACGGACGCGACCCTGTTCATCGCGGGCGACAGCGGCACCGGCAAGGAGCTTGTCGCGCGCACGGTGCACGAGCTCTCCGCGCGCCGGCGGGGACCGTTCGTCGCGGTCAACTGCGCGGCGATTCCGGAGACCCTGCTCGAGAGCGAGATCTTCGGCCACGAGCGCGGCGCGTTCACGGGCGCCGTGGAGCGCCGCCAGGGCTGCTTCGAGCTGGCGGACGGCGGGACGCTGCTGCTGGACGAGATCGCGGAAATGCAGCCGGGGACCCAGGCCAAGTTCCTGCGGGTCCTGCAGGAGGGACAGTTTCGGCGGCTCGGCGCTCGGTCGGAGACCCAGGTCAACGTGCGTGTCATCGCCGCGACCAACAAGGACCCGTTGGCGGCCCTCCGCGACGGGGCGCTGCGCGAGGACCTCTATTACCGGCTGAACGTCTTTACGATCACGCTGCCGCCCCTCCGCGAGCGTATGGAGGATCTCGCCGATCTGGTGCAGGCCTTCCTGGAGGAGTTCAACGAGCGGCACGGACGCTCGGTCCGGGGCGTCGACGAGGAGGCCCTCGACTGCCTCCGGCGCCACCGCTGGCCGGGCAACGTTCGCGAGCTTCGAAACGTGATCGAGCGCGCGGTCATCGTGTGCGCCGGCGACGTGATTCGCGCCGAGCACCTGGCCGCCCTCGGCACCGCCGCTGCGCCCGCGCTGACGCCGACCGACGCCGAGGTCGTGATCCCCGTCGGCACGACCGTGGAGAGTGCGGAGCGCGAGCTGATCTTGCGGACGCTCAAGCGGACCGGCGGCAACAAGACCCGAGCTGCCGAGATCCTCGATATCAGCCTGAAGACCCTGCACAACAAGCTCCACCGCTATAACGCCTGACGCGTATGGGCTTGACCCTCCGCGCCCGACGAGGCCTCGCGCTGGCCGTCGTTGTCCTTTTAGTGGTCGCGGGGTCGACCGTCGGCCACCTGGCGAGCGTGACGCGGATCGCGCTCGGCGCCGCGTCGGAAGAGGGTGAGCTCCTGGCGCGGCAGCTCTCGTACCAGAGCTCGCGGGTGCTCGACGCCGCCCCGGCCCCCTCGCCGACCGTCCTGCAGCGCGATCCCGGGATCCGCGCCATGCTCGAAGGGATCGTCGGCTACTCCCACACCGTCGTGTACGCGGCCGTCGTCGACCCGTCGGGGCGGGTCCTCGCCCACAGCAATCCCAAGCTCGAGGGCGAGATGCTGCCTCGCCGGCAGAGCCTCGAGCACCTGAAGGAGTGGTCGACCCTGCGGTCGGTCCTGTCGTTGCTGGGCGAGCCGGACATCTACGAGGCGCAGGTGCCGATGGTGCTGGGAGAGCGGCCGTTCGCGACCGTGCGCGTCGGGGTCTCGACGAGCCTCCTGCGACAGGAGCTCGGCCGCGCCGCGCTCCACAGCCTCGTGGTGGCGCTCGCCGCGCTCTCGGTTGCGGTCATCGTGGGCCTCGGGGTCGGGCACATGCTGCTCCAGGCCTTGCGGAAGATCGCCCAGGGGATGGAGCGTCTCGCTCGCGGCGAGCGCCACGCCGCGGCGGACCTGACGCGGGACGACGAGCTGGGCGAGCTCGCCGCGCGGGTCGACCGGCTCGGGGAGCGCACGCGCACCGACGGAATCTTCGACAAGCTCGAGGACGCGGTCATCGTGCTCAACGCGAACCGCGAGGTGGTGTTCCACAATCAGGCGGCCGAGGCGCTGCTGGGCCCTCGGTCCGCGGCGGTCCTGCCGAACGAGCACCCGCTGGCGACCGTGGTCGCCGAGCTCTTCGATCACGGGATCGAGCGCCGGAACGCGTCGGTGGAGGTTCCCTCACCGGACGGCCAGCCCCGGGAGCTGGCGGTGTCGAGCGACCGGATCGCCGACGGGAGCGGCGCCGGGGGCGGCGTCCTTGCGCTGAGAAACCTGGAGCCGGTGCGCGCCGTGCAATCGCTCGTGACCTACTCGCAGAAGCTCGCGGCCCTCGGCCGCCTGACCTCCGGGGTGGCGCACGAGGTGAAGAACCCACTCAACGCGATGCGCATCCACCTCGAGCTCGTGAAGACGCGGCTCGCCCTCGGGGGCCAGGCCGACGTTCGCGACAACCTCGACGTGATCGCCCAGGAGATCCAGCGACTCGACCGGGTCGTCCAGGGATTTCTGAAATTCATGCGCCCCCAAGAGCTCAACGTGGGTCCGGTGGCGGTCGGGGCGTTCCTGGCCGAGGTCGTGCGGCTCATGGAGCCGGAGGCGGCCCGCGCCGGCACGAAGATCGTGCTCGACGTGGCGGCCGAGGTCCCGCCGGTCTCGGGAGACGCCGAGCTGCTCCAGCAGGCGTGCACCAATCTGGTGACCAACGCGATTCAGGCGATGCCGGGGGGTGGCACGGTGACCCTCGTTGCCCGCCCCGGCGCGGAGGGGACGATCGAGGTCCGCGTCGCCGACGAGGGCGTCGGGATCCCGCCGGAGGACCTCGACCGCATCTTTCGTCTCTACTACACGACGAAGCCGGGCGGGTCGGGCATCGGTCTCTCGATGGTCTACCGGATCGTGCAGCTCCACGACGGACGCATCGACATCGAGTCCGAGATGGGCCGCGGCACCACCATGGTCCTGACGCTGCCGGTGGCGCCGCCGTGAGATCGAGCATCCTCCTGGCGTCGAGCGTGGTCACCGTGCTCGGGTGTGGCCACCTCGAGGCCGTGCTCAAGCAGCCGGCCCGACCGCCCGTCCCCGTCGTCGCGCGCGCGGCCCCGCCGCCGACCGGCCCGCTGCGGCCCGAGCTGTCCGCGGACGAGGAGCAGAAGTTCCTCGACGAGGCTCGACTGAGGATCGGCGAGGTCGAGCGACTCCTCCGCGATCTCGAGGGCCGTCAGATGAATCCGCCGCAGCTCGAGGCGCTCACGGCGTCGAAGACCTTCCTGGACCAGGCGCGGACCGCCCTGGGTCAGCGCGACTATCAGCGAGCGGTGAACCTGGCCGGCAAGGCCAGGGCGCTTGGCGACGACCTCGCCGCCACCACCAGGTAAGTCCTACGCGCAGGTTTTATATCCCGCCGCCGGCGTGTGTTTTACGCGCTCGCGCCGGTGTCGAGGATTTTCAGCTATTTGGATTTCGCCGCTCCGCCTCGGCTCACTCGGCATGCAGGTTGCTCGGGAGGACCAGTGAGACACGACATGTCGCTGCGCATCCTTGTGGTCGAACAGGGCCTCCACGCTCGGGAGGGCCTCCGGGACATCCTGGCGTCGGATGGCCACGAGGTCAGCATCGCCGGGGACACGCTGACCGGTCTTGCCCGGGTCGCCTCGCAGCGGTTCGATCTGCTCCTGCTCGACGCCGATCTCGGCCCAGACCGCCGTCCGAGCATGGGGGTCCTCGATCTCCTTCGCCTCGCGCGGCGAGGCCACCCGTCCACGTGCGGCATCGTGATTTCGAGCTCCGAGGAGAACATTCCCGGAGATCTGGCCGAGCGCGGCGTGGTGGCGGTGCTCGAGAAGCCCGTCGACGTCTCCTGGCTGCGCTTCGAGCTCGAGTCGCTCACGTCTCGCCGGGCCCCCGACGCTTGACTCTCCGCTACCCGCGCGGGTAGTCTCTCGCTCGCTCATGGTCGTCTCGCGAACGACGTCGCGTCTCGTCGTCCTCGCCGCGGTGTTCGTCGTCACCTGGACGGCGACGGCGGTGGCCGGAGGAGTTCGCGCGGCTCCCGGCTCGCGCCGGCGGCCGTAGCGATCGCCAGGGGAGGGTTGCGCTGATGGGCCAGTTCGGGATCGGGCAAGGCATCAAGCGGGTCGAGGACGTCCGACTCTTGCAGGGCGGCGGCCGCTATCTCGACGACGTGAACGTCCCGGGCCAGGCGCACGCCGTGATCGTGCGCTCGCTGCACGCGCACGCGCGGCTGCGCGCCGTCGACACCACGGCGGTGCTGCGCGCGCCCGGCGTCCTCGCGGTCTTCACCGGCGCCGACGTCGACGGCCTCGGCACGATGACGATGACCCTCAAGCGCAAGCGGCCCGACGGGTCCCCGATGTTCGCTCGCCCTCACCGAGGCCTCACCCGCGACCGGGTGCGATACGTGGGCGACCCGATCGCGCTCGTCGTCGCCGAGACGCGCGCCCAGGCCGAGGACGCGGCCGACCTCGTTCGGATCGACTACGAGCCGCTGCCCTCGGTGACGGCGACCGCCGAGGCCACCCAGCCCGGCGCCGCTCCGGTCTGGGACGAGTGCCCAGACAACATCTGTAACGTCTTCGAGTCGGGCGACCGTGCGGCGACCGAAGCGGCGTTTGCCAAGGCCCACCGGATCGTCCGTCGTCGCTACGTCATCACGCGGGTGCACGCGCAGTACCTGGAGCCACGGGGCTCGCTCGGCGTCTACGATCCGAACGAGGACCGCTACACGCTCTACGCCGACGTGCAGTACCCGCATCGGGTCCGCAACGCGCTGGCCAGCAGCATCTTCAAGGTCCCGGAGCATAGGATCCGCGTCGTCGCCGGTGACGTCGGCGGCGCCTTCGGCACCAAGGGCTGGCAGTATCCGGAGCACAAGCTCATGCTGTGGGCGGCGCGCAAGCTTCGCCGGCCGGTGAAGTGGACGTGCGAGCGGCGAGAGGCGATCCTCGCCGACGAGCACGCGCGGGACAACGTCACCGACGCCGAGCTGGCCCTGGACGCCGACGGTCGCTTCCTTGGGATGCGCGTCCACACCCTCGCCAACGTGGGCGCCTACGTCTCCTCGGACCGAAATCTATTGGCGACCTTCAGCAACGTGGTCACGCTGGTCGGCGTTTACAAGTTCCAGGCGGCCTACGTGCACGTGACCAGCGTCATGACCAACACGAACTCGACGGCGCCATACCGAGGCGCCGGGCGGCCCGAGGCCACCTACGTGCTCGAGCGGCTGATCGACGACACGGCCCGCGAGCTCGGCCTGGACCCGCTTGAGCTGCGCCGCAAGAACCTCATCCCGGCCTCGGCGATGCCGTACAAAAACCCGCTCGGCGCGACGTACGACTGCGGCGACTTCGCGACGAGCATGGAGCGCGCGCTCAAGCTCGGCGAGGTCGCCGGCTTCGCGCTCCGGCGTGACGAGGCGCGGCGGCGCGGCAAGCTGCGCGGGCTGGCCGTCGTCAACCCGATCGAGCAGGCGGCCGGCGCCCAGCCGGAGTTCGCCGAGATCCGGTTCGCCCCGAGCGGCAGCGCGACCGTCCTGATGGGCTCCAAGAACCAGGGCCAGGGTCACGAGACCACCTTCAAGCAAATCCTCAACGAGCGGCTCGGACTCGACCCGAAGGACGTCCTCTACGTCGATGGCGACACCGACCGTGTCGCGTTCGGCATGGGCACGATGGGCTCACGGTCGACCGTCATCGGCGGCACCGCGCTGTGGATGGCCGCCGACAAGGTGATCGCCAAGGGCAAGAAGATCGCGGCGCGCCTGCTGGAGGCGGCCGAGGCGGATGTCACGTTCGCCGACGGGAAATTCGGCGTGGTCGGCACCGATCGGGCGGTCGTCCTCCGAGACGTGGCGCGCGCCGCGTTCCAGCCGGCGCAGCTCCCGTCGGGCGTCGAGCCCGGCCTCTACGAGACCGGGACGTTCTCGCCCAAACAGGCGACCTGGCCGAACGGCTGCCACGTCTGCGAGGTCGAGGTCGAGCCCGACACGGGCAACGTCGCGCTCGTGAGCTACGTGATCGTCGACGACGTGGGGACCGTCATCAATCCCGTGACCCTCAAGGGGCAGATCCACGGCGGCGTGGCGCAGGGCGTGGGCCAGGCGCTGATGGAGCAGGTCGTCTACGACCGGGAGTCCGGTCAGCTCATGACCGCGTCGTTCATGGACTACGCGATGCCGCGCGGCGACACGTTCCCGGACATGCACATCGAGAGCAACCCGGTGCCCACGAAGCTCAACCCGATGGGCGCCAAGGGCGCCGGCGAGGCCGGGACCGTGGGCGCGCTACCCGCCGTGATGAACGCGGTCATCGACGCGCTCGCCCAGGTCGGCGTGCGCCAGCTCGACATGCCCGCCACCGCCGAGCGCGTGTGGCGGGCCATCCAGGACGCGAGGAAACAATGACCCTCGACGAAAAATCGCTCGACCTCATCTTGCTCCAGGCCCGGACCCAGAACGGCTGGCTCCCGACGCCGGTCACCGACGACCAGCTGCGGGCGATCTACGACATCATGAAATTCGGCCCGACCAGCGCCAACTCATGCCCGGCGCGGATTCTGTTCGTTCGGACGCCCGAGGCGAAGGCGCGGCTGCTGCCCGCGCTGAGCGCTGGCAACCAGGACAAGACCAAGCAGGCCCCGGTCACCGCGATCATCGGGTACGACACGCGCTTCTACGAGCTCTTGCCGCGCCTGTTCCCGCATCGGCCCGAGATGAAGAACCCGTACGAGGCGAACGCCAGGCTCGCCGAGACGGTGGCGTTCCGCAACGGCACGCTCCAGGGCGCCTACTTCATGATCGCCGCCCGCGCGGTCGGCCTCGACGTCGGCGGGATGTCCGGCTTCGACAACGCGAAGGTGGACGCCGAGTTCTTCCCCGACGGGCGCGTGAAGTCGAACTTCCTGTGCAACATCGGCCACGGCGATCCGAGCAAGGTCATGCAGCGCCTGCCCCGCATGCCCTTCGACGAGGTGTGCACCATCCTGTAGCGCGGGGCTACAGTCGTCCGACGTCCTCCTGCCACGCCAGTAACCGCGCCTGCAGCGCGCGCAGGCCCCGCGTGAGTCCGAGACCGAGCGCGCCCACAAGCGCGAAGGCCGCGTACATCTCAGGGGTGCTCAGCATCTGCCAGTGCCGGTAGACCAGGTGGCCGAGCCCCGACTTCGCGGCGATGAACTCGACGGCGACCAGCGCCACCAGCGCGAGCCCCAGCCCCAGCCGCAGGCCCGTGAAGATCGCCGGCAGCGCGGCCGGCAGGATGATCTTCCAGAAGAGCCGCGGACCGTGGGCGCCGTAGTTGCGGCCGACCTCGAGCAGGCGCGGGTCCATCGTCTGCACGCCGGCCAGCGTGCTGATCACGATCTGGAAGAACGCGGAGGTCGCGGCGGTGAGCACGAAGGCGGCCTCGCCCACGCCGAGGATGATCAGCAGAAACGGCAGGAGCGTGATCTTCGGGACCGGGAAGATGAACGCGATGTAGGGCTCGACGACTTCGCGCACCGGCCGCGCGATCCCCATCAGGAGGCCCAGCGGCACCGCCGGCACCGCCGCCAGCGCGAAGGCCGCGGCCAGGCGCGTCACGGTCACCAGCGTGTTGGCGCCGAGGTCGCCGTCGGCGAAGCGGTCCACCAGCACCCAGGCGACCTGCGTGGGCGGCGGGAAGTATCGCGGCGACACGATCGCCAGCCGGGAGCAGACCTCCCAAAGACCGAGCAGCACGGCCGGCACCGCGTACACCACGGGCGGCTACCCGGGCGCCGCCCGCCGGCGCTCGTCCAGCCAGCGAGTCAGGAGCTCGTGCGAGATCTTTTCCGCGTCGTAGCGGTAGCCGCCGGTCTGGGTGGCGATCTGCTCGACCTCCGCGTTGAACCGGTCGCTCGATTGCGACCAGCGCGGGTCCGGCAAGGGGCGGCCCAGGCTCTCCTCGCGCACGAAGATTCTCAGGAAGCTATTGGCGAATGCCGACCGTGTCACGTCGCCGGCGCCCAGCAGGAACGGCGCGCTCAGCCCGTCGCTGTTCGCGAGGAGGACCAGCGTGATCCTCCGCTCGGGCAGCTTCAGGTAGAGCGACGAGAACGACTCCGGCCAGTAGCCGTAGCGCCACACCAGCCGCGCGCCTTCATGCGGCTGGATGAACCAGCCCAGACCGTACGGGAGCTTCCTGCCGTCGATCGTGCTGGCCGGCGTCCACGCGCGTTCCTGCGTCTCGGCCCGGACGAGGGTGTGACCGTCGATCGCCACGTCGTACTTGGCCAGGTCGAGGACGTTGGAGACTAGGCCGGCCGCCGCGCTGATCCCCCGTGGCGGATAGATGCCCCGGACCGTCTCGGCGCCATCGAGCCGATACGGCTTGGCGAGCTTCGCCAGCCCTGCCTCGTAGTGTCGCGCGTGATCCGCGTCCAGGAACGCGGACCACTTCGCGCGGTCGTCCAGAACATCCTGTCCCGGCACGCTGTCGGCCATGCCGATGACGTCGAGGATGTTCCTCGCGAGCCGCTCGCGGAACGGTTTGCCCGACGCTCGAGCGACGACGTCGGCCAGGTGGGAAAAGCGAAAACCGTCGTACCAGTAGGTATCCCCCGACGGATCGTGCGAGGTGTGAGTGAGGACGTGACGCACCGTGACCGGTCCGCGGCCGAAGCGCTGCCGGAAGTCGGGTGAATATTTCGCCATCGGGTCGTCGAGATCCAGCCTGCCCTGCTCCACCAGCTGCATCAGCAGCGTGGACGCGAACGGCTTGGTGAGGGAGGCGATACGGTAGGTGGTCTCGGGCAGGGCGGGCATCTTGTGCTCGACGTCCGCAAGCCCGAGGCCTTTCACCCACAGGAGTCTCCGCTCCTTGACGACGGCCGCCGAGATGCCCGGGATCTTGAGCGTCTGGCGCAGGTCCTCCAGCTGCCGTTCGAGCCGCTGGAGGCGTTCGCCCACCGACGCCGACGTTCCGCGCTGCTGCGCGGACGCCCGGGGTGCGCGAACGACCCCCCACAGCAACGACAGCGCGAGCGAAGCGGTGACGTCGCGTCGTTTCATCTCAGGGCTCGGCCACGTCCTGTACCCACGGCAGGAGCCACGCGCGGAGCGCGGACAGACCGTAGGAGAGGACCGCGCCCAGGAGGGCGATGACGAAAAACGTGGCGTACATGTCCTCGACCTTGAGGATCTGCCACGAAAGCCAGAGGAGGGCGCCGAGCCCGGTGCTCGCCGAGACGATCTCGACCGCCACCACGACGATCAGCGCGAAGCCGAGACCGAGTCGCAGCCCGGTGAAGATGAACGGCAGCGCCCCCGGCAACAGCACCGAGGCGAAGAGGCGCGGGCCGCGCGCGCCGTAGTGGACGGCGGCCTCCACCACGAGGCGGTCGATCTGGCGCACGCCGTGCGTCGTGGTAAACGCCACCAGGAAGAACGACGTCACGGCGGTCGTCACGATCAGTGCGATCTCGCCCGGCGGGACCAGGAAGCTCACCAGCGGCAGGAACAACACGCTCGGGATCGGATAGATCACCGCGAACACCGGGTCGAGCCCGTCGCGAAGGCGTCGCCAGAGCCCCATGGCGAGCCCGATCCCCACGCCGAACACGGCGGCCAGCGCGAACGCCCAGCCGATGCGTACGAGGCTCCGGGCGGTGTGGGCCCAGAGCGTGCCGTCGGCCGATAGCTGGACCAGATGCACGAACATGGTCGACGGACGCGGGAAGAACGCCTCGCGCAGGACGCCGCTCGCGCTCGCCCACTCCCAGGCGATCAGCGAGACGAGGGGCGAGCCCACGGCGATCCAGTGCTCGGCGACCCAGCGGCCGGGCGCCGTCACGCGTCGCCGCCGCGGTCTTCCGCCATCGCGCGGACGACCTCCTCGCGGAGCTGCGACCAGATCTTCTCGAGCAGCGCGCCGTAGGCGGGCGAGCCGCGGATCTCGAGCGCGCGCGGCCGGCCGAGATCGACCGGGTAGACCTGGCTCACGCGGCCCGGGCGCGCGGTGAGCAGCACGATGCGGTCGCCCAGCAACAGCGCCTCCTCGAGCGAGTGGGTGACGTAGATCACGGTCTTGCCGAGGGCGGCCCAGATCCGCAGCAGCTCCTCCTGCATGATCGTCCGCGTCTGCGCGTCGAGCGCCGCCAGCGGCTCGTCCATCAGCAGCACCTCGGGGTCGGTGGCGAGCGCGCGGGCGATGCCCACGCGCTGCTTCATGCCGCCGGAGAGCTGGTGCGGATAGTGCTGCGCGCAGCGCGTGAGCCCGACCATCGCCAGCATCTCCCGGGCGCGCGCCTCGCGCTCGGCGCGGGCCACGCCGCGGTTCTCCAAGCCGAACGTGACGTTGTCGCGCACGGTGCGCCACGGCAGCAGCGCGTGCTCCTGGAAGACCATCGCGGTCAGCGGCGTCCCCGGCTGCTCGGCCTCGATACGCACTTGGCCGCCGCTCGGCTCGACGAGGCCGGCCAGGACGCGCAGCAACGTGGACTTGCCGCTGCCGCTCGGCCCCACGATGCAAAGGAACTCGCCCACCCCGGCCTGCAGCGAGATCCGGTCGAGCGCGGTCGCCGAGCGCCCGTGGCTCTCGAAGGTCACGCTGACTTCGTGCACGACGACTTTGGGCGAGCGTCCCGGCATGGGCCTCCAATCAGACGGCGCCGGGATTGTATATCGAGGGAAGCGACAGGCCGCGGTGTGATCCGCGGCCCGCCGCCCGGCGAGGCTACTTCAGCGAGTCGATTCCGGCCCGGCCGATCTGGGCGTCCTGCGCCGAGGTGACGCCGGAGACGCCGATCCCGCCGATGAGCTTGCCGTCGACGACGATCGGGATCCCCCCCTCGAGCGGGCTCGCGCCGGGGAGCCGGAGGATTCTCAAATTGTTGCCGCCCTGAGCCAGCGCATCATCGAAGGCCTTGGTGGGCCGGCGGAAGGCGACGGACGAGTAGGCCTTCTCGCGCGCGACCTCGATGCTCCCGAACTGCGCGCCGTCCATCCGCTGCACCATCACGACGTTGCCGCCGGAGTCGAGCACGACGATGCAGACGTTCCAGTTGTTCTTCTTCGCCTCGGCCTCGGCACCGGCCATGACCTTCTTGGCCTGCTCAAGGCCGATCGCCTGACCGTACGGCGGCGGTGGCGGCGGCGCCGCGGCCGGCGGTTGCTGTGCGCTCGCGGTGGCGGCAGCCAGGATCAGCGCCGCGCCGATGACCGGGAATAGGAGCCGTTCCATTGTCATGGGTCTCCTCCTCGTGGGTGGATGGTGCAATGTCGCGCGGTTTAACTCGCTGCGTCCGTTGGAGGTTCCCTATACCACACTTGCCTTCAGCGATGATCTGTGTGTAAAACGCGAACCATGAAGATCGAGATCAAGCGCTGCGCACTCTGAATGGACTTGCGGCGGGAGGCGGTCCGCCTCCGCGATGAGCTCCAGACGACTCTTCACGAGCCGGCGAGGATCCGCTGGGGCGGCCTGGGAGAGCTGACGGTGACCGTCGACGGTCGCACCGTGTTCTCCAAGCGCGAGGCCGGGCGCGTTCCGGCACCCGGCGAGATCGCGCGCCTCCTCGAGTCCCGACGCTGATCGCGCCGCCGTTGTCGTGCGTGCCGCAAGCCGTCGCGGGGCTGGGCCCCCGCCGGCTGAGGCGCGGCGACGCATCGAGGAGTCTCTCATGACCCGAATCCGGACGCCTGCCCTGTGGCTCGCCGTCGCGGTGTTGACCGCGCTCGCTGCCGCGCCCGTCGTGTCGCCCCAGCCGAAGCCGAGCGTGAGGATCGGCTACTTGCCCGCCGACTCGTTCTCCGCGTTGTTCATCCTGGCCGATCGTTACCTCCCGGCGGCGGGCGTGGCCGTAGAGATGGTGCGGCTGGCCGGTGGGCCCGAGGTCGTCTCGCAGGTCGCGACGGGCCAGCTCCAGCTCGGCGGCTCGGGCATGGGCGCCGCGGGCTTCAACGCAGTGGCGTCGGGACTCCCGCTCGAGTGGGTCGCGCCGCTGCACCTGGCGTACATGGAGGACTACTTCGTCGTCCGCACGGCCACCTGGGGAAAGGACATCAAGCGAATCGGGGATCTCAGGGGCAAGCCGGTGGCCCTCAACGTTCGCGGAGCGGCTGTGGAATGGATGCTCGAGCAAATTCTCAAGAAGGAAGGCCTGGGCCTTCGCGACGTCCAGATCAAGATCATCCCCTTCCCCGACATGGTGCCCGCGCTGGAATCGGGCGCGATAGAGGCGGCGATCCTCACCGAGCCGTTCCCCACACTGGCCGAGGAGCGCGGCATCGCGCAACGCCCGCTGGCCCGCCAGGCCGGCGTCCGGGCCACGCCGATGACGGGCGTCGTGTGGAACAAGGACTGGGCGACCAAGAACCCTGACCTCGCGCACAACGTCATGGTGGCCTACGTCAAGGCGGTGCGCGATCTCGCTCTCGACAACGGATGGAAGCAGGAGCGCAACATCGACCTGATGGTCAAGTACACCGGCGCCAAGGCCGACGTGATCCGCCGCGCACGCGCCCACGTGCTGGACCCGAATCTCGAGATGGATCCGGCCGTGCTCGAGTCGATGCAGCGGCTCAGCGGTGAGTACGGCTTCCTCAAGTACAAGGACCTCCTGCCGCCGACCAGGCTCTTCAATTTCGCCTACCGGGATCGGGCCATTTCGGAGCTCGGCAAGAAGTAGGTGGCCGTAGCCCGCCACAGGCGTTGAGGGGTCTGTCCCCACCTTCCGGGAAGACCTCTGAGCGCTTTCGTGGCACTCAGCTTTGACAGAAGTGGCGGACACCTCGCGCGCTCACTCCCGGCCTCGTGAACCGCTCGTGTTCTCTAGTACCTGCAGATCATAGTGAGGTGGCCCCCCGATTGCAATAGGTTCGCCGGGAGGCGACGTGACCGGCAACGAAGATCTCCTGCCGCTCTTCATCGAAGAAGCCACTCAAAGCATCGCGGAGTTCGAAGCGGGCCTTCTTCAGCTCGAGAGGAACCCCGACGACCCCGGGACCGTGGCCCTGATCTTCCGCCTGGCTCACAGCCTCAAGGGCGGCAGCTCGATGATGGGATTCACCGAGATGGCGGGCTTCACGCACATTCTCGAGAGCCTTCTCGATCAACTCCGTCGGGGCGCTCGAGTCGCCACTCCGGCCGTCGTCGACGCGTTGCTCGCGTCGGGAGACGTCCTGCGCGGCGTCCTCGCGCGCATCGCCGTCGGGCCCGAAGCGCCCGCCCATCCGGACGAGTTCACCGAACGCGTGCGCGCCTCCCTCACCGCGCTCCTCGAGAGCGCCCACACGCCGGAGCCGCAGGCCGCCGGCGCGAGCCTCAGCGAAGCCCCGCGGCTCCTGCGGATCGACTTCCGGCCTTCGCCGGACGCGCTCCAGCGTGGGCTCGATCCGCTGCGGATTCTGGCACAGCTCGTCGAGCTCGGTCAGGTACGAGCGGTGACGGCCGACCTCAGCGCCCTGCCCCCACTCTCCGAGTTGCAGGCGGAGCGCTGCTACCTGGCCTGGACGGTGACCTTGTTGACGGCGCGCCCGCAGCACGAGCTCGACGGGCTGCTGAGCTTCGCCGCCGATGCCGACGGAGCGCGCATCACGTCCGCGGTCGAATCTCCGACGGCGCCGCCCCTGCCGCTCGCGCCGCCCCACCGACGCGCCAGCGACCGGGACGACGCCACCGTGATCCGGGTGGCCGTCGACAAGGTCGATCGACTCGTCGACCTCGTCGGAGAGCTGGTGACCACACAATCGATGCTGGCCCAGGCCGCGGCCGACCCGACGCCGGGTGGAAGCGCCCAGCTCCGGGCCGCGGTGGCTCACCTCGAGCGCCACGCGCGCGAGCTTCACCACCGGATCCTGGCCGTGCGCATGGTTTCCGTGAAGACGCTTTTCGCGCGGCTCCCTCGCCTGGTGCGCGATCTCGCCGCTGCCACCGGCAAGCAGGTCCGCATCGAGCTGGTGGGCGAGGAGACCGAGCTCGACAAGACCGTCATCGAAAAGATCGGCGACCCGCTCCTCCATCTCGTCCGCAACGCCGTCGACCACGGCCTGGAGTCTCCGGCGGACCGGCTCGCCGCCGGAAAGCCCGAAGTCGGCCGTGTGCGCCTGGAGGCCTACCAGCGCGGCGGCAACGTGTACATCGACGTCATCGACGACGGGCGCGGTCTCCGCCGCGATCTCATCCTGGCCATGGCGCGCCGCCGGGGGCTCGTCGGTCCCAGCGACGTTCCGCCGGACGACGACATCTTCGCGCTCATCTTCCACCCCGGGTTCTCGACCGCCGACGCCGTGACCGACGTGTCCGGGCGCGGGGTCGGCATGGACGTCGTCAAGGAGAACGTCGGGGCACTGGGCGGCACGGTCAGCGTGTGGACCCAGGCGGGAGAGGGCACACGGTTCCGCATCAAGCTTCCGCTGACGCTCGCGGTGCTCGACGGACAAATCCTCGCGGTCGGCGATCAGGCCTACGTCCTGCCGCTGGCCTCCATCACCGAGTCGCTACGGCCCGCGGCGGGCAGCGTCCGCAAGATCGGCGACGCCGTCGAGGTGGTGGTGGTCCGCCGGAGGGCGGTGCCGCTCCTGCGACTCCACCGCCTTCTCGACGTTCCGGCGCGCGGCACTGACCCGTACGCGGGGCTCGTCGTGGTGGTGGAGCACGAGGACCGCTGCGCGGCGCTGCTGGTCGACCGGTTGCTCGGTCAGCAGCAAGTGGTGATCAAGAGTCTCGAGACGCACTTCCGGAAGGTCGACGGGATCGGTGGCGCGACGATCCTCGGTGACGGCCGGGTCGCTCTGATCCTCGACGTGCCCGGACTCGTCGGGCTGACGCGCACGACGGCGGTCCGCGAGGCGGCGTGCGCGGTGTCACCGCAATGAACGCGGAGTGGAGCGACCGATGAAACTCACGATTCGCAACAAGCTGCTCAGCGGATTCGGGGTCATGCTCGCGCTCATCGTGGTGGTCGGCGTCGCCAGCTGGCGGTCGGCGGTCGGGCACGCGGTCGAGTTCGACGAGCTGTTCAAGCGAAACGTCCAGGCGACGGTGCAGCTCTCCGAGGCGCAGGACGCGCTGGCCCGGCTCCGCTACGGCCTCTCCGAGTTCATGATCGTGTCGGACCTCAACGATCGCGGCAAGCTCCTCGAGGACGACCGAAGGCTCCAGGGGCTCGTCACCGACCGCATGAAGGCGTTCGAGATCCACGCGACCACGCCGGAGGAGCGGGCCGTCCTCGTCGAGTGGAA
Source organism: Candidatus Rokuibacteriota bacterium (assembly GCA_003220435.1). Classification (GTDB taxonomy): domain Bacteria; phylum Methylomirabilota; class Methylomirabilia; order Rokubacteriales; family CSP1-6; genus AR31. The sequence continues at coordinate 104,104 of QHSL01000074.1, read as the reverse complement.
TGACCTGTGGATGAAGTACGTCGCCGCGCGCCCCCAGTTCATCGAGCTGTACACGACGAACCGCTTCGAGGAGGCAGCCCGGTGGCGCAACACCGTCACCACACCGCTCGCCACCGGCGCGATCACGACCCTGTCGAAGCTCGTCGCCCTCCAGCGGACCATCGCCGAGCGCCGGCAGGTCGCGGCGGTGGCCAGCGCCCAGGCGTGGGCCATCGGCGGCGCGGTGCTCGCCATCGTGATCGCCATCGGGTTCGGGCTGGCCTTCACCGTGAGCCGCAGTGTCACCCAGCCGCTGGGCACGGCCGTCGGAGTCCTGGAAGCGGTGGCCCGACGCGACTTCACGCAGCGGCTCGACCTCCAGAGCCACGACGAGATGGGACGGATGGGCGCGGCGCTCAACCAGGCGGTGGACGCGGTGAGCGCGGCGCTCGGCGAGGTCGGGGTGTCGGCGCAGCAATCGGCGATGGCCTCGCAGGAGCTGGCGTCGGCCGCCCAGGAGCTGGCGAGGTCCGCGCAGGAGCAGGCGTCCAGCCTGGAGGAGACCGCCGCGTCACTGGAGGAGATGGGCGGGACCGTCAAGCAGAACGCCGACCACGCCGCGCAGGCGAACCGACTGGCGCTCGACGCCCGTGCGGTCGCCGAGAAGGGTGGCAAGGTCGTCGCATCCGCCGTGGGCGCGATGGCGGAGATCAATACGGCGTCCGAGCGGATCGCCGACATCATCGGCACGATCGACGAGATCGCCTTCCAGACGAATCTGCTGGCGCTCAATGCCGCGGTCGAGGCCGCCCGGGCCGGCGATCAAGGCCGTGGCTTCGCGGTGGTGGCCGCCGAGGTGCGGAGTCTCGCCCAACGCAGCGCGGAGGCCGCCAAGGAGATCAAGGGGCTGATCCACGACACCGTGAACAAGGTCGAGGCGGGCACGGCGCTGGTGAACCAGTCGGGCCAGACCCTGGAGGAGATCGTCGAGGCGGCCAAGCGCGTGACCGACATCGTGACCGAGATCGCCGCGGCCGGTCGCGAGCAGGCGTCGGGGATCGATCAGGTGAACCGGGCGGTCACGTTGATGGACCGGCTCACCCAGTCGAACGCCGCGCAGACCGAGGAGCTGTCCTCGACGGCCCAGGCGCTGGCGGTGCAGGCGGAGCAGCTCCAGGCGCTGGTGGCACGCTTCCTCCTCGAGCGCGCGGAGCCGGCCGCCTCGGCCGAGGTCCGCATGCTCGCGTCCGCTGCGGCCGCGGCTCGCATGACCTCGACGCGGGCGGTGCCCAGACCGCCCCTCGCCGCCCGCGCCCCCGTCGCCGTGACCGCCCTGCGACGGAACGGCCCGACCGAATCGACCGACGACGGGTTCGAGGAGTTTTGAGATGGCGCAGGCGGAGCCGCCGAGCGTCGAGAGCGGCACGGTCGTCCAGTACTTGACCTTTCGACTCGGCACGGAGGAGTACGGCCTGGAGATCCTCAAGGTTCAGGAGATCAAAGCGGTCGTCTCGATCACCCCGGTGCCGAACACGCCGCCCTGCGTGAAGGGTGTGATGAATCTCCGAGGGGCCATCATTCCGGTCCTCGACCTGAGGGTGCGACTGGGAATGGCGGAGACTTCGTACAGTCGGTTCACCGTCATCATCGTCGTCGTGCTGGCCGGCCGGGTGGTCGGGCTGGTCGTGGACAGCGTGTGCGACGTCCTGGCCATCTCGGCGGACGACGTCGAGCCCCCACCGCGTCTGTCGAACGACCACGACGTCCTCTTCGTCGCCGGGCTGGCGCACACCGGGGAGCGGATCGTGATGCTCCTCGACCTCGAAGCCATTCTGCAGCTCGATGATCCGGCGGCGACCGCCCGAACGAGCTGAGACGTCGCATGCCGCCCCGCGCCCCCGCCGCCCCGACCGAGCGCGAGCTGACCGACCTCGAGTTCGGGATCCTCAGCGCACTCGTGGCCTCGCACACGGGCATCGCGCTCGGGAGCGACAAGCGCGCGTTGCTGCAGGCTCGACTCGGAAGGCGACTGCGGGCCCTCGGCCTCTCGACGTTTATGGAATACTACCGGATCCTGAAGGATCAGGGCGCCGACGGCCCCGAGCTCGTCCGTTTCGTCAACGCCGTGACCACCAACAAGACCGAATTCTTCCGGGAAGCGCACCACTTCGACCACCTGCGCGAACACGTTGCTCCGGCGCTCGAGGCGGCGGCCGCCGAAGGCGCCGAGCGCGTCGTACGCGTGTGGAGCGCGGGCTGCAGCAGCGGCGAGGAGCCCTACTCGATCGCCATCACGCTCGCGGACGCCCTTCCGAGCGCGGAGGGGTGGGACGTCAGGATCCTCGCCTCGGACATCGACACCGACGTGCTGGAGCGGGCGAGAGTCGGGACGTACACGCTCGAGGAGGTCGCCGCCGTGCCGCGGACGGCGCTGCACCGATATTTCCTGCGCGGGGTCGGTGACAACGACGGCCTCGCCCGGGTCCGGCCCGAGCTGCGCCGGCGCGTGGCGTTCCGTCGGATCAACCTGCTCGACGACGCCTGGCCGATCCGCACCGCCTTCGACGTCGTGTTCTGCCGGAACGTGCTCATCTACTTCGATCGCCCGACCCAGACACGCGTGCTCGAGCGGCTCCTGCGCTTCGTGAAGGACGACGGCCTGCTGGTCCTCGGGCACGCCGAGGGGGTGCACGCACTGGTGTCGGGCCTCCGTCACGCCGGTAACACCATGTACCGAAAGGAGAGCGACCCATGCCGGCCACCATCCTGATCGTCGACGACTCCAAGGTCGTCCGCGGCATGGTTCGGGGCGCGCTGACCGCCGACGACCATCGTGTCGTCGAAGCCCCGGGCGTGCGGGAGGCGCTCGCGGCGCTCGACGCGGAGACCGTCGACCTGGTCATCACCGACGTGAACATGCCCGACGCCGACGGCCTCGCGCTGGTGCGGACCCTTCGCGGCCGCCCTCGCGAGCGTTTCACGCCCGTGCTCGTCCTCACTACCGAAGGCGGCGAGGACATGAAGCGACTCGGCCGCGAGGCCGGCGCGACCGGCTGGCTGGTGAAGCCCTTCGATCCCGAGCAGCTCCGTCACACGGTGCGGCGCGTGCTCGCGGCACGAGCGCGATGAGCGGCGAGATCCGGATCTACATCGGAGGCGTTCACGCGAGCCCATCGCCGACGGTCATCAAGACGCTCCTCGGCTCCTGCGTCGGCGTGTGCCTGCACGATCCGATCGCCCGCGTGGGCGGGATGAACCACTTCATGCTCCCTCACGGCGGTGGCCCGGGCGAGGACGCGCTCCGCTTCGGCGTCCACGCGATGGACTGTCTCATCGGCGCCATCATGAAGGCGGGCGGCGACCGCCGCCGCCTGGTCGCCAAGGTGTTCGGGGGGGCCCACGTGTTGGCCATCAAGGGCCCACTCTCCGCGGTGCCCCGCAAGAACCTGGATTTCGTCGACGAGTTCCTCGCGGCCGAGGGAATTCCCGTCCTGAGCTCGGACGTCGGCGGCCACTGCGCTCGCCACGTTCACTTCCACACCGGGACCGGGCGGGCGTTCGTCAAGCGACTGCAGGGCACCCGCGCGCGCGCCGTCGTCGAGAAGCAGTCGCGCGCCGTGGTCCCGCCGCCGTACGGCAGCGTCACGCTCTTCGACGAGAACGAGAGGGTTTGAGGACGGCCGCATGAGCGTGGCGCTGCTGAAGGACGGCGAGACGTGGACGCTACGCCTGGCCGGCATCGTGAATGTCAGCGAAGCCGATCCTCTCCATGCGGCAGCCCGAGAGGCCGCGCGCGGGGCACCGCGTATCGTCGTGGTCGAATGCGCGGGGCTCGAGGCGCTCGACACCTGCGCGACGCAGGTGCTGCTCGCCCTGCAGCTGAGTCTGGCGGCGACCGGCGGCGTTCTCCGTCTGGAGCGTGTGCCGCCCCCGGTCGCAGACCTGTGGCGCCAAGCCGGGCTTGACGTGTTGATGACGCAGAAGCCGTAAGCCGGACATTCCGCTCACGCCCGGGCCAGCCGGGGAGCTGGCGAGGTCTCCCGCCTCAACTCCAACCGAGCGCGCTCGCTAAATGTCCAGCTGCAGCACGTACAGGCCGCCGATCAGGCGGTCCACCGCGTAGACGACGCGGCGCTCGTCGACGAACACGTCGTTGATCTGGATGGCGCCGGCCTTCGACCCGCGCGGCGCGTCGGGGACGCAGTACGCGACTTCTTCAGGTCGGAACGGGTTGGAGACGTCGAAGACGCGCACACCGCCGTTGAAGAACGTGCCGAAGATGAGCGTCTCGGAGACGAACGATCCCGGGACCGGCCGGTTCTCGTGCAGGTTGTGGGCGCCGTACCGGCCGCCGCGTCCGGCGAACTCGCCGACGGGCGGGATCGGACACGTCGCGATCGGCACCGGGTTCCCCTCGTCCCTGACGTCGACAACCCACACGAGCTTCGGCCAGTCAGCGCCGCCGACCGCGGTGGCCTCGTCGGAGACGATCATCAGCTGCTGGTCGAAGAGCGGCAGGACCGTGTGCGTGAACCCTGGATACGGCGGGTGATAGTCCCAGCGGCTCACCAGCTTGGGTCGGGCCATGTCCGAGATATCGAGGACGATCGCGCCGGCGTCGAGATAGCCGATCCACGCGCGGTCGGGCCGCCGCGGGTACACGTTGGTGTTGTGGGCGCGGAAGCCCGCGTCGATCTTCGTGTGCCGCGTCGGCGCCGGCTCGGAATCTCCGTCGCGTGTGCCCGGCAGCCACCAGCGACCGACCTCGACCGGACGCGTCGGCTGGCGCACGTCGACGATGCGATAGAACTGGTCGTCCTTGGGATTGCGTGGCTTGAAGTCGGGAGCACCGCTCGCCAGGTGGAGATACGACCCGTCGACGAACCACATGTGGTGCACGCCTCGCGAGTGGGGCCCGGAGGCGTCGAAGAACGCGACCGACTTGGGATGGCTCGGGTCGGAGACGTCGAAGAACTCGACACCGGCCGGCTTCAGGCCGACCCGGCTCGTCTGGTAGGGGACCATGAGGAGGTCGCCGAGCAGCTCGAGGTTGTTCGAGCGCATGTCGCCGTGGGGCAGATCGGTCTGGACGATGACCGAAGGCTTGCGGGGATTCGTCACGTCCACGGCGGTGAAGTTCTTCGGCGCCGACTCGTGGCCGAGCCATAGCACGCGGCGGCCGTCGCGGGCGAGCTGGATCGCCATGCCCTCGCCGCAGTTGCCGAAGCCGCCGAGGTCGTTGTGGCTCAGGAGCCGCATGTTCTTCATCGCGCCGTTCTGTGCCATCGCAGTTCTCCCTTGTCGATTAGTGAGCGGCGAAAGCCGAGGCCGCCGTCACCGCCGCGCCATGCGCTCCTGCATGGCGGCGCGCTCGCCGCTGATATCCGCGTCGTAGCCGGGCCGCACCCGGGCGTCGATGACGACGACGTCGCCGTCCTGCACCGCGGCCATGCCCTGCGCGATCGCGCTCCGTAGCTTGTCGGGATCCGTCACGGGTCCGATGCCCTTGGCGCCCTGCGCCACCGCCAGCATCGCCAGATCGATGTCGGGCTCGTTGATTCGCTGGCCGATCCACTTGTTCTCGACCGGTCTCCCCCGCAGCCGCGCGACGCGCTCCTGGTGAGCCTCGTCGTTGTAGAACGAGCGGTTGTTGCAGATCAGGAACAGCGCGGGGATCCGGTAGTGGGCTGCCGTCCACAGCGCGGTCACGCTCATCAGGTAGTCGCCGTCACCCAATATCCCGATCGGCACGCGTCCCGTGCCCTTGAGGGCGAGCGCGGCGCCGACGGTGATGCCGGGCCCCGCCCCGACGCCCGCGCCGCCGTCGCCGCCGAGATAGTCGAGCGGGTGATCGAAGTGGCGGCTCTCGCCCGGCCACCCGAGCGGCAGACGCGTCAGGCACACGTCGACGCCCTCGGCGGCGTCGTTGAGCGCGTCGGCGACCGCGCGAAGGCTCAGGACCTCGTGCGCGCGACGCGCCGGCTCCGGCGCCGCCGCGACCGGCGGCGTGTCGGCGCGCGCGCGACAGGCCTCGAGCAGCAGCGGCACCGCGACGTCGGGCTCGACCAGCAGCTGGACATCCACCGGAGGCAGGCCGAAGTATTCCATGCCGAAGCCCCGGTGCAGGTGGACGTCGACGGACGCCGAGACGATCTTGGCGCTGGCGGGACGATCGGCGTACACCTGCTTGAGCGTTCCCGCCAGGTCGATCCAATCGAGGGCGAGGACGACGTCGGCCTCGCGGACGACTCGAACGGCGGCCTCGGAAAGATAGGTGCCGGGCGGGCCGACGTGCAAGGGATGGCGAGTCGGAAAGCTTGCGCCCGGCTTGAGGTCGGTGACCACGCGAGCGCCCAGCTTCTCGGCGAGCGCGACGCGCGCGCGCCAGCTCTCGATCGTGCGCCGGCCGCGGCCGACCATGATCACCGGCGCGGCGGCGCCGGAGAGCAGCGCGGCGGCGCGCGCCATCAGCTCGGGCGCCGGGCGCGGCGGCTCGGGCGCCTGGAAGCGCGACGCGTCGGGAAGCGGCGGCAGGTCGCCGAGCTTCGCCTCCTGGAGGCCCGCGTCGAGGTTCACGTAGGTCGGGCCGCACGGCGCCGTCCGGGCCATCTGCGCTGCGCGCAGGAGCGCATCGTACGCCGCCGGCACGGACGCCGGCTGGTTGTCCCACTTGGTGAATCCACGAACCAGCGCGCCCTGATCCGACACGGTGTGGATCCAGTCGATCCAGGGCCGGCGCTTGGCCGCATCCCAGGGTCCCGTGGCGCCCAGGACGAGCATTGGGACCCGGTCGCACCATGCGTTGAAGATCCCCATGCTGCCGTTCAGCAGCCCGACGTTCGAGTGCAGGATGGCGCCCATCATCCGGCCACTGGCTTTCGCGTAGCCGTGCGCCATCGCGATCGCGCTCTGTTCGTGCAGACAGAGCAGCATCTGCGGCTGCTGGTTGCCGATGTGATTGACGAGGCTGTCGTGGAGCCCGCGGAAGCTCGCCCCCGGGACCAGGGCGACCCAGGGCACATCGAGCGCCTGGAGCATGCGGGCGATGGCATCGCTCGACCACAGCTCGTCGCGCGAGGTCGATGGCAGCGGGGTCTCGGGAACAATCGTCGGCTTCATCTCTGGTGTTCCGCCCCTCTCGCCGGCGACCGTCTCGAAGCGGAGCCGGCGCGCGTTGAGGTCCCCGGGCGCTGGTCGGCGCCGCGAGCCTCGCCAGCGTACTCGGCCGCGCGCTTCGCCGCAAGAGCGCGTATCGCGCCATCTACTTGACAGGGAGCGGCCGAGCGAGCCGATCACGAGTCCGATCGCCGCGGGGTTCAGCTCCCGCGGTAGATCGTGTAGCCGTAGGGGGAGACGAGCAGGGGCACATGGTAGTGGCCCGTACGCTCGCCGATCGCGAAGCGCACCGGGATCTGATCGAGGAACGGCGGATCCGTGGTCGGCGCGCCGATCGCGCGGAAGTAAGGGCCGACGTGGAAGACGAGCTCGTAGCGCCCCGCCTCCATCTCGGCTGGACCGAGGAGCGGCGCGTCGCAGCGGCCGTCGGCGTTGGTCGTCGCGCTCTTGACGAGGCGCGTCCGTCCGTCAGGTTCCACGCGAGAGAGATCGATCCGGAGCCCTGCGGCCGGACGGCCGCGAGACGTGTCGAGGACGTGGGTCGTGAGGCCGGCCCGCGACTCGGCGCTCATCACCCGCTCACGAGACCACCGAGGCGGAGTCGCGCGATCTCGAAGACCTGCGCCAGCGCACCCTCGATCTCCTCCGTGTGCGTGTTGAGCAGTCGCGTCTCGAACGCGGCCAGGATCGCGTGCTTGTCATGGCGGCGCACCGCGATGATGAACGGAAACCCGAACTTCTCTCGGTACGCCGCGTTCAACCGGTGGAACCGCGCATACTCCGCCTCGTCGAGTCGGTCCAACCCGGCGCCCGATTGCTCGGCGACGGACGTCCGGCTCATCGCTCCGGCGCGCACGGCCAGATCCGGGTGGGCTCGGAGCAGCGCCAGCTGCTCGTCACGCGAGGCTCGACGCACGGCCGCCGCCATCGCCGCGTGCAGGTCCGCGACGGTCGCGAACGGGCGCGCCGGCGCGGCGCGGCGGGCGACCCAGGGCGAGCTCTCGAAGATCTCCCCCAGCGCCCGCTCGAAGTCCCCGGGGCTCAGCCGGTTCAGGCCGTCGAGCGTGAGCGTCGCGGCCGCCACGCTCAGTGACCCCGGGGGCCGGCGTCGATCGCCGCCCCCTGATCGACCCAGCGGGCCAGCAGCTCGCGCTCGGCGTCCGTCATACCGGTCTTGTTGGCGAGGGGCATATTTTTCAGAATTGCGACCCGCACGCGGATCGTCTCGGCACGGTCGCGGATGCTCTCGGGTGTCTCGAAGGTCACGCCGTTGGGCGCGATGCGAAAGACGTCGTCGCTCGGCCGGCCGGAGTGGCAGGAGACGCAGCGGCGGTCGATGACCTCCTTCGCTGCGTCGAAGCCGACCCGATCCCCGCCCCGCGTCGCGCCGCCGAGCCACGCCGGCGACGTCAGATAGACGACCACGGCGACGGCGGCGGCCACGGGCACGAGCCACCAGTCGGCCCGCCGACCGTGCTCGCGCGCGATCATGACGTGACGGACGCCCGCGCCCACGCCGATGAGCAGCCAGAGGATCAGCCAGTTCAGCCGGTGCCCGTAGGTCAGCGGGTAGTGGTGGCTCAGCATCATGAAGATCACAGGGAACGTCACGTAGCTGTTGTGGGTCGAGCGTTGCTTGGCGCGCGTGGCGAGCGTGGCGTCCGGCGTCCGGCCGGCGGTGGCCGCCGCGATCTGGTCGCGCTGCGCCGGCACGATGCGCATCCATACGTTCGCGACCATGATCGTCCCGAGCATGGCGCCCGCGTGGATGTACGCGGCGCGGCCGCTCAGCACGCGCGTCAACCCGTACACGACGGCCAGCAGCAGCGCCCACGAGAGCACGGTGGCGGCGCGGCCGCCGTCGCGGGCCAGCGGCGAGCTCCACAGCAGGTCGTACGCGGCCCACGCGACGATGAGGAGGCCGATCCCCAGCGCGGCCGCCTGGCCCGGGCTGATCGTGGAGATGGCGGGATCGACGAGGTACACGCCGCGCGTGAGGTAGTAGACGATGACCAGCAGCGGGAAGCCGGTGAGCCACGTCATCGCGGCCTCCCACTTGAACCAGTGGATCGGCGCCGGCAGCTGCCCCGGCGGCAGCTTCCGCCGCTCGACGAGATAGAAGCCGCCGCTGTGGAGCAGCCAGGTGTGGCCCTCGACGTCCGGCCGCGACGGGTCGTTCCGGATCAGCGCGGCGTCGAGCCACATGAAGTAGAGCGAGGTCCCGATCCAGCCGATGCCGGCGATCAGGTGGACCCAGCGCAAGCCGACGTTGAGCCAGTCGAGGATCGAGGTGTCGATCATGGGCGCTCCCGGGCCCCTACCCTACTCCGCGTAGGCCCAACCCGTCAGCCTTCGCTCGATGACCGCGAAGACGCCGTAGAGCGCCACGATGGCCGCCGTCAAGACCGGAGCATGAGCCGGAGCAGGCTCTCGGGCCGGATCGGCGTGCTCGTGATCCGGGCACCGACGTGGCTCAGCGCGTCCTCGACGGCGGCGGCGATCGCCGCCGGGGGCGCCAGCGCCCCGCCTTCGCCGACGCCCTTCACGCCGAGCGGGTTCAGCGGGCTCGGCGTGACGACGTTAGCGATCTTCAGCGGCGGGATCTGCGCGGCCGACGGCATCGTGTATTCGAGCAACGACTGGGTCCGCGGCTGACCGTTCTCGTCGTACGCGAGCTCTTCGTAGAGCGCGCCGCCGAGTCCCTGGGCGAAGCCACCGTGGATCTGTCCCTCGACGATGAGCGGGTTGATCAGCCGGCCCGCGTCGCTCACCGCGGCGTAGTCGACGATCGAGACGGAGCCGGTATCGCGGTCGATCTCGACGACCGCGATGTGTAGTCCGCTGCCGAATGTCGGTCGGGGCGCCAGGAAGTAGTGCGTGGCCTCGAGGCCCGGGGTCATGCCGTCGGGCAGCGGCGAGCCGGGCGCGCACGCGGCCGCCAGCTCGCCGAGCGAGACGTGACGGTGCGGAGCGCCCACGACCCGAACGACACCGTCCGCGAGCTCGAGGTCCCCCTCGCCGACCTCGAGAAGGCGCGCGGCGAGCCGCCGCGCTTTCGCGGCCACCATCTGCGCGGCCACGAACGCCGCGCTGCCGGCCACCACGGCGTTGCGGCTCGCGTAGGTGCCGACGCCGAACGGGATCATCGCGGTGTCGCCGTGACGCACGACGACGTGGCGCGGTACCAGCCCGAGCTCGTCGGCGACGATCTGAGCGAGCGCGGTGGCGGTGCCCTGCCCGTGCGGGGACGCGCCGGTCACGAGCAGCACCTGGCCGGTCGCATCGACGCGGAGCACCGCGCCCTCGTGGGGCCCGAGTCCCGTGAGCAGCACGTAGGCGGCGACGCCGATGCCGAGCAGGCGACCCCGCTCGCCCTTGGCGCGCTCCGCGGCCTGCTCGGCACGTCGCTCCCCGTAGCGGGCGAGGGTCAGCGCACGATCGAGCGCGCGCGCGTAGTCGCCGCTGTCGTAGACGATAGGGACCTGGGCCGACTCGGTGCCGACCTCCCATGGGAACTCGTCGCGGCCGATGAAGTTCTTGCGGCGGAGCTCGGCCGGGTCCATTCCGAGCTCGCGCGCCAGATGGTCGACGGCGCGCTCGGTGGCGAAGACCGCCTCGGGCTGGCCGGCGCCGCGATAGGCCGCCGCCGGCGCCTTGCACGTGAGCGCGGCGCGCACGCGGCAGGTGTAGTGCTTGATCCGGTAGGGGCCCGGCAGGCTCGCCGCGGTGATCGAGGGGCACAGCACGCCGAGGCTGCGCGTGTACGCCCCGATGTCGGCGAGCAGCTCGGCGCGCATCGCGAGAATCGTCCCGTCCCGGCGGGCGGCCAGCTCGATGTCGTGCCACTGCTCGCGCGCGTGCGCCGCGGTCGTCACGTGCTCGCGCCGGGTCTCGATCCACTTCACGGGCGCGCCCAGGCGCATCGCCAGGAGCGGGAGCAGGACCTCCTCCGGATAGATCTCTTGCTTCACGCCGAAGCCACCGCCCACGTCGGGAGCGATCACGCGGATCCGATGCTCGGCGAGCCCGAGCACGTCTCTCAGGAAATCGCGCACCGTGTGGGGCCACTGCGTGGACGTCCACACCGTGAGTCGTCCGGTGCCGGCGTCGTAGTCGGCGGCGACCCCGCGCGTCTCCAGGGGCATCCCGGTGTAGCGCTGGACGTAGTAGCGCTCGCGCGTCACGACCTCGGCGGTGCGGAAGACGGCGTCGGCGTCGCCGACGCGCACGGCGAACTCCGCGGCGACGTTGGACGCCACCTGGTCGTGGAGCAGCGCCGCGCCGGCCCCGACGGCCGTGTGGGCGTCGGGCACCGGATCGAACGCCTCGTACTCGATGGCCAGCGCCGCCGCGCCGTCCTCCGCCACATAGCGGCTCGTGGCGACGACGGCGGCGATCGGCTCGCCGACATAGCGGACCTTGCCGACCGCCAGCGGAGGCTGGCCACACGCACGCAGCGACGGGTGCGCGATGATCGCCGGAATGTCTCGAAAGCCGCTGCCCGGCGGGAAGTCGGCCGCCGTGAACACGCCGACCACCCCGTCGAGACCCTTCGCCGCCCCGGCGTCGACGCGGAAGCGCGCGTGCGGGTAGATGCTGCGGGCCAGTGCCAGGTGACGGACGCCGGGAAGGCGCAAGTCGTCGAGGAACGCCGCCTGGCCGCGTAAGAGCCGCGGGTCCTCGAGGCGCGTCAGGGGCTGACCGGTGAATGGCGTTGGCACGTGGCTGCCGAGGACACCAATTATATAATCCCGCGGCATGAGGATCCTTCTCGGCCCCGGACCCACCATGGCCGATCCCCGCGTGCTGCGCGCGATGTCCACGCCGCTTCTCGGCCAGTTCGACCCGGAATTCACGGCGATCATGGGCGAGGTCGTCGAGCTCTCACGGTTCGCCTTCCAGACTGCGAACGCGCGGGCGTTCCCCGTGCCGGGGACCGGGCGCGCCGGGCTCGAAGCCGCGATCGTTTCGCTCGTGGAGCCCGGCGATCGGGTGGTCGTGGCCGAGTGCGGCCGCTTCGGCCTGCTGACGATCGAGATCGCCGAGCGGTGCGGCGCCGAGGTTGTTCCCGTGCGCGGCGAGTGGGGCCGGATCATCGAGCCCGACGCGATCGCCTCGGCGCTCGAGGGGGGCCGCACTAAGATCCTCGCGGTCGTCCACGGGGAGACGTCGACGGGCGTGCTGCAGCCGCTCGAGGAGATCGCGCGCCTGGCCCACGCCCACGGCGCGCTCCTCGTCGCCGATTGCGTCGTGACGCTCGGCGGGTGCGCGGTCGCGGTCGACCGGTGGGCCGTGGACGTCGCGACCGCGGGCACCCAGAAGTGCCTGAGCTGTCCGTCGGGACTGGCGCCCGTGACGTTCAACGCGCGGGCCGAGCGCGTCATCAGGGAACGGCGGAGCAAGGTGCGCAGCAACTACCTCGACCTCGGCCAGCTCGCGGACTACTGGAGCCCCGCCCGATTCAACCACCACACGGCCCCGACCTCGATGGTGTACGGCCTGCGCGAAGCGTTGCGCGCAGTGCGCGAGGAAGGGCTCGAGGCCCGGTTCGCCCGGCACCGCCTGCACGGCGACGCGTTGCGCGCCGGCATCGATGCGCTCGGCCTCTCGCTGTTCGGCAAGGAGCCGCCCGAGCGGCGCCTTCCCTTCATCACGCCCGTGGTCGTGCCGGAAGGCGTCGACGATCTTCGCGTTCGGCGCAGGCTCATCGAGGATTTCGCGATCGAGATCGGCGCCGCATTCGGGCCGCTCCAGGGGAAGATCTGGCGGATCGGCACCATGGGGTATTCGGCGCAAAGGCAGAACATCCTGCTCTGCCTCACCGCCCTCGAGAGCGTCCTTCGCGGCGAGGGCTTCCGCGCCGCGGCCGGCGCCGGCGTCGACGCCGCCCTGGCTCACTACGCCGCCGCCGGCGCCGCCGGCCCCCTCGCCGTCGACGACAACCTCGGGGCCGGCGGAATCGGCCGCCTATGAGCCGAGCACCGAGGAAGCAGAGCAAATATCCGCGGGACCTCGTCGGCTACGGAAAGACGCCGCCGGATCCGAAGTGGCCGGGCGGCGCGCGCCTGGCGCTCCAGATCGTGATGAACTACGAGGAGGGCGGCGAGCGGTCCATCCTTCACGGCGATGCGGAGTCCGAGGCGTTCCTGCAGGAGGTCGTCGGCATGCCGGTCCTCCGGCGCGTGCGCAACCTCCAGGTCGAGTCGATGTACGAATACGGAAGCCGGGCGGGGTTCTGGCGGCTCATGCGCATGTTCGCCCAACGGGGTCTCAAGATAAGCGTGTTCGCCGTGGCCATGGCGCTCGAGCGCAATCCCGAGGCCGCGGCCGCCATCGTCGAGGCCGGCCACGAAGTCGTGAGCCACGGCTGGCGCTGGCTCGACTATCAGTTCGTGAGCGAGAAGGTCGAGCGCGCGCACATGCGTCGCGCCGTCGAGAGCCTCACGCGCCTGACGGGCAGCCGGCCGCTCGGCTGGTACACGGGACGCCTCAGCCCGAACACGCGCCGCCTGGTGGTCGAGGAAGGCGGGTTCCTCTACGACGCCGACGCCTACGACGACGACCTGCCCTACTGGACCCAGGTATCCGGCAAGCCGCATCTCGTCATTCCGTATACCCTGGACAACAACGATATGAAGTTCGGGCTGCCCGGTGGGTTCGCCACGGGCGACGAGTGGCTCGCCTACGTCCGGGACGCCTTCGACCTCCTCTACGCCGAGGGCGTCGAGCATCCGAAGATGATGTCGATAGGCCTGCACATGCGGCTCATGGGACGGCCCGGGCGCGCCGCCGCGCTCGCGCACTTCCTCGAACACGTCGCGCGGCACGACCGGGTGTGGGTCTGCCGGCGCGTCGACATCGCCCGGCACTGGATGGAGCACCATCCGTATCGAGTGGAAGTGCGCGCCGCAGGCCGTCGCGGGCCTGGGGACCCGCCGGCCGAGGCGCGCGAAGACAAGGGGTAGTGCGCGCCGCAGGCCGTCGCGAGGCTGGGGACCCGCCGGCCGAGGCGCGCCAAGACAGAGAGGCGACCTGACATGGCCTACAGAGATCTCCGTGAGTATCTGGCTGCGCTCGAGATGCGAGGCAAGCTCCACCACGTCAAGAAAGAGGTGGACGGCGATTGGGAAGTCGCCGCGGTCATGCGCCGCGTCTTCCAGCGCCTGCCGCCGCCGCGCCGTCCCGCGGTGATGTTCGAGCGCGTCAAGGGCTTCCGCATGCCGGTGGTCGCGGGAATTCTCGGCGCCTCGCCGGAGGTGTACGCGCTCGCGCTCGAGACCACCGTGGACCAGATCGCCGACAAGTGGGCGCAGGCGCAGAGCAAGCCGATTCCACCCGTGCGCGTCGCCACCGGACCGGTGAAGGACGTGATTCTGAGGGGCGATCGGATCGACGCGACACAGCTGCCGCTCTGTCGCTGGACACGCGATCAGGACCCCGCGCCGTACGTCACCGGGCCGTGCGTGATCTCGCAGGACCCGGAGACCGGCGAGCGCAACATGGGCACGTACCGCCTCATGCTGAAGGGGCCCCGCAAGTTCGGGCTCTTCCTCAGCACCACGTGGCGCGACATGTACGCGCACATCATGAAGAACGAGAAGAATGGCAAGCCGACGCCGTGCGCCGTGGTGATCGGCTGCGATCCGTCCGTGCCGCTGACGTCGGTGGCCCGGATCCGCGGTGACGAGCTCGGGGTCGCCGGCGCGCTCCGCGGCGCGCCGCTCGAGGTCGTGAAGTGCGAGACGCACGACCTCGAGGTGCCGGCGCACGCCGAGATCGTGATCGAGGGGTTCGTGCCCGCCGGCGTCCGCGAGCACGAGGGGCCCTTCGGCGAGTACACGGGCTACATGGGCTCCTCGGGTCCGAGCTTCGTGATCGAGGTGACCGCGATCACCCACCGCGCGGATCCCATCTACCAAGCGTTCTTCAGCCAGATGCCGCCCAGCGAGTCGAGCTGCATCCGCGGCACCGGCCGCGACGTCGCGCTGCTCCAGCACATGCGGCGGGACCTGAAGCTCCCGGTGCGCGACCTGCACCTGCTCGAGGCCGGCGGAGGCGCCGCGTTCCTGGCCATCTCGCTCCGGCGCGACCATCCCGGCCTGCCCCAGCGGGCGATGTGGGCGGCGTGGGCGTACGACCCGTCGTTTTCCAAGTGGGTGGTGGTCGTCGACGAGGACATCGACGTCCGTGACTACTTCCAGGTGCTGTGGGCGATGTCCTGGCACGTCCAGCCCGAGCACGACCTCTACGTCAACCGGGGCACCGCCGGCGTCGCGCTCGACCCGTCGACCGCCGAGGAGGACGTGAACCAGCTCGAGCGGAAGACCGTGCTCTCGTCCAAGGTGGGCGTCGACGCGACGCGGAAGCACAAGTTCCCGGCCCGGTCCATTCCCCCGCAGGAGGATCTGGACCGGGTGGACGCCCATTGGGCCGATTACGGGCTGGAGTGAGGTAGGATAGCGCGACCTCTTTCCCGTAGCGCGTCCCTGACCCGAAAATACCGTCCTGCCATCGGGCTAGGAGGAAGGCTATGAGAGCGCGATCCTGGATTGCGCCACTGATCGTGATCCTATCCCTCGCTGGTGCCGGCCGGGCACTGGGTCAGGCGCCCAAGGCTCCCGCGCGGGCCGAGGCGCCGACGGGCACCCTCACCGTCGCGGTGGCGACCTTCGGCAACGAGCGCTGGCTTCCGCATCTCTACGTCGGGGCCGAGGACGTCGTCCTCAAGCCCATGTACGAGAACCTCCTCTCTCGCGATCCCAAGACCGGCGACCTCTCCCCGATGCTGGCGGAGCGCTGGAAGGTCGGCGACGGTGGCCGCACCTGGACCTTCTACCTGCGCAAGGGCGTGCAGTTCCACGGCGGCCGGGGCGAGCTCACCGCGGAAGACGTCCGGTTCACGTTCGCCACGCTCGCCAAGGAAGGCTCGGCGAACTCGCTGGCCCCGGAGTTCCGGCTGATCAAGAGCATGGAGGTCGAGGACCCGTATACGATCACCGTCCGCTTCGAGAAGCCGTTCGTGGCGTTCGGCAACAAGGTCAACCAGGGGTTGTTCGCGTCGGTGGCGTTCATCCAATCGAAGCGCCACGTCGAGAGCGCCAGGGAGGACGGCGCCGAGCGGCAGCCGATCGCGACGGGTCCGTGGAAGTTCGTGGAGCACATCCGGGGCGACCGCATCGTCTACGAAGCCGTCGAGAACCACTGGCGAGCGACCCCGCACTTCAAGCGGCTGGTGTTTCTCAAGGTGCCGGAGCCGTCGACGCGGATGGCGATGCTACGGGCCGGCAGCGTGGACGTGATCGAGATCGGTGGCGAGTACGCGGACGAGCTGAAGAAGGTGGGCGTGCGCACGCTCGTGATGCCCAACGTGTCCTGGGTCTACGTGATTCTCGGCGGTCAGTGGCCGACGAAGGCGACGTATGATCCGAAAGTGCCGTGGGCGCAGCCCGACGCTGAGCGCGCCCGCAAGGTGCGGCTCGCGCTCAACCTGGCCGTCGACAAGAACGCCATCATGCAGCGGGTGCTCGGGGGCCTGGGCACGGTGATGGGAAGCTGGCTCAGCTACCCGAGCGACCCGTGGGCCTCGGACGCGCTGAAGAAGCCGTACCCGTACGATCCGGCGAAGGCCAAGGCGTTGCTCGCCGAAGCGGGTTATCCGAACGGGTTCGAGACCACCATGAACCTCACCGCCTGGCCCGGGCGCGGATTCCTGCCGGACGTCGGTGAAGCGGTCGCGACCTACTGGGAAAAGGTCGGCGTCAGGGTGAAGCGCCGCCCGATCGACCGCGCCGTGTTCGCGGCCGACTTCAGGGCGCGCGCGTACTCCGGGGTGAGCCTCGCGTACGCGTCGCCGCTGGTGGCGCCGGAGCCGTGGGAAGTCGTCTATCGCGCCGGCTACTCGAAGGCCGGTCTGTGCCTGTTCATCGAGCACCCCAAGCTCGACGAGTTCATCGATCGCCTCGCGGTCCAGCCGAGCTACCAGGAGCGGGTGCGCATCATGCGCGACGAGATGGGCCCGTGGCTCTACGAGCACGTCCCCGGTGTCGCGATCGGCGCTGCCCACTCGATCGCCGGGCTCGGGCCGAAGGTCGGCGAGTGGCCGCTGATCGCGGGACACATGGGGTTCCACAACTGGGAATACGTCGGGCGAGCGAAGTAGAGACTCATCGCTTGCCGGCCAAAGGGGCGCATCTATGAGGCGATCGCTCGAGACCATCGTGCTGATCGCGACCGTCTTCCTCTGCGTCGCGGCGCCGGCGCCCGCGCTCGCGGCCCCTGAAGGAACGCTGACCGTGGCGGTCGCCACGTTCGGCAACGAGCGCTGGCTCCCGCACCTCTACGTCGGAGCCGAGGACGTCGTGCTCAAGCCGCTGTGGGAGAACCTCCTGAGCCGGGACGGCAAGGGCAACCTGATTCCCCTGCTGGCCGAGCGCTGGCAGGTGCTGGACGGCGGGCGGACCTGGCGGTTCCACCTGAGAAAAGCGGTGCGGTTCCACAACGGCGCCGAGCTCACGGCCGAGGACGTGAAGTTCACCTTCACCGCGATCGCGAAGGAAGGCTCGGCGAACTCGCTGGCCCCGGAGTTCCGGCTCGTCAAGAGCATGGAGGTCGAGGGGCCGTACGCGATCGCGATCCGCTTCGAGAAGCCCTTCGTGACATTGGGTAACCGGGTCACCCAGGGGTTGTTCGGCTCGGTTGCCTACATCCAGTCGAAGAAGTACATCGAAACCACCGGCGAAGACGGCGCCGAGCGCCACCCCGTCGGCACCGGGCCCTGGAAGTTCGTGGAGCACGTGCGTGGCGATCGCATCGTCTACGAAGCGGTGGAGGGCCACTGGCGCGCCGTGCCCCACTTCAAGCGGCTCGTGTTCCTCAAAGTGCCCGAGCCGGCGACGCGCATGGCCATGCTGCGCACGGGCAGCGCGGACGTCATCGAGAGCGGGGGCGAGTACGTGGACGAGCTCAAGAAGGTCGGCATGCGAACGCTCACCATGCCCAACACCGTAGCGATCTGGGTGATCCTGGGCGGCCAGTGGCCCACCCGGCCGAGCTACGACCCGAAGGTGCCGTGGGCTCTGCCGGACGCCGAGCGGGCGCGCAAGGTGCGGCTCGCGCTCAACCTGGCGGTGGACAAGAAGGCGCTCTTCCAGCAGGTGCTGGGCGGCGTGGGTGCGCCCGTGGGGACGGTGAACTATTACCCAACGGATCCGTGGATTTCCGACGCCCTGCTCAAACCGATTCCTTATGATCCGGTCCGGGCGAAGACGCTGCTCGCGGAGGCGGGCTACCCCAGCGGCTTCGAGGTCACGATGAACCTGACCGCCTGGCCGGGACGTGGATTCCTTCCCGACGTCGGCGAAGCAGTCGCGACCTACTGGGAGAAGATCGGGCTCAAGGTCAAGCGGCGGCCCGTGGATCGGGCCGTGTTCGCCGCCGACTTCCGGGCGCGCTCCTACGCCGGGGTCGCGCTGGCGTACGCCGGGCCGATCATCGGTCCGGAGCCGTGGGAGCTTTTCTACCGGATCTCGTACAGTAAAGCCGCCGTCCATCTTCTGACCGAGCACCCGAAGCTGGACGCGTTTATCGAGCGGCTCGGGGCGGAGCCGAATCCCACCGAGCGGGCCCGGATTCTACGGGACGAGATGGGGCCGTGGCTCTACGACTATATGCCGGCGGTCGCCATCGGCGCGACGCACTCGATCGCTGGCGTAGGGCCGAAGGTGGGCGACTGGCCGCTGATCCCCGGCCACATGGGTGTGCACAACTGGGAATACGTCATGCGAGCCCGCTAGCATGTGGCGGTATCTGATCGGCCGCGCGCTGCAGATGGTGCTGAGCATGCTGGTCGTGATCAGCATCGTGTTCGTTCTGACGCGGCTCTCGGGCAACCCGGTCCACCTGCTGCTGGACGTCAACGCAACCGAGCGCGACCAGGCGATCCTCACGCATCACCTCGGCCTCGACAAGCCCCTGCCCGTGCAGTACGGGATCTATGTCAGGAACATCTTCATGGGCGACTTCGGCAACTCGGTGCTGACCCGCCGCCCGGTCACCGAGCACATCTGGGAGCGGTTGCCCGCCACCGTCGAGCTCGGCTTCGTCGCGATGTTCCTGTCCGTCCTCATCGGTGTACCGCTCGGCATGTACTCCGCGGTGCACCGCGGCAGCGTGCTGGACAGCGCAGCGCGCGTGTTCGCCGTGCTCGGCCAGTCCATGCCCGCGTTCTGGCTCGGGCTGATGCTGATCTTGATCTTCGCCGTCATTCTCGGGCTCTTCCCGGCCGGCGGCCGCGGCGGTGTCGAGAGCATCATCCTGCCGGCCTTCACGCTCGGCTACTTCACCTCGGCGGCGATCCTGCGTCTGACGCGCTCCGCGATGCTGGAGGTGCTCGGCTCCGACTACGTCAAGTTCGCGCGGCTCAAGGGGCTGCACGAGCAGGTCGTGCTGTGGAAGCACGGCCTGAAGAACGCGCTGCTGCCCGTCGTCACCTTCGCGGTCATGCTCTTCGTGCAATTTCTGGGCGGCGCCGTGGTGACCGAGACCGTGTTCGCGTGGCCGGGGCTCGGACGCCTGATCCTCGAGTCGATCACGACGCGCGACTATCCCATCGTGCAGGCCGGCGTGCTGGTGCTGAGCGCGCTCTACCTCGTCGGCAACCTCTTCGTAGACGTGCTCTACAGCTATCTCAACCCGAGGATCCGCCATGCCCGCGCGTAGCCGCGAGCTCCCCTGGTTTGCCGGTGCGATCCTGGTCACGCTCGTGCTCACGGCGGTGTTCGCGCCGTACCTGGCCCCGCAGAGCCCGACCGAGGGCGACATCACGCAGAAGCTGATCCCGCCGGTCTGGATGGAGCGCGGCGAGGGCCGGCACCCGCTCGGGACCGATCGCTTCGGGCGCGACGTGCTGAGCCGGGTCATCTACGGCAGCCGGATTTCGCTCGTGGTCTCGCTGCTCGCCATCGGCCTCTCGGGCACGTTCGGGACGGCGCTGGGGCTGATCTCCGGCTACCGCGGGGGCTTCACCGATTCGCTCCTGATGCGCTTCGCCGACATCGGCCTGTCGCTGCCGACGATCTTGATCGCGGTCGTGCTGGTCGCGGTGTCCGAGCCGAGCTTCCGCAACGTCATCCTGGTCATCTCGCTCCTGCTCTGGCCGCGCTTCGCCCGGCAGATTCGCGGCGAGACGCTCGGGATCAAGGAGCAGGACTTCGTCGCGCTCGCCGTGGTCGCCGGGCGCTCGAGCACCTGGATCATCTGCCGCCACATCTTCCCCAACGTGGTGCCGACGCTGCTGGTGATCTCGACGCTTCAGGTCGGATACGTGATTCTGCTGGAGGGCACGCTCAGCTTCCTCGGCGTGGGCGTGCCGCCGCCGAATCCGGCCTGGGGACTGATGATCGCCGACGGGCGCGGCTTCCTGGCCACGGCCTGGTGGATCACGCTCTTTCCCGGCCTGGCGATGCTGTTGACCGTCCTGGCCGTCAACCTGATGGGCGACTGGCTCCGCGATCACCTGGATCCCAAGCTGCGCCAGCTCGGGAGCCGCGCCGAGGCCGAGCCGGCGATCGAGCCGGTCCCGGAGGCGCGCCCCCGGGGCGCCGCCGCCGGCGCGGACGGAGGATAGGTGGCCGCGGCCCCGCTGCTGGTCGTCGAGGATCTCAAAACCCACTTCTTCACCCGCCGCGGCGTCACCAAGGCGGTCGACGGCGTCAGCTTCACGCTCCACGCCGGCGAGACACTGGCGCTCGTGGGCGAGTCCGGCTGCGGCAAGTCTGTCACGTGCCTCTCGCTGGTGCGGCTGGTGCCCGAGCCGGCAGGCCGGATCGTCGGCGGCCGCATACTGTTCGAGGGCGAGGATCTCCTCACCAAGAGCCCGGGTGAGATGCGGCGCGTGCGCGGCAAGAAGATCGCAATGGTCCTCCAGGACCCGATGACCTCACTCAACCCCGCCCTCACCATCGGGACGCAGGTCAGCGAGGTCGTTCGGCTCCACCAGGGGCTGCGCGGCTCGGCGCTGCGCGAGCGCGTCCTGGGGGCGCTGGGACGCTTGCGCATCTCGGCGGCCGACACGCGGCTCGGCCAGTACCCCCACCAGTTCAGCGGCGGGATGCGCCAGCGCGTGTCGAGCGCGATCGGGCTCTCGTGCGAACCGCGGCTCTTGATCGCGGACGAGCCGACGACGTCGCTCGACGTGACCATCCAGGCGCAGTACCTGGACCTGCTCAAGGAAGTCCAGGCGGCGGCCGGCGTCGCGATCATCCTGGTCACCCACGATTTCGGCATCGTCGCGGCCATCGCCGATCGTGTCGCGGTGATGTACGCCGGGCGCATCGTCGAGACGGGAACCACGCTGGAGGTCTTCAGCAACCCGAGCCACCCCTACACGCGTGCGCTCCTTCGTTGCCTCCCCGACGTCGGGCTCGGCCGCCAGCAGCTCGTCGAGATCGGCGGTCAGCCGCCTGATCTCGCGCGGCTCCCGGCCGGGTGCCCCTTCGCCCCGCGGTGTCCGGAGCGACAGTCGATCTGCGAGGAGCAATCGCCGCCCACGGTCTCGGTCGGCAGCGGCCACCTGGCGGAGTGCTGGGCGGCGAAGGCCGCGGGCACCCGCGCATGATCGAGGCGGTCGGTCTCAAGAAGTACTTCCCGGTGAGCACCGGCTTCGCGATCGGCCCCAGCGCATCGGTCAAGGCGCTGGACGGAGTGAGCATGAAGGTCGGCGCCGGCGAGACGCTCGGCATCGTGGGCGAGTCCGGGTCGGGCAAGACGACGCTGGCCAAGATCATCCTGCTGCTGGAGCGCCCGACCGCTGGCTCGCTGCGCTTCGATGGCAAGGAGGTCACGGCGTTCACCCGCGACGACCTGGCGCGCTACCGCCGCTCGGTCCAGGCCGTGTTCCAGGATCCCTACAGCTCGCTCAATCCGCGCATGCGCGTCGAGCACATCGTCAGCGAGCCGCTGCCGCGCGACGGTGGCCTGAGCCGCGCCGAGAAGAGCGATCGCGTGCGCGAAGTCCTGCAGCTCGTGGGACTCCGGCGCGACAGCGCCGGGCTCTATCCGCACGAGTTCAGCGGCGGCCAGCGCCAGCGCATCGCGATCGCGCGCGCGCTCGTGACCTATCCGAAGTTCATCGTCCTCGACGAGCCGGTGTCGGCGCTCGACGTCTCGATCCGCGCCCAGATCCTGAATCTCCTGAAGGGACTGCAAGAAAAACTCGGCCTCGCCTACGTGATCATCTCCCACGATCTCGCGGCCGCCCGCTACCTGGCGACGCGCCTGGCGGTCATGTACGCGGGCAAGCTGGTCGAGACCGGCGAGTGCGACGCGGTTTACGCCGAGCCCCTGCATCCCTACACGGAGGCGCTCTTGTCTGCGGCGCTGCCGCTGCATCCCTCGGCGCGACGGCAGCGGATCGTCCTGCGGGGCGAGGTGCCAAATCCGGTGAAGCCGCCCGCCGGGTGCCGCTTTCACCCGCGCTGTCCGAAGGCGATGGAGCGGTGCGAGACGGAAGAGCCGGCGGCTCGCGAGATCAAGCCCGGCCGTGTCACGGCCTGTCATCTCTATTGACGCTCAGACGCTCCAGAGAGTTCGGAAGCGCGTCGCGACCACGCGCTCGTGGCTCACCGGCCCTGTCAGGAGCCCGAGCGTCCGAGCGAAGCCGTTCATGACGGTCACGGCCCGCTCGTCGATCCGCGGATCGTAGAAGGGCAAGTCGCGTTCGACGACCGCCGCGATGAGATCGGCCGCCGCCGGTGGAAACCGTCGCCGCCCGACCTCGGTCGCGCGCGCCGGCTCTTTCTTGAGGATCTGCTGGGCGCGGACGATCGCGCGCACGGCCGCGGCGACGCGCTCGGGGTCGCGCGCGATCAGCGCGTCGGTCGTCGAGAGCGCCGCGAACGTGTACCGCCCGGCGTCGGGCGGCCCGTCGCCGCGACGAACGTCGAGCACGATCTTGCCGACGCCGCGGCGCACCGCGGTCTCACTGCCGAGCGCGTTCGCCCAGAACCCGTCCACGGCGCCGCGCTCGAGCGCCTCGGCGGCGAGGACGCCGAAGGAGGCGCCCGGCGCCGTGCCGCCGGGCACGGGCGCGATCGTGACGCCGTCGCGGACCGGATCGACACCGGCCTCGTGCAGGAGCCTCATGAAGGCCCGGTCCGGGCCGGGCGCGGCGCCGATGCGAAGCCCCTTCACGGCGCCGACGTCGCCGCGCCGGGCCGGCAGGTCCGCGCGCAGGACCAGGAGCCACGGCGTTCCCTGGGACAGCGTGACCACCAGCTTGGCGCCGCTCCAGTTCGGGAACGCCAGCAGCATCGTGTGCGCGCCTCCCGCCACGAAGTCCACGGCGCCGTCACGCAGCGCGTTCACCGCGTCGAGCGACGGGAGCAGCTCGACGTGGGCATCGAGCCCCTCCTCGCGATAGACGCCGAGCTCCTCGGCGGCGAGCGCCGGGAAGTAGGAGTTCGTGACCAGGTCGGGCGTCGCGATCTTCATCTCGTTCGCGGCCACGCGGGCCTACCCTTTCGCCGGGGCGTACTTGTATCCCAGCGCTTCTTCCCATCGCAGGTAATTCTGCATATCAGCGAAGTTGCGATCGGGTCCGGCGGGCACGACGTCGGTCGGCGGCGCCATCACGCCTGACAGCCCCTTCTCGAGCGGGAGCCCCGCCTTCTGCCACGCCGCCATGCCCCCGTCGAGCACCGACACGTGCTGGTAGCCGAGCTCCTTGAGCGTCACCGCAGCGAGCATCGAGCTCTGATCGTTGAGGCAGGTCACCGTGACCGGCATGCTCTTCGACGGCACGACGTCGCCGATCCAGAGCTCGAGCCACCCGCGCGGGACCCAGCGGGCGCCGGGCACGTGTCCGCGCGCGAAGTCCTGGCTGGTGTCGACGAAGATGATGGCCGGCGGCGGCGAGGCGTGCAGCGCGGCCGGCGACACGGCCTTCTCGCTGCCGCGCGCTTCGCGGTAGCCGACTGGAGTCTCGTCCGGAACGCCGCGCTCGAGCGAGCGGCCGCTCGCGGTCCAGGCGGACGTGCCGCCGCTGACGGCGTAGACCTCGCGGAAGCCCATCTGGCGGTACCAGGACGCGATCAGGGTCGCGCGCGCCTTGCCGTCGCAGGCGAACACGATCGGCGCGTTCTTCACGACCGCCACGTCGTCGGAGCGCTGGACG
This sequence comes from Candidatus Rokuibacteriota bacterium, assembly GCA_003220435.1. GTDB lineage: Bacteria > Methylomirabilota > Methylomirabilia > Rokubacteriales > CSP1-6 > AR31. The sequence continues at coordinate 79,839 of QHSL01000074.1, read as the reverse complement.
GCCTGGCCACCCGGGAACCAGCGGAAGCCGGGAATGTGGCCCGCGGCGTACTCCTCGGCGGTGCGGACGTCGATCAGGTAGACGACCTCCTGGCGGCCGCGTTCGACCATCCTCGACAACCCGGCGACGTCGAGGTAGCGCACGCCGTCTTCGGCGGCGAGCTTCGCGGCGTACGCTTCCGCCGCCGCCACGCCCTCGGGCGACGGCGGGGCCAGCTGCACGCGATCCGCGCCGGTCTCCAGCTTGTGGCCCGCGAGCACCCAGCCGGCGGTCCCGTTCTTCAGGCCGCACACGTTGGGGATCCCCATGCGCTGCAGGACGCGCGTGCCGATGATGCTGCGCGTGCGGCCCGCGCAGTTGATGATGATCGTCGTGTCCCTGTCGAGGTTCTTGGCGATGTCGGTGATGCGCAGCGACAGCTCGCCGCCCGGCACGCTCCGGCCGCCTGGGATGCAGAAGCGCCGGAACTCCTCGGGCGTGCGGCTATCCAGGATGACGAACTTCTCGCCCCTGGCGATGCGCTCGGCGAGCTCCTTGGCCTCGATCTCCGGGACGTGGTTGACGACCTCGACCTTCTCGCCGAAGTCCTTGCTGGGCACGTTGCTGCCCCACTCGGTCTCGAAGCCGTCGGTCACCCAGCGGTTGATCCCGCCGTCGAGCACCGACACGCGACGGTAGCCCAGCCGCTCGACGGTGGCGGCCGCGAGCTGGGCGCGCCGCGCGTCGTCGTCGCACAGGACCACGTGCGTGCCGGTCAGCGGGACGGCGTGCCTGATCGAGAGCTCAAGCTGCCGCCGAGCAATCAGGCTGGCACCGGGGATATGGCTGCTGTTGTGCTCGCCCGCTTCCCTGACGTCGATCAGCGCGAACGGCGCGCTGCCCTCGAGAAGACCCTTCAGCGTCGGCGCAGAGATCTTGTCGGCCATGATCGCTTCATTCTCCCGTTGTTAGCTGTGAGACGCCGGCTCCACTTTGCTCCCCTGAGCGTCCATACCGAGTTGTAGACCAGCTCGTGTGCGGCCGAGGTTCGCGCTCACGCTGGCCGCCGACGTCCGGACGTGCTTGATGCCGAGCTCGTCCAGGTGAGATAGCATGGCGTCCCAGTATCGTCGATCTCGAGCGCGAAGTGGCTGGAGGGCGTGGGCGTGGGATGCGGGATCTCGGCCTCCGTTAAGTGGAGTGCACGAATCATCATCCCCGAGACGGGCGCGCGTCAAGCGCCCTCGCCTCTCCCGCGGTGGGACTCTAAACACGCAGTGCGCGCCGCGGGCCGTCGTGGGGCTGGGGCCCCGCCGGCCGAGGCGCGACTCTAAACAGAGGAGGAATCGTCCATGACGATCGTGGGCAGCGGCACCTACCAGTACGAGCTGAACGAGAAGTGGGCCCAGCTGCCGAGCGGCTGGACGTGGGGCCAGGTGAGCGCGGTGGCCACCGACTCTCAGGACCGCGTCTACGCCTTCCAGCGCAAGGATCCGCCCATCGTCGTGTTCGACCGCAACGGACAATACCTCACGTCGTGGGGCAGCGGCCTCATCACCGACCCCCACGGCATCTCCATCAAGGACGACGTGATCTATGTGACCGACCGCAACGATCATCTGGCAATGAAGTTCACCCTCGACGGCAAGCCGCTGCTCTCGCTGGGCGTCCGGGGCCAGGCCTCCGACACCGGGGCGACGAAGGACATCGAGCTTCCGCCGCGGGCCGCCGGGCCGTTCAACAAGCCGACCGAGATGTTCCCGGCGCCGTCCGGCGAGCTCTACGTGTCCGACGGCTACCGGAACAGCCGCGTGCACCGCTTCGCGGCCGACGGCAAGCTGATCGCCTCCTGGGGCAAGCCTGGCAAACAGGAGCCCGGGGAGTTCCATCTCCCCCACAGCCTCTGGGTCGACCGTGCGGGCACGGTCTACGTGTGCGATCGGGAGAACAGCCGCATCCAGGTCTTCACGCCCGAGGGCAAGTTCGTCGCCCAGTGGCGCGACGTCCACAAGCCCACGGACATCTACTTCGACGCGCAGGAGATCGCGTACGTCAGCGAGCAGCGGCCGTCGGTCAGCGTGATGGAGAAGACCGGCAAGGTGCTGGCGCGCTTTGACTCACCCTCGGGCCACGGCATCTGGGCCGACTCCCGGGGCGATATTTACCTCGCCGAGGCCGGCGGCAAGCGCCTCACCAAATACGCGCGCAAGCGTTGAGGGCGCGTCGCTCCCGCCGCCGCGCCGCCGCGGCGGCGACGGCGTCCGCACTGCCGGCGGACGTACACGCCGAGTCCCTGTCCCGTCTGCCTCTGCGCAAGCGCGGGGAGATGGACGACCAGGGAAAGAAGCTCTACGACGCGGTCGTCAGCCAGCAGAGCCGGACGCTGGCGGGGCTGCAGGGGCCAAGTGGGATCTGGCTCCACAGTCCCAGGCTCGGCGAGCTCCAGCGCGCCGTGAACCAGCACCTGCGCTTCGACGCTGCGCTCGACCGCCGTCTGACCGAGCTGGCGATCCTGGTCGCCGCGCGCGAGCTCGACAGCCAGTTCGAGTGGACGGCTCACGAGCCCGCCGCGCTCGGCGAGGGGCTGGAGCAGAAGATCATCGACGTCGTGAAGCGCCGGCGCCCCGTGTCCGGGCTGCCGGCCAAGGAAGCCATGATCGTCGCCTTCGGCCGGGAGCTCTTTCGCCGTCGTAAGGTTCAGTCGCGGACGTTCGCCCGGGCCGTCGACTTGTTCGGGCGGCAGGGTGTGGTCGAGCTCGTGGCGCTGATGGGGAACTACGCCGCGACAGCGCTGATGTTCAGGGCCGTCGACCAGCAGCTTCACCCCGGCCGGAAGCCTTTGTTGCCGATACCCCGATAGGTGTGCTACGAGAAGCCTGTGCTGTTCCTTGACCGATCCCGCGATCTCCAGCCTGTGAGGGAGCTTCCGGAGGAAGAAACTGATGGCTCACGATCTCGTCATCAAGAACGGCATGGTCGTCGACGGCTCAGGGTTTTCCCGCTATCGCGCCGACGTCGGGATGAAGGACGGCAAGATCGTCGAGATCGGCAAGATCCGCTCCTCGGCGGCCGCGACGATCGATGCCGAGGGCCTCTTCGTCGCTCCGGGCATCATCGACACGCACACCCACTACGACGCCCAGCCGTTCTGGGACAAGCTCTGCACCTCGTCCATCTGGCACGGCGTCACTACGGTGCTGATGGGCAACTGCGGCCTGACCCTGGCGCCGCTGCGGCCTGAGCATCGCGACGCGATGCTCGCGACGTTTTGCTGCGTCGAGGACATCCCGGTGCGCTCGCTCGCGTCCGTCGTTCCGTGGACATGGGAGAACTTCGACGAGTACCTGACCGCGATCGACATCGGGCTCGGGCTCAACCTGATGCCGCTGGTCGGCCACAACCCGTTGCGCCTCTCGGCGATGGACCAGGCCGCCTGGGACCGGGCCGCGACGCTGGACGAGATCGCGCACATGCAGCGGCTGCTGCATGAGTCGCTCGAGGCCGGCGCCTGGGGCTGGAGCACGACGGATTCGCCCACGCACGCGGGGCCGCAAGGCCAGCCCGTGCCGAGCCGGCTCGCCGCCGACGAGGAGCGCGTGGCCTTCGGCCGCACGCTCGGCGAGTTCAATCGCGGGATCATCGAAATCCTGCCGAAGGGCGCCGGTAAGCCGAGCCCGGCGGACCTCGACCACCTGCGCGACGTGGCCGTGGCGAGCGGCCGCCCGGTGTTCTTCCTGAGCTTCGACACGAACGCCCGGCCGTACGTGGAGAAGGCCTCGCGTGAGGGCGCGCAGCTCTACAACCTGCTGCGGGCTATCCCCTTCAATCCGAGGTTCACGCTGAAGAAGACGACCTTCTTCCACAACCTCGACGTGTGGGACGTCGTGATGCACCTGCGCGTCCCCGATCGGCTGGCCGCGCTGGCCGACCCCGAGCGGCGCGCGAAGATGCGCGACCAGGCGCTGAAGCCTCAGCGGCGGCGGCCGGGCGTGCCGGGCCGGCTCGTGCCCTGGAGCTCGATCTTCGTCCGCAAGGTGAAGCTCGCCAAGCACCAGGGGCTCGTCGACCAGAGCCTCACGGCGCTCGCCGAGAAGCTGAACAAGCACGTGGCCGACGTCATGCTCGACCTGGCGCTCGAGGAAGGGCTCGACACCGAGTTCCAGCTGATGACGCGCTCGGACGCGGAAGAAGTGCAGATCGCCGACATGGTGAAGAGCGGCCACGCGCTGCCGACGCAGTCGGACGCCGGCGCCCACCTGAACACGAACTTCTGCACCGCCGGCGAATCGAGCTACGTGCTGGGCCAGTGGGTGCGCGATCGCGAGTTGCTCACGCTCGAGGACGCGATCCGTCGGTACACGTTCCAGCCCGCCCGCATCATGGGCCTGCACGACCGCGGAATGATCCGCGAGGGACTGGCGGGCGACCTCATGGTGTTCGACCTCGCGTCGATCGGCATCAAGGAGGACGAGGTCACCCACGACGGACCGTCCGGCACGCCGCGTCGGGTCCAGGGCGCCGAAGGCGTGCACCACGTCGTCGTCGGCGGCCAGGTGGTGCTGGAGCACGGCAAGCACACCGGCGCCTTCCCCGGCCGCGTGCTGCGCGCCGGCCGCGAGCACTGACGGGCTCTCGGTCCGCCGGGTCTTTGGGACGCGGCAGCGGTGGCCTGCTAGCGGAGGGTCTATGAGAATCACGGCGACGGCGATCGCTCTTCTCCTCGCTCTCGTCGCGTTCCCGGCCCAGGGATTCGCCCAGGACAAGCTTGGCAAGGTCACCTTCCCGACGTCCTGCGACGCCCAGGTGCAGACGCAGTTCGAGCGCGGCGTGGCGATGCTGCACTCGTACTGGTTCACGGAGGCGCGCAAGGTGTTCGACGCGGTCATCCAGCAGGACCCGAGCTGCGCCATGGGGTACTGGGGGCTGGCCCTCAACTACCTCGGAAACTCGCTGGCGGCGGCGCCGCCGCCGAAAGATGCTGCGGCGGCGGCCGAGGCCCTGGACAAAGCGCGCGCACTCGCGCCGAAGACTCAGCGCGAGCGGGACTGGATCGAGGCGATCGGCGTCTACTACCGCGACCACGACAAGGTGCCGCTGAACGCCCGCATGGCCGCCTACACGAAGGCGATGGAGCAGCTGACGCAGCGCTACCCCGACGACTTCGAGGCGTCCGTCTACTACGCGCTGACCCTGCAGGCCTCGGCGCCCAAGAACGACAAGACCTACGCCAACCAGCTCAAGTCGGCGGAGATCCTGGAGCGGTTGTTCAAGCAGAACCCCGACCATCCGGGCGTGGCGCACTACCTGGTGCACGCGTACGACTACCCGCCGCTCGCCGATAAGGGCATCAAGATCGCGGCGCTCTATGGGCGGCTCGCGCCGCCTCGCACATCTACTCCATGGTCGGCATGTGGGAGGAGTCGATCGCCTCGAACCGGTCCGCGCTCGAGATCCAGCCCGACTATCATCATGCAACCGACTTCCTCGTGTACGCCCATCTGCAGCTCGCCCAGGACGCCAAGGCCAGGACGCTCGCCGATCAGGTCGCCGCGTTGCCCAAGGCGGAGTACCCCAACATCGCGGTGTTCACCGCCGTGGCGGTGGTCCCGACGCGCTACGTGCTCGAGCGCGGCGACTGGGCCGGCGCGGCCGCGCTGCCGGTCGTCTCGACAGGACGCGCGCAGGCCGACTCCCTCGTTCGCTTCACCCGAGGCCTCGGGATGGCGCGGAGCGGCAACCCGGCCGGCGCGAAGCAAGAGATCCAGGCGATGCAGGAGCTGCGCACGGCGCTGGAGAGGTCGAATCAAGGCTACTGGGCCGACCGGACCGAAGAGCAGATGCTGGCCGTCTCGGCGTGGGTGGCCTATGCCGAGGGGGCGCGTGACCAGGCCCTGAAGTTCATGCGGGCCGCCGCCGACAACGAGGACGCCAGCGTCAAGCACGTGGCGATGGAGAACCGGCTCTATCCGATGCGCGAGCTGCTCGGCGAACTCTTGCTCCAGATCGGCCAGGGCGCGGCCGCGCAGCGTGAGTTCGAGGCGTCGCTGAAGGAGAACCCGAACCGCTATCGCGGTCTCTATGGCGCCGGGCGGGCCGCGGAGGCGGCCGGTGACCGCCAGAAGGCGGCGGGATACTACGAGAAGCTCGTCGCGTTGGCCAGCAAGGCCGACACGGCGCGCCCGGAGACCGCGCGCGCGAAGGCGTTCCTCGGCCGCTAGTGCGCGAGAACGAGCGCGGCTCGCCCAATGAGCGCGTTCTTCCTGAGCAGCTCGTGCGCCTCCTCGGCACGCTCGAGCGGAAACGTCCGGCTCACGATCGCGCGGATGCGCTTCAGTCTCAAGAGCTCGAGCGTCTGAGCGATCTCGGTCAGCGTCACGTAGCGCGAGCCGTGGATCTCGAGCATCGAGGCCAGCATGTGGCGCGGGTCGACCGTGAAGTTCGAATCGACGCCGAAGACCGCCGTCGGGCGGCTGCCGATGATCACGAGCCGGCCGGCGCGGGCGAGCGACTTGAGCGAGCCCTCGAGCGTCTCGCGTGACGCCACGAAATCGATCGCCGCGTCGACGCCGCGGCCGCCCGTGAGCTTCGAAACCTGCGAGGCCAGATCGCCGCGGCGAACGTCGACCAGCGCGTCGGCGCCGCATTCCTTGGCCGCCGCGAGCTTGTCGTCTGAAATATCGGCGGCCAGCACCCAGCCGCCGGAGAGCTTCGCCATCTGCACGGCGTGGATACCCACGCCGCCACCCGCGCCGACGATCAGAACGAAGTCACCCGGGCCGATCCTCGCTTCCTCGCGGCAGGCGTGATAGGTCGTGGCGATCGCGTCGGCGGCGACCGCCGCGTCGACGTCGCTCACGCCGGTCGGGATCGCCGTGACGTTCCTGGCCGGGATGGCCATGTACTCCGCGTAGGCGCCGTCGCTCGCCATCCCGACGTTCCCGGGCGATGCGGGACAGAGCGTCTCCCGCCCGCTACGACAGAAGCGACAGACCCCGCAGGTGAGGTAAAAGTGACAGGTCACACGATCCCCGATCTTGACGTGGGAGACCTCGGACCCGATCTCGGCGACGTCTCCCGCGACCTCGTGACCGGGGATACGCGGGAACGACGTCACCCGGCCGGGGTTCGCGGTCATGATGACCACCGTGAGCCCGACGCCGGCCGCACGCACGCGCAGCAGGACGTCGTTGGGGCCGATCTTCGGCACGGGAACCGTCGCGAGCCGGAGCGGCGCCCCGAACTCCGGCAAGATCATCGCCTTCATCGTGTCGGCTCGGGCCATGACGCTAGGCCCCGCTCTTCGTGACGTCGGTCATCGTGATCTCCTCATGCCAGGTGCGGTGCTTGGGATCGTTACGCTATCACGCCCTCCGACGAGGTGCCACGCAGCGCGCGTGTCGCACGCCCGGCGATGATAGGATCTCGCGCGTGATCGGCGAAGCGCATCCACGACTGGGCGGCGATCGGTTCGTCACCGGCACCGGCCGGTTCGTCGAGGACGTACGCGTGGCCGGGATGCTGCACGCGGTCGTGTTGCGCTCACCTCACGCGCACGCGCGCCTGGTGTCGATCGACACGAAGGCCGCGAGCGACCTGCCCGGCGTCCACGCCGTCCTCACCGGCGCCGACGTCCCCGCGGCCGCCGTCATTCCCAACCGGGTGCCGGCTCCCAAGGGCACGGAGCGCTACCTGCAGCCGGCCATCGCGCGAGAGGTCGTCCGCTACGTGGGCGAGCCGGTGGCGGTGGTCGTCGCCGACGATCCGTACATCGCGCGTGACGCCGTCGAGCGGATGGACGTCGCCTACGAGCCACTTCCGGCCTGCGCATCGACCGACGACGCGCTCGCTCCCGGGGCCCCGCGACTCTTCCAGAGCACCGACACGAACAACGTCGCCACGATCACGATGCGCGTGGGCGACGCCGATGCGGCACTCGCCGGCGCCGCGCTCGTGCTCCGTGAGCGCTTCACGTATCCACGGCAGACGGCGGCCGCGCTCGAGACGCGCGGGCTCGTGGCGGTGCCGCCCGACCCGCGGGGCGGCGAGCTCCACCTGATCGGGTCCACCAAGTGCATCCACATCAACCGGACCATCCTGGCGCCGATCTTCGGCATTCCGCTGGGCGCGCTGCGCCTCACCGAGGTGGACGTGGGCGGCGGCTTCGGCGTGCGAGGCGAGCTCTATCCCGAGGACATCCTGGTGCCGCTCGCCGCCATGAAGCTCGGCCGGCCCGTGCGCTGGATCGAGAGCCGACGCGAGAACTTGATGGCGGCCAACCACGCGCGCGAGGTCGCCTACGAGATCGAGGTCGGCTTCGATGGCGAAGGCCGCATCGTCGGCATGCGCGCGGTGATCCACGCCGATATCGGCGCCTACGTGCGCACCGCGGCGCTCGTGCCGGCCGAGTTCGGCGCCGCGCTGCTGCCCGGGCCCTATCGCGTCCCCAACTACGCGTGCGATCTCTGGTCGGTCGTGACCAACAAGACGCCCGCCGGCACGCTGCGCTCGCCCGGGCGCCCCGAGTGCAACTTCGTCCGCGAGCGCCTCATGGACCACGCCGCCGCGCGTCTGGGCCTCGACCCCGCGGAGATCCGCCGGCGTAATCTGATCCGGCCCGACCAAATGCCGTACGACTGCGGGACCAAATCCTTCGGCGTGAGCACGGTTTACGACTCCGGCGACTTCCCTGCCCTGTTCGATGAGATGCTGCGCCGCCTGGACTATGAGCGCGCCCGGGCTGAGCAGGCCGCGTTGAATGCGCGGGACGGCGGGCTCCGTCGAGGCATCGGGTTCGCGATCTACGTGGAGAAGACCGGCCTCGGTCCCTTCGAGACGACGCAAGTGGAGGCGCGCCCCGACGGCACGCTGGTCGTCGACACCGGCGCATCCTCCATGGGCCCGGGGCTCGAGACCGTGCTCGCTCAGATCCTGGGCGAGGCGCTCGGTCTGCCGACCGCGAAGTTTACGGTGCGTCACGCCGACACCGCGATGGTGGAGAGCGGCGTCGGCACCTACGGCTCGCGCGGCACCATCACCGCCGGCAACGCCGCGCATCTCGCCGCGGCGAAGCTGATCGCCGAGGCGCGCCAACGCGCCGCCGCCCGGTGGGGCGTCCCGGAGACCGACGTGAAGTACGCGCGCGGCGTTCTGGAGTCGAAGGGCCGCCGCGCGACGCTGACCGAGCTGGCGGCGGAGCGTCGGCTGACGGCGGGCGCGTCGTTCGAGGTGCCGAAGATCACCTACGCCGGCGGTGCCGCCGCCGTGGTCGTGGACGTCGACCCGGAGACCGGCGCCATCAAGCTCGTCCGCGTGGTGGTGGGCGCCGACGTTGGCCGCGCCGTGAACCCGGCGCTGGTCGACGGCCAGCTCGTGGGCGGCGTCGCCTTCGGCATCGGCAACACCCTGCACGAGAGCCTCGTCTACGGCGCCGATGGCCAGCTGCAGTCGGGCACCTTCATGGATTACGCGCTGCCGGCGGCGCCCGATGTCCCGCCGGTCAACGGCTTCTATCAGGAAGTGCGCGCGACCACGAACCCGCTCGGCCTGCGCGGTCTGGGTGAAGTCGGCAACCCCGGCCTCGGCGGCGCGATTGCCAACGCGGTGTGCGACGCGCTCGGGTCGGGGGATCTGGCCATCACGACGCTCCCGTTGACGGCGGCGCGAGTCTTCCAGGCAATACACCCGCCGCGTGAGCGCTGATTCAGTTACCCTCGAATTCTAGTGGGCCCTGCAGGTCCGGAGATCCCGGCCCTCGAGCAGATCCTCATCCACGATTCGCTGTCGTCTCCAACGGGCGGGATTATACTCGGCGCAATCCGCGGTCGTGGGAGAGCGGGCATGGCCTACATCATCGGCATCGACACCGGCGGGACCTTCACGGACTGCATCGTGATGGACGCCGACGGGAATCTCACCGCCGCCAAGGCGCCGTCCACCCCGGACGATTTTTCGGAAGGCGTCATGGAGTCGTTGCGGGTGGCCGCCGAGCGGCTCGGCGTCACGATCGAGGCGCTGTTGGGCGAGACCGCGCGGCTGGCGCTCGGCACCACGGTCGGCACGAACGCCATGCTCCAGCGTCGGGGTGCGCGCGTGGGGCTCATCACGACCAAGGGACACCGCGACGTCATCCACATCATGCGGGGGGCCCGCGGTGTGCCCGGCCTCAACAACGTCCAGGTCCTCCATTTCCCCGAGAGCGGCAAGCCGGACCCAATCGTGCCCAAGCCGTTCATCGCCGAGGTCAGCGAGCGCGTCGACTGCAAGGGCCAGGTGGTCGTCGAGCTGAACGAGGCCGAGGCCGAGCAGGCCATCGCCCGGCTCGTCGCCAAGGGTGTCGAGGCGATCGCGATCTGCTTTCTCTGGTCCTTCAAGGCGCCCGAGCACGAGCGGCGCGTGAAGCAGATGGTCGAGCGCCTGGCGCCCGGCGTCTTCGTCTGCTGCTCGGCCGACCTGATCCCCCGCTGGGGCGAGTACGAGCGCACGGTCGCGACGGTGCTCAACGCGTATCTGGGCCCGGTGATGTCGCGGTATCTCGACCGGCTCGAGTCGCGCGCCCAGGCGGCGGGCCTGCGCTACCCGTTGCAGGTTATGCAGTGCGGCGGCGGCGTGATCCCCGCCGCCGAGTCTGCGCGGCGCGCGTTCCTGACGCTCGACTCCGGGCCGGTGGCGGGCGTGCTCGCGTCGCAATACCTGGGCGGGATCATCGGCGCCAAGCACATCATCGCCACCGACATGGGCGGGACGTCGTTCGACGTCGGCCTGGTGTGGGACGGCGAGCCGATCGCGAGCTACCAGAGTGTCGTCCACCAGTACGAGTACTTCGTCCCGCGCATCGACATCCGCTCGGTCGGCAGCGGCGGGGGCTCGATCATCTGGATCGACGAGGTGAGCGCCACGATGCGGGTCGGTCCGATCTCGGCGGGCGCCAAGCCCGGCCCCGCGTGCTACGGACGCGGCGGCACGCAGCCGACGGTGACCGACGCCGACCTGGTGCTCGGCTACATCGATCCCGAGTACTTCCTGGGCGGTCGGCTGCGCCTCGATCTCGACGAGGCCCGCGCGAGCCTCGGGCCGATCGCCACGCGGCTCGGGATGGGCCTGGTGGAGACGGCGAGCGGCGCCGTGCGGGTCGTCGAGCACCAGATGGCCGATCTGATCCGCAAGGCCACCGTGCAGAAGGGGTACGACCCGCGTGACTGTGTGGTGTTCGCCTACGGCGGCGCCGGTCCCGTGCACGCCGGTGTCTACGCGCGTGAGCTCGGCGCTCAGGGCGTCGTGGTCCCGCTGGGCGAGATCTGCTCGCTCTGGTCGGCGCTCGGCGCCGCTTCGGCCGACCTGCTGCATATCTATGAGGCCGTCGACATCCAGTCGAGCCCGTTCGACCCGGCGCGGGTCATGAGCCATTTCGCCGCGCTCGAGATGCAGGGCCTGCGCCAGCTCGCCGCCGACGGCGTCGACCTGAATCTGGCGCGGCTCGGCCGCTCGGCGGACATCCGCTACAAAGGCCAGATCAACGAGGTCGAGGTGCCGGTGGCGCCGGGGCCCCTCGACGCCGCGGCGCTCGCGACGCTGGTCGGCGACTTCCATCGGCGCTACGAGACCGTGTACGGCAAGGGCGCCGGGTTCCACGAGGCGCGCGTGGAGATCGTCACCTACCGCGTGCGCGCCTCGGCGATCAGCGCCAAGCCGCGCATCGTCGCCGCGCGCGAGGTCGACCGCGAGCCTGTGCAGGAAGCGCGGGCGGGGACGCGGCGCGTCTACTGGGCGGAGCTCGGCGACTTCGAGGCCACGCCGGTCTTCTGGGGCCATCGGCTGGCGCCGGGCAACGTGATCCCCGGGCCGGCCATCATCCAGGTCCCCGACACCACGATCGTCGTCCACCCCTTCGAGCGCGCGCGGCTCGATTCGTATGGCAACGTGTTGATCGACCTGGGCGGGAAGTAGAATGGCCGGAGTGGATGATCAGCGCCGCGACTCTTCCAAGACGTCTCCTTCGGCCCGGCCTATCGGGGCGGCCGGCCAGTACGATGAAAATGGGGTGGATCTCTCACTGATCCGCGCCAACATGCGCCTCTCGCCGACGGAGCGGGCACGCCGAGCCGACCGAGCTCGTCGAGACGCGCAGAGGGTGCAGGCCATTGGAAGAGCGGCGCGAGCCAAGCGCGCTTGAGCGGTTCTGTGCCCTCCTGGCCGACCATGGCGTAGAGTTCATCATCGTCGGTGGACAGGCCGAGGCTCTCATGGGCGGCTCGCGTGTTACCTACGACGTCGATCTGTGCTATCGGCGCACGCGCGACAATCTCGAGCGCCTCGCCGCGGCCCTCGGGACGCTGAGCTTGACCCTGCGAGATGCGCCTCCCGAACTGAAATTCAGACTGGATGCGGAGGCGCTCGCGCTCGGTCAGAACTACACGTTCGAGGTCGATGGCGAGTACCCGCTGGACTTTCTCGGGTACCTAGAGCCGATCGGAACCTACGAAGACCTGCTTCCTCACGCCGAGACCATGTCGATCGGTGGCCGACCGACTCGCGTGATCGGCCTGGACGATCTCATCCGGATCAAGCGTCATATCGGACGACCGAAGGACCGGGAATCGCTGCTGCAACTCGAAGCCATCAAGCGCCTCCGCGAGCAGGAAGGCCTTCGATAGCGTGGGAGACTTCTGACATGGCCGACCGCCCCCACCCGAGCTCGACGATCTCCGGCCCCCACGACGGGACGACCTTCTCCTACATTCCCGGCGACACGCTCGCGATCCACCCGAGCCTCACGCTGCACAAGGAGTGGACGGACAAGATCGATCCGATCACCTACGAAGTCATCCGCCACAACCTCTGGAACATCAACGAAGAGCTGGGGATGACGATCCAGCGCATCTCGGGCTCGCCGGTGGCGATGTACGCGTTCGACCTCAACTCCTCGATCTTCACCGAGGACGGCGAGTTCATCTACTACGGGCCGTATCAGCTCTACATGTCCGGCGTCTCGGACGTGCAGGTGAAGTGGACGCTCGAGTACCGCTCGCAAAACCCGGGCATCTTCGAGGACGACATGTTCCTCTCGAACGATCCCTGGGTCGGCGCCGCCCATCAGATGGACGTCACGCTGCTCACACCCCTGTTCTGGGACGGCAAGCTCTTCTGCTGGATCACCAACGTCCTGCACCAGTACGACGTGGGCGGGATCACGCCCGGCAGCTTCTGTCCGAACGCGCGCGACGCCTTCGACGAGGGCATCCTGATCCCACCGGTGAAGATCGTCGAGCGCGGGGAGCTCAGGCGCGACATCGAGGGCGTCTACCTGCGCGCTTCGCGCAAGCCGTACCTGGTCGCGCTCGACCTGCGCGCCCAGATCGCCGGCAACAACACCGCCAAGCGCCGCATCCTCGGCCTGATTCGCCGCTACGGTCCGGAAGTCGTCAAGGGCGTGATGCGAAAGATCATCGACAACGCCGAGCAGGCCTTCCTCCAGAAGCTCGCCAAGCTGCCCGACGGCGTGTGGCGCGAGCGGAGCTACGTCGAGGTCGCGTACGTCGGCGATCGCAAGACCTACCAGGTCATGCTCAACATGCAGAAGCGGGGCGACCGGCTCGTCTTCGACAACGCCGGCACCGCGCCCCAGGTCGGCGCGATCAACACCACCTACTCGGGCTGGCGTGGCTCCATCATGACCGCGATCAACGAGCTGCTCTGCTGGGACCAGCTCTACGCGATCGGCGGCGCCCTGCGGCACATCGAGTTCCAGCCCTCGCTCGGCGCGTTCACGTCGGCCGCGCATCCGGCCTCGGTGTCGACGGCGCCGGTGCAGGCGATGGAGATTTCCCTTTATCCCGCATACAACACGATCTCGAAGCTGCTGTCGGGCGATCCCGAGCTCAAGCGCGACGTGATGTGTATCGGCGGCACCAGCCAGTTTCCGCTGACGGTCTTTCGCGGCATCGATCAGTGGGGCGAAAAGTTCGGCTATCTCCTGCTCGATCCGATGGTGGGCGCGATCGGCGCGTTCTCGTTCCGCGACGGGATCGCCACCGGGGGCCAGGTGCGGAGTCCCATCTGCCGCATCGGCAACGTCGAGCACAACGAGCAGAGCTTCCCGTTGCTCGTGCTCTACCGCCGCGAGAACACCGACTCCGGCGGCGCCGGCAAGTTCCGGGGCGGCAATTCGGCGGCCGTGAGCTTCATACCCCACGGCACCGACGGGATCGTCCAGGACACCGAGTCGTCGGGCGCCGCGATACCCACCGCGCCCGGGCTCATGGGCGGCTACCCGGCCAACACCAACTACTATCGCTTCAAGCGCGGGAGCGACATCCGGCAGTGGCTGGCCCGGCGCGAGATCCCCGGCGACGTCGGCGAGGTCAGCGGCCAGGACGTGCTCCTCCAGCTCCGCCAGATCGACATCCAGCAGGGGCCGGACGACGTCTATGAGGTCGCGTTCGCCGCGGGCGCCGGCTACGGCGACCCGATCGAGCGCGATCCGGAGGCGGTCCGGAAGGACGTCTACCTCGGCGATGTCTCGGCGCACGCGGCGCGCGAGCTATTTCGCGTGGTGCTCACGGGTGAAGACGAGGAGCTGCGCGTCGACGCGACAGGGACGGCGGCGCTGCGCCGTCAGGCGCTGGTCGAACGGCTCGGCCGCGAGCCGAAGCCCTACGCCGGCCCGCGGCTTCCCCTGCTCCGGCACCTGACGGACTGCCTGGATTTACTGAACCGCGACGGGCGTCCCTGGCTGGGCTGCGCGCGCTGCGGCCAGCCGCTCTGCGATGCCCGCGAGAACTACAAGCTCCACTGCCATCGCGTCGACCGGCCGATCCAGGCGGCCAACACGCTCATCGGCGATCCGCGTCGGTTCATCGACGACGACGTGCAGTTCCGCCAGTTCTGCTGCCCGGCGTGCGGCGGCCTGGTGGAGAACGAGGTGTGCCGGACGGCGGACCCGGTGCTCCGCGACATCGAGCTGGACGTCGAATAGCGTTTAGCGTCGTGCGCGCCGCAGGCCGTCACGGGGCTGGGCCCAGCCGGCCGAGGCGCGGCTAGAAAAGAGGAGAAGCTGATGCCAGCGCGTACGGGCGGCGAATATCTCAAGGGACTGCAGGCGCAGGAGCGCGAGGTCTGGCTGCGGGGCGAGCGGGTGAAGGACGTGACCACCCACCCCGGGCTCCGCAACGGGGCGCTCGCCATCGCCTCGCTCTACGACATGCAGCACGACCCGCAGCTTCGCGACGAGATGACGTACGTCTCGCCCACCAGCAGTGACCGCGTGGGGCTCTCGTTCATCAACCCGCGCACCCATGAAGACGTCGCGCGGCGCGGCAAGATGATGCTGAACTGGGCGCGCACGACCTGCGGGATGATGGGGCGCTCGCCCGACTTCATGAACGTCACCTTCGCGGCGTGGGGCGCGGCGGCCGACTATTTCGCCCGCGGCCGGTCCCAGTTCGGCCAGAACATCAAGCGTTACTACGAGTACATCCGAGAGAACGACCTGACGCTGACCCACTCGCTGATCAACCTACAGCGGAGCCGGGACGTCTCCGGCATGTTCAACCTGAAGGAAGGCACCGCGCTGCGCATCGTCAGGGAGACCGACGCGGGCGTGGTAGTGAGCGGCGCCCGGGTCCTGGCCACGCTGGGGCCAATCTCGGACGAGATCGCCGTCTACTCCCCGCGCCTGGCGCGGCACACGGACCCCCACAGCCCCTTCGCGCTCAACTTCGCGATCCCCTGCGGTACCCCCGGGTTGAAGTTCCTCTGCCGCGAGAGCTTCGATCTTGGTCGCTCGCGTTTCGACCATCCGCTGGGCTCGCGCTTCGAGGAGATGGACTGCGTCGTGTTCTTCGACGACGTGCTGGTGCCATGGGAGCGGGTGTTCGTGCTCGGTGACGTCGAGATTCTCAACGATACCGCGTTCGCCACCCACTCGATGACTCACACGGCGCACCAGGGCGCCGCCAAGAACCTGGCCAAGTGCGAGTTCGTGCTCGGCGTGGCGCTGCTGATGACCGAGACGCTCGGCAACGCCCACCTGCCGCACGCCGAGGAGCGCATCGGCGAGCTGATCATGTACACCGAGCTCATGAAGGCCTGCATGCGTGCCGCCGAGGCCGACGCGAAGCTCGATCAGTGGGGCGTGATGTGCCCGGCGGGGATGCCGGCCGAGGTCACGCGCAACCTGTTCATGACCGCCTATCCGCGGATGGTCGAGATCCTCCAGCTCCTGGGGTCCAGCAGCTTCATGATTATCCCGAGCGAGGCCGATTTCTCCGGGCCGCTGAAGCCGGAGATCGAGCAGTACCTGGCCACCGACAGCACGAGCGCGCGCGAGCGGGTCAAGCTCTTCCGTCTGGCGTGGGACATCGCGGGCAGCGCCTTCGGCAGCCGGCAGGTACTCTACGAGCGCTTCTTCGCCAGCGATCCGCTGACGCGGGCGCGCGTGCTGAAGACGGTCTTCCCCGCGAAAGAAGTGACCGACCGGGTGCGCGAGTTCCTGGCGCGGAGCGACGAGGCCTGATCAACCCGAGCTTGACGTAGCCTCACGCGCGGCCCCAGAGCTGCCTGGTCGCGATCCGCGCGCCCTCGCTCAGCGCCTTCAGCTTCGCCCAGACCACGCTCGGATGGATCTCGGTCGAGCCGGCGAACGTCGCGAAGCCGCAGTCGGACCCGGCGATGACGTTCTCGCGGCCGACGACCTTCGCGAACTTCACGATGCGCTCGGCCACCAGCTCCGGGTGCTCGACGAGGATGGTCGACTGCGTGATCACCCCCGGGATCAGCAGCGCGCCCTCCGGGAGCTTGACGCCCTCCCACACGCGCCACTCGTGCTCGTGGCGCGGGTTGGCGGCCTCGAACGAGTAAGCACCGGCGCGGACCTTGAGCATGATGTCCACGACGTCCTTCAGCTCCATGTCGTGGACGCGCGGCCCCATGTTGATGCCGTAGCACGTGTGGAACCGGACCCGGTCGCGCGGCAGCCCGCGGAGCGCGTGATTCAGCGCTTCCACGCGCACCTCGGCCCACCGCCGGCACTCGTCCACCGTCGAGCGCGGGTCCATGATGTAGTAGGTCACCAGACGCGGATCGTCGATCTGCACCAGGAGCCCGGCATCGACGATCGCCGTGTATTCCTCCCGCATCGCGTCGGCGATCGCGAACAGGTATTCCTCGTCCGTCTTGTAGTAGCTGTTCTCCTGTCGACCCTCGACGTTCGAGGGCGAGATGGCGGGAATAAACGCCTCCTCGGCCCCTCCACCCGCGAGAGCGGCCTTGAGGTTCTCGATGTCCGCCCTCACCTGCGCCTGGCCGCGATAGGCGATCGGCCCGGTGCAGGCGAAGCGCCGCGCTCTCGCGTTGGCGCTCTGGGCCGCGGTGGCCGCGTAGAACTCCGGGAACGCGACGTATTCCTTCGATCCCGACCACGGCAGCAGCTCGGCGGCGTTGGCGCTCGGCTCGAACCCGCTCAGTCGCTCGGTGACGTATGTCACGAAGCTCGGCTTGCCCATCTCGCCGTCGTCGATCACGTCCACCCCGAGCTCGATCTGCCGGCCGACGATCTCGCTGACCGCGGCCTTCACTCGGCGCGCGTACGCGTCTCGATCGTACGGGCGGCCATCGGCCAGCGCCTGCACCATCTCCAGCAGGTCGGCCGGCCGGGGCAGGCTCCCGGCGTGGGTGGTGAGGATCCGCTCGCGGCTACGCCTCATGGCCCGATCTCCTCGTTCCTCAGGCGACGTGCGCCGGAACCCTCCCCTTGGGCGAACGCGGACTCGGCGGCACGCTCGTCCGAAACAACAGCGTGCCGGCAACGATCAGGTAGGTGACGTAGGCTCCGAGCTCGAGCACGGAAGGCCGGGCGCGATAGCCGATGAGGCCTCCGAGAAAGCTGCCGACCAGACCGTGATCGTCCAGGGCGAACGACGTGTCCCACGCCACCGTCGACTGCGGGAGGGTGCCCATCGACTCCAACCGGCCGACGCCGGTGCTGAACATGCCCGCCGCCAGGAAGAGGAGGAGCACGGACGTGACCGTGAAGAATCGCTGGAGGCTGACGTTACGGCCGCCGTGAAAGATCGCCCACCCGAGCATCGCCGCCGCGCCGAGACCGAGGAGGGCGCCCGCCGCGCTCGCCAGGCCCGAGGGCGACGACGCCTGCGTCAAGAGCCCCCACAGGAAGAGGACCGTCTCGGCTCCTTCGCGGAACACACCGGCGAAGGCGATCAGCCCAACGATCCAGAGACGGTGAGTGGCCTGGGCCGCGTCGATCTGGCGTTGGACCTCGCCCTTCACCGCCCGGGCGTGCTGCTGCATCCAGTACCCGTGCCATGTCAGGACGATCACCGCGACGAAGATCACGGCGAGCCCGATGAGATCGGGGCCCAGGTCGAGCAGCGGCCCCGAGAGCGCCGTCACCACGACGCCCAGCGCGACGCTGGCCAGCACGCCGAGACCGCCGCCCCAGGTCGCGTAGCGATAGTGCCGCTCGGCGCCGATCTTCTGGAGGTAGGTGTAGACGATGCCCAGGATGAGCGCCGCCTCGAACCCCTCGCGCAGCGTGACGACGAAGGTGGCGCCCATTGGCCCGGGAGCTACTCGGCGACGATGCGGCCGGTCGCCTGCTTGTTGAAGTCGTCGATGAACGCGTAGGTGCCGGGCTTGAGGGCGCGGATCCTGACGTTGACCGTCTTACCGGCCGGCACGACCTTCTCGACGCGGAGATCCTTGCTCTCGAACTCGGCGGCCTTCGTCCCCTTGTTCGTGATGACGAGCACGAACGGGGTGTTCGCCTTGACCTTCACCTCGCTGGGCTGGAACTGGTTCTTGTCGAGGGTCAGGGGGATTTCCGGAGGCGCGTCCGCCGCCGCCGCCGCCCCGGCGATCGAGAGCAGGCCGAGGGCGACGCCGACGATCTGAAGCGTGAGACGCCTGCACATGCTCGCCTCCGACCGTGAAGTTAAGTTCACATTCCGAAGGCTATTAGGATGACCTAATCCATGCCCCTTGTCAACGCCCCCGGTGTCGCTCGCCGTTGATCTACTTCTTCGCGTGGATCCCGGCGCCGGTCACGAAGTCGTAGAGGTTGGCGACGTTCATCTTCATCACGCTCGGCGCCATGCCGTCCTGGCCCACGTCCATCGGGTAGCGGTCGGTCATCGCGGTGAGCGTCGCCACGCTCTGGTCCTTCGTGAGACCCCGATTGACGCCGCCGCGCACGTAGTCCACCCACTCGCGGATGAAGGCCCCCTGCTCGTTCAGATAGCGCTTGTCGCAGATGGGGCCGTGGCCGGGAACGAACGTGTCCTCTCTGAGCCCGCGCAGCGAAGCGAGCGCCTGGAGCCATAGATCCGGGTCGGCTTCCTGAAGCCACGTGTGGACCTTGCAGAAGATGTTGTCGCTGGTGAAGACGACGCCCTCGTCCTCGACGATGACCGCGGCCTGATACCCGGTGTGGCCGGGCATGTGGACCAGGCGGAAGGCGTGGTGGCCCACGTGGATCTTCATCTCGCTCGTGAACGTGATGATCGGCGCGTTCGCGCGATACCCTTCCAGCAGCTTCGGCTCCTCGGGCCCGAACGTCCCGACGCGCGCGACGAGCGCCGGCATGTCCGTCTCGAGGATCCGGGTTCTCACGCCTTCGTGGGCGACCACCGGGGCGTCGAAGAACGCGTTGCCGGTCCAGTGATCGCCGTGAGGCTCGGTGTTCAGGATGTAGCGGAGCCGCCCGCGCCGTTCGACCTCGGCGCGCAGGCGCAGGGCATCGCTCGGCTTGTGCGGAGTGTCGATCAGCACGATCCCGTCGGACGTGGTGACGAACCCGTAATTGGATCCGCGGAGCTCGGTCTCGACGAAGACGTTGGCGGTCAGCTGCTTCATGGCTTCCCTCCGTTCCGGGCGGCAATCGTGACCGACAGGCTATGGTATCGTCTGGCCTTCGGCAAGGCTTCCAGGAGAACCCTCGAGGAGGGACCCACGCGATGCCCTACAAGCTGCTGAGCTATCAGGCTGGTCGAGTCGCACGCTCGGGGATGCTGATCGGCGAGACCGTCTACGATGCGGCCAAGGTCACCGGCGTCGCCTCTCACGCGAGCGTCCTCGGGATCCTCGAGGACTGGGGCCGCGCCCGGCGGCTCCTCGCTCAGGCGGCGAAGCGAATCGCGTCGGGCAAGGGGCGAGCCAAGGGAGTGCCGCTCAAGGGCGTTCGGCTCCTGGCGCCGGTCCTCTACCCCGGCAACATCTACTGCGCCGGCGCCAACTACACCGATCACATGGCCGAGATGGCGCGGGCCCAGGGCCAGCCACCCGGACCGACCATGAAGGAGCTCGGCGAAAAGCCCTGGCACTTCGTGAAGTCGTCGCGGAGCTCCGTCGTGGGATCGGGCGCCCGGGTCAAGCTGCCGGTCTACTCGCAGATGGTCGACTGGGAGGTCGAGCTCGCCGCGGTCATCGGCAGGGTCGCGCGCGACGTGCCGGTAGAGAAGGCGCTCGACTACGTCGCCGGCTACACGATCGCCGACGACCTCTCAGCGCGCGACGTGATGAAGCGCGACAAGAATCCGGCGACGTCCCCGTTCTACTACGACTGGCTCAGCCAGAAGTGCTTCGACGGCTCTTGCCCGCTCGGGCCGTGGATCGTTCCCGCCGGCGACATCGCCGATCCGCAGAAGCTCGGGCTCAAGCTCTGGGTGAACGACACGCTCATGCAAGACTCGAGCACGAGCAAGATGATCTTCGACACCGCCGAGCAGATCGCCATGCTGTCGTCGCGGGTGACCCTGCAACCCGGCGATCTCGTTCTGACCGGAACGCCGGCGGGCGTGGGGATGCCGCGGCGGCTGTTCCTGAAGCCCGGCGACCGGGTGAAGCTCTGGATCGAGTCCGTCGGAGAGCTGAGCCACACGATGGTCGGATGAGTCGATGAGCGAGACCGATCGCGATGGTAGTGCGAGCCGAGGCGCGTCGAGCGCCGAGGCGAGCCCTTCAATGAACTACGTCGGCCGGCCGCTGAAACGAACAGAAGACCCGAGGCTCATCACGGGTCGCGGTCAGTATGTCGAAGACATCACGCTGCCCGGGCTGGCGCATCTGGCGTTTCTCCGGAGCCCGCACGCCCACGCCCGGGTCAGCGCGATCCGGACGGACGCTGCGCGGATGGCGCCGGGCGTGCTTCGCGTCGTGACCGCGAAGGATCTGGGCTCGCTGCGCCCCCTTCCCTTCATGGCGATGCTTCCGGGGCTGAAGCAGGTGCCGTGCGCCTACCTGGCCGGATCGGTCGTCAACGCGACCGGCGTGCCGGTCGCGGCGGTCGTGGCCGAGAGCGCCTCGCAGGCCCGTGACGCCGCCGATCTGATCGCGGTCGAGTACGAGCCGCTTCCGCCGGTTGCCGACCCGGAACGCGGGCTGGAGCCAGGCGCTCCCCTCGCCAACTCCGATCTCGGCACGAACCAGGCGTTCAGCTGGCCGCTCAAGGGCGGCGACGTCGACGGCGCGTTCGCGAAGGCGGCGCACGTCGTCAAGGTGCGTCTGGATCACAACCGACTCGCCGGGGCGCCGATGGAGCCTCGCGGTGTGCTCGCGCGCTACGACGCGGCCAGCGAGGAGCTGACGCTGTGGCTGACGACCCAGAACCCGTTTCTGTCGCGCGCCGACCTCGCGGCGGTCCTGGGTTTTCCCGAGCACAGGCTTCGCGTGATCGCCCCGGACGTCGGTGGCGGCTTCGGCGTGAAGGGGCCGCTCTACCGCGAGGAGATCGTCGCGGCGGTCCTGGCGCGCCAGCTGGGCCGCCCCATCCGCTGGATGTCCACGCGCACCGAAGACTTGCTGACGACGATCCAGGCGCGGGCGGCCGTCACGGAGGCCGAGGGTGCGGTGACGGCCGACGGGGAGCTCATCGGTCTGCGCGGGAAGTTCGTCTTCGACCTGGGCGCTCATCTGCTTTCACTGTCGCTGGTGCCACCGATGTCGGCCTCGACCCACATCTTCGGCCCGTATCGGATCCAGAATGCCGAGCTGCTGAGTGTCGGCGTCTACACGAACTCCGCGCCGACTGGGCCGTATCGAGGCTCGGGGCGCCCGGTCGGCGTCTACGTGATCGAGCGCCTCATGGACGAAGCGGCGCGCGTGACCGGCCTCGATCCCGTCGAGATCCGCCGGCGCAACTTCATCGGCCCCGACGCCTTTCCTCACCGCACGCCGTTCGGCGTCGCCTACGATTCCGGCAACTACGCGCGGGCGCTCGATCGCGTGCTGGAGCTGGCCGACTACGCCACGCTGCGCCGCGAGCAGGCCACGGCCCGCGCCCGCGGCGAGCTGATGGGGATCGGCGTCGCCACCTACGTGGAGTCGACCAACGTGCTCGGCTGGGAGAGCGGCGTCGTGCGAGTGGAGCGAAGCGGCAAGGTGACGGCGGTCACCGGCTCGAGCCCGCATGGCCAGGGGCACGAGACGACGTTCGCCCAGATCATCGCCGACCACCTCGGCGTTCCGCTCGACCACGTGGTCGTCCGCCACGGCGACACGCTGGGAGCGCCGCAGTCGATCGGGACCTTCGGCAGCCGCAGCGCAGGCCTCGGCGGCAGCGCGCTTGCTCAGGCCTCCGGTGAGGTTCGCGAGAAGGGCCGGCGGCTGGCGGCGCGCCTGCTCGAGGCCAGCCCGGAGGATCTGCAGCTCGTGCGCGGCGGCTTTCAGGTCAAAGGCGTGCCCGAGAAGACCATCGGGTGGGACCGGATCGGCGAGTTCGCCCATCGCGGGATGGGCTTGCCGCCCCAGGAAACGCCGGGGCTCGAGGCGACGGTGTTCTTTCGCCAGGACCATCCGTCGTGGAGCTTCGGCGCCGGCATGGCCGTCGTTCGCGTGGCGCGCGACACCGGGCAGATCAGTCTGGAGCGCTTTATCGCCGTCGACGACTGCGGCAACGCGATCAACCCGCTGCTGATCGACGGCCAGATCGTGGGCGGCTTTGCTCAGGGACTGGGCCAGACGCTGCTCGAGCGTATCGCGTACGGCGAGGACGGCCAGCTCCTCACCGGGACCTTCATGGAGTACGCGATCCCGCGGGCCGACGACATGCCCGAGCTCACCGTCGATCGGACGGTGACGCCGTCGCCGCTCAACCCGCTGGGCGTCAA
The DNA here is from genome assembly GCA_003220435.1 of Candidatus Rokuibacteriota bacterium. Taxonomy (GTDB): domain Bacteria; phylum Methylomirabilota; class Methylomirabilia; order Rokubacteriales; family CSP1-6; genus AR31. The sequence continues at coordinate 56,743 of QHSL01000074.1, read as the reverse complement.
GGGCGTCGGCGAGGGCAGCGCCTGCGTGGCGCCGCCGGCCATCGTGAACGCGGTCGTCGACGCGCTGTCGCCGCTCGGCGTTCGCCACGTGGACATGCCGCTGACCGCCGAGAAGATCTGGCGGCTGATCCACCGAACATAGCGAACGAGATGCGACGATCGGCTGACCTCCCGATCGCGCTTCCGACGAAATACGAGCTGGGGGTCAACCTCAAGACCGCGAAGACGCTGGGGCTGACGATCCAGCCGTCGATCCTGCTGCAGGCCGACACGGTGATCGAATAGACGCTACCGAGCGGACGGGATGATCGGCAGGAGGATGTAGGACTGGCGACCCGGGCCGCAGTGGACCGTCACCTTCTTGCCGAAGATCTCGGGCGGCCGGTCGCGCGGGTCGTTGTGCTGGAAGGGACCGACTCCGGTGAAGACGGCCCCGAGCGTCCCCAGCCCTGACGACGGACCGCCCGGATATTCGTAGTCGCGCCCGCGAACCGTCAGGGCGATCCGGTAGCCCGCCGGCACCACGATCGAGGTCGGCCAGATCTCGATGTCGAGCTCGTGCACCTTCCCCGGAGCGAGGGGCTGCTTCTCGTCGTGGCTGTGGTACGGCCGATAGGGAAGCGTCAGCTTCGTGTCGAGCTTGCGGTGCGACGCCCGCAGCCACCCCTGGGCGATCGGAGTGTGCGGATCGAGCGCGCCCTGGAACACCACTTCCTGGAAGTTCGGCGTGAACACGCGGACGATCAGGAACACGTCGGCATCGACGGTCTGGGACGCGATGAACAGCTTCGCCGCAATGGGGCCGGTGATCTCGGTCTCGCGCGGTAGCGGCGGCGTGAGGAACGTGACGCCGTCGCCGAGCCCATCGTAGGCCACGGCGCTGCGCCGCCCGACCGGCGCGCGGACCAGACTCTGATCGGCCGGGTTCAGGTAGAGCTTGGTCCACCGTGTGCGAGCGAGCGGCCACGCCTTCTCGTGTCGCTCGACGAATTTCTCGCCGGGATGACGCACCTGGAGCTGGACTCGCGGCTGCTTCTTCCACCCGGTGTCTTCGCCTTTCAGGAAATGGCCGAAGAACTTCTTCTGGAGCGCGACGCCATAGTCCGTGTAGAAGTGCGTCCAGTGCTCGATGCCGTGGACCTCGAGCCATTTCAGCTTGGACGCCGAGCGCACGAACCCCTCGAAGTTGCCCCGCGGGTGGAGCCCCTGCCCGCCCCAGTTGGCCGACGAGAAGAGCGGAACGCTGACCTTCGACCAGTCCGGCATCCGCGAGCGCCAGTACTCGTCGCTGGCCAGAGGGTTCTTCCAGCAGTCCTCATAGAAGTCGCGCCGGTTGGAGCCGAGCTCTTCTTCGGTCAGCGTCGCCGGTCCCGACACCCAGCCGCCGTTCATCCGGCTCCGGTAGCCCCCCGTCCCGCGGCCGTGCTGGACCCGGATGACCTGCGACGGGAACCACGCCCGCCCGAACGTGCAGAGGATACCGCCGTGGTGACTGAGGTCGCGATAGTAGTCGGCGGCGCCCTCCCAGATGCAGATCGCGCTCAGGTGCGGCGGCTGGAGCGCCGCGACCTGCCACTGGTTCATCGCGTAGTAGGAGATGCCGTTCAATCCGACCTTGCCGGTGCTCCACGGCTGCCGCGCCGCCCACTCGATGCAGTCGTAGAGGTCCTTGGCTTCGCGCGCCGACCAGATGTCGAGATGACCGGGGGAGCGGCCGGCGCCGCGCGAGTCGACCCGGACGCAGGCGTAGCCGTCCGGCACCCACTTCTCCGGGTCGACGACCTCCCAGTTCTGATATTTGTTCGTGGACCCGGCCGTGACGTCCGGGTGATGCTCGGCCATCCGGCGCCATTGATCGGTGTAGAGATCCTCGAAGTGGAGCCACTTGCCGTAAGGGCCGTACGTGAGGATGACCGGGTGCTTGCCCGCTCCGAGCGGCCTGAAGACGTCGGCGCGGAGGACCAGGCCGTCGTCGACGCGGACAGGGGCATCCCAGTCGATGCGCATCCCGTCGCGCGCTTCGCCGGTGATCTCGCTCATGCGCCGGCGGACGATCGGCCCGAGATCAGTAGCGCCCGCGGGCGGCGAGGTCGAGGACGAAGTCGAACGTCCCCGTCTTGCCGTCCGCCGCGTCTCGGACCTGCATCACCAGGTCGCGGGCGAAGATGGGATCGCGCTGGTTTCCAGCCTCCCCGGGAAAGTAAAGCTGGGTGGTGAGCACCGGACCGTTTGGCGCCTGGACCTTGACGTGGATGTGGCGCGTGCGCCCGATGTAGACCCCCGGCACGATCGTCTCGACGTGATAGCGCCCCTGATCGTCGGTGAACTGGTGGCCGCGCAGACGGTAGCCGGCGGTGTCGTACGAACCGCGGTCGTCGGCATGCCAGACGTCGATCAGGGCGCGCGGCACCGCCTGGCAGCCGGTGGAGAGGACGGTGCCCGCCACCACGATCCGTGTTCCCCGGAGCCCGGGCTCCAGGAGCGACGTCCGCGCGGGCGAGTCGGGCTTGAAGTAAGGCCCCTCGGTCTGGCGTGGCGTCGGCGAGCTGTCGGCGCAGCTCCGCGTGGGGCGCAGGGTCTGTGCCCCGGCCCAGCCGACCTCGAGCGCCAGGCCGACCGCCGTGGGGGCGGAGGCCACCAGTCTCAGGAACTCGCGGCGTGACGCTCTCAGACCCAGCGTTCTCATGCGGTCGACCTCCGACATATCGTACCTTGAGTCGCACGCTAGAGAAGCGCGGGGAGCTCCCTGAGGTCTCGGATCTCGAAATCGGGCGGCGGCACGTCGGGGCGGCGTGGACGGCCGTCGCGGTTGACCCATGCGACCTGCAGCCCCGCCGCCTTCGCTCCCTTGACGTCGTCCACCTCGCTGTCGCCGACGTGCAGGACTTCGTCCGGCCGGACCCCCAATCGCTCGACGGCTCGCCGGAAGGGGGTCGGGTGCGGCTTGTAGGCGCGAACGGCTTCGGAGATGAGGATGAACTCGACGGGCAACGTGAGCTTCCAGGCGGCGAGGTGTTCGTGATCGGCGTTGGACACGATCGCAGAGCGGACGCTCGCGAGCTGGCTCAACACCTGGAGCGTCTCCGGGTAGGGCTCGACCTTGGTCGTGACGTCGAAGAAGAGGTCGACGTAGCGGGCGGCGTCGGCGGCGACACCGAACTGTCGCAAGACGTGCTCCAGCACGTGCCCTTGAATCTCTCTGAGCGTTCGGAACGGCACCACCTGGGTCTCTCGGTGATAGAGCTCGATCCACACGCGGAGCACGTCGTCGTCGGCCACCGTCAGCCCGTGGTCGGCCACGATCCGCCGAGGGATGAGCGCCATCCCCTCGTTGCGCAGCAGCGTGCCGTAGGCGTCGAGCGTCACGGCCCTGAACCCCATCAGCGCGGAGGATACCCGAACTTCTGATAGGATCTCCAGAGCGGCGGGGAGAATGGAGGCTCGGACGATGAACATCTTCAAGACCCTGGCGGTCACGGACGTCGACGAGGCGACGAAGTCGATCCCCTTGATCGACGTCGGGCCCGCGTTCCGTGACGAGCCGGGGGCACGCGAGCGCGTGGCGCGCGAGGTGCGGCGCGCGTGCGAGAGCGTTGGCTTCTTCCACCTGGCGGGCCACGGCGTGCCGCAGGCGCTCGTCGACTCCGCGTTCGCGGCCTCGCGCGAGTTTCACGCGATGCCCCTGCCCGACAAGGTCGCGCTCAAGATCAACGAGAACAACATCGGCTATCTGCCGGTGAACCAGAGCATGCAGCGGGCCTCGACGGTCCACAAGGCGACGCGGCCCAACTACAACGAGAGCTTCTTCATCAGCCACGACCGGGGCGCCGATCACCCCGACGTGGTGGCCCGGCGCCCGCTGCGCGGCCGCAACCAGTGGCCGGCGGGCCACGACGCGATGCGGGTCGCGATGGTCCGCTACTTCAAGACCATGGAAGGCCTCGGCGAGCGGATGCTGCCCCTCCTCGCGCAGGCGCTCGACCTGCCGGCGGGACACTTCGCGCCGTTCTTCGCCAGCGAGGCGCACATCAATCTACGGTTCCTGCACTACCCGCCGCAGGAGACCGACGACGAGGAGCAGTTCGGTCAGGGCCCCCACACGGACAACTCGTTCATCACGATGCTCGCGCGGGAGGACGTGCCCGGGCTCGCCGTTCGCCTCCCGAGCGGCCAGTGGCTGGCGCCGCCGGTCATCCCCGGGACGTTTCTGGTCAATCTCGGCAACATCATGAAGCGCTGGTCGAACGACCGCTTCCTGTCGACGCCGCACGGGGTGTTGAACGACTCGGGGACGGACCGCTACTCGATCGCTTTCTTTTACAGCCCGAACATCGACGCGGTCATCGAGTGCCTGCCCACGTGCGTGAGCGCGGGCGAGCCGGCGCGCTATCCCAGTGCCGTGTACGGTGACCTGGTGCTGGACTTCTACAACGCCAACTACTTCCATCGGAAGGACTACGCGGGCGCCGCGCCCCCGCTTCTCAGACCTTAGACTGCCCTCTCACTCGACCGGACCCGCTGGTGGATTGAGGGCCGCCCGATCGACGTGTCCCGGAACGACGGGTGTCGCCTCGCCGCAGACACGGGCCGCGGAGACCAACACACGCGACTGCGCCGCGACCGCACTCGAGCGGGTAGGACCGCAACAGCGGCGTCGGCTCGGGAATCCAGCCGCGGATTCGGGCGGAATGTCGGTGAGCGCGCCCGCCGAACGTCGGCGGGGCCGGTGCAATTTTTGCGCGTTGAAGGGGCACTTTCTGCGGATGGAAAGCACGAGAAGTATCGCAGCGGCGGGTGATGCTTGACACTCTTTGAAAGTTCAACGATAGTTGGCCACTTGATGCGAACCATTCGCTGGCTTCGGTAAGGATTCGAGCTCGCTCTGTGACCACCTATGGATGTGAATTCCTGCTGGGCGACGTCTGGCCTCCGGTTTGCTACGTTTGAGACGCGTGCGCGTGTTCGTGGGACCGCCAGGGTCAGGACGGCGAGCCGAAACCCGGCGGCTTGGCGTCCTTCGCGCCGCCGGGCTACCCCCTGCTGACTGAGAGACTCGTGCAACCGAAAATTCAACGAAGAGTCGTCGTCACCGCGCTCAACATCGTCACGGCGCTCGGTGTCGACCTCGAGTCGAGTTGGGACGGTCTGGTCGCTGGCCGGAGTGGCATCCGGAAAATCTCGCTGTTCGACACCTCGAAGCACGAGACCAGGATCGCAGGCGAGGTGCCCGGTGAGTTCGACGACTACGCCCGAAAGCACTGCAGCCGGCGTCTGTCGAACCAGATGGGTCGCGCCATCAAGATGGGCTACGTGTGCGCCAAGGAAGCGGTCACCCGGGCCGGGGTCGACTTCGACGCGTACGATCGGGTGCGGTGCGCGGCGATCTTCGGCGCCGCCGACACCGGCCACTCGAGCATTCACGACGGTCGGTACTGGATCATGAAGACGATGCCGCACGGCGCGTCGGCCTGGATCTCGCAGGAGTACCAGCTCGAGGGCCCGAACCTGACGATCTCCGCTGCGTGCGCGTCGTCGGCCTACGCCATCGCGTACGGCTACGACCTGATCGCGGCCGACCGGGCAGACGTCGTCATCGCCGGCGGCGCGAGCTCGATCATCAATCCCGAGCACCTCGGGGGCTTCAACGAGCTGGGCGCCCTCTCGGTGGCGAACGACAGGCCCGAGCGGGCGAGCCGGCCGTTCTCGATGGGCCGCGACGGGTTCGTGATCGGCGAGGGCGCCGGGGTCGTCGTGCTGGAATCCGAGGAGTCGGCGGCGAGCCGCGGCGCGACGATCTACGGCGAAGTCGCCGGGTATGCCCTCACCAGCGAGGCGTACAACATCATGGCGCCCCGTCCGGGCGGCGTCGGGATGGCCAAGACGATGCGGATGGCGCTGACCAACACCGGCGTCGCCAAGGACCAGGTGGACTACATCAACGCCCACGGGTCCTCGACGCCCCTGGGCGACAAGTACGAGACCGTCGCGATCAAGGACGTGTTCGGTCAGCGCGCGTACGGGATCCCCGTGTCGTCGGTCAAGTCCATGATCGGCCACACCGCCGGTGCGTGCGGCGCGGTCGAGGCGGCGGTCACCCTCATGAGCCTGCACACCGGGATCCTGACCCCGACCGTGAACCACACGCCCGACCCCGACCTCGACCTGGACTACGTCCCCAACACGGCGCGCCGCCACGAGACGACGGTCGCCCTGTCGAACTCGTTCGCCTTCGGCGGCTGCAACGCGACGCTCGTGCTCCGAAAGTATACGGGGGCGTCGTGCGCATGAACGACGAGGCGAACGGCAAGGTCGCGTTCCTGTTCCCGGCGTTCTCGATGAAGTACCGCGACTTCAACCGGAAGCCCGTGCCGGGCTACCTGGACGAGGTCGGCGAGTTCCTGGCGCGCGCGTCGGAAGTGGTGGACATCGACCAGCGGAAGTTCGAGAAGCCCGGCGAGTTCGTGCTGGACGACGAGCTGGAGGACGACCTCCAGGAGCACTACGTCGCGTACGTCGACAGCTGCGCGCTGGCGAGCCTGCTCCGCAAGAGGCAGATCCGCTGCGACTACGTGGCCGGCTACAGCATGGGGGTGTTCGCGGCGCTGCACCACAGCGCGGCGCTGTCGTTCGAGGACGGCCTCCAGCTGTTGCACCATGTGTGCACCTCGGCGCACGAGGCGGCGGTGGGCGGCACCTACGGCATGGGGGTCGTCGTCGGCCTCTCGGCCGACGAGATCGACGCCCTCATCGCGCAACACTGTCCCGCCGTCGAGGTCGCCGATATCTGCGCGCCGCGCGTCGTCATCGTCTCGGGGCCACGCGGCGACCTCGAGAAGCTGTTCGCGGTCGCCGAGCCGGAGGGCAGCATGCACTCGCGGCTGCTCCCGGTCACGGTCCCGTTCCACTCCACGCTGCTCCGCGCCGCCGAGGCCAAGATCCGGCGCTTCCTGGCGAAGGTTCCCGTGCGTCCGCCGGAGTGCGGCGTCGTGTCGTGCGTGACTCAGAACGTCCTGAAGTCCGTCGACGAGGTGATCGAAGAAGCCTCCGGGAATTTGTGGCAGCCGCTCCGCTGGCATCAGACGATGGCTCGCCTCCTCGATCTCGGTGCCGACGTCTTCCTGGAGTGCGGCCTGAGCGACAGCCTGTGCAACCTGGCGCGGAGCGTCGAGGGCGACTTCCGCGCGTACCATCCGCGGAAGTTCGACCGGCTCACCGCCTGGCGCACGTGAGAGATCGTCCCAGACCTATGATCGACGTCCAGCGTATCGAGTCGCCGACGAGAGCGGCGTTCCACCGTCCGTCCAGCGGTCCGCGCATCCTGTCGGTGGGGACCGCCACCCCGCCGCGGAAGTACACGCAGGACGAGGTGCTCGATGTGTTCGGGGAGACCGATCCGAAGATCCGCGGTGTGTTCCGCTCCAGCCACATCGGCTCCCGCTACCTCTACCTGCCCGATCCGATCGACGGCCGGATGGTCGAGGAGACGAACCAGGAGCTGCTCGCCAAGCACCGTGACGGCGCGCTGGAAATCGGCTCGCAGGCGATCGAGGAGGCCTTGCGCCCGCTCGGGCTGGCGCCGTACGACGTCGACTTCCTGTGCTGCATCACCACCACCGGCTTCCTGTGCCCGAGCCTCAGCGCGCATCTCATCAAGAAGATGATCTTCCGCGAGAACGTCCAGCGGATCGACATCCTGGGCATGGGCTGCAACGCCGCCGTCAACGGGCTCCAGGCCGTCACGGCGTTCGCGCGCGCCAACCCCGGGAAGCTGGCCCTGATGCTCTGCGTGGAGATCTGCTCGGCGGCCTACGTGTACAACCAGAGCATGGTCACCGGCGTGGTCAACTCGCTCTTCGGCGATGGGGCCGCCGCGATCGTCATCCGGCAGGACGGGGCCGACACGTGGCAGCGGGGACCGATCGTCGCCGACTTCGAGCCCCACATCGTCTCCGAGGCGCTCATGGCGATGCGCTACGACGTCCAGGGCAGCAAGCTGTCCTTCTTCCTGGCCCGCGACATCCCCTACGAGATCGGCGCCAACGTCGAGAAGCCGGTGAACCGGCTGCTCGGGCGCCACGGCCTCAAGCGAAAGGACATCGACCACTGGCTGGTCCATTCGGGGGGGGCGAAGGTCATCGACGCCATCGAGTACAACGTCGGCCTCACCGACCACGATATGCGGCACACACTGGGTGTGCTGAAAAACTTTGGAAATCTGTCGTCGGGGTCGATTCTGTTTTCGTACAAAGAGCTGTGTCGCGAAGGTGTCGTCCGCGAGGGCGATCTGGGTGTCGCGATCGCCATGGGGCCTGGGACGTCGATCGAGACCGCGCTGCTCATCTGGTAGCGAACTCCTGCCGAGGATTGAACTATGCATCCCTATGAGACTCTGAAGGTCGTGCAGGAAGGCAATGTGGTCACGGCCTTCCTCGACCGCCCCGAATCGCACAACGCGATCAACATGCGGATGGTCAACGACCTCTCGCATCTGATCGACGCGATCGACGAGGCGAAAGACGTGTCGGTGCTGGTGCTGCGCGGCGGCCCGGACGTCTTCTCGTGCGGGATCGACCTCCACGAGTTCGCCAGCCACGAGAAGCGGAACATCTACGGGCTCCAGAAGTGGGAGCAGATGTGCCGCGAGCTCGAGCGGCTGAACAAGTTCACGGTGGCCGCGGTTCAGGGCGAGTGCACCGGCGGCGGATTCCAGCTGGTCCTCTCCTGCGATGCCCGGATCGCCGAGCGGCGGGCGGTTTTCTGTTTCGACGAGGTCAAGCTGGGCTTCCTGCCCGGCATGGCGACCTTCCGCCTGGCCAAGTACATCGGCCTGGGCCGGGCCAAGAGCATCATCCTCACCGGCCGCCGGCTCGGCGCCGAGGAGGCGCTGACCTGGGGCCTGCTCGATCGCGTCTGCGAGCAGGTGTCGTTCGAGGAGACGTTGACCGAGACCGTGAACGATCTCCTGCCGTTCCATCCGGTTGCGCTCGAGATGGCACGGCGACTCCTCGACGAGTCATTCTCGACCACCTACGAGAACTACCTCGGACACTTCCTGGCGGCGCAATACCGGGCCATCAACTCCGAGCCGTTCGACCGTCTGGTGGCTCGGGCCGCGAGGCAGGATCGACTCGGACGAGTCGGGACCGCGCGGAGGGAACGTGAAAAGTGAGTGGCTGAAAGGCGGCCGGGACGTCTACATCGCCGGGATCGGCTCGTACTCCCCGGGGGAGCCGATCCCTTTCGGCCAGATCGAGGATGTCCTCGGGTCGATCTCAGGCGTGCCGCCGAAGCTCGGCAACTGGATCGAGCGGATGCGGCCGATCATGGCCGAGATGCTCGGCGTCCGCTACTGCCACTACGCGATCGATCCGCGGACCCGCCAGCCTACCGACGACAACGTGTCGATGTCGGTCACCGCGGCCCGGAGCGCGCTGGAGGCCGCGGGCCTGGCGGCGACCGACCTGGATCTGCTCGTCTACGGCGGCTCAATCATGGAACAGATGAGCCCGCCGACCACCACCCTGATCCAGGAAGAGCTCAAGATCCCGGCGTGCGCCGAGTACTCCATCCATTCCAACTGCACCTCGGTGTACAAGGGGCTGCAGCTGGCGGTCGACCAGATCCGACTCGGGCGCTACAAGCACGCGCTGCTCGCGAGCTCGACGCTGATCTCGCCGGTCCTGCGCGCCGAACACTACAACCCGAAGGTGATGGAGAAGTCCCAAGTCCTGCTCCGCTGGTTCCTCTGTGACGGCGCTGGCGCGCTCGTGCTCACCTCCGATCCCGGTGTCGGGCAAAAGCGGCTGCGGGTCCTCGACACCTACATCGAGTCGATCGGGCTCGGGCTCGGGCCTGACATGTACCTGCGCCTGGGCGGCCACCGCATGAATCCGCTCGAGGCGTACGAGCACGGCTGGCATCACGTGGGTCAGAACTTCGACCGGGTCGCCCAGCTCGGCGTCGAGCTCGGCAAGAAGGCAGGCGACCGGTTGATGGAACGCATGGGGATGGACTGGCAGCAGATCAAATACATGTTCATGAACGTGCCGACCCGGCACATCTACGATCAAGTCGTGGAAGAGACACGGCGGGACAAGAGCAATCCGGGGCTGCAGTTCTACAGCAAGCTCGCCGACCGCGGCTACCCGGGGCCGTGCGCGATCATCCAGGCGCTGGATGGCTTCCTGGGCGAGACGACTCCGGAAAAGGGCGATCTCCTGGCCAGCGTCGTCGCCGAGTCAAGTAAGTGGATCTATGGCGGGTTCGTCCTGGAGTATGTTGGTTAAATGACAGGCGCTTCCGGGGCCTGCACCGCGGAGGTAGCCGAGAACGGCCGGGTGCTGTTCCTGGTCCTCGACAACCCCCCGGACAACGCGGTGACCCCGGCCATGCTCTCGGAGCTTGCCGAGGGCCTGGACGCGCTGGTCGCCGACGGCGGCCCCGATCTGGCCGTGCTCACCGGCCGCGGCGCCGTCTTCTCCAAGGGGTTCGATGTCGACGTCGTCCGTTCCCATAGCGACGAGGACGCCCATCGCGCCTCGCTCGCGATGTGCAACGACGTCGTCAATCGCCTGGAGGAGTCCCCCAAGCCAGTCATCGCCGCGATCAACGGCCACTGCTTGGGCGCCGGCCTGGAGCTGGCAATGGCGTGTCACCTCCGCCTCTGCGCGGAGAAGGCCCGGCTTGGTCTGCCCGAGCTGTCCCGGGGCTTGCTCCCGGGCCTCGGCGGCGTTCCACGCCTGGCTGCCCTGGTCGGCAGGGCCAAGACCCTGGAGCTCGTGGCGCTGGCGGATCTGATCCCGGCTGAAGAAGCTCATCGGATCGGTCTCGTGAACCGCGTGATGCCCCGGGACGAGTTCATGGTGGGCGTGCTCGGGTTCGCGCGCGCCGTGCTGTCCGTCGATCAGGTCCTGGTCCGGGAAGTGATCCGGCTTTCGTCCCCCGACTCGCTCCGCGATCGCCAGGCGGACGTCCTGGCCGCAATCGATCGCGCCGTGCGAGTGGGCAACCCTCGCTAGCGGCCATGGCACTTCTGAGCGGAAAAACGGCGCTCGTGTCCGGGGTCGCGAACAGCCGCAGCATCGCCTGGGGCATTGCGCAAGCGTTCCACGAGCACGGCGCGCGGGTCGCCTTCACCTGTCTCGAGTCCACGCAGCGGCGCGTCGCCAAGCTCGCCGCCGAGGTCGGCTCGGATCTGGTCTTCCCGTGCGACGCGACCAACGACGAGGACATCGCCCGCACCTTCGCCGACGTGGGCAAGGCGTTCGACGGCAAGCTGAACATCCTGGTCCACTCCATCGCCTACGCGCGGATCGAAGACATCCGCGGCGAGTTCCTGAACGTGACCCGCGACGGCTGGCGCCTGGCCCTCGACGTCAGCGCCTACTCGTTGGTGGCTATGGCCCGCGCAGCGCGGCCGCTGATGAAGGCCGCCGGCGGCGGCGCGATCATGACCATGACGTTCGCCGGCGGCAGCCGCGTCTCCCCCGGCTACAACATGATGGGCGTGGCCAAGGCCGCGCTGGAATGCGCGGTGCGCTACCTGGCCTACGACCTCGGACCCGACGGCATCCGCGTCAACGCGCTCTCGCCGGGGCCGCTGCCCACGGTGTCGGCGATGGTCGTCGAGTACTTCGACCAGATCGTGGAGAAGTTCGAGACGGTTTCGCCGATGCTGCGCGCGATGACTCCGCGGGACGTCGGCAACGCGGCCGTCCTGTACGCGGCCGACATCTCCAGCGCCATGACCGGCGCCGTCATCCCCGTCGACGGCGGCATGGATCTCATGATCGCGTCGGCCGGCGCCCATCCGCGCGCCAGGCCAAAGGCGCACAAGTCGTGAGCGGCCGCGGCATCGAGACCCTGGTGAAGAACCGGGTGCTCGAGGTGACGCTCGCCAATCCTCCCGACAACCGGCTGACGCCGGCGATGGTCGAGGATCTCTACGAGGCGACGAACCGGCTCGAGGCCGACGACGTCGACATGCTCCTGATCGGCGGCTCGCGCCGGGTCTTCTCCAAGGGCTTCGACGTCGAGGCGATCAAGTCGTATCCCGGTCCGTCCGAGCTCCGGAAGGTGTTGATCCTGTCGAACGCCGTTTTCAGCCGCATCGCCCGCTCGCCGAAGCTGACGATCGCGGCCATCAGCGGTGCGTGCATGGGCGGCGGGCTCGAGCTGGCGATGGCCTGCCACCTCAGGGTGTGCTCCGACAAGGCGCGCCTGGGTCTGCCGGAGGTGTGGATCAACCTGGTCCCGGGGCTGGGCGGGTTCTATCGCCTGGCCAAGCTCGTGGGGACTGCCAAGGCGCTGGAGCTCGTCGCGCTCGGCGACCTGATCACCGCCGAGGAGGCGCTGAGGTTGAACGTGATCAGCCGTGTGCTGCCCCAGCAGGACTTCGCGCAGCACGTCGCCTCGTTCGTGGGCGCGTTCGCGACGGCTGACCAGAGGGTCATCCGCCACCTGATCGCGATGGCGGCCCGGAGCGAGACCCGGGGGGAAGAGGACAATATCCGAGAGGCGGCCGAAACGTTCGTGGAGCTGATGTCGTGCTTGCCGAAGCCGTAGAGCTCGTGCCACTGGCGCTGACGGCGGACGATGTCGAGGTCTCCTTGCTCGACGTCACGCGGCTGGCGGACCCGGACGTGACGGCGGCGCGCTTCCTGACGCCGACGGAGCTGGAGGACTACGCGCGGCTCCGACACCCAGCGCGCCGGCGCGAGTGGCTCGGGGCGCGAGTCTGTCTCAAGACAATGCTTCTGCGACGTCGCTGCGTCACCGACCCCACCCAGTGCGAGATCACCAAGGACGCAGCCGGGCGTCCGTGGCTTTGCTTCGCGCCCGGGTTCTCCGGAGCGGTCGTGCGCGACTGCTCGTTGTCGCACAAGGGGCGCTTCGCGTGCGCCGCCGCCTCGAGCCTGGCGGCCACGAGAGTCGGCGTCGACATCGAGGAGATCTCCCCTCGCCTGCTCCGTCTCGACCGAGCCTTCGCCGGCGACCACGACCGCCCGATCCGCCCCCGATCGCCCGAGGAGCGCCTGGCGCTGCTGTGGGCGCTGAAGGAGGCGTGCGCCAAGGCGACCGGTGGCGGGCTCGGGTTCGCGCTGGGTGCCGTGGAGTGCGAGGAGACGGCCGAGGGCCGGCATCGGGTGCGGACGGCCGACGGCCGCGAGTTCCGCGCCCGGCACGTCGTGCACGATCGTTACGTCGTGGCGCTGTGCCTGACCGAGGACGAGGCCTGGGCAGCCGCCCAGTAAGCCGACAACGACAAGGAAGGGATCCGGGAGATGCCAAGAGTACTCTCAGCGGACGAGAAGAAGGAGATCTACGAGCACATTCGCGAGTTCCTCTCCGACGAGCTCGATGTGCCCCTGGAGAGCATTGGCCGGGACACCAAGATCATCGATGACCTGAAGGGCGATTCGATGATCTACCTGGAGCTGGTCGAGGACTTCAAGAAGAAGTACGACGTCAAGGTGGAGATCGCGCTGATCGGGCGCTACCTCCAAAAGCATCCGGTCTACACGGTCGGCCAGACCGCCGGCGTCGTCTACGACATCGTCGAGAGAGGCGACAACCTCCTGGCCTCCGAAGGCGCCTAGGGATGGTCAAGGTCGAGAAGAGGGTCGCGATCACCGGCCTCGGTATGATCACGTGCCTCGGCGGTAGCGTGGCCGAGTGCTGGGGTCAGATGCTGCAGGCGCGCACAGGAATCCGGCGTATCACGCGCTTCGACGCCGCCGGGTGCGTGACCCGCTTCGGCGGAGAGTTGCCGGAGAAGTATTACGAGCTGGAGGAGGCCGAGTTCTCGAAGCGGATCTTCAAGCAGACCCAGAGCACGACGCGCCTCGGGATCCTGTGCGCCAGGGAGGCGCTGACCGACAGCGGCTTCACGGTCGACGGGCGCGACCCCAACCGGTGCGCCGTGATCACCGGGTCCGGCCAGACGGGCTATCCGGAGGAGGGCGACATCGTCAGCCTCCACCAGAACCCGGGGAGATTCTCGATCATCCAGCAAATGGCCAATGCCATGAGCGGGTGGATCTCGATCACGTACGGGTTCAAGGGCCGCTCCTACAACGTGGCCACCGCCTGCGCCTCCGGTGCCTACGCGATCGGCGCTGCCTACGAATACATCGTCTCGGGGCGGGGCGACGCGGTGCTCGCCGTGGGGGCCGATGCGATGCTGTCGCCCCAGACCATCAAGGGGTTCAACCAGCTGTCCGCCCTCTCCGAGCGGAACGAGGTTCCGGAACGGGCCTCGCGGCCATTCGACCGCAATCGTGACGGGTTCGTCCTGGCCAACGGCGGCGCCGCGCTGATGCTCGAGAAGGAGTCCGACGCGCGTAAGCGCGGCGCCAGGATCTACGCGGTGATCTCCGGCATCGGCCTGTGCTCTGAGGCCTACAACATCGTCGCGCCCAAGCCCTCCGGCGAGGAGATGGCGAGGACGATGCTCCTCGCCCTCGAGGACGCGGGCCTCAGCCCGGACCGCGTCGAGTACGTCAGCGCTCACGGCACGTCCACGCCCCAGAACGACGCCGACGAGTCCCTCGCCATCAAGCTGGCGTTCGGCGGTCACGCGCGCCGGCTCGCGGTGAGCTCGCAGAAGTCCATGACCGGCCACTGCGTAGGCGGCGCCGGCGCGATCGAAGCCGCCGTGACGGCCCTCTGTCTCCAGCACGGCATCCTGACGCCGACGATCAACTACGAAACGCCGGACCCGGTGTGCGACCTGGACTGCGTCCCGAATGTCGCTCGCGAAGCGAAGGCCCTTCGAGTGGCCATCTCCAACTCGTTCGGGTTCGGCGGGCACAACGCGACGCTCGTTCTAGAGAAAGTCGGTTAGACTACCTGAACGCCGCGATCGCGAAGAAAGGGACGACCTCCACGCGGTGAGCATGGTCTTCCAGAGGGTGGACGAGGGCGGTCCCGAGTCCCGTTGAAAGGACTTCCGCTCCGCATCGTCATCATCGGGGCCGGCTTCAGTGGCCTGTGCATGGGCATCCGGCTCAAGCAGGCCGGCATCGACTCCTTCACGATCTTCGAGAAGGCCAACCGACTCGGCGGCACGTGGCGTGACAACACCTACCCCGGCGCGACGTGTGACTCGCCGTCGTTCGTGTACTGTTTCTCGTTCGAACAGAAGACCGACTGGTCGCGGAAGTGGGCGCCCCAGGGGGAGATCCTGGACTATCTGGGGCACTGCGCACGCAAATACGACCTGCTCCCCCACATCCGCTTCGCCGTCGAGATCGCGTCCGCACGGTTCGACGCCCACGCGGGCGTGTGGCGCCTCCGCACCGCCGAGGGCGAGGCGATCGACGCCGAGATCGTGGTGAGCGGCGTGGGGCAGCTCAGTCGGCCGTCCACTCCCGATATTCCGGGGCTGAGGCGCTTCGGGGGCGTGTCCTTCCACTCGGCGCGCTGGCAGCACGAGTGCGATCTCCGCGGCAAGACGGTCGCGGTCATCGGTAACGCCGCCAGCGCCGTCCAGTTCATTCCGCGGATCGCGCCGGCGGTGAAGCGGCTATACGTTTTCCAGCGCAGTGCCAACTGGATGATCGACAAGAACGACCGGATCTACAGTGAGGGACAGAAGCGCCGCTTCGCGCGCGTTCCCCTGCTGGCGCGGCTGTATCGTTGGAGGCTCTGGCTCGGGTACGAGATGCTCTTCCCGATCTTCCATCAAAACACCCTCCTCAGCTGGGCGGTCTCGCGACAGGCCGCGAGGGTCATGCGCGCCCACGTGTCCGATCCGGAGCTCCGGCGGGCCCTCGCGCCCGACTACCCGATTGGTGGCAAGCGCCTGTTGATCTCCGACGACTACTACCAGACGCTTGGGCTGAGGCACGTCGAGGTCGTGACGAGCCCGATCGACCGCGTGACCGAGAACGCCATCGCGACTCGCGACGGTCGTCAGCGTCGGGCGGACGTCATCATCGTCGCGACCGGCTTCGAGACGACGTCGTTCCTCGCGCCGATGACGATCGAAGGGCTCGGCGGCCGAGAGCTGAACGACGTGTGGAAGAACGGAGCGGAGGCGTACCTCGGCATCAGCGTCGCGGGCTTCCCCAACCTCTTCATCCTCTACGGCCCGAACACGAATCTCGGCCACAATTCCATCCTCTTCATGATCGAATGCCAGGTCCGCTACGTGATGGACTGCATCCGAGCTCTGGCGAAGGGTGAGCTCGCGTCCATCGACGTGCGCGCCGAAGTGATGCGCGCGTACAACGACCGCCTCCACGGCGTGCTCGATCGTTCCGTTTGGGCGAAGACCGACACGACCTGGTACAAGCGCGCCGATGGCCGGATCACCAATAATTGGTCAGGGACCACGGTGTCGTACTGGTGGCGGACCCGCCGGGCCAACCTGGCCGACTATGATCGGGTCGCTCGCGCGCGCTGATTCCGGACGCTCCTCGGCGACCCGCACAACCGGTACGCGTGGTCGAAGCTCACCGCTCGGCGAAGTTTTTGAGCGCGGCGAGCGCGGCGGAGAGGATCTTCTCGACCCGCCTGCGCACGCTGGCGTACATCGGCCGCCACCAGATGGGCAGCTTGTAGTGCCAGCAGAGGGCCACCTGGGTGCGGTTTCCCGCCGAGGCGGGCGTGAGGCGAAACTCGACGAGCATCGCCTTGATGAACGGAACGGTTGACCGGTCGACGGAGAACGCCAGGCGCCTTCCCGGCTCCCAGGCCAAGAACGTCTCATGCACTTCCGAGCGGTGCAGGCGGAGGTATCGAGTTCCTCCCACTCCTCGAGGCGGATACCATGTGATGTCCTGCAGATCGGGGAACCACTCGAGCCACCGATCGCCGGTCAAGACGTCGAACGCACGATCGGCGGGAACATCGAGCAGAACCTCCCGGCACACGTGATGGGGCGCCGTGTCGACGAAGTCGAGATCGACGCGGTCCAGGACGAACCACATCAGCGGGCCGCCACGCGGTTCACCTGCTCGCCGAGGTCGATGTGCCGGTCCGGGCTCTTGATCGTGCTGCGGATCACGTCGTTGTCCTTCAGATACCTCGGCGACCGGCCTTGCGCCTTCT
Source organism: Candidatus Rokuibacteriota bacterium (assembly GCA_003220435.1). GTDB lineage: Bacteria > Methylomirabilota > Methylomirabilia > Rokubacteriales > CSP1-6 > AR31. The sequence goes on along the minus strand of QHSL01000074.1, from coordinate 39,688 downwards.
TGAAGAGCTCCCACTTCTTCGCCTCGGGGAGAAGACCGGCGACCCGGGCCAGCAGCGGCGAGGGCACCGTCAAGGCGCAGCCCGCCGGCGTGCCCGTGAGCAGCACATCGCCGGGCGAGAGGTCCGAGAAGTCGCTCAGCTCGGACAGTGTCTCAGCGGGCTTGAAGACAAGATTCGCCGTCGTGTCGTGCTGTCGGACCTCACCGTTGACCAGCAGCGTGAGCTCGAGCCGGTCGAGATAGGGAGCGTCGTCCCGATCGAGAAGGCACAGGTAGGGCCCGAGCGGGCAAAAGGTGCGGTAGCTCTTGCCCTTGAAGAACTGCGTCTGGGGGATCTGGATGTCGCGTGCGGACACGTCGTTGGCGATCGTGATCCCGGCGACGTACTCGTGGAGGTTTTCGCGCGTGACCTCGGTCTTCACGGTCACGTCCCGCCCGATGACGAGGGCGAGCTCGATCTCGTAGTCGAGAAGGCGCACGTGGGCGGGGCGGCGCACCTCGGTGTGTGGCGGGGCCACCGACGCCGACGACTTGGTGAAAAACATGTTGAAGGTCTTGGCGTCCGGATCCATCCCCACGTCGATCATGTGCTGTCGATAGTTGGCACCGAGGCAGATGACCCGGCAGGGGGTCGTGACGGGGCTTAGGATCTCCACCTCCGCCGGCGAGCAGCTCGCCTCGGCCGGACGCCCGGCCAAGTCGCGCGCCCGGGCGACGCCACGCGCCAGGAACTCCGCCGTGGTGACATAGCTGCCCGGGATCGCCTGAATCCGCCCGTCGCGAACCAGGCCCCAGGATTCCGATTCGGATCTCCGAAATCTCAGGACGTGGAGGGCCACCGTGCTCTCGTTCCCCGGCGCGACCGCCCGAGCCAGGGGCGTGCCGGCGCCTCCATCGCCTTTTTGAGATTCGAGAGCCGGGCCAGCGAGGCCTCTCCGCGGCCGGCCAGGGCCGTCAGCAAACGGACCGCCTTGGCCGGCGTGATCGACGGGGCCCCGAAGCTCTTGGGAAGATCCGGCCCCCATTGATAGAGCCCCTGCTTGTCGAGGCGATGAAAGCCGGTGGCGTAGTCTTCGTCGAACACGTCTCCGTCGGCGAAGTGCTCCATCGTGGTGCCAAACGGGTCGTGCTGGTAGTCGAAAATCTGGCTGCCGAGGACGTGGCGGCCGACCCCCCACGACTGCCGCCAACCTTGATGTTGCAGCCATTGAGCCCCGTTCGCCACCGCGTCCAGGTCCGGCACTTCGAAGGCACAGTGGTCGAGGGCGTTCTGGATTCCCGAACTCACCACGAGCGTGTGATGGTCCGTCAGCACCCTTCCTCGATTGCAGCGGAGAAAGACGACGGCGGGCTCGTGGTTTTCGAGCAGGAGAACGTCGGACGGAACGAGCCCGAAGTTGTTCATGTACCAGGCCGCCGTCTTGAAGAACTCCAGCGACTGGAGCACCACGTGGCCGAGCCGGTAGACTCCGGCTGGCCCGATCAACGTCTGCTGGGGTCGGTTCACCCGCACCTTGTGCTTGGGGCCGTTGACGGGGAGCGGCGGCCGGATCGGCAACTCGGGCAGCTCCTCCATGCCCCACACGACATCCACGCGAAAGCCGCTGGGATCCTGGAGGACGACCCGCTGTCCCCCCCCCGGTTCGGGCGACGCGTGGATCTTCGACGCCCCCGGAACCGTCGCGATCCGCTCGAGATCGGTTCGATCCGCGGCGGCAAAGCCGAGTCCGAGGTACTGGGAGCGGCGCCCCCGCTCGGCGATGTAGATGTGGTGCGTCGGCCCGGCCCCACGCATATAGATCGTGTCGGCGGTGCGGGCCGAGAGATGGAGTCCGAAATCCCGGAGATAGCGTTCCATCGACCCGAGGTCCGGTTTCTGAAAGCGAATGTAGGCGACATCCCAGACCTTCACGACGGGATCCGACGGTTTCGTCAGCGCGCGCGAGACTTTCATGAGACGGTCCCGCGCGCTTCCACGCACGCCGTCCGCGCGTCCAGGGAATTGGTCGCCGACTCCGGGACCCACCGGCGGAGCCATTGAAGAGCGTCGCGAGTATTCCCGTGCGGAAGGACCGCCGCGACATAGCGGTCAGGGCGCAGCAGGAGCAAGCAGCCAGTGTGTCGACCAAACCACCGCGCCATCTCGCCGTGGGGATCGATGACCGTCGACGTTCCGCCGCGCGCGTCGGCGAATGGCCCGTGGCCTCGGGGCACGACGTTGACGAACCGGGTTCCGAGGCTCTGCAGGTAGCGGAGATCCGCCTCCGACAAGTGCTTCACCGGATCGCTATCGTAGCCGAGGACGGCGAAGGTGTTCGCGAGAACCTCGTCAAGAAGACAGCGCCGACCCGCCGCGCTCTCCAGTGTGGGTTGGATGATCATGCGGCCGGCGAGCGACCGTCGCCCTCCGTGGCGGATGAGTCGACTGCGTCGGATGATCGGACTGGGCTTGAACCGTCCCTGCTGGACGTTCCCGCGAAACCACGACGATCTCATGAGGACTCGAAAGGTGAGATCGCGGAGCGCCGCTCGCAGGGGGCTCGTCGGCATGATGAACCGGCCGGTCGACACGGCGAGGGCGGTCATCTTATTGACGTGGTCCCGTCGTTCCTCCTCGTACGAGTCGAGCAGCGCCGGATCGGCTCCGAGGCGGGTCACCGCCGCGAGCTTCCAGCCGAGGTTCTGAGCGTCACGGATCCCGCTGTTCATCCCCTGCCCGGCAAAGGGCGGCATCAGATGAGCAGCGTCGCCGGCGAGGAACACCCTCCCGGAGCGATAGCGCTCGGCCGCGCGCGCGTGGAAGGTGTACACGAGCTTCCGCGGGATCGTGATCCCGGAAGGATCGATGTACTTCTGCAGCAACCCGGCGATGGTCACTGATCGCATCAGCCATTCGTCGCTCTCGGAATCGAGCTGCAAGAATTCCCACCGGCGGCGGCCGCCCCGACGGTACACGGAGACCGTCGGGCGCGCGGGGTCGCAGTAGAACGTGACGTTTCGTTGAGGCAGGGTGTCGCCTTCAGTATCGAGGACGAGCCACCGCTCGGTGTACGTAGAGCCGCCGAACGGGATGCCGAGCTGTCGACGCACGAAGCTACGTCCGCCGTCGCAGCCCACCAGGTAGTCCGCCGAGATCTCGAACGGCTCCCCCCTCGCCGCCGTCCCCGAGACGACCACTCCGTCGTCGACCGGTCGGAACCCCGTCACCTCGTGCCCAAAGAGCACACGAACTCCGGGGAAGCGGGCCAAGCCGTCCTTCAGCACCTGCTCCAGATGCGGCTGATAGAAGGCGCTGATCGGCGCATGTCCGAGAGGCCTCGGTAATTCGGCGATCTCCAAGAGGACTTCACCGCGGCCGTTGACGAATCGTACGGGGAGGTCGAGGTCGAAGCCGGCCGCCGCCTTCTCGTAGAGACCAATCGCCTGCAGCGTGCGGAGGGTTTCATCGTCGATGGCGATCGCCCGCGGGTCCTGGACGATGGTCGTGTTCTTCTCGAACAGGATCGTGCGCACGCCGTGCTCGCCGAGAAGATTTGCGAGCGTGAGGCCCACGGGGCCTCCGCCGACGATCGCCACCGCTCCATCCGTTCGCCTCGCGTGGGAGCGGGGCGGAGCCGCCTGGGCTACGGTCTCCACGCCGTCCCCTGGAGTATCCCGTGCGGCAATGGTTCCTCGATGCGGACCAAGGTCAGGAGGAGGGCCAGGGTCGAGAGCGTATGAGCTCCTTCGCGACGACGTAGCGGTGTCCCACCGCGAACAGGACGAGGGTAACCGCCCAGATGATGACCGCCGCGGCCGGTCGAGTATACTGCGATTCCCGCCCGATCTACGCCAAAACCCACCCCGATCCTGTCATCGTCGCCCGCGAGCTATGGATCATGCCGTGACTCCGTACTTGTCGAATCCGTACTTGTCGAACACGAAGCCGAGGTCCGCGCGGACACGCTCTTCCGTCAATCCAAATTCTTCGAGCTGCAGGTTCTGGTGTTTTCGTTCGTACGCCTTTTGCGCCCGACCCTGCTCCGCGATCCTCAGCCGAAGCGCGGGACCGAGCTCGAGACCGGCGAACTGCATCACCCTCTCGATGGTCGCTTCCAGATTCGCCCGCAACGAATCATACGACACCGCCATGAACTGGTTCGCCGGTAGGGCCCCCTTCTCGATCAAATCCTCGACATACCGATAGTAGGCGATGCTGGACTGGTAGCGCTGCCGGTGGAACCGATCCAGCCGCGCGCGGGGTATCGGGATCGGACCCCACATGTGAGCAAACAGGTTGCGCTCCAGCGTGAAATGCGAGGGGATCGTCTCGAGGGGCGACCTGACGACGTACACGATCTTCGCGTCCGGAAACGCGGCGAGGAGGGAGCGGAGCCGCATCGCCGCGTAGGTCATCTTCCCGACGACCTGGGTCTTTCCGGTCCAGTGGATCTGGCGCTGGTAGCACGATCGGAGAAACGCCATCGTCCGCCGACGCCGGCGTTCGGGCTGATCGTCGGGGTACGAAAGCTCGGAGAGATCCCAATCGCCGAACGCCAGCGGTGACATCGACACGATGAGCTCCGTGTTGTTGGCGTAGGCCAACAAGAGCTCGTCCTCCTCGACTTGATCGAGTGCGACTTCGTGCCCGACCTCGGCCGGGAAGAAGGTCGCCTTCCCCTGCTCGATGCGACGCTCGATCGTGCGGCGCAGGAGCCTCCTGGCGACGAGCGACGGCAGAAAAATCTCCCAGGCCTTGAAGGTGCAGAACTCGCCGGTCTGGGTCAGCAGGAGCTGCAGGAACGTCGTCCCCGAGCGTGGGTGGCCGATGATGAACACCGGCCGCCGCACCTCGACGTGGCGAAACGCGGGGAAGAAAACGTGGTCGAGCGCGAGCGTCAAGCGCATCAGCCCCATGAAGAGAGGCCGCCGAAGAGCGTAGATCAACAAGTGGCGGTCGAGGCCGAACAGCTGCCAGCCGGCCATCGCGGTGCGGAAGTGGATGTTCAACCAGAAGAGGCGCACGCCTGCTCTCCTCTCTAGGGTCGGCGGAGGTCTTCGAGCTGCTCGTCGAGGAGACGAGCGGCGCGAACCTGCGAATCAGCTCGCCCCGTCACCCTACTTCGCGGGTGTCGAAGCCAAATCGTTCGAAGATGGGGCGGAGATCAGCGACGATCCGGTCGCGTTTGATACTGAACCGGTCGAGCGCATATTCATGTCGAGTCTCGTGTCGTTTCATCTTCGCGACTTCCTGGGCGAGGCGCTCCTCAAATTCAGGCGTCAGGGCGAGTCCGAACTGCGCGTAGATCTTGCGGATCACCTGGTCCGGCTGACCGATCAGGTCGTCGTACTTCAGGAGCATGCACCGATCCTCGGGTAGCGCGGCGAGAAGGTCCGGCGGGTAGGTGTAGAAGAACCGGAGGATCTCGTAGGCTTGTTCGTCGTAGTCGGCATCCAGCTCGACGCCGCGGACCGCTCGGACGATCGCCCGAACAAGGCTGATCGCCGATGGCACGACATCCAGCGGGTTCCGGACGAGGTAGATGATTCGGCAGTCCGGGAACTGCTCGAGCAGCGCGGCCACCTTGCCAGAAAAGATCGGGTTCTTCGAGAGGAATGTGCGCGATCCCTGCTTGAAGTACGCCTGCCGCTGGAGACACCGCCGGTAGAAGCTCATGATGGAACGGCGGTCCCGGGGGTCGACCGCGACGTCGAACTGCGCCATCCGACGGAAGTCTCCGTTGGGGAAGAAATACGCGAGATCCATGGAGGCCAGAACATGGGCCAACAGCTTGTCGTCTTCCTCGGGCAGGAACAGGCCGATCTCGTGAATGTGGTGGAGGGGCCGAAAGCGTTCGGCCTCGCGGCGGAGGAGAGAGGCCCGCAGGTGGCCGCCGGTCAGACGATCGAGTCGTCCGACGACCGACAAGGCCCTCTTCTGCAGGAGCGATGGGAACGCGATCTCCCACGTCCGAAAGCAGAACAAGTGCTCCTCGTCTCGCGCCATGACGCGATGGAGAATCGTGGTCCCGCTTCGAGGGGGTCCAATCACGAAGATCGGTTGCCGGATCGGGATGCGTCGGCATCCGGGAAACACGAGCTCGTCCAGCATGAGACAGAGCCAGTTGAAGAGCTCGACGAGGGGAAAGAGCACGAAGAACTTCACGCAAAACGGCAGGCGCGGGCGGTCCTGAATTCGAAGATCCTGGCGCTTGAAGAACGAGAGATAGAAGAGACGACCGAGCGCCCGTGTCGTGAACAGCACGGCGCTCACGGCCAGAGGGCCTCCGGCGGTCTCCCGGTGTTAAGGACGGTAGAGATCATCGAGCCAGTCGTCGAGAAAATCCGAGGCCTGCTCGTCGGACAGCGACTCGGGGCTGTGCATGAAGACGATGAGGTGCCGCCGTCCGACCTGAAAGAGGTCCATCGAAACGCCATAGGGACAGATGGTGTGGCCCCAGCAGTAGTCGATCGTCGCTCCGAGCGCCTTGCGTCCAGTGCCCAGATAGTCCGGGACGGTGCTCACCCGCAGGCTCCTGTCGCGGAACCTGACCACCCGATCGGCCAACCACGGCGCCCAGCTGTCGATCTGGGAGATGAACTTCATCATCTGCCAGGCGGCCAGATGATTGTCTTCGCCGAGCTTCTTGCGCATCTGAGCCGCCAGCAGGCGCGTCAGCTCGTCCCGATCGTCGAGCGCGGTCGGCTCGGCGGTCAGAATGATGAGCGCAACGTGATTGTGAAAGATCTGCCGTTTGCTCGAGCCGAAGCGGTGATTGTAGCCGATACGCATCTCGTACACGCTGCTCGGGTCGAGCGGTCCGCGGACGTAACGACTCAGGACGCGAAAGCCGCTGGCCGTCAGCAGCACCGAGGGATTGGCGAAGGCGCCGATGGCCGCCAGCCGCTTCTGCAGCACGGAGGCGGTCGTTTCGTCGATCCACCGCCGCGTCATGCGCCCGAGTGACGGACGTGCCGATTGATCCAGCTGCGGTAGCGATATCGGCGGGGTGTGCCTCCGCCAGCGCAGCAGCTGGATCACCATCCGCATACGCTTGAGCCATGGCGCTTTCAGGAGCTTCTCGTTGACCGAATCCGCGGAGGTGGCCGCAGTATCCGAAACCGGTGGAATGCGCGTCGGATCCAGGAGCTGAGGGAGCAAGATCGCCGCGCCGTGGCCGTCGATCAAAACATGTGAGCACTGAAGCACCAGCACATCATTACCGTCCGGTGCGTGCAGCAGCGTCAGCCGCATCGGATCGTCGTTCTCGATGTCGATTCGATCCCCGATGAGCCGAAACAGCATACGTAACAGGTCGTCTTCGGAATTGGAGTTGAGCGTCTCCCGTCGTATCCGCAGATGCCCGGCGCCGGTTGGTACCCAGGCCGGGCGCGGCGAGCGCCTGAGCCGGGCCGTCAGCAAGGGCCAGCGCCTCGCCAATCGATCCGCGGCGTCCTGGAGCTGAGCCAGATCGACCCTGCCCTGAAAGTGGATGTTGACCTGGGCGGCCAGTCCGGGAAGGCCCTGGTGCAGGAGCATGCGCTCGAGGATGAGCGTGGAGTGATCGATGAAGTTCAGAGGAACCGATGTCATGCGTCCACGCGGGCCATGATGCCCTCCAGCGACCGACAGTCGAACCGCGGGCCCAGCTCGTCCCGAAGGCGGTTGAACACATCTCGAAGTCCGTGGCTGCCCAGCCTTCGCATCTCTTCCAGCGGATCTATCTTCAGCCCCATGATGTCAGTGATCCCGTGGCACAGATCGTCCAGGCGGCCGAGGTCGAGCTGGGCCAGCTTGAGGGCGGCGAAATAGATCGGGAACAGGAGGCGCTCGTAGAGGCCTGCGTCGTCCGTCCGCACGGCGGCCGGGGTGTGGCTCTGCGCTGGATTTCGGTAGTACGCGGCCGCGTCGTCCACCGGACGGTCGTCGCGGTAGAGATAGACGCCCTGATTGGCGTACTTCCCGAGCCGGCCGTCGCGGATGAGCCTGTGGAGCAGATCGGGAATCGTCAGATCCAGGCCGAAGGCCTCGAGGGTCTGTCCGAGCACGCCCGTGTACAAGGGGATTCCGATCGTGTCGAGAGCCTCACAGGGGCCGAGCCGGGCGAATCGCCCCGCGATCGTGTCGATCCCGGAGGGCGTCGCGAGACCTTGCTCGAGCACGTACAGGGCCTCGCAGGCGTGACACGTCAGCGGAACGTTGAGACAGGACCCGGCCAGGTCCTTCACCACGAGCGGTGTTCGGCCGATGCCGCGCGAGAGCCGTCGCAGGAGTTCGACGATCTCCGGGGCAGTTCGCGGGGTGAGGATGATCTCGACGACGCTCGTCAGCTGGATCGGGTGAAAGAAGTGAAAGCCGCAGAACCTCGCCGGATCGCGGAGGCATTCCGCGATGCGGGTGATCGACAGACTCGAGGTGTTGCTGGTGAGGACCGCGCGCGGCGAGACCGTCTCTTCGGCTCGGCGGAGCACCGCGACCTTGGTGTCGAAGTCTTCCTTGACGGTCTCGATGACCAGATCGCAGTCACGAAGGTCGTCCCAGGATGTGGTGAACCGCAGCGTGCCCAGGCGCCGTGGCAGGTCAGCCGCGCCGAGCATTCCGCTGCTGACCGCGCGGGTCAGACGCCTCTCGAGCCGGCGATGCTGGCGGTCCATCTCGGCCTGATCGCGACCCAGCACGGCGACTTCCAGGCTGCTCTCGCTGAGCAGATTGAAGATGTTGCGCCCCATCTTCCCGTAGCCGATGAGACCGACTTTTCCCGCGCTCTCCGGTGTCGGCATCCTGACGGCCTGTCGGCAGTGCCCCGACTGGCCTAGGCGCCCGGGGCGCCCGGCTCCCCATCGGATACCAGGAGCGAGTCGCCGCGCTCGACGATGTCGTACACCACCTGGGCGGTCTGTCCGACCGTGTAGACCGGATGCTTTTGGAGGTATCGCCCGATCAACGCGATCTCCACCTTGACGTCATATTGCTTCTTGAAGTCTTCGACGAGTTCCAGATAGATCATCGAATCCCCCTTCAGATCGTCGATGATCTTGGTGTCTCGTCCGATGTTTTCCAGCGGCACGTCGAGCTCGTCCGAGAGAAATGTGCGGATATGCTCGTAGATCTCCTTCTTTTCCTGATCCTTGAGCACCTTGGGCATTGTCGGGATCCTTTCCTTGCCGGTTGTCGCGATCTTCGAGCGGTCACGCGTCGCGTGGGCCGCGCCCTTTCCGGAGGCACAGCGCTGACATGAGACGACTACCAGAGAAGTACGGTCCGGAAGCAATCAATACAAATCCCTGCAAATGCGCATCAGGCGCCAAAAGTATACTCGATGTCGCGCAACTAATGCCAGGACCGGCGAGTCTCTCCCCGTCAGCGGGCTCGCATGCCGCGAGTCATTTTCTGACGAAAACCACGTGGGCGCGTTCCGGGTTGTCCCCTCCGGACCGAGGGGGCAGCACGGAGTCGACGATGAGCACCTTGCCTTCCTCGGCCAGGTATCGGGTGTCGGTGCCGCTGGTGCTCTCGGTCGGTCCTTTGTGGACCGTGACGAGACGGTTGCCTTCCCAGTGGCACTTCGAGACCACCGTCTCCCCGCGTGGTGTCTGGTTCGACGCCTCCCGCCCGTCGGTGTAGATAGTGGTCACGAACGATTGGGGCACTCGCATAATCTCGGCCCGCCGCTCGATCCTCAGCGTATCTCCCTGATGATCGATGACGAGGGTCAGAGCCGATATCAGAGCCCACGGACCGCGGGAGGGAAGAACGCTGCGACTCCTGTCGAGCTCCCACGTACCGGAAAAGTTCACGGACGTCTCGGCCAGTGCCGGAAGATCGGAACCAACGAGGATGCCGAGCACGATGGCTACCGCCGTCAACACCTTCATCCGATGATCCTCCGCTCCTCGCCGACCTGGTTACGCGCGCCTTGCGTCTGACGACATTGTACCGATGTCGAGAAGTGCCCCTCAGACGGCGAGGAAGCTTTGGGACGCGAGCGCCGAGCTGGTCAAGCGCGCGTAAGCGGCGACTTCCGGAGTTCGCAAATGGGGCGAGAAACCTGGGTCTGTGTATAATGAGAAAATGCGATTTCGGCAGTCGTCGACTGCACTTTGAAGGCGGTCTACTTCAGCGAGCACGGGGGTATCGACAAGCTCACCTATGGTGAGCTGCCTGACCCCGAGCCAGGTCCCAACGAGGTCCTCGTTCGCGTACGCGCCTGCGGGATCAACCACGCCGATCGGTGGATCCGGCAGGGCTGGCCGATGCTCCGCGTTCCCCTGCCCTTCACGCTCGGCCAGGACATCGCCGGCGAGGTCGCGGTGACGTCCTCGGCGTCGGAGGCGCCGCCGGTGGGAGCCCGGGTCATCGTCAGTCCCGGCGTGAGCTGTGGTCGCTGCGAGCGTTGCTGTTCCGGCTGGGACAATCTCTGCGCACGTTATCAGCTCATCGGCAAGACGATCCCCGGCGGGTACGCCGAGCTCGTGAAGGTCCCGGCTCCGAACGTTTTCCCGCTCGCGCCCGAGATCTCCTTTGTGACCGGCGCGTGTCTTCCCGCGGTATTCGGCACCACGTGGAACATGATCTTCGATCAAGCCAAGCTCCAGCCGGGCGAGTGGATTCTGATCCACGCCGGGGGCAGCGGGGTCGGCAGCGCCGCCATCCAGCTGGCTCGGATGATCGGGGCGAACATCATCACGACCGCCGGGACCGACGAGAAGCTCGAGAAGGCCAAGGCGCTCGGTGCGCACTACGGGATCAACTACAAGACCCACGACTTCCTGCGCGAGGTGCGTCGCATCACGAAGAAGCGCGGCGTTGACGTGGTCATCGAGCACATCGGCGAGGACGTGTGGGAGCGGAGCCTGCTCTGCCTGGTCACCGGCGGGCGGCTGGTGACGTGTGGAGCCTCGTCCGGCTTTCTTCCGAAGACTGACCTTCGCCACGTCTTCTTCCGGAATCTCGAGATCATGGGCGCGACCGCCGGGAGCCGATCGATCATGCACCGATTCCTTCCCCTCGTGGCGCAGGGCAGACTGCAACCTGTTCTCGATCGAACCCTGCCCCTGCGAGAAGCTCCGGACGCCCACCGGCTTCTGGAGGGGCGTCAACAGTTCGGCAAGCTCGTCCTGCTTCCGGAGGGGAGCGCGTGAAGGCCGTCTATCTGACCGAGCACGGCGGCCTCGACGTTCTGACCTACGGCGACCTGCCTGATCCCGTCCCGGCTGCCGGCGAGGTGCTCGTACGGGTCCGTGCGTGCGGGGTCAACCACGTCGACCTGTGGCTCCGGAAGGGCTTGCCATTCCTCAAGGTCCCGTTCCCGTTCATCCCGGGCGCGGATATCGCCGGCGAGGTCGTCGCCGCCGGGCCGAGCACGGAGACGCTTCCACCTGGTTCACGAGTGGTGCTGAATCCCGGCGTGAGCTGCGGACGGTGCGCGCGCTGCCTTTCCGGGCATGACAACCTCTGCCCGCACTATCACTTGATCGGCGAGCACCTGCCAGGCGGCTACGCGGAGTTCACGAAGGCGCCGGTGGCGAACCTTGTTCCCCTGCCGCCAGAGATCCCCTTCGAAATCGGCGCGTGCCTGCCGGCGGCGTTCGGGACCGCCTGGAACATGGTCTTCGAGAAGGCCAAGGTCGAGCCCGGCGAGTGGGTTCTGGTTCACGCTGGGGGCAGCGGGGTGGGCAGCGCGGCCATCCAGTTCGCCCGGCTGGCGGGCGCCAACGTCATCACCACGGCGGGCAGCGACGAGAAGGTGGAGAAGGCGAAGGCTCTGGGGGCGCACTACGGGATCAACTACAAGACGCACGACTTCCTGCACGAAGTGCGCCGCATCACCAAGAAGCGCGGCGTCGACGTGGTCATCGAGCACATTGGCGAGGACGTGTGGGAGCACAGCCTCCTCTGCCTGACGATCGGCGGAAGACTCGTAACGTGCGGAGCGACCTCCGGCTACCTGGCGAAGACGGACCTGCGGCACATATTCTTTCGGAATCTGAAGATTCTCGGTGCCACGACCGCGAGCAAGGGCTGCGGGTTCCGGATCCTCCAGCTTGTCAGCGAGGGGAAGCTGAAGCCCGTCCTGGACCGCGTGCTGCCGTTGCGGGAGGCCCGCCGCGCTCATCAACTCCTGGAGCAGCGTCAGCAGTTCGGCAAGGTGGTCCTGGCTCCGGATGGATAGGCCGATCGCCTTCGTCACCGGGGCCTCCCGGGGGATCGGGAGAGCCGTCGCGCTCCAGCTCGCGCGCGATGGTTTCGCAGTCGTCGTCCACTACCACACGCGCAAGGAAGAAGCAGAACAGACGCGCGACCTGATCATGGGTGAGAACGGACACGCCGTGCTGCGCAGCTTCGATGTCGCCACGGCCGAAGACGTCGAGGCGGCAGTGAAGGACGTCACGCGCACTGAAGGGCCGATCCAGATCCTCGTCAACAACGCCGCCACCATCCGCGACCACCTGCTCATGCGGATGCCGCACGACGCGTGGCGGGCGGTCATCGATGCCGACTTGAACGGGGTCTACTACTGCACGAAAGCCGTCGTGATGTCGATGGCGGGTCGACGACGTCCGGGCCGGCGAATCATCAACATCACGAGCCTCGTGGGAGAGACCGGAAATCCCGGCCAGACGAACTATGCCGCGGCGAAGGCCGGGATCATCGGTTTCACCAAGGCGGCGGCCCGGGAGCTGGCCCCGGCGGGAGTGACGGTCAATGCGGTGTCCCCCGGATTCATCGACACCGAGGCGCTCCAGGGCCTGCCGGTGACGGAGCTCACGAAGCGGATCCCCATGGGGCGCATCGGCCGGCCCGACGAAGTGGCTCACGTGGTCTCGTTTCTCGCGTCCGAGGATGCGGCCTACATCACCGGACAGGTGATCCGCGTCAACGGCGGCCTCTTGATGTGATGGGCCCCCGATGACACGCGTCGCGGTGACTGGGATGGGGATCGTCTGCTGCCTCGGCAACAACACGGACGACGTGTGGCGATCCCTGAAGGCGGGAACCTCGGGGGTTCGCGTCGTGCCCGAAATGAAAGAGCTGGGCTACCGGCATCCGGTGGCCGGGCTCGTGCGGGGGCTCGTGCCGGAGGGAATCGGCAAGAAGCCCCTGCAGACCATGTCCGCCCCCGCGCGGTATGCGGCGGTTGCGGCGCTCGAGGCCCTGCGGGACGCGCGTCTCCCGCTGGAGATGTTGCGGAGCACGCGGGCCGGCGTGGTCGTCGGATCGGGCGGTGGTGATCCCAACGAGGCCTCGACCGCGGAGAACATTCTCCGGACGCACAAGAGCCCGACGCGGATCGGGGCGGCAGCGGTCGCGCGGATGATCAATTCGACGGCGACCTTGAACCTCGCGGCCTGGCTCGGCGTGAAAGGGCGCTCCTACTCGGTCTCCACCGCGTGCACCACCGGGACCGACAGTATCGGGCACGGCTTCGACCTGATCCGCCACGGTGTTCTCGATCTGTGCATCTGCGGAGGCGCCGACGCGCCCGGCTGGCGAAACGCCTGGGCACCTCACGGCGCGTCCGGCGTCATGCCCCCCGATCTCGACGAGCATCCCGAACGCGCCTGTCGTCCCTACGACGTCGACCGCCAGGGCATGGTCCCTTCCGACGGCGCCGGGGTGCTCCTTCTCGAGTCGCTCGAGACCGCCGAGCGGCGTGGGGCTCCGATCGTGGCCGAGGTGATCGGGTACGGATCGGCCAACAACGGGGAGTCGATGTACGAGCCCAAGGTGGGCGGCTTGACCCGCGCGATCAGGCAGGCGCTCGACGTCGCGGCCGAAGCGCACGGGCCGGTCACGGTCGACTACGTCAACCCGCACGGTGCCGGCACCAAAGCCGGCGACGCCGTGGAGATCCAGGTCATCCGGGACCTTCTCGGTGATCCGTCTCCGCTCGTCAGCTCGACCAAGCCCTTGAACGGCCACTCCCAGGGGGCCGCGGGCGCGCATGAGGCGATCTTCACGCTGTTGATGCTGCAACATGGCGTCGTGATTCCGACCGCAAACCTCGAACGCGTAGCCCCGGAGTGCGACGGCGTGCGCCACGTGCGCTCGACGCTCGTCCAGCCGCTGACGACGGTCATGTCGTTCAATGCGGGCCTGGGCGGCGCCAACGCCTGTCTGATCTTCAAGAAGCTCTGAATGGACAAGGAGTTCTTCGAAGACTGCGCGGTCGGCGAGAAGGCGCTCAGCCCCGGGCGCACCATCACGGAAACCGACATCGTCCTCTTCGCCGCCTTCACCGGAGACTGGCTCGCGATCCATACCGACGCCGAATACGCGAAGCGGACTCCCTTCGGCGAGCGGATCGCCCACGGGCTCCTGGTGCTCACCGTGGGCAGCGCCCTTCTCCTGCGTGCGCGGTTCTCCCTGCTCCCGAGATCGACGATCGCCCTGTACGAGGTGGAGAGGGTTCGATTCGTCGGGCCGGCGAAGATTGGGGACACGATCCACACCGAAGGCGAAGTGATCCGAACGACGCCGCTCGATCAGACCCGCGGGCTGGTCGCCGTGAGGGGAGAAATCAAGAATCAACGCGACGAGCTGCTGGCCACGTTCACCGTCAAGGGGTTGGTCGGCCGCCGCCCGACGGAGGGACCGCCGGCTGCGGGTGCGACACCATGAGCGCGCCGGTTGCGCTGGTCACGGGGGCCTCCCGGGGCATCGGGAGGGCGATCGCCGTGCGACTGGCCGCGGACGGGTATCGGGTGATCGTGAACTACCTGGAGAACCGGGCGGCCGCTGACGAGGTCCGCGCGCTCATTGAGGCGCGCGGTGGTTCGTGCGCGGTCAAGGGCTTCGACGTCTCGCGGCGCGCGCAGGTCAGTCAGGCGATCGACCAGGTGACGGCGGACGTGGGTCCCATCAGCATCCTCGTCAACAACGCGGCGGTCGCGGCGCCCTTCCCCGTGCGCGCTCCGGCCCAGCCGATTCACTCGGTGTGGGGCGCGACGGACGAGGACTGGGATCGGGTCGTCGGGACGAATCTCACCGGGGTCTACAACTGCACCCGATCGGTCGTCACGATCATGCTGGAGAGGAAGCTTCCCCGCGGACGGATCATCAGCATGGGCAGCGTCGGCAGCGAGCTCGGTCACGCCGTCGTCGATCACGCCGCGACGAAGTTCGGCCTGTTGGGCTTCACCAGAGCTCTGGCGGTCAGGCTCGCGCCCAGCAACATCACGGTGAGCATCGTCTCGCCGGGCTTCATTGCTCCCGACGGCACCGCATCCCTCCCGTCGGACTCGAATTTCCCCATCGTCCCCCTGGCACGGGCCGGGAAGCCCGAGGAGGTCGCCGCGGCCGTCTCGTTCCTGGCCTCCGAGCGCTCCGCGTACGTCACCGGACAGGTGATCAGGGTCGACGGCGGCATGTACATGTAGAGCCGCCCCACGGCGGCGTGATGACGGAGATTTGATATGCCAAGCGAGGATGACCTGTGATTAGCTCTATGCCGAGCGTGTGGGCCGTCGCGCACTTCGGCGGCGCGCGGATCGCTCGCAGCACACCGAGGTGATGCATGCGCCGCGTGGCGGTCACCGGAGTCGGAATCATCAGCTGTCTGGGGAACAATCAGCGGGACGTGCTCGCCGCCCTTCAGGCGGGCCGCTCGGGCATCGGGATCAGTGCGGAACGCAAGGCGCTCGGATTCCGCAGCAGCCTCGCAGGACAGATCGTGGGGCTGGAGCTTCCCGACGCTCCCAAGCGGAACCTCCGCCAGATGGGGCCCGGGACGTATTTCGGTGTCCACGCGGTCCGGCAAGCGATCGAGGACGCCGGGTGGGACACGGCGCGCATCCAGAGCGATCGAACCGCCGTCATCATCGGCAACGCCGGAAACTCCCAGGACACCTACCGGCAGTGTCACGCGTTTCACGATGAGAAGCTCAAGCTGGGCGGCACGGCGCTCCAGAAAGTGATGGCCGACACCACCTCCGCCAATCTCTCCGTGCTCCTCGGGACTCGCGGCTACACCCTCACCGTCTCGGCCGCATGCGCGACCGGCGCGGCGGCGATCGGCCTGGCGCTTCAGCTCATCCGCGGAGGTCTACAGGACCAGGCGATCGCGGGAGGAGTCCAGGAAGACACGTGGGAGGCCTTTTGCCACTTCGATGCCCTGAGGGCGTTCTCGGTTCGGGAGAACGAGCCGACGAAGGCGTCACGGCCGTTTGACAGGCATCGAGATGGGCTCGTCCCGTCGGCCGGTAGCGGTGTCCTCATCCTCGAAGAGCTGGAGCAGGCGCGCCAGCGAGGCGCCAGGATCTACGCCGAGCTGATCGGATACGCCTTCAGCAGCGATGGAGGCGATATGACCATCCCTACCGGCGAGGGCAGCGTCCGCGCCCTGCACCTGGCGCTCCAGGACGCGGGGCTCCGCCCGGACGAGGTCGACTACATCAACGCGCATGCGACATCCACCATGGTCGGCGATGCTTCAGAGGCGCGTGCGATCGCCGAGGTCTTCGGGAGCAAGCCCTACGTCAGCTCGACCAAGTCGATGACCGGCCACGAGCTCGCGACCTGCGGGAGCAGCGAGGTGATCTATACCCTGCTCATGATGCAGAACCAATTCATCGCCCCGAACATCAACCTCGATGAGCTCGATCCGCAATGCGAAGGCATCAACCTCGTCGCGAACCGCGCGGTCGAGGCCGCGCTCGACGTGGCGGCGAGCAACGCGTTCGGCTTCGGTGGAGTCAATACGTGCCTCGTCCTGCGAAAGCGGGCCGCATGAGGCGCGTCCTCGTGACCGGGCTCGGGATCGTCTCCTCCATCGGGAACAACAAGGACACGGTGTTGCGATCGCTGCGGGAGAACCGCTCTGGAATCGAGTTCGTCCCGGAGATGAAGGACCTGGGTTTCCGCTGCCATGTGGGCGGTCGCGTCAAGGACCTGGACGTCGCGTGGATCGGGAGGCGGACGCTGCTGAGCATGTCGAACGTGGCCCGGTTCGCGGCGGCTGCCGCCTCGGAGGCGGTCCAGGATGCCAAGCTTCTTCCCGACGCGCTGAAGAGCCCCCGGGCCGCGGTCGTGGTCGGCACATGCTTCGGTGGGGTCAACGAGATTGCGAAGGCCGAGCGGGTGCTTCAAGAAACCCGGAACCCCCTCCGCGTCGGTGGCGCGAGCCTCGTCAGGGGCATGCACTCGACCGCCGCGGCGAATCTGGCAGCGTGGCTCGGCGTACAGGGGAGGGTCTATAGCCTGTGCTCGTCGTTTGCCACGGGTGCGGACGCGATCGGTCACGCCTACGAGATGATCGGCCGCGGGACTGCGGATGTGTGTCTCTGCGGCGGGGCTGATGAAAGCTCGATGCGCCAGGCTTGGGGCTGCCTGGACAACTGGGGCGGAATGCCCGGCTCCAGGAACGACGAGCCCGAGAAGGCCTGCCGCCCCTACGACCAGGATCGCGAGGGACCAGTCCTCTCCGAAGGAGCGGGTATTCTCCTGCTGGAGTCGCGCGATCACGCGCTGCAGCGAGGCGCTCACCCTTATGCGGAGATCGTCGGCTACGGCTCGAGCAACGACGGCTTCGACATGTTCAATCCCTCTGGCGAGGGGCTCACCGAATGCATCCGGCAAGCGATGGCGGCCGGCCATGAACGAGGTGTGAGGCGCATCGACTATATCAACGCACACGGGACGGGGACCAAGGTCCACGACCCGCTCGAGGTCCGGGTGATCCGGGAGCTGTTCGGTACTCCCTCTCCCCTCATCAGCTCCACGAAAGGTCTGGCCGGACACTCCCTCGGTGCCACCGGCGCCCACGAGGCGATCTTCACGCTGCTGATGTTGCGCCACGGCTTCGTCGCTCCGACGCTCAACCTGGAACGGATCGCCCCCGACTGCGAAGGTGTCTCGCACGTTCAATCGCTCCGAGAGGATCCGCTGGAAGCGGTCATGAGCTTCAACGCCGGCCTGGGCGGCGCCAACGCCTGTCTGATCTTCCGCAAACCCTGACGGCCATCGTGCCACGCGAGAGGAGAACGTAGTGGCGACTGTCGAAGAGCAGGTGAAGGAGATTCTGCTGAGCATTCTGGACGTGAAGCCGGAGGAAATCGTTCCGACGGCGCGGGTCATCGAGGACCTCAAAGCCACGTCGATCGATATCGTAGAAATCGTCACGGCGCTGCAGAATACCTTTGACGTGAACGTCACCGATGAAGAAGCCGGCAAGATCAGGACCGTCGGGGATGCGGTGGACCTCCTGAAGGCGGCGATCGCGAAAAAGGCGGCGGGAGGGACGTAAGCGCGCCAGACACCATGGTTCACGACGCCGATCATGTCCTGGCGGCCTCACTCGCCGAAGCGGCGGGCCGGCTGCTGCTGGCGCTTCGGCGCGGGCCGTCCAGGGGCGCGGATCTCGGAGCGGCGGGTGACCGAGCGTCGCACCATTTCCTCGTCGATTCCATCCGTGACCGACATGCCACCGACGCGATCTTGTCCGAGGAGGCCGCCGACGATCCCGGCCGCCTGACCGCCGAGCGGGTCTGGATCATCGACCCGCTTGACGGCACCCGCGAGTTCACCGAAAGCGGCCGCGACGACTGGGCGGTTCACGTGGCCCTGTGGCAGCGTGGCTCGCTGGTGGCCGGCGCGGTCGCCGTTCCGGCTAAGGCGATCGTGCGATCAACCGTCCCGCCTCCGGTCGTCCCATCCATCGAGGGGCCGTTGCGCTTCCTCGTCAGCCGCACGCGCCCACCGGCCGTTGCGTCCGCGGTCGCCACGTCGATGGGCGCTCGACTGGTGCCGATGGGCTCGGCCGGCGCGAAGGCCATGGCCGTGGTCTTGGGCGAAGCCCACGCCTACATTCACGCTGGAGGACAGTACGAATGGGACTCGGCCGCGCCAGCTGCGGTCGCCACCGCAGCCGGCCTGCATGTGTCCCGCCTCGACGGGAGCCCCCTCCGCTACAACCAGCTCAACCCGAGCCTTCCCGACCTCGTCATTTGCCGACCTGAGTTAGCTGACGTGCTCCTGCGCACGATAGGGACGGCTCTGGCGCGCCCCGCTGATCGGTGAAGGCCGGCAGAAGACCACCCTTGATGTTCCCCGAGGGGCCGGCAGCGCGGATCAGGCGCGCCGGCCGCCCGTCAGCATCCGGAGAAACGCCGGCGACAGCCGCGGGTCGAGCGTGTCACGGACGCCGTCGCCGAACAGGTTGAAGGCCAGCACGGTGACGGTGATCGCGAGCCCGGGGAAGAACACCAGCCACCAGCGCGGCACCAGCGACGTCAGCGAGTCGGCCAGCATGTTGCCCCACGTTGGCGTCGGCGGCGGAATGCCCACCCCGAGGAAGCCGAGCGCCGCCTCGATGATGATCGCGACGCCGAGGTGCGCGGTCGCCAGCACGAGGTAGGGCGCCACGCACTGGGGCAGGACGTGAAGCAGCATGACCCGACGCTGCGAGCTGCCGGCGGCGCGCGCCGCCTCGACGTACGAGAGCTCCCGCACGGTGAGGGCGACCGATCGGATGACGCGGTTGCCGAAGGGAATGCGGGTGACCGCGATCGCGATGATCACCGCCGGCATGCCGGTGCCGATCGCCATCGAGATGGCCATGGCGAGAATCAGGTCGGGGAACGATTGTAAGATCTCGGTGATCCGCTGGCTCACCAGGTCGAAGCGCCCCCCGAGATAGCCGCTGGCCACGCCCCAGAGCGAGCCGACCGTGGTGCCCAGCAGGACGGAGGCGAACGCGACGACCAGCGACGAGCGCGCGCCGTAGATCACCCGGCTCAGCGTGTCGCGGCCGACCTGGTCGGTGCCGAAGAAGCTGTGGGCGTCGGGCGGCTTGGCCATCCTGCGGAAATCGGCTTTGAGCGGATCGTACGGCGCGATGAGCGGCGCGGTGACCGCCATCACGACGGTGAGGAAGCCGATCAGGCCACCGGCCATCGCCAGCGGGTTGCGGCGGGCGAACGATGCGAGCTCCCGCGCGACGGAGCGCTCCCGCAGGTCCGCGCCCTGCGCCACCTCCCTCGCCCCGACCCCGAGGCCGCCGTCGGGCTGGGCCCCAGCCCCGCGACGTTCTGCGGCTCGCACTACTGGTAGCGAATACGCGGGTCGAGCAACGCGTAGCTCAGGTCGACCGCGACGTTGACGAACACGAAGATCACCGAGTAGAGCAGGACCAGGTTCTGCACGACGATCGTGTCCCGCTCGATCACCGCGACGACCAGCGAGCGGCCCAAGCCGGGCACGCCGAACGCCTGCTCCACCGCCACCGAGCCGCCGAGCACGAAGCCCATGAGGATGCCGGACAGCGTCACCACCGGCAGCAGCGCGTTCGGCAGCGCGTGGCGCATGACCACGAGCGCTTCTTTCAGCCCCTTGGCCCGCGCGGTGCGGACGTAGTCCTCGTGGATGACCTCGAGCAGGCAGGAGCGCGACATCCGCGCGATGTACGCCCCCTGGCCCAGGCCGAGCACGAGCGCGGGTCCGATCACGAGCTGCAGGTTGGTCCACGGGTCCTGCCAGAGCTGCACGACGATCAGCGGCGCCTTGTAGTTGAACCAGAACAGCGCGGCGAGCACGATCAACATCCCGAGCCAGAACCCCGGAATGGCCAGGAACAGCACCGACAGCGTGCGCGCGACATTGTCGGGCAGGCCGTTGGGACGGAAGGCGCTCAGGATCCCGATCGGGAGCCCGATCAGCCACGAGATCAGCACCGAGAGCAGGCCGATCTCCGCGCTGATCGGCCCGCGATGCAGGATGAGCTCCGACACTTTGTCGCCGCGGAAGAACGATCGGCCGAGGCTGCCGCTGGCGATGTCCCGCATCCAGCGCACGTACTGCACCGGCAGCGGATCGCTGAGCCCGAGGTCCTCCATGATGTGCGCCCGATCGGCCGGGGCGAGCTTCGCGAACCCCTCGATGCCGAACATGGCGACCAGGGGATCGCCCGGCAGGATGCGCAGGACCACGAAGACGATCAGCGAAACCCCGAGCAGCGTGGAGAGGCCGAACAGCGCGCGGCGGAGCAGGTACTTTCTCACGGCGTTCCTACGTTCGTGCGTTGGACGGGGACCCCGGATGTTCCGGGGCCCCGAGCTTCCCGGCCGAAAAGTCGCTCAGCTCGCCAGCCAGGCGTTGTCCCAGCGCTCGGTGTCGTAGATCCCGAAGTGCGTGGACGGGTTCTGGCCGCGCACCTTGTTGTGCCAGGCGTCGTTGATCTTCTCGTACGAGATCGGCAGGATCGGCGGATCCTTCTCGAGGATGTCCTCGGCCTGCCGCACCATCGTCTTGCGCCGGTTGTCGTCCAGCTCGCGCTCGATCTGACGGGCCAGATCGTGGAACCCCGGATTGGTCCAGTTCGAGTAGTTCTGGGGGCCGTCCTTGCCGTACCACGCCGTGAAGTAGTCGGACGGGTCCATGATCGACGAGACGATCGCGCTGATCCCGAGATCGAAGTTGCCGGCGGCGGCGTCCTCGAACCATTGCGAGATCTGCACGGTCTTGAGGTTGGTCTCGATGTTCAGCGTCTCCTTGAGCATCGCCTGGATGGCGACGGCCCAGAGCTTGAAGGTGGCCGCGTCGCGCACCAGGAAGGTCAGGTTCTTGATGCCGCCGGCATGGCCGGCCTCGGCCATGAGCTTCTTGGCCTCCTGCACGGCGGGCTTCATGTCCTTCTGATAGCCGAGGCGCTTGCTGATCAGCTCGGTCTGCGGCGTCGACATCTCGTGGAACGGGTACACGAAGCCGCCGATCAACATGGGCGCGACATCCTTGACGACGTCGACGAGCGCGTGCCGATCGAGCGCCAGGTGCATGGCGCGACGGACGCGGACGTCGCCGAGCGGCGGCTTCTTGTTGTTCATGCACACGAACTGCACGACGCTCTGGTTGAAGTCGGCCGCGGTCATCCCCGGCGTTTCCTTGGCCTTGCGCCACGACACTGGATCCAGCAGCCGGCCGTAATCGAGCTTGCCGGTCAGGAGCGACGAGCCGAGCTCGGGCGAGAACGGCGGCATGTGGTAGACCTCGAGCTTGTCGACGTACGGCAACCCCTTGTTCCAGTAGTTGGGGTTCCGCTCCATGATCCAGACTTCCTTGTCCTTCCGCGAGACGTGACGGAAAGGCCCGGTACCGGGATAGTTCATCACCTGGCGCAAGTTGCCCTGGTGCTCGTCGAGCGTCTTCTTGCGGACGATGATGTTCCAGCCGCTCGCGAAGGATCCCAGCATGAAGGCCTTGGGCCGCGCTTCCTTGAGCCTGAACTCGATCTTGTGTGGGTCGAGCACGACGATGTCGCTCACCGCCGAGAACAGCGGCGTGCGCGGGCTCACCACGCCCTTCGGCGGGTTGACGAGCTTCTCGTAGGTCGCCTTCACGTCTTCGGCCGTGAAGTCGGCGCCGTCGTGGAACTTCACTCCGCGCCGCAGGTGGAACGTGTACTTCCGGCCGTCTGGCGCGATCTCCCAGCGCTGGGCCAGGTCGGGGATGATCGTCTGCCCGTCGCGCGGGTCGCGGCGGATCAGCAGATCGTACATGGGCGCCTGGGCGCCGATGTTGGCGACGGTGCCGGACTGGTGGACGTCGAAGTGCACGGGTGCGGTGTGGACGCCGTACCGCAGCGTGCCGCCCCGTTTCGCCGCCGGATCGGGCTTGAAGGTCGCATCCTGCGCCGCGGCGAGGTCGGGCGCCGACAGGTGCCTGCCGATGACCGCGCCGGCGCCCGCCGCGCCGGCCCTCTTCAGGAAGGTCCGGCGGTCGACGCCACCGGAACGGTTCGAGTCGTTTGTCCGATCGTTCATGCGTGCCTCCCCTCGATCAATCCTGGCTGTAGCCTCTCGCGGACTTCGCGGCTTCCGGACGATAACAGAAGATGGCGGAAAGTGCTATCGAACCGTGAGCTCGTCGCGCACCAGACTCGCGCCGGCCGCGAGCGCCCGGAGCTTCGCGACGGCAAGCTCGCGCGGCAGATACTTCATGCCGCAGTCGGGCGCCGGGATCAGCCGGTCCGCCGGCACATGAGCCAGCGCTGTGCGGATGCGATCGGCGACGGTCGCCGCCGTCTCGGCGGCCGGATCGCCGAGATCCAGGACGCCCAGGACGATGGTCTTCGACGGGAGCAATCGCAAGATCGCGCAGTCGAGGTTCGGCTGGGCCGCCTCGATCGAGACATGCGTCGCCCGGCACCGCTCGAGCTCGGACAGATACGAGTAGCCGCTCGGCTTCTTGTCACGAATCGTGTGGGCGTAGCCGAAGCACAGGTGGACGACGGTCGGCCCGGGGATGCCCTCCAGCGCGCGGTCGATGGCCGCCAGCCCGTACTCACGCGCCTTGTCGGGCCAGGCCTGGAGGTACGGCTCGTCGAGCTGGACGAAGTCGACGCCGGCGGCCTTGAGATCGCGCAGCTCCTCGTTGACGACCGCGGCGAAGGCCAGCGCCAGGCTCGGCGCGTCGGGATAATGCTCGTTCTGCGCCAGCACGCTCAGCGTGAAGGGTCCGGGCAGGGTGATCTTGATGGCGCGGTCGGTCTCGCCGCGCAGGAACGCGGCCTGGCGCGCGAGCGCCGGCCGCGCCCGCCCGATCGGACCGACGACTCGCGGCACCGGCGTCGGGCGCCCGACCCGGCTGAGCGCGGTGCCCGGATGCTCCAGGTCGAGCCCGGTCAGCGCGGGCGCCAGCCAGTTGAAGTAGCTCTCGCGGCGCACTTCGCCGTCGCTGACGATGTCGACGCCGGCGCGCTCCATGTCACGTACCGCGAGGCGCACCGCATCGTCCTGAGCCTCGGTCATGAGCGCGTCGGGGACGCGCCAGAGGTTGGGGCGCGGCACCCGCGGCACGCCGCTCGCGAGCAGCGCGGCCCGGTCGATCAGCCACTCCGGTTGCGGAAAGCTGCCGACCACCGTGGTGGGCAGCACGGGAAGCGCGCTCAGGGGTCTCACGTCGTCTGTCCGGCGAGCTCGGCACGATCCTGCGCCGTCACCGGCGGCCCCGTCAAGGTCGACGAAGCCCCTTGACCACGCTGCCGAGGCCGGGCAGAGTACCGGCCACCTTTCGGAGGTCCACCCCAGGGAGCCAAAAGAGGAGGTGCAGCATGCGTCCAGGGTCCCGGAGCACGCTCGCGATCGTCGTCGTCAGCGTTCTGATGGGGATGCTCCCGCCGCTCGATCAGGCCGCCGCCCAGCCCAAGCCCATCCGGATCGGCGAGATCAACTCCTACAGCGGCGTCGCGACCGTCTACACGTTCCCCTACCGCGAAGGGCTCGCGCTCGCGACCAAGGAGATCAACGACGCGGGCGGCGTCCTCGGGCGGCCGCTGGAGTTCATCCACCGCGACGACAAGCTGAAGCCGGACGAGGCGGTGAAGGCGGCCCGCGAGCTCGTGCTCCAGGACAAGGTCGACTTCCTGGCCGGCTGCATCAGTAGCTCGGTCGGCCTCGCCATCTCGGCGTACGCCAAGGACGCCAAGGTCCTCTACTTCGCGACGCACTGCCAGACCTCGCGGCTCACCTGGGACGACGGGCACCGGTACATCGCGCACACCACCAACAACGTGAACCAGTACGTGCGCGTGGCCGCGAAGAAGGCGGCGTCGCTCCCGATCAAGAAGTGGGCGAACATCTCGCCCGACTACGAGTACGGCCACAACATGTGGGAGGAGTTCTCGACGTATCTGAAGAAGCTCAAGCCGGACGTGGAGTTCGTCCAGCTGAACTGGCCCAAGCTCGGCGAGAGCGACCACAGCTCGTACATCACCGCGCTGCTGCAGTCCGGGGCCGAGGGGCTCTTCAGCTCGGTCTGGGGCGCCCAGTCGATCGCGTTCGTGAAGCAGGCGCGGCCCTTCGGCCTCTTCGAGAAGATGCGCTACCTGGCGCCGTCGGTGGGGAACCCGGACGAGCTCGATCCGCTCGGCAAGGAGGCGCCCATCGGCGCGATCGCGACGCCGTTCGCCTGGTACGATCCGGGGCTGAATAAGCTCCATCCCAAGCTCGCCGGATGGGCCAAGAAGTACACGGAGTGGGCGAAGGAGCGGGGGCTGAAGGACCCGCAGCCCAAGCTCGGCGGCTCCTGGGGCTACGCGAGCGCTTACATCATCGCCGAGGCCATCAAGCGGGCGAAGAGCACCGATACCGACAAGGTGATCGGGGCGCTGAGCGAAGGGTTCGAGATGGACTTTCCATGGGGGAAGGTCGTCATGCGCGGCTGCGACCAGCAGGCGCTCCCGCCGCAGTGGATCGGCGTCGTGAAGATGGACGCCCAGGGCAAGCCGATCGCCGCCGACATCGAGGAGACGCCCGGCCGGGAGGTCGCGCGAAGCTGTGACGAGGTGAAGGAGCTGCGGGCGGCCGCGGCGGCCAAGCAGAAGAAGTAGTGGACTTCGTCACGAGCCTGTTTCCCTGGATCACCAACGGGCCGCTCATCGTCGTCCAGGTGATGAGCGGCCTGTCGGTGGCCATGTTCCTCTTCCTCGTCTCGGTCGGGATGTCGCTGATCTTCGGCGTGACGCGGATCGTGAACCTGGCGCACGGCAGCTTCTACATGGTCGGCGCCTACCTGATGGTCACGCTGGCGGAGATGCTGCCCGACCACCCGCTGGCGTTCTGGCTCGCCCTGCTCGTGGCGCCGCTCGGCGTCGGGCTCCTCGGCGGCGTCATCGAGGTCACGCTTCTGCGGCGGATCTATCACCGTGAGCCGCTCCTGCAGCTCATCCTCACCTTCGGCCTCATCCTGGTCATCGGGACCCTCGTGCTCCTGGTGTGGGGGCCCGACAACAAGTCCGTCGCGCGGCCGGAGGCGCTGGCCGGCTCGGTGAAGATCCTGGGCCAGCCGTTTCCGTCCTACTACCTCCTGGTGCTGGCGCTGGCGCCCATCGTCGCGGTCGGCCTCTGGGTGATCTTCTATCGCACGCGCTGGGGCATGCTGATCCGCGCGGCCACCGTCGACCGCGAGATGCTCGGCGCCCTCGGCGTGGACGTCGCCACGCTCTACACGCAAGTCTTCGTGTTCGGCAGCCTGCTGGCCGGATTCGGCGGCGCGCTCTCGGCGCCGACGGTGGCGGTGGCGCTCGGCATGGACGGCGACGTGCTGACCACCGCGTTCGTGGTCGTGGTCATCGGTGGGCTCGGCAGCTTCGCCGGGAGCTTCGTCAGCGCGCTGCTGGTCGGCGAGCTGCAGTCCTTCGGGATCCTCGTGTTCCCCGCCGTCTCGATCGTGCTCCTGTTCGCGATCATGGCCGTGGTCCTGATCGTCCGCCCGTGGGGCCTCCTGGGCCACCCGGAGGAATAGCTCGTCATGCGCGTCGCGCGCTGGCTCGTCGCGATCGCAATCTTACTGATCCTGCCGCCGCTGCTGCCGAGCTTCCTGGTGGTAGTGATGACGGAGATCGCGATCGTCGCCTTGTTCGCCACCGCGTTCAACCTCTTGATGGGCTTCGGCGGCATGGTCTCGTTCGGCCACGCCGCCTACTTCGCGCTGGGCGCCTATGCCGCCGCGATCCTGGTCAAGCAGGCGGCGTGGCCCATGCTGCTGGGGCTCGCCGCGGCCCCGTTCGCGGCCGCTGCCGGCGCCCTGTTCTTCGGCTTCTTCATCGTCCGGCTCACCCACACGTACTTCGCGATGCTCTCGCTGGCCTTCGCGCAGATCGTCTTCACGGTGGTGTTCAAGTGGAAGGCGCTCACCGGCGGCGACGACGGCCTGCTGAACGTCTGGCCGCCGGCCTGGCTGAAGTCGCCCCTCGCCTACTGCTATTTCACGCTGGTCGTCGTCGGGCTGGCCATGCTGGCGCTCCACGCCATCGTCGACTCGCCGTTCGGCTACGCGCTGAGGGCGATCCGCGAGAATCCCCGGCGCGCGCGCTTCATCGGGGTGAACGTGCGCCGCCATCAGCTCCAGGCGTTCGTGCTGTCCGGGTTCTTCTCGGGGCTCGCCGGCGGCCTCTTCGCGTTCTTCAACGGCAGCGTCTTCCCGGACTTCGCGTATCTGAACAAGTCCTTCGAGCCGTTGGTGGTGGCGCTGCTCGGCGGCGTCCAGTCCTTCTTCGGCCCGCTGGCCGGCGCAGTCGGCTTCAAGATCCTCGAGACGTACATCGCGCGCCAGTGGCCCATCTACTGGCCGCTGTTCCTCGGGGCGGCGGTCGTGTTCGTGGTCGTGGCGCTACCGCAGGGGTTCGTGGGCCTCCTGCAGAGGCGAGCGTGGCGGACCCGGACGGCTCGCTAGTCCTTCAGGTCGTCGGCCTCAGAAAGCACTTCGGCGGCGTCCAGGCCGTCAACGGCGTCGATCTCGCCGTCGCCGAAGGCGAGCTACGCGCGATCATCGGCCCCAACGGCGCCGGCAAGACCACGCTGTTTAACTTGATCAGCGGCGACCTCGCCTACGACTCGGGCCAGATCTATTTCCGTGGCGAGGAGATCAACGGCCTCCCGCCGCCGGAGCTCTGCCGCCGGGGGCTCGCGCGCACCTTCCAGATCACCAGCATCTTTCGACGTCTGTCCACGCTGGAGAACGTCCAGACCGCGCTGCTCACCCATCACCGACGTCATCACAACCTGTTTCGTCCGGCGCGCCGCCTCTATCGCGATGAGGCGATGGTGCTGCTGGATCGGGTCGGGCTCGTCGACCAGGCGCCCAAGCCGAGCGGGATCTTGCCACACGGCGATCAGCGGCGGCTCGAGCTGGCGCTGGCGCTCGCGAGCGAGCCGCAGCTCCTGATGCTCGACGAGCCGACGGCCGGAATGGCACCACGGGAGCGCCACGAGATCATGGCCCTGGCGGCGGGCATTGCCACCGACGCCAGGCTCACGATCGTCTTCACCGAGCACGACATGGACGTGGTCTTCGCGGTCGCCCGGCGGATCACGGTCCTCCACCAGGGCGCGGTGCTCGCGGAGGGCACGCCCCTCGAGGTGCGGGGCCACCCCGAGGTCCAGCGCGTGTATCTCGGCCAGCGGAGGGGGACGGCGCGCTGATGGCCTACCTCGAGGTCCACGGAATCGAGACGTTCTACGGTGACAGCCACATCCTCTTCGACCTGTCGCTCGAGGTCGCCGAGGGCGAGGTCGTGTGCCTGCTGGGTCGCAACGGCGCCGGCAAGACGACCACGCTGAAGTCCATTATCGGCCTGGTCCCGCCGCGCTCCGGGCGCATCACGCTGCACGGGCAGAGTCTGACCGGGCTGGCGCCGTTCCGCGTCGCGCGGCTCGGGATCGGCTACGTGCCTGAGGAGCGGCGCATCTTCGGGAACCTCACCGTGCACGAGAACCTCGAGGTCGCGCGGCGGACGTGGAGCGACGGGGCCGGCGGCGGGTGGACCGCCGAGCGCGTCTTCGAGCTGTTCCCGCACCTGGCCTCGCTGCGCGGCCGCCCCGCCGGCCGCCTCTCCGGCGGCGAGCAGCAGATGCTCACGATCGCGCGCACGCTCATGGGGGACCCGTCGCTGCTGCTCCTGGACGAGCCGTCGGAGGGCTTGGCGCCGCTGGTGGTCGAGATGCTGGCGGCGCAGCTGGCCAGGCTCAAGTCGACCGGGCTGACGATGCTGGTCGCCGAGCAGAACATCCACTTCGTGAGCGAGCTCGGGGACCGCGTCTACATCCTGGAAAAAGGGATGGTGCGCTATCGGGGCACGATGCGGGAGTTCGTCGGCAACGAGGAGATCCGTCGCGCCCACCTCGCGGTCTAGGTCCTAGCTCACCCTCAGCGTCTCGAGCCCCTTCCAGTCGAGCTCGACGCCGTGGCCGGGGCGGTCGGGAGCGATCGCCAGCCCCGCCTCGATCCGCAACGGCTCGGCGATGAACCGGTCGAGGCCGAACCCGTGCGCCTCGAGGTAGGAGCGGTTCGGCGCCGCAGCCAGCAGGTGCACCGTGAGGTCGTGAGCGCCGTGCGACGTCACCGGGAGGTTGAACGCCTCCGCCAGGTGGCAGACCTTCATGAACACGGTGACGCCGCCGCAGTTGGTCACGTCGGGCTCGGGGAACGTGACGCCGCCGGCCGCAATCAGCTGACGGAACTCGTGCAGTGTGTGCAGATTCTCGCCGGCGGCGATCGGCAGGCCGCCCTCGCGGACGATCCGGACGTAGCCGGGGACGTCGTCGGGGATCGTCGGCTCCTCGAGCCACACCGGCGCCGAATCCACGAGCGCGCGCGCCGCGCGGATCGCCTCGTCGACCGACCAGCGCATGTTGGCGTCGACCATCAGCGGGAAGTCCGGGCCGAGGTGCGCACGCATCGCGCGGACACGCTCGATGTCTTCACGAAGCGAGGGACGCCCGACCTTCATCTTGATCGCGCGAAAGCCGCGGGCCAGATTCTCGTCGGTCTGGCGCAGCAGCGCGTCGAGCGAGAAATCGAGGTCGATGCCGCCCGCGTAGCACGGCACGCGAGGGTCGAAGCCGCCCAGCACCCGCCAGAGCGGTGCACCCTGGCGACGGGCCCGCAGGTCCCAGAGCGCGATGTCGACCGCCGACATCGCCAGCGACTGGATGCCGCCCCTCCCGCCGTAGTGGGTCCCCCACCACATCGCGTGCCAGATCTCCTCGATGCGCTCGGCGTCGCGTCCCGTGACCCGCGGCGCCAGGTCGCGCGCCAGGGCCGCGTGCACGGCCGCGCCGCCGGCGCCCACGGTGTAGGTATAGCCGACGCCCTCGGCGCCGCTCCCGTCGCGGACACGCGCCGTGATCAGCTCGAAGCTCTTGATCGTTCCGTGGGTACTATCCGATAGCGCGAGCGGCAGTGGGATCGAGTAGTGGTCGGCGACGACTTCGCAGATCAGCATCGTGCCCAGCGCGCCATCACTTGATCACGTACGGGTTGATCGGCGTGCCGACGCCGCGAGTGACGGGCAGCGGCGGCGCCACCAATAGAAAGGCGTAGCGGCCGTCGGCGGCGCAGTCGGCCGCGAGCTCCTCGAGGTAGAAGATCTCGCCGAGCGTGAGCCCCATGTTCGGGATCGCGCAGATGTGGAACGGACTGCGGAACGGCGGCAGCTGCGAGGGTCGGACCTCGACCGCGTAGTTGTCGGCGGCTATTGCCGCGATCTCCTTGGCGTGCATCCACGGTGCGGTGTGGACCGAGACACCCGGCGAGTCGTCGAGATCGAAGTTACGCCAGTCCTTGCGGTCGAGATAGCGCGACATGTGGCCGGTGCGGATGATCACGATGTCGCCGCGACGAACCTCCACCTTCTGGGCCGCGGCGGTCGCATCGAGATCGGCCGGCGTGATCGCGTAGCCGGGCTCGAGCGCCCGCACGCCCTTCCAGCGCGCGACGTCGAGCAGCACGCCGCGGCCGGCGATCCGGCTCTTGGTCTTGTCGATGCTGTTCTTCGAGGTTCCGCTGCTGGTGACGAGGGCAGCGTCGTAGCCGTTGTACATCTTTCCCTCGTAGAAGACGTGCGCGAGGCTGTCCCACTGGGTCACGCACTGGAGCGGCATCACGATCCAGTCGTCGGAGCCGCCGTAGCCCTGCATCGTGGCCACCTCGGCCGGCGTCTTCGGCTGATCGCCGCCGTCGCGGAACATCGTGTGGATCGGGTTGAACCGCTGGCGCGTCCCGCTCTGCGGCCCCTCGCGCTGGAGCGGAATCCCCAGCGCGAACACCTTGCCTGTCGTCGCGAGCCGGCAGGCGGCGGCGACGGCCTCGGGCGTGATGAAGTTCAGCGTGCCGATCTCGTCGTCGGCGCCCCAGCGACCCCAGTTGCGCACCTGCATCACGATCTTGCGAAGAGTCTCTTCGCTCATGGCGGGCATCTTACGTCAACGTCAGGGCCAAAGGCTGGTATTGTGTCGGCCGTGGCCGCTCGCACGGACCGGCTCCTGCTCGCCAACGCGATCATGGGCCAGCTCCTCACCGGTGTCGCCACGCGGATCTTCATCATCTCGCTGCCGACGATCGCCGGCGCACTCGACGCCGACATCCTCCTGATCTCGTGGGCGCTGATCGCGTATCAGCTCGCCGGTATCAGCCTCTCGGTGGTGTTCGGGCGCCTGGGCGACATCTACGGTCGCTCCCTGATCTACGGCGGCGGTTTCGCGATCATGGCGGTGAGCTCGCTGCTGTGCGGCTTCGCGACGAGCGCGCTCTGGCTCGTGCTCTTCCGCTTCATCCAGGGATTCGGCGCCGCGATGCTCTCGTCGGCGACGCGTGTGCTCGCCATGGAGGCGATGCCGGAGAGCGCCGCCGGGCGCGCCAACGGCTACATGACCATGTCCTTCCACGGCGGGCTCCTGATCGGGCCGCCGCTCGGCGGGCTCGTGATCGATCTGGTGAGCTGGCGCTGGATCTTCTTCCTGCTGGTGCCGATGGGCGCGCTCGGCGTGCTCCTCACGGTGCTGCGGGCGAAGAAGGGCCACACCGTCTCGCCGGTCCGCGCGCCGTCCATCGACTACGTCGGCGCCGCGCTCCTCATCGGGCTGACGGTCGGGCTCACGCTGGTCCTCGACCGCCGCGCCGCGGCGACGCTCGGCGCCGAGCGCACCGGCGTCGTGGCGGTGATCTTCGTGGCGACGTTGCTGGGGCTGCTGGCGCACGAGCACCGCGCCGTCAACCCGATCGTGAATCTCTCGCTATTTAAAATCCGGATGTTCACGTTCAGCGTGCTGAGCCTGCTCTTGCTCGCCACCACCACCAGCGTGCTCGGGTTCCTCCTGCCCTTCTACATCCAGGAGGTGCTGCACTACTCCCCATCGTTCATGGGGCTCATCTTCCTGGCGGCGCCGATCTTCACGATCGCGCTGGCGCCGGCGAGCGGCCGGCTCACCGACCGGATCGGCCCGCGCATTCCCGCCTCGATCGGCGTGCTCATGACGATGACCGCCTTCGGCGTGGGCCTCCTTCAGCGAACCGACTCTCGCTGGATCCTGCCGACGCTGGTGATGGCCTTCATGGGCCTCGGCTCCGGGTTCTTCAACACGGCGAACCAGACGGCGATCGTCGCGTCCGTGCCGAGAGACTACCGCGGGTTCGCCACCGGGATGGTCCAGACGCTGTTCGGCATCGGCTCGCTACTGGGTATCTCGCTGGGCGGCGCGCTTCTCACCCTGGCGTTCCGCCATTACTCGGGCATGCCCGGCGCCTCGCCGAGCGCCGCCAATCCTGACGCCTTCGTCGCCTCGATGAACGTCACGTACGTGGCGTGCCTGGCGTTCATGGTTCTCGCCCTGCTAGCCTCGTTCCTGAGAGGCGGCACCCGGATCGAGGCCGCGCCTTCTCCAGGAGGGTCCTCGTGAGCCACTACGACGTCGCCGTGATCGGTCTCGGCATCGTGGGAGCGAACGCCGTCTACGCGACGGCGCGCGCGGGAGCGCGCGTGCTCGCGATCGACGCCGGAGTCCCCGGCGCCGGTACCAGCGGCACCTCGTTCGCCTGGCTCAACTCCGTCCGCAAGGAGCCCGAGGCCTATCACCGGTTGAACGCCGCGGGGATGCAGGCGCATCGGGATCTGGCCAAGGACCTCGGGGACGAGAGCTGCCACCACTGGGGCGGCTCGCTCGAGTGGGCCGACGCCGGCGAGGGCGAGCGCGAGCTGCGGGCGCGAGTCGAGCGGCTGGCACGGTGGGGCTATGCGGCCGAGTGGATCCCGCGCGAGCGCGCGGCCGCGATGGAGCCCGGGCTGGACTTCCCCGGGCACGTCCGCGAGGTCACCTTCTTTGCTGCCGATGGCTGGCTCGACGCCCCACGGCTGATCCAAAGGCTTCTGACTGGCGCGACCAAGCACGGTGCAGAAGTTCGGGAGCGTGCTCCGGTCAGGTCATTCCGTTCGCGCGGCGACCGCATCGAAGCGCTCGTCACCGACGGCGGCGAGATCGACGCCGAGTCGATTCTCGTGTGCGCGGGGCCGGCGACGCAGGCGTTCGTGGCGTCCTTGCGAGCCGTCGTGCCCGTCGACCAGGTTCCGGGGCTCCTCGCGGTCACGTCTCCGCCGGGTTCGAGACTCGATCGCGTCGTCCATGCGCCGGGCATCCATCTGCGTCCGGATGCTGACGGCGGGCTTCTGCTCGGCGCCGACGACGTCGACAAGCTTGCCGTGAGCGCCGGGGCGTCCGCGAACCTCACTGAGCTCGGCGGCATCCTGGTGGAGCGCGCCGCGCGGGTGTTTTCGGGCGCACGGGGTGTGAAGGTCGTCGACGCTCGCGTGGGCGTGCGGCCGATGCCGGCGGACGGTCACACGATCGCGGGCCGTATTCCCGGCTACGCGAACGCGTGGGTGCTGGCGACGCACAGCGGGATGACGCTGGGCGCGCTGCTCGGTCGGTTGATCGCCGCCGAGATCGGGCGCGGTGCGCCGAGCGCGATGCTGGCGCCGTTCCGCCCCGAGCGCTTCGCGACTACCGCGTCCAAGGGCGGTTAGGCGCCAGGGCAGCTACTCCCCGCCCGGTCCTTCCTTCGCCAGCGGCGACTGGACCTGCCAGAACGGCGCGTCCTCGGTCGTGACGACGTCGAGCACGATCGGCTCCGTCGCCTTCTTGACGCGATCGAGCTCACCCACCAGGTCCTTGACCGACTCGACCCGCACGCCGACGCAGCCCATCGCCTGAGCGATCCGCGCGTAGTCGGTGCGCCCGAGCTCCGAGGCGATGAACCGGTTGCCACGGCGCCGCTGGCCGTCCTTCACCCAGCCGAGCACGCTGTTGTTCAGGACGACGGTGACGACGGGGATCTTGTGCTGGGCGGCGGTCAGAAGCGCGTTCATGGTCATCGCGAAGCCGCCGTCGCCGCAGACCGCGACGCAGTCGCGCTCCGGGCTCGTGAGCTTGGCGGCCATCGCCGCCGGCAGCGCATAGCCCATACCCCCGATCGACGAAGGCTGGTACACCGTGCCGGCGCCGCGGCTCTGGAAGTAGTGGGTCATGTAGAGCCGGTTGGCGCCGGCGTCCATCGTGACCACGGCGCGCTCGTCGAGCCGGCGGCCGAGCTCGGTGATCACGCGCTGGGGCCGCAGCGGGACATCGTCCGAACGCTGCTCGGGCTCGGCGAAGAACCGGTGCAGCGTCTTGAGCTCGGCCAGATGCTCCCGCCGCCGTCGCGCCGCCTCCCGCTTCGCGGGGTTGAGTCGCGGTCCGAGCTCGGTAGCCAGCGCCTCGAGCGCCTCACGGGCATCGCCTACGATCGCCGCGGCAACCGGGAAATTGCGGCCGATGTTGAGCGGCTCCACGTCGATCTGCAGGAGTGTCTGCCGGTCGGCGTCGAGCAGCTCGGGGTTCTCGAAGCACGTGTCGGTCGGCGCCAGCCGCGAGCCCACGACCAGCACGATGTCGGCCGTCGAGACGACCTCGTTCGCTACGGTCTGACCCCAGTTGCCGAACACACCCAGCGCGAGGGGATGGATTTCGGCCATCGCGCTCTTCCCAGTCGCGGTGGTCGCGACCGGAATCGCGAGGAGCTCGGCGAGCGTCGCCAGCTCGGACCAGGCGCGCGCGGCGTGCACGCCGTTGCCGGCGATGATCACCGGGTTGGATGCGCCGGCCAGCGTCTCGGCCACGCGCGCCACGTCGGCCGCCGCGGGGCGTGACGCGCCGTGAGCCAGATGCCGTCCGGTCTCGTGAACCCGCGGCGGCCGCTTCGTCTTGACCGTGCCCGACAGCGACCGGCTGTTGAACACGACCGCCACCGGACCGGGCGTGCCGGTGGTCGCGTGCTTGATCGCGAGCTGGATCGTCTGCATCGCTTGCTTGGGCTCGGAGACCGCGGCGGTGTACTTCGTGGCGCTCGCCAGGAGATTGCGCAGGTCGTGGTTGCCGTGCTCGCCCGTGCCCGACTGGTACGGCGCGTGGTGCATGAAGGGAGCCATGTCGGTGAAGTCGCCCAGGAGGAGCATGGGCGAGGCGCCCTTCACGGCCTCGAGCGTACCGAAGAGCGCGTTGCAGGCGAGGAAGATCCCCTGCCCCATGACCACGCCGGGCTTGCCGGTCAGCCGGCCGTACATCTCGGCCATGATCGAGGCCGCCTGCTCGTGGCGGACGAGCACGGTCTGGACTTGCTTCGAGTCGTAGAGCGCGTCGAAAATCCGACCGGTGTCCCCGCCGGGCATGCCGAACACGAACTGGATGCCTGCTTCCTCGAGCACTCGTACGACCGCGTGGGGAACATCGAGCTCATCGGGAATCATTCACGGGCCTCCTGGAGCGCGGCTTCGATGTCCTTGAGCCGGTGCGCGGCCGAGTGGCCGTCGAAGTCCAGCGGCCACTCGTGCGAGCGGTTCTTGCTGCTGAAGAATTCAGCGGGCGTCGCCGCGAGGGTCTTCACGACGTCTTTGTGCACCCGCCGATGCCAGGCCACCAGCGCGGCCGGCGGTTGGCGCCGCCAGCGGTTGTAGATCTTGCGGTTGATCTGCTCGATGCCGAGGCCGCGCATCTCGGGCAAGCGCTTCTCGCCCCGGAACACGCGGCCGGTGTGCTCCTTCCAGTAGAGGATGTGCGCCAGCGCGTCCTTGACGGTCCACCGGTCCCGCCCCTCCGGGCGCGGCACGGGTCGCATCCAGTCCGCGGGCCGCAGCCGACGGACGACCCGGTCGAGCTGGGCGAACTCGCGCCGGGTGCGCGCGACGACCGCTCGCTTCGTGTGCCGCACGCCTCAGCGCCAGAGCTGCCTGGACGCCAGCTTCGCGCCTTCGGCCATCGACTTGAACTTGGCCCAGGCGATCTCGGGCTCGACCACGTTGACCGAGCGCGCGAAGGTCGCCATGCCGCAGTCGGTGCCGGCCAGCACGCGCTCGCGGCCAACGATCTCGGCGTAGCGGACAAGCCGCTGGGCGACCAGCTCCGGATGCTCGATGAAGTTGGTCGTCGAGTCGAGCACGCCGGGGATGATCAGCCGGTCGTCCGGCAGCTTCACGTCCTTGAACACGATCCACTCGTGCTCGTGACGCGGGTTGGCCCCCTCGAACGAGAGCGCCTGCGGCCGGGACTTGAGCGCGATCGGCAGGATTTCTTTCAGCGGGATGTCCCGATGGTGCGGCCCCTCGTAGTTGCCCCAGCAGAGGTGCAGCCGCATGCGATCCGGCGGGATATCCCGCAGCGCGTGGTTGAGCGCTTCGACGTTGGCGGCGGCGATCTTGAGGAACTCCGCGTTGCTGAGATCGGGGAATGCCAGGTGTCGTCCCATCGCGAGATCAGGGCAGTCGACCTGGAGGATGAACCCCGCACGATGGATCGCGTCGTACTCTTCCTTCATCACGTCGACGAGCCGCGCCAGGTACGCCTCGCGGCTCGGGTAGTGCTCGTTCTTCAGGAAGTGCGCGATGACGCCGGGCGAGGCGGCGGTCATGAACGCCTCGGTCGGCTTCACGGAGGACACCGCCGCGGTCAGGTTGGCGACGTCCTTTTGTACGGCGGTGCGGTCCTTCCACTCGATGGGCCCGTTACAGGACGGGCGCATGATCGTCGAGCGCCGCTCGGACTTCGCGGCCGCCTCGGGAAAGTCGGCCCAGTCTGCGCGCGTCGGCACCGCCGCCTGTCCTCCGAACCCGGTCAGGCGATGGCGGACGTAGGTCGAATAGCCGACCTTCCCCTGCTCGCCGTCGTTGACGACGTCCACGCCGGCCTCCACCTGCTGGCGGACGATGTCAGCGACAGCGCGCCGTACGCGCGCATCGAAGACGGCCTGCTCGGGCACGTTGCCCGCGTCGAGCGCCTCCAGCAGCGGCGTCAGATCGTTGGCGCGGGGCAGGCTTCCGGTGTGTGTGGTCAGAATGCGCTCTGTGCTTCGCTTCATGGCGTCATGCCTCCGTCGCAGTTCGACCGACCTCTGCGACCTTCGCGGTCACGATTCCCACGTCCATGAGCGCCGAGCATACCGCGCAGCCTGCACGGCTGGCTACCTCCGCGCCAGAGGCCGGCTAGGGTTCGCGGTACCAGTGGGCGAGGTTCCAGAAGGTGGAGTCCCAGCCGCTGATTTCGGTGCCGCGCAGACGGTTCGACACCGCGGAGGCCGTGCCACGCCAGAGGAAGGGCACGATCACGACGCTCTGGACCAGCATGTCGTTCATGCGGATGAACAGCGCCGCGCGCTTCACCGGGTCCATCTCCGTCTCGGCGGCCTTGTACATCCGGTCGTACTCGTCGTTCCGCCAGCGGGTCGAGTTGCGGCCCGCCCACTTGTTCTCCTTCTGGGCGATCTCCCACGAGACGAACGGCTGCAAGAACAGCTGGGGGTCGGGCGAGCCGTTGACGAGGCTGTACATCTGGAGGTCGGCGGTGAAATGCGCCAGCGTGTCCGCGTTGGCCGGATCGGTGGAGAAGTACACCGCGGGAACGACCGCCTTCACCTCGAGCTCGATCCCGACCTTCGCGGCCGCTTGCTTCACGATCGCCTGCGTCTTCTGGCGCGGGGCGTTGATCGATGTCTGGAACAGCATCCGCAGGCGCCTGCCGTCCTTCGCGCGCAGGCCGTCGCCCGCGCGCTTCCATCCCGCGTCGTCGAGAACCTTCGCGGCCTTCTCGGGATTGAATTCCCAGCGCGTGTTCTTGGATCGGAACGTCGGCGGCGCGTTGAGATAGTTGGCCGTGGCCTGTCCGTGCCGGCCGTAGATCTGTTCCTGAATCGACGCACGGTCCACCAGCAGGCTCAGCGCCGTCCGGACAGCGGGATCGGTCAAGAACGGGTGCGGCGCCTTGACGCTCGACCGCTCGCCGTCGATCTCTCTCAACGGGTCGGAGAAGTTGAAAAAGACCTGCTCGATGCCGCCGCCCCAGGCGATGTCGAGCCGGCCCTTGCCGCCCTGCTCCATCCGCCTGAGCACGTCGTCCTCGACCTGCATGTTCCAGGCGAAGTCGTACTCGCCGGTCTGGATCACCGCGCGCGCCGCCGACACGGCGTCGCCGCCGCCTTTCATCTCGAGCCGATCGAAGAACGGCCAGTTCGCCTCGTGATAGCCGGGGAAGACCTCGGCGCGGACCAGGTCGCCGGGCTTGAAGTCCGCGAAGCGATAGGGACCGGTTCCCACAGGCTTGAGGTTGGCCGTCGCCTCACGCGACTTCTCGCCCTTGAACGGCGCGAACGCGTGCCGGGGAATGATGCTGCCGAAGGCCTTGGCCCAGAACGGGTTCGGGCTCTTGTAGACGATCTTGACCGTGTGCTGATCGAGCTTGTCGATCCGGGCGATGTCGCGATAGGCGCCCGTCGTCGTCGCGGCCGTCGCCGGGTCGATCACGTACTCCCACGTGAACACGACGTCGTCCGACGTGAAGGGCTTGCCGTCGTGCCACTGCACGCCCTTCTTGAGCTTCACGACCACGGAGAGCCCGTCGCGCGCCACGCCGCCGTTCTCGATCGTCGGTATCTCGGCCGCGAGGTTGGGAACGAAGTGGCCGTCGGGGTCGAACGACACGAGCCCCTCGTAGAAGATCCGCGAGGCGTCGGCGTCCTTGGCGCCGGTGGCCAGGTGCGGGTTCAGGATCGTGGGCGCCTGCCACCAGAGCGTCTTCAGCTCACCGCCGCCGCGGCGCGCCGGCGTGAAGATCGACCGCTTGGCTTGCGCGTGGCCCGGCCACGGTCCCAGGAGCTCGGCGATCATCGGCGCCGTCAGCCCGAGCCCGAGGAGCGTCCGGGCGAACTGACGGCGATCGAACGAGCCCTCGCGGACACGGCGTAGCGACGCGGCCAGCTCCCGCTCGTCCATCGTGTGGCCTCCCTGGAATCTCAGTATGCGCCCTCTGATGCCGATAGGCCTTGACGCCGGTAGGCCTCCCGGCAGAGGATTGGGCTCCATGCCGCCCTCATATCCGTCACGTCTCGCTCTCGTCGTCGCCTGTGTTCTGGCTCTGCTCGGGATCACTGCTCCGACGGCTCACGCGCAGAACGCCGGCGGCACGCTGGTCATCGCGCTCGACCAGGAGCCGCCGACCCTCGACCCGCACGCGTCGCCGTCCGCGGTGACCTTCCAGATCATCGCCTCGGTCACCGAGAACCTCGTCTACCGCGGGCTCGACGGCAAGCTGGTGCCCTGGCTGGCGGAGTCGTGGACGAGCGCGCGCGACGGACGGAGCGTCACGTTCAAGCTGCGCCGCGACGTGAAGTTCCACGACGGCACGCCGTTCAACGCCGAGGCGGTCAAGTTCAACTTCGATCGGATCGTCGATCCGAAGTTCAAGGCCGGCGGCTCGCGATCCGCGCTGGCCGGTTACGCCGGGTCGAAGGTGCTCGACGAGTTCACCGTGCAGGTCAGCTTCGAGACCCCGTACGCTCCGTTTCTCGCCTACGCGGCGGGCGGCACGCTCAGCATCGTCTCGCCCAAGGCCGTGCGCGAGACGGGCGACCAGGTCCACACGCGCCCGGTCGGCAGCGGCCCGTTCATGGTCAAGGAGTACGTGGCGAAGGACCACACCACGATGGCCCGCAACCCCGCGTACACCCGGAAGGCGCCCTGGAGCGATCGCGCCGGCGGAGCCCTGCTGGACACAGTCGTGTGGAAGTTCGTGCCGGAAGCCGGCACGCGCGTGACGACGCTCGAGAGCGGCGAGACGCAGGGCGTCTACCTCGTCCCGGCCCAGTCGCTGCCGCGCTTCGAGAAGAACACCGCGATGCGCGTCGACAAGATCCCCTACCCCGGAGCACCGCGCATCTGGCTGCTGAACACCACGAGGCCGCCGGTCGACGATGTGAAGGTGCGGCGGGCGGTCAACCATGCGGTCGACAAGGAAGCGCTCCTCGCCACCGTCTACAAGGGCATCGGCCTGAAGGCCTTCGCGCCGCTCACCGCGGCGATGCTCGACGAGCCGACCCTGCGCCAGGCCTACCCGTTCGACCCGGCGAAGGCCCAGGCCATTCTCGC
>QHSL01000032.1 GCA_003220435.1 Candidatus Rokuibacteriota bacterium | reverse complement strand
GCGCCGGCTCGCCGGGTTGCTGCACGACTACGCCGGGCGGCCGACGCCGCTCTACTTCGCGGAGCGGCTCACCGAGGCGAGCGGCGGCGCGCGCATCTACCTCAAGCGCGAAGACCTCTGCCACACCGGCGCCCACAAGATCAACAACGTGCTCGGTCAGGCGCTGCTGGCGGTCCGGATGAAGAAGCGGCGCGTGATCGCGGAGACCGGCGCCGGCCAGCACGGCGTGGCGACCGCGACGGCGGCGGCCCTCCTGGGTCTCGAGTGCGACGTGTACATGGGCGCCGAGGACGTCGAGCGCCAGGCGCTGAACGTTTTCCGCATGCGGCTGCTCGGGGCGCGCGTGATCCCGGTCGAGGCGGGCAGCCGGACGCTGAAGGACGCGATCAACGAGGCGCTGCGCGACTGGGTCACCAACGTGCGGACAACCTACTACCTGCTCGGCTCGGCGCTGGGCCCGCATCCGTATCCAATGATGGTCCGCGATCTCCACGCGGTCATCGGGCGGGAGGCGCGGCGCCAGAGCCGCCGCGTGCTGCGCCGGCTGCCGGACGTGCTGGTCGCGTGCGTCGGCGGCGGCTCGAACGCCATCGGGCTCTTTCATCCGTTCATCGGCGATCGCTCCGTCCGAATCGTCGGCGTCGAGCCCGGCGGCGACGGGATCGCGACCGGTCGCCACGGCGCCTCGATGACGGCCGGCCACATCGGGGTTCTCCACGGGTGCATGAGCTACCTCCTTCAGAGCGACGACGGCCAGATCGCCAC
Source organism: Candidatus Rokuibacteriota bacterium (assembly GCA_003220435.1). Lineage (GTDB taxonomy): Bacteria > Methylomirabilota > Methylomirabilia > Rokubacteriales > CSP1-6 > AR31. The sequence continues at coordinate 23,365 of QHSL01000032.1, read as the reverse complement.
CGCGCACTCGATCTCGGCCGGCCTCGACTACCCGGGCGTCGGCCCGGAGCACGCCTACTACCGCGACGCGGGCCGCTTCGAGTTCGTGTCGATCACCGACGAGGAGGCGCTCGAGGGGTTCCACGCGCTCACCCGGCTCGAGGGCATCATGCCGGCGCTCGAATCGGCGCACGCGGTGGCCCACGCGATGCGGCTCGCCAAGACGCTGCCGAAGTCCAAGGCGATCGTCGTCGGGCTCTCCGGCCGCGGCGACAAGGACGTCCACGTGGTGGCGCGCGCCCTCGGAAAGCCCCTGGAATGAGCCGCCTCGAGACCACGTTCGCCCGGCTGCGCGCGCGCGGCGAGCGCGCGCTGGTGGCGTACGTCACCGCGGGCGACCCCTCGCTCGCCGACACCCGGCGCCTGGTGATCGAGGCCGAGCGGCGGGGCGCGGACGTCATCGAGCTCGGCGTGCCGTTCTCCGATCCGATCGCCGAGGGGCCGGTGATCCAGCGCGCGATGAATCGCGCGCTGGCTGCGGGCGCTACCGTCGCGCGCGTGCTCGAGACGGTGGCGACGATGCGTGCCGAGGTCTCGGTCCCGCTGGTGCTCCTCACGTACTACAACCCGGTGCTCGCGTTCGGTCTCAAGGCCTTCGCCCGGACGGCGGCCGAAGCTGGGGTCGACGGCGCCATCGTGGCCGATCTGCCCCCCGAGGAAGCCGGCCAGCTGGCGGCCGAGGCCGAGCCCGCCGGCCTCGACCTGATCCATCTGGTGGCGCCGACGTCGACGCCGTCGCGCGTGCGGCTCATCGCGCGGCGGAGCCGCGGGTTCATCTACGTGGTGTCGGTCACCGGCGTCACCGGCGAGCGCCAGGAAATTCCCGCGGGCCTCGCGGCGCAGATCCGGACGCTGCGGCTGGTCACCACCAAGCCGGTGTGCGTCGGATTCGGTATCAGCACACCCGCGCAGGTCGCCGCCATCGGGCGTCTCGCCGACGGCGCGATCGTCGGCTCGGCGATCGTGCGTATGATCGAGGAGCGCGCGGGCAGCCGGACGCTCGTGGAAGACGTCGGGAACTTCATCGCCGAGCTGAAAGCCGGGTTGAAGGCGTAGCGATGGCGTGGTTCCGGCGCAAGGCGGACGACTCGGGCGGCAAGGCGAGCAAGGTCCAGATCGCCGAGGGGCTGTGGATCAAGTGCGATTCCTGCAAGGAGATCACGTACCGCGCCGAGGTGGAGCGCGCCGGCCGCGTGTGCCCCAAGTGCCACTATCCGTTCCGCATCTCCGCCCGCGAGCGCATCGCGATGCTCGCCGATCCCGGCTCGTTCGAGGAGCGCGAGACCGGGCTGGCGACGACCGATCCGCTGACCTTCAAGGACACCAAGAAATACCGTGAGCGCGTCCGGGCCGCCGCCCAGAAGACCTCGACCGACGAAGCGGTGGTCTGCGGCCTGGCCCGGATCGGCGGCCAGCCGGCCGTCCTGGCCGCCTTCGAGTTCGGCTTCCTCGGCGGCAGCATGGGCTCGGTGGTGGGCGAGAAGCTCACCCGCGCGATCGAGCTCGCGATCGACAAGCACATGCCGGTGGTCATCGTCTCGGCGTCGGGCGGCGCGCGTATGCAGGAGGGCATCCTGTCCCTGATGCAGATGGCGAAGACCTCCGCCGCGCTCGAGCGCCTCGGCACCCGGCGGCTGCCGTACATCTCGGTCCTCACCGATCCGACCACCGGCGGAGTCACCGCGAGCTTCGCGATGCTCGGCGACGTCATCCTCGCAGAGCCGCGCGCGCTGATCGGCTTCGCCGGGCCGCGGGTCATCGCCGAGACGATCCGTCAGCCGCTGCCCGAGGGATTCCAGCGGTCCGAGTTCCTGCTCTCACACGGCCAGCTCGACATGATCGTCGAGCGGCGCGAGCTCAAAGAGACCATCCGCCGCATCCTCGCCTTCTTCGCCGACCCGCCGTCCCCCTCGGGATAGACGCCGGTGACGTACGCCGAGGCCGTCGCCCGGCTCCTCGCGCTGCGGGGCGGGGAGCACGCGGGCATGCGGCCGGGGCTCGAGCGGATCGAGACGCTGCTCGAGGCGCTCGGCCACCCCGAGCTGCGGTATCGGCTGGTCCAGGTGGGTGGCACGAACGGGAAGGGCTCGGTGGCGGCGATGCTGGCGGCCATGCTCAGGTCGGCCGGCCTGCGTGTCGGCCTCTACACCTCGCCGCATCTGGTCTCGTTCCGCGAGCGCATCCGCGTCGACGGCGAGCCGATCGCCGAGGACGCGGTGGTCGACGGCGTCGAGGCGCTCGGGACGCTGGTGGCGCGGCTCGACGCGACGATGTTCGAGACCACGACGGCGCTGGGACTCGACCACTTCGTGCACGAGGCGGTCGACGTGGCCGTGCTCGAGGTGGGCCTCGGCGGCCGGCTCGACGCCACGACTGTCGGCACGCCCGAGGCGGTCGCGATCGCGCGCCTCGACCTCGACCACCAGGCCGTGCTCGGCGCGACGCTGGCAGAGATCGCCGCCGAGAAGGCGGCGATCATTCGCGGCGGGGTCGCCGTCTGCGCCGCCCAGGCGCCCGAAGCCGAGCGCGTCATCGTCGAGCGAGCCGCCGCCGTGCACGTCCCGCTCCTCCTGGAAGGGCGCGACCTGTCGGTCGCCGTGGAGCGGCGCGGGCTCGACGGCCAGCGCCTCGCCTGCGCGGGCCCGGGGTGGCGCCTGACCGGCCTCGAGCTCGGCATGCTCGGGAGCTTTCAGCCGTCCAACGCGCTCCTCGCCGTCACCGCGGCCCGGCAGCTTGGCGTGCGTGAGGCCGCCATCCGTGACGGGCTCGCGCGCGCCTGGTGGCCGGGGCGCTTTCAGATTCTCCGACACGACGGAGGCCTGCTCGTGCTCGACGGCGCTCACAACCCCGCCGGCGCCCGCGCGCTCGCCGCGTCGCTGCGCGAGACCTTCGGCGACCGGCGCGTCACGTTCGTCGTGGGGATCCTGCGCGACAAGGACGCCGCCGGAATCATCGGGGCGCTGGCGCCGATCGCGGATCGAATCGTCCTCGTCGCGTCGTCGAGCCCCCGCGCCACTGCGGTCGACACGCTGCGCGCGATCGTGCCCGCGTCCGTCGGGCGCGTCGAAGTCGGCACCACGCCGGCCGAGGCGCTCGCCATGGCCGCGCGGGTCGCGACGACCCCGATCGTGTGCGTCGCGGGCTCGCTGTCGCTCATCGGTGACGTGCTCCGCCACCTCGCCGGGAGCGATAAACCTTGCTCGCTCGAAAAAGGGGCTGATAGCATGGGGCTCCTTTTTCCATGACGCGATTCGGGGCGTCGATCCTCCTCCTCGGGTGCGCCCTCCTGGCTCCCGGCGTGGCCGCCGCGCAGGCGCCGTCGCCCACGACGCTCCGGACCCCGGGCGGCGAGGTCAGCGTGGTGGCCGACCGTATCGAGCAGGTCGGCCCGGACAACCTCGTCGTGGCGAGCGGCAATGCCGAGCTGACGAGGGGGTCGGCGCGACTGCTCGCCGACCGGATCGAGATCAACCGCGCGACCGGCGATGCGACCGCGCAGGGCCGGGTGATCTTCTACGACGGCGACGACCGGCTCACCGGGCAGCGGATCGACTACAACATCAGGACCGGCACGGGCGTGGTGTACCAGGGCGAGGCGCATGCCGCGCCCTACTACCGCATCATGGGCGAGCGCCTGGAGCGGATCGGCGAGAGCGTCTATCGCGTGCGGCGCGGCGTCTTCACGACCTGCGAGGACGACTCGCCGTCGTGGTCCGTGCGCGTCGGCGCGGGGACCGCCGACCTCGAGGATTTCGTGTACGGGACGAACGCCTCCTTCTGGGCGAAGGACGTGCCGCTGATCCCGTATTTCCCGTTCTTCGCGGCCGCCATCCGCCGCGAGCGCCAGACGGGCCTCCTGGCGCCGCAGTTCGGCAACTCCTCGCGCAAAGGGTTCTTCGCCGAGATCCCGTTCTACTGGGCCATCACCGACAGTCAGGACGCGACCCTGACCTTCGACGCCTTCTCACGGCGGGGCCTCGGCGGCGCGGCGGAGTACCGGTACGTGATCTCGCGCGATCAGCGTGGCTCGCTCAACGGCTTCTTCGTCCACGAGAGCGTGACGACCGGCGACACCCGCGGCTTCGGCAGCGCCAAGCACAGCTGGCAGATCGACCCGGGGCTCTCCCTCCGCGCCGATCTCAACGCGGTGTCCGACGACCGCGTGCTGCGGGAGTACCAGTCCGAGCTCCAGGCGCGCAGCGCCCAGCGCGCCGAGTCGAACCTGTTCCTCACCAAGACGTGGTCGAACTGGAATTTCGTCGGGCGCGTGTACTGGTACCAGGACCTCACGACCGAGCGCCCGGTCGAGCTGCAACGCGTGCCCGAGCTGACGCTCCAGGGCGTCCGGCAGACGCTGCCAGGCCTTCCCGGATTCCTCTACCAGGTGGACACGAGCGCCGTGAACTTCATCCGCGACGTCGGCTCGGAGGGGTTCCGTTACGACCTCCACCCCGTCGTGTCGCGTCCCGTCGCGCTCGCCGGCTACGCCACGGTCACGCCGTTCGTCGGCGGCCGGGTCACGACGTACAGCGTCACGGCCACGGGGACTCACACGCCGCTGGCCGGCGGCAACGTGATCGAGACGACCAAGGACGAGACGCGCGTCCGCGACCTCGTCGATTTCGGAAGCGACGCCGAGAGTCGAGCCTCGCGCGTCTACGGGCTCGGCGGCTTCGGCGGGCTCGACAGCGTGCTGCACTCGATCGAGCCGCGCGCCCGCTACATCCGGATCCTGGGCCACAACTTCAACCGGCTGCCCCTGTGGACGGACCAGATCGATCGAATCCCGAAGTCGAGCTGGTTCGAGTACTCGCTGACGAATCGGCTGCGCGGCCGCACGGCGAGCCCCGAGGGCACCGAGGCCGAGCGGCTCGAGCTCCTGCGATTCGTGGTGGCCAACGCCTACGACTTCGAGCGCGACCGCTTCGGCAACCTCGCGGGCGATCTGCTCGTCCAGCCGTCCAGCCTGGTCAGCCTCCACGCGGACGCGAGCTACAATGTCGCGGGGGACGGGCTCCAGACGTACACGAGCGACGCGTCGCTCAACCTCTCCCCCTTCACCGCGAGCGTCGGGCACCGCTACAGCCGGCAGCCACCACAAATCATCCCGTACTTCATCCAGGTGCCCGGCACCTTCAATCCCGGGGAGACCTTCCCCGACAAGCCCTCGGTGAACTTCCTCCAGGCCGGGTTCGCGTGGGACGTGTGGAAGCACCTCGCCCTGCGCGCGCGGACGAACTGGGATCTGCGAACGGACACCTTCGTCGAGAACCGCGTCGGCTTCGACTTCAAGTTCGACTGCTGGGCCGTGAGCGTGGAGTACATCAACCGGAGCCGCGACTCCACCGGTCAGAGCTCCGAGGACGAGTTCCGCTTCTCGGTGCACCTGCTCGGGCTCGGGAACGTCCTGAGCACGCGGGTGGGCACCGGCGCGGCGGACTCCGGACCGAGGTTCAAATGATTCCTTTCATCGATCTGACCCGCCAGCACGCGGCGCTCCGGGCCGAGCTGCTCGCCGCCGCCGCGCGCGTCCTGGACTCGAGCCAGTTCATCCTGGGCGCCGAAGGCAAGGCGCTGGAGAGCGAGCTGGCGGCGCTCTGCGGCGTGCGCCACGCGATCGGCGTCGCGTCGGGCACCGACGCGCTGCGGCTGGCGCTTGCGGCGCTCGGCGTTCGGCCCGGCGACGAAGTCATCACGCCGGCGCTGTCGTTCGTGGCCTCCGCGACCACGATCGTCATGGCCGGCGCCACGCCGGTCTTCGTCGACGTCGATCCCCGGACCTACGCGCTGGACGTCGCCGCCGCGGCGCGCGCGATCACTTCGCGCACGCGTGCGATCGTGCCGGTCCACCTCTACGGCCACCCGGCGCCGATGGACCGCGTCATGGAGCTGGCGCGGGCCCACCGGCTCGCGGTGATCGAGGACGCCGCGCAGGCCGTGGGCGGGGCCTGGGGCGACCGTCCGATCGGCGCCTGGGGCGACGCCGCGTGCCTGTCCTTCTATCCCACGAAGAATCTCGGCGCGTGCGGCGACGCCGGGATGGTCGTGACCGATCGCGACGACGTGGCCGCGGGGATCCGGCGCCTCCGCCACCACGGGGACACCGGACGCTACCAGCACGTCGAGCTCGGTTACTGCAGCCGGCTGGACGAAATGCAGGCGGCCCTTCTCCGCGTCAAGCTCGAGCGCCTGGCGGCGTGGACGGAAGCGCGCCGGCGGATCGCCGCCCGGTATCGCGCGGCCCTGGCCGGAGTGGCTCTCGGACTTCCGTTCGAGGCGCCGGAGGCACGTCACGTGTACCATCTTTTCACCGTGCGGCACCCGCAACGCGAGGCGCTCGCCAAGACCCTCACCGACCGGGGCGTGGGCACCGCCGTGTACTACCCCTGCACGGTGCCCGATCAGCCCGTGTTCGGCGGCGGGGAGGGGCGCTGGCCCGAGGCCCGGCGGGCGGTGCGCGAGGTCCTGTCGCTGCCGTGCTTCGCCGAGCTTTCCGACGACGAGGTCGAGACCGTCGCCGCCACGGTGCGGAACGTGTGCGAGCGGCTGTGACGACGACGGCAGAGGCGCTTCGGCAGCGGATCGTGGCGGGCCCGACCGTTGGCGTCATGGGGCTCGGCTATGTCGGCCTGCCGCTGGCCGTCGCATTCGCCGAGTCGGGCGCGACCGTGATCGGCGTCGATCTCGACGCGCGCCGCGTCGCGGCCGTCCAGAGCGGCGAGTCGTTCGTGGAAGACGTGGCGACCGAGTCGGTTGCCCGCCTCGTCCAGGCCGAACGCCTGCGCGCCTGCGGCGACAGCGGAGCGCTCCGGGAGGCCGACGCGATCATCATCTGCGTGCCCACGCCGCTCGGCAAGTCGCGCGAGCCGGACATCTCCTTCATCGTGGGAGCGGCCGACGCAGTCGCCGACATCATCCACCGCGGCCAGCTCGTGGTGCTCGAGTCGACGACCTATCCCGGCACGACGCAGGAGGTGCTGCGGCCGCGCTTCGAGGCGCGCGGGCTCACCGCGGGCCGTGACTTCTTCCTCGCGTTCTCGCCGGAGCGCATCGATCCCGGCAACCGCCGCTGGACGCTGCGCGACATCCCCAAGGTGGTCGGCGGCGTCACCGACCAGTGCCGCGAGCTGGCGGCGGCGCTCTACGGTCGCATCGTACGGGAGGTCGTCCCGGTGTCGCGCCCGGAGGCGGCCGAGATGGTGAAGCTCTTCGAGAACACGTTTCGCTCCGTCAACGTCGCCCTGGTCAACGAGTTCGCCATCATGTGCCGCCGCCTGGGCCTCTCGGTGTGGGAGGTGATCGCGGCGGCGTCCACGAAGCCCTTCGGGTTCATGCCGTTCTATCCCGGCCCCGGCCTCGGCGGCCACTGCCTGCCGTCGGACCCGCACTACCTCTCGTGGAAGGTGCGGCTCGAGGGATACGAGCCGCGCTTCATCACGTTCGCCGACGAGATCAACCGCCGGATGCCGGCGTACATCGTGGAAATGGTCACCGACGCGCTCAACGATCGCGGCCGGGCGCTCCGCGGCGCGCGGGTCCTCGTCCTGGGCGTCGCCTACAAACCGGGTGTCGCCGACACGCGCGACTCGCCCGCGCTCGAGATCATCGACAGCCTGCGCGCGAAGGGCGCGGCCGTCGCCTATCACGACCCGTACGTGCCGTCGATCGCCGTCGGCGCCGCCACCCTCGAGTCGTGCGCCTGGCGTGACGCCGGGCTGGCGACGCAGGACGTCGTGCTGATCCTGACGGCCCACGCCGGCTACGACTGGGCGGCGATCGTCCGGGAGGCGCCGCTGGTGATCGACACGCGCAACGCGACCGGGGCCCTGCCACCCGCCGGCCACGTCGTCCGCCTCTAGTGCCGTTCTCGGCGATCCTCGTCTCGCTCCGTCCGCGCCAGTGGGTGAAGAACCTCTTCGTCTTCGCAGGCCTCGTCTTCTCGCAGCGGCTGTTCACGGACGCGACGTGGACGGCGCTGGCGGCGTTCGTCGTCTTCTGCGCGCTGTCGGGCGCGATCTACCTGCTCAACGACGTCGCCGACCGCGACCGCGACCGCCTGGACCCGCGCAAACGGTTGCGCCCGGTCGCGGCCGGCACCCTGTCCATCGGCGCCGCCAGCACGACCGCCGTCGTGCTCATCGGGGCGGGCCTCGGGGTCGGCACGCTGCTCTCGCGCCGCTTCCTGCTCACCGCCATCGCGTACGTGGTCCTGCTCGTCGCCTACTCGGCCTGGCTCAAGCACGTCGTCATCGTCGACGTGATCGTCGTCGCCGGCGGCTTCGTGCTGCGCGCGGTCGCCGGCGCGGTCGTCATCGACGTCGAGATGTCGGGCTGGCTCCTCATCTGCACCATCCTGCTGGCGCTGTTCCTGGCGCTTGGCAAGCGGCGCTACGAGTACCTGGCCCTCGACCGCGACGCCGCGCGCCATCGCCCGATCCTGGCCGAGTACAGCCCCGCGCTGCTGGACCAGATGATCGCCGTGGTCACGGCGTCGACCGTGACGGCGTACGCGCTCTACACGATGTCGCCGGAAACCGTGGCGAAGTTCCGCACCCAGCTCTTGCCGGCGACGCTGCCGTTCGTGCTCTACGGGATCTTTCGGTACCTGTACCTGCTCTACCGGCGGCAGCTCGGCGGCAACCCCTCGGAGCTGCTCCTGAGCGACCGGGCCCTCCTGGTCAACACGATCGGCTGGATCTGCGCGGTTCTGCTGATCATTTACGGCGGACGGCTGGAGTAGAATAACTAGATCATGCGCAGCGCCGTCGCTCTGCTCCGCACGCGCCCGGAGACGGTCGTCGAAGACTACGGGCGGCTGATGCGCCTTGCGAAGTACGACCAGGTGCTCCCCCGCGATCAGGACCTGATCCTGAAGCTCAATCTCTCGTGGACCAGGTACTTCCCGGCGTGCTCGAGCCAGCCGTGGCAGGTCGACGGCGTCCTGACGACCCTGCGTGACGACGGCTACGACCGCCGGCGGATCTTTCCCGTCGAGAACAAGACGGTCGTCACCGACCCCGTCGCCGGGTGCCGGAACAACAGGTGGCAGCCGGTGCTCGAGCGCCACGGCGTGCCGTTCATTCCGCTGCCCGGCGTCGAGTGGACCGTCTACAAGTTCCGGTCGCCGCTGTTGAAGCTGAACGCGATCTTTCCCGAGGGCATCGAGATCCCGAAGATGTACGTGGGGAAGAACGTCTGCCACGCGCCCACCATGAAGACGCACGGGCATGCCGTCACCACCGGGGCGATCAAGAACGCGTTCGGCGGTTTGCTGAAGGACACGCGCCACTACGCGCACGAATTCATGCACGAGGTGCTCGTTGATCTCATGTACATGCAGCGCGAGCTGCACCCGAGCGTGTTCGCGGTCATGGACGGCACCGTGATGGGCGACGGCGCCGGGCCGCGCACGATGGTGCCGCGGGTCGGCAACCTCCTCCTCGCTTCCGCCGATCAGGTCGCGATCGACGCGATCGCGGCCCGCATCATGGGCTTCGAGCCGCTCTCGATTCCGTATCTGCGGATGTGCCAGGAGCGCGGTCTCGGCGTGGCCGATCCCAAGCGGATCGAGATCCTCGGCGACACCGACGCGGCCTCGCTCTCGATGGGCTTCAAGACCAGCCGCTCGCTCGTGATCTGGGGCGACCAGTTGATCCGCCGAGGCCCGCTGCGTCCGCTCAAGCACCTCTTGCTCCACTCGCCGCTCGTCGTGTGGGCGCCGTTCGCGTCGAACGTCTACCACGACCTCCTCTGGTACCCGACGGTCGGACGCGCGCGCATCCGGGGCTTCGCGGCGACTCCGTGGGGCCGGCTGTTCGAGACCTACTGAGATGGCGTCCGCCGTCCGCGTCCGCTTCGCGCCGAGCCCCACCGGCCACCTGCATGTCGGGGGGGCGCGCACCGCGCTGTTCAACTGGCTCTTCGCGCGCCACCATCGCGGCGCCTATATTTTGAGAATCGAGGACACCGACCGCTCGCGCTCGACCGACGAGAACATCGGCGCGATCGTCGAGGCGCTCCAGTGGCTCGGCCTGGACTGGGACGAGGGCCCGCCGGCTCCCGGGTACCGTCAGACCGATCGGCTCGAGAGGTACCGCGAGCACGCCGCGCGCCTGCTGGCGGCGGGGCGGGCGTACTTCTGCGATTGCCCGCCCGAGCTCCTCGACCGCGAGCGGCAGGCGGCGCAGCAGCGCAGCGAGACGTTCCGGTACTCCGGGCGCTGCCGCGACCGCGGCCTCGGCGCCGGCGCCCTGCGCCTGCGCGTGCCCACCGAGGGCGCCACCGTGGTGAACGACCTCATCCACGGCGCGGTGACGTTCGAGCACAGCCAGCTCGACGACTGGATCCTGGTCCGCACCGACGGCACGCCGACCTACAACTTCTGCGCCGTCGTCGACGACGTGACGATGCGCATCACGCACGTGATCCGCGGCAACGATCACCTGTCGAACACGCCCAAGCAGCTTCTGTGCTACGAGGCGCTCGAGTACGCCGTGCCGGAGTTCGCCCACGTCTCGATGATCCTGGGCGCGGATCGCAGCCGCCTCTCGAAGCGGCACGGCGCCACCTCGGTGCAGGCGTACCGGGACGCCGGGATCCCCGCCGACGCGATGGTGAACTATCTGGTCCGGCTGGGTTGGTCACACGGCGACCAGGAGGTCTTCTCCCGCGCCGAGCTGATCGAGCTGTTCGACATCAAGGACGTCGCCTCGTCGGGCGCCGTTTTCGACACGACCAAGCTCGAGTGGCTCTCGCAGCAGTACTTGAAGACGATGGAGGGCGCGCGGCTGGCCGAGCTGGCCGAGCCGTTCGTCCGGGCGGCCGGGCTCACGCCGCCGGCGGATCGCGCTCGCTTCACGGGCATGCTCGACACGCTCCGGGAGCGCGCCAAGACCCTCGTCGAGCTGGTCGAGCAGGGGAGGTTCTACTTCGAGGCGCCGGCCGCGTACGATCCGAAGGCGGCGCCGAAGCTCTTGACGCCCGAGGGCGGCCGGCGTCTCGGGCTCCTGATCGAGCGGCTCGAGGGCTCGGCCGAGTTCACGGCGCCGGCAATCGAGCGGGTCGTGCGCGCGCTCACCGAGGAGCTCGGGCTCAAGCTCGTCGATCTGGCCCAGCTCGCGCGCCTGGCGGTGACGGGCCGGACCGCGTCGCCGCCGATTTTCGACGTGCTGGCGCTGCTCGGCCGCGACGAGGCGCTGGCGCGCCTGCGCCGCGCGCGCGCGGTGGCGGAGAAGGCGGCGTGAGGCTCCTGCTGGCGCGCCACGGACAATCCTTGTGGAACCAGGTGCGACGGTTCCAGGGCGAGAACGACGTCGGGCTTTCCGCCCTCGGCCGCAGCCAGGCCGAAGCGCTCGGGCGCGCGGTGCGTGAGGGCTACCGCGTGAGGGCGGCGTACGTGAGCCCGATGCAGCGCGCGTTCGACACCGCGAAGATCGCGCTCGCCGGCACCGGGATCCGGCTCGTCCCGCTCCCCGAGCTCCGCGAGCTGTCGCTCGGCGAATGGGAAGGGTGCACCGTCGAGGAGATCCGCGCGCGCGAGGGGAATCCGTACCTCGCGTGGGTGCGATCGCCGCTCGACTGCCCGCCACCGGGCGGCGAGCCGTTGCCAGAGGTCTGCGCCCGCGTTCTGAAGGCGGTCGGCCGGATCGGCGAGGAGCATCGCAACGGCGACGACGTCCTCGTCGTGGCCCACGGCGGCGTGATCAGCGTCTACCTCTGCCACCTGCTCGGGATCTCGTTCAACTCGCTCTGGCGGCTGCGCATTGACAACTGCTCGCTGTCGATCGCGCGCCCACCGCGCCTCGTCTCCGTGAATGACACCGCGCACCTGCCTGGCCCACGCAAGACCACCTGGTTCGACGCGACCGACCCCGCGAAATCGGAGGCGGCGGGCGGCGCTCCGGGTGCGGCTGGGTCCCCCGCAACCCGTGTAGTCAGCGTTGACCCCACATCCGCGTCCAATACGACGAAGCCGGCGGCAGTGGCTAGCGTGGTTGCGGGGGACCCACCCGCACCCGGAGCGCCGCCCGCCGCCTCCGGCTCCACCGACGCCGGGAGCGTGTCGTGACCGTTCTGGTGACGTTGTTCGGCGGGATGGCGCTGCTGCTCTACGGCATTCGCTTGAGCGGCGAGGCGCTCCAGCGCGCGCTCGGGGGCCGCCTGCGCAGCCTGCTCACCGGGATGTCCCGTCATCGGATCTCCGCGGTGGGCTCGGGTGCTCTGATCACCGCCATCATCCAGTCGTCGGCGGCCACCACGCTGATGCTGATCGGCTTCGTGTCCGCCGGCCTCATGACGTTCCGCCAGACGCTCGGCATCATCCTGGGCGCCGACATCGGCACCACCTTCACGGTGCAGCTGATCGCGTTTCGCCTCACCGACTACTCGCCGCTGCTCGTGGGTCTCGGCTTCGTGACGACGTTCATCGCGCGCCGTCGCGTGCCGAAGGACCTGGGCCAGGCGCTCCTGGGGCTCGGCCTCATGTTCCTCGGCCTCAAGCTCATCCTCGACAACGTCGAGTCGCTCCGGTCGACTCAGCTGGCGATCGACCTGCTCACCGCGGTCGGCCAGAGCCCGGCGATCGGCGTGCTGGTCGGCGCGCTGTTCAGCGCGCTGGTCACCTCGTCCGCGGCCACCCTGGGGCTGGCGCTGGCGTTCGCGCACCAGGGGCTGCTGCCGCTCGAGGGCGCCATCGCGATCGTGCTGGGGGCCAACATCGGCACTTGCGCGACCGCCCTCACGGCGTCGGTCGGCGCGACCGCCGAGGCCAAGCGGGTGGCGGTCGCCCACATCGCCTTCAAGGTGCTGGGGGCGGCGCTGGTGTTCCCGTTCATCGGCCCGCTCACGGCGGTGGTGGCGAGCACCGCGGCCGATCCCGCGCGGCAGATCGCGAACGCCCACACGCTGTTCAACTTCGGGATCAGCCTGGTGTTCCTGCCGTTCACGCCGCTGGCGGCGCGCGCGATCGAGGCCCTCGTGCCCGACGACCAGATGGGCGAGAGCCCCTTCCGCACGCGGTACCTCGACGAGCGCTCGCTGGATCAGCCGTCGCTGGCGCTGGGCCAGGCGACGCGCGAGGCGCTCCGCATGGCGGACGTCGTCCAGGGCATGCTGCGCGACGTGCCGATCGTCTTCGCCAGCAGCCACCACGAGCTGCTGGAGGACGTCGAGCGGCGTGACGACCAGGCCGACTTCCTGGAGCGGGAGATCAAGCTGTTCCTGGCCCGCCTGGGACGCGACACGATGGGCGCGGATCTCAACCGCAAGGAGATCGGCCTGATCTCGGTCATCGGCAACCTGGAAAACATCGGCGACATCATCGACAAGAACCTGATGGAGCTCGGGCGCAAGAAGCTCTACCAGGCCCGCCGGTTCTCCGACGCCGGCTGGGCGGAGATCCAGGAGTTCCACGCGCTGGTATCGAAGAACCTGGAGCGCGTCATCGCCGCGTTCGCCGCCAACGACCGCACCCTGGCCCAGGAGGTGCTGGACCAGCGCGCGCTCATGCGGCAGCGGGAGCGCGATCTGCGCGAGTCGCATCTGGGTCGCCTGCGCGCCGGGCTGGCCGAGTCGATCGAGACGTCGGAGATCCACCTCGATATCCTGACCAACCTGAAACGGATCAGCTCGCACGTGTCGGCGCTCGCGATCTCGATCCTCGAGGAGGTCTGAGATGAAGAAGGTCGAAGCGATCATCAAGCCCTTCAAGCTCGACGACGTCAAGGAGGCGCTCACCGGGATCGGCGTGATCGGGATGACCGTCACCGAGGTTCGCGGGTTCGGGCGCCAGAAGGGCCACACCGAGCTCTATCGGGGCTCCGAGTACACGGTGGACTTCCTCCCCAAGGTCAAGATCGAAGTCGTCGTTCCCGATCCACTCGTCGACAAGGTCGTGGCGACCATCGCGGGCGCGGCGAAGACCGGCTCCATCGGCGACGGCAAGGTGTTCGTGCTGCCGATCAACGAATCGGTCCGGATCCGCACCGGCGAGACGGGCGAGTCGGCGGTCTGAGCGCCGGGCTGGACCAGCTTCTCACCGCCGCCGGCCGCGGCGCGGCGACGCAGCGGCGGCGCACGCTGCGACAGCTCGGCTTCGCTGACCCGGACGCGGCGGCCGCGAACATCGAGAGCCTCGCCCCGACGCCGCGCGACGCGGAGCTCCTGTCGGCGGCGCTTCCGCGTCTGTTGACCGAGCTCGCGGCGGCGCCGGATCCGGACATGGCGCTCAACAACCTCGAGCGCTACGCCGCCGTGGTCGATCGGTCGGTGTTTTCCCGCACCCTGGCCGAGCATCCGGGCGCCGCGCCGCTGCTGGCGCGTCTCTTCGGGTCGAGCCAGGTACTCGCCGACGCGCTCCGCCGGCGTCCGAACAACCTGGCGTGGCTGCTCGAGCCCGTGACGATGCGGCTCTGGTTCGCCGAGGACCTCGCGGCGGACCTGGCGCAGACGCTCGGCGTCTTCGAGACGCGCGAGGCGCGCATGAACGCGCTCCGGCGGTTCAAGTATCGCCACCTGCTGCGCATCGGCGCCCGCGACCTGCTGGGCGACGCCGACCTCTCCCTCACGACCGAGGAGCTGTCGCACCTGGCCGACGCGTGCCTCGCCGAGGCGCTGCGCATGGCGGACGGAGAAGCGCGGCGGGCCTACGGCGCGCCGATCGCCGCCGACGGCTCGACGGCGGGAGTCGCGGTCATCGCGATGGGAAAGCTCGGCGGCGACGAGCTCAACTATTCGTCCGACATCGACCTGATGTTCATGTACGACGCCGACGGCGAGACCGCCGGCGGCGCGCGCGGGCGCCTCGCCAACGGCGAGTATTTCGCGCGCGTCTGCCGCGACCTCGTCGCGCTGCTCGAGGAGGTCACGGAGGAAGGCTACGCATTCCGCGTCGATCTGCGGCTCCGGCCCGAGGGGCGCATGGGCGGCATCGTCCTGTCGCTCGCTGGCTACCGCGCGTACTATCGGGAGCGCGCCGAGCTGTGGGAGCGGCAGGCGCTCATCAAGGCGCGCATCGCGGCCGGCGACGCGGCCGTCGGCGCGCGCTACCGGGCGCTCGCCCGCGAGACCGCCTACCGCCCCGGGCTCGACCCGCAGGTGGTGCCAGCGATCCGCGACATGAAGGCGCAGATCGACCGGATCATCGAGGCCAAGGGCAGCGAGGCGACGAACGTCAAGCTCGGCCGCGGTGGAATCCGCGAGATCGAGTTCGTCGTCCAGGCCCTCCAGCTCCTCTACGGCGGCGACGACCCGTGGCTGCGCGAGCCGAACACGTTGAAGGCGATCTTCCGCCTCACCGAGCGGGGCTACCTGGCGCCCGATCTCGGCCGGTTGCTCTCGCGAGCCTACGTTCATCTGCGTACCGTCGAGCATCGGCTCCAGATCCTCCACGAGTTCCAGACCCACACGCTGCCGGAGGATCCGACGGAGCTCGGGCGCCTGGCGCGGCGGGTCGGCATCCAGGCGCCGCCGGCCCGCGCGGCGCGCGAGTTCCGGACGCTTCACCGCAAGACCACGGCTGGCGTGCACCGCGCGTTCCGCGAGTTCTTCGCCGCGCGCGAGCTGCGACCGCGACGCAGGCTGCGCCTGCCGAGCCTCACCGCGCTGCGGGCCACCGGCTTCCGCGACCCCGAGCGCGCGCGCCACAACCTGCAGCTGATCCTCGAGGGCCGCCCGCTGGTGCCGTACGCCGCGCACATGGCCGCCACGCTCGAGCGCCTGTATCCGATGCTCCTCGACGCCTTGTGGAAGAGCCCCGATCCCGACGAGGCGCTGCACCAGTTCGAGCGGTTCTTCGCGGCCACCGGGCCGCGCGCCGGGCTCGTCGAGCTCCTCGTGAACCCGGAGCTGCTCCTCGGCCTCGTCAAGGTCTGCGCCGGCGGCGATCTCCTCACCGAGCTGCTGATCGCCCAGCCCGAGCTGCTCGCGTCGCTGGCGAGCCCCGAGCGGCTCCTGCGCCGGAAGTCGAAACCAGACTTCCGCGCGGCGCTGGCGTCGGTGTTCGCGCCGGGAACCACGCCGGCCGATCGGCGCGATCGTCTGCGCCGGTCGAAGCAGGCCGAGGAGCTGGCCGTCGTCTGGCGCTATGTCCTGGGCGTCACTACCATCGACGGGTACGCCCGGGAGATGACCGCGCTCGCCGAGGCGACGCTCGCCGCCGGATGGATCCTGGCCCAGGAGCCGCTGGTGGAGCGACACGGCGTGCCGCGCGATGCGTCCGGCACGTTCATTCCCGCCGTCATCGTGGGGCTGGGCAAGCTCGGCGGGCGCGAGCTCGTCACCGGCTCCGATCTCGACCTGTTCTGCGTTTTCGCCGAGGACGGTACCACCGACGGCGCCGATCGGATCGACGCGCACTGGTTCTACAGCCTCGCGGTCGAGCGGTTGGCCGGCGTGCTCGGCGACATCACGGCGGCGGGCATCGCGTTCCCGGTCGACCTGCGCCTGCGGCCCGGCAGCAAGGGCAGTGGGTTCGCCGCGAGCGTGGCGGCGCTGGAGCAGTACTATCTGGAGCATGGCGACCTGTGGGAGCGGCAGACCTTGACCCGGGCGCGACTGATCCTCGGCGACCGCAAGCTCGCGCGGCGCGTTCGGGCCGCGCTGCGCCGGCTCGTCTACGGCGACACGCTGCCGCGCGCGGCGCTCGCGGTGCGCGCCGCAAGCCGTCGCGGGGCTGGGGCCCCGCCGGCTGAGGCGCGCCTACTATTCAAGGAGATCGGCGAGGTGCGGGCGCGGATGGAGCGCGAGCTCGGTCGCGAGACGCGCGGGCGCCTGCACGTGAAGTACGGCCGCGGGGGCCTCGTCGACATCGAGTTCCTCGCCCAGGCGGTTCAGCTCCTCCACGGCCGCGACCACGTCGAAGCGCGGCAATTCGCCACGACCGCGGCGCTCGCCGGCTTGGCGCGCGCCGGCGCGCTCGAGCCCACCGTCGCGGCCGAGCTCGCCGAGCGCTACCGGTTCCTGCGGCGCGTGTCCGCGGCGCTCCGGCTACTCGGCGCGCGCCCATCCGACACCCTCGAGCTGGCCGGGCCGATGCCCGCCCGCGTCGCGACCGCCCTCGACTATCCCTCACGCCAGGCCTTCCTCGACGCGTATCGCCAGCAGACGACCGCCGTGCGAACGGCGTACGATCAGGCCATGAGCCAGTCATGAAACGACTCTTCATCGTCGACGGACACTCGCAGATCTTCCGCGCGTATCACGCGGTCGGCTATCTCTCGACGTCCAAGGGCATCCCCACGCAGGCAGTGCTGGTCCTCAGCACGATGCTGTGGAAGCTCATCCGCGAGGAGCAGCCCGACTACCTGGCGATCGCCCTGGACCCGCCCGGCCCGACCTTCCGGGACCAGATGTCCGCCGACTACAAGGCGACGCGCTCCGCGATGCCCGACGACCTGGCGCGCCAGCTGCCCTACGTACGTCGGCTGTTCGACGCGCTGCGGACGCCGGTGCTCGAGGTCCTCGGGTTCGAGGCCGACGACGTGCTGGCGACGCTGGTCGACCAGGCGCTCGCGTTGCCCGAGCTCGAGGTCGTGGTGGTGAGCGGGGACAAGGACCTGCTCCAGCTCGTCGGGCCGCGCGTCAAGGTGCTGAGCGTGTCCGGGCGGACCGGCGAGCCCGTCCTCTACGACGAGGCGAAGGTGCGCGAGCGCTGGGGGGTCGAGCCCGGCCAGATCGCCGACGTGCTCGCGCTGATGGGCGACACGATCGACAACATCAAGGGCGTCCACGGGGTCGGTGAGAAGACCGCGGTGAAGCTGATCGGGCAGTACGGCACGGTCGATAAGCTCTACGAGAACCTGCCGCTCATCGCCGGCAAGCTCCGCGAAACGCTCGCCGCCGGTCGCAAGGACGCACTGCTCTCGCGCGAGCTGGCGCTGCTGAATCGCAAGGTGCCGGTCGCGATCGACCTGGACACGTTCCGCCGGGTCGAGCCCAACTGGGCGAAGCTGCGCGCGCTCTGGATGGAGCTCGAGTTCTCGCGCCTGATCAAGGAGCTGCCGCCGGTGCCGGCCGCGAGCCCGCAGCCCACGGCCATCCTCGAGGGTGAGGCGGTCGGCGCGTGGCTCACGAAGGTGCCGGCCGGGGCGCCCGTGGCGGTGGACTGGGCTGGCGAGGCACGGACGCCCGAGTCGCGGGTCGCCGGGCTCGCCCTCTTCCATCCTGAAGCCGGCCCCGCCGCGGTCGGGCCGGACGCGACGCCCGCGACGTTCGGTGCTCACGAGCTGATCGTCCACGACGCCAAGCCGCTCCTCGAGTTCTGGCTCGGGCGGGGCGTGGAGTCGCCGCCCGTCCACGACACCGCGGTAGCCGCCTATCTCATCAATTCAGCGCGCGCGAGCTACCGGCTCGAGCAGGTCTGCATGGAGGCATTCGGCGACGGTCCGGCTGCCGCCGATCCCGAGCATCCGCAGGGCGCGCGCGCCGAGTGTGTCTGGCGGTACTGGCAGCACGCCGCCGCCGAGCTCCGTGCGCGCGAGCTGTGGCCCGTCTACGAGAGCATCGAACGCCCGCTGATCCCGGTGCTGGCGTTGATGGAGCGTCACGGCATCCGCGTCGATCCCGCGCGCCTCGAGGCGTTCGCCAAGGAGCTCGAGCGCGACCTCGACAACCTCACCCGCGAGATCTACCGGGCGGCCGGCGAGGAGTTCACGATCGCCTCGCCGAAGCAGCTGGCCCACATCCTGTTCGAGAAGCTCAAGCTGCCGCCCATCCGACGCACGAAGACGGGCTACTCTACCGACGCCGACGTCCTGACCGAGCTCGCGCTCAAGCACGAGCTGCCGGCCAAGATCCTCGAGCACCGCTCGATCGCGAAGCTCAAGGGCACGTACGCCGACACGCTGCCCGGGCTGGTCAATCCCCGGACGGGCCGGATCCACACCACGTTCAACCAGCTGGTGGCCGCGACCGGGCGCCTAAGCTCGCAGGATCCGAACCTCATGAACATCCCGATCCGCACCGAGCTCGGCCGCCGGATCCGGGCGGCGTTCATTCCCGAGGAGGGCTGGCGCTTCGTCGCCGCCGACTACTCGCAGATCGAGCTGCGGATCCTGGCGCATCTCTCGGAGGAGCCGGCGCTGATCGAATCGTTCGGGCGCGGCGAGGACATCCACACGCGCACGGCGTCGGCAGTCTTCCGGGTCGCGCCTTCGGACGTCACCTCGATCCAGCGCACGATCGCCAAGAGCGCGAACTACGCGATTCTCTACGGTGTCTCGGCCTTCGGGCTCTCGCAGGCGACGAAGATCGACCAGAAAGAGGCGAAGCGGTACATCGACGACTACTTCGCCAGCCATCCCCGGGTGCGCGCCTTCATCGACCGCACGCTGGCCGAGGGACGCGAGCGCGGGCATGTGGCCACGCTGCTCGGTCGCCGCCGCTACCTGCCGGATCTCACCAGCCCCAATCCGATCGCCCGCAACGCCGCCGAGCGCATGGCCATGAACGCGCCGGTGCAGGGATCGGCCAGCGACATGATCAAGATCGCGATGGTGCGCGTGCAGGCGGCGCTGGCGGCGCGCGGGCTGCGGGCCCGAATGCTGCTGCAGGTGCACGACGAGCTCCTCTTCGAGGCGCCGCCCGACGAGGTCGCGACGATCGAGGCGCTGGCGCGCGAGATCATGGCGGCGGCGCTACCGCTCAAGGTCCCCGTCGTGGTCGACGTGAAGACGGGCGCCGACTGGGCGGAGGTGTGAGTCCCCGGCGGTGCGAGCGGCAGCCGTAGGCGAGGCGAGCCGTTGACTGCGCGGAAGTTCCTGCTCGTCGGGCTCACCGGCGGTATCGCGACCGGGAAGAGCACGGTGGCGGAGATCCTCCGTCGGCTCGGGGCCGAGATCATCGACGCTGACCGTCTCGCGCGCGACGTGGTGGCGCCGGGGCAGCCGGCGCACGCGACGATCGTGGCCGAGTTCGGTCGCGGGATCCTGAACGGAGACGGCACGCTCGACCGCAAGAAGCTCGGTGCGATCGTCTTCGCCGCGCCCGAGCGGCGCAAGCGCCTGGAGGAGATCACCCACCCGGCGATCCGCGAGCGGTTCCTGGCGCGGCTCGAGGAGCTGAGCGCGCAGGGCTTCAGGGGGCTCGTCTGCTTCGACGCACCGGTGATGATCGAGAGCGGGAGCTACAAGAACATGGACCGCCTGCTCGTCGTCGCCACTGACGAGGCCACGCAGGCCGAGCGGCTCCGCGGGCGCGACGGCGCCGACGAGGGGGAGAACCGGCGACGCATCGCGAGCCAGATGCCGGTCGCCGAGAAGGCCAAGCTCGCCGACTACGTCATCGACAACTCCGGCGACCGCGAGGCCACCGCGGAGCAGGTGCGCCGGGTCTTCGCGGCGCTCATGGCCGAGCTCGAGGCGCGCGCGGCGGAGTAGCGCCGGCCCTCAGGGGCCGCCGAGCACGCGGGAGACCAGCTGCTTCACCGGTCGGAACTCGACGATGCCGATCTCGACCAGCCGGCACGCGACGGGCAGCGCCACGCGGCGCGCGATCTCGAGGGCCCTCGGGAACTGCTCGGCCGTGAAATCCGTGGCGAGCGTGCAGTGGGGCACCCACGCGCCCGGCCGGTAGTGCTCCCACGGCGCTGCGCCTACGCGGCTGAGCCGGGCGTGCAGGCCCGCCTGCAGATCGAGCAGGGCCGAGGTCACTGTGGGCGCGAGAAAGATGGCGACCTGGGGGAAGAACCCCACGCTCGCGAGTGTGATCGGCAGCGGCGTTGTCTCGGCGGCGAATCGCGTCAGCTCGGCCGCGGCGGCGTCGCGGTCGAGGCTGTCCCAGATGCCGATCGAGACGTGCGGCCGAGCCCCCGATCGGGCCATGTAGACGATGCCGGCGTCCTCCAGGTCGTGCCACAGTCGGCGCACGACGGCGGCGGCGCGGTCGTCGAGGCCCAGCTCGACGGCGTACGGCATCGGGCCCGATCATGACGAAGCGTCGCGCGCTCGGCCAGCACTTTCTCCGGGACGCGACGATCGCCCGCGCGATCGTCGATCTCGTCGCGCCAACCGCGCGCGATCTCGTCGTGGAGATCGGGCCGGGCGAGGGAGCGCTGACCGCCGAGTTGGCCGCGCGCGCCGGCCACGTGATCGCGCTCGAGATCGATCGCGTCCTCGCGGTCGCGCTCCGAGCGCGGCTTCCCCGCGTCGAGGTGCTCGACGCCGACGCGCGGACGTGGGACTACGCGTCGCTGCGATCGCCGTTGGATGGTGGACGCGTGCTGGCCGTCGGCAACCTGCCGTACAGCGTTGGCAAGGCGATTCTGGTCGCGCTCATCGACGCCCGCACCGCCATCGACGAGATGGCGCTGATGCTCCAGC
This sequence comes from Candidatus Rokuibacteriota bacterium, assembly GCA_003220435.1. Taxonomy (GTDB): domain Bacteria; phylum Methylomirabilota; class Methylomirabilia; order Rokubacteriales; family CSP1-6; genus AR31. Next base: position 2,012 of record QHSL01000032.1, on the reverse strand, counting down.
GCGAGGTGGCCGAGCGGCTGGCCGCGCCCGCGGGCGGGAAGGCGTACGGAAGCCTGTCGGTATTCGCCCAGCTCTACTGTGACGTGCGGGTGGCCCTCCGTGTGCCGCCCGGCGCCTTCCGCCCGCCGCCGCAGGTGGACTCGGCGGTGCTCCACCTCCGCGTCCTGCGCGAGCCACGCGTTCCGCTCGCCGACGCGAGGCGGTTTCAGAAGGTCGTCCGAGCCGCGTTCGCGCAGCGGCGCAAGACCCTGGGAAACGCGCTGGCGGGGGGGCTTGGGCTTCCGCTTGAGGTCGTCCGGGGCGCGGCCACCACCGCTGGTGTGGACCCGAGCCGGCGAGCGGAAACCCTCACGATCGTCGAATTTGCCGCCCTGGTCCAGCAGCTCTCGCTATCATGAAAATGATGCACAGACGCATGGTTGCGGCCACGGCGTTGCTCGCGGTCGGGGTGATGGCGCTCGCGGTGTCGACCCATCGCTATGTCTGGCCCGGGGCTGCTCCGGCACCGCGGTGGATCCCCGCGCCGGAGCTCGCCGCGATCGTCCCGCGCCCGGCGTTTCCGGCGGAGACCCGTGAGATCGCCGTGAAGCCGGGCGACACCCTTCCGCGCGTGATGACCCGCGGTGGCCTCGAGCCGCGGATGGCCAACGACCTGGCCACCCAGTTCGGGCGCAACGGCGCCGAGCTCCGGAAGCTTCGCCCCGGCGCGACCGTCGAGATCGTCTGGAACTTCCACAAGGAGCCCATCGAGGTCCGGTACGAAGCGAGCCCGTGGCTCTCGTTCGCGGCCCGCCCGGTGAATGGGGTCTGGCGGGTCGGCCGCGCCGAGACGGTGCCCGACGTCCGGGTCGAAGCCGTGAGCGGCGTGGTGGAGCGCTCGCTGTTCGACGCCGTCGAGCGCACGGGCGAATCGGCGCGACTCGTGCTGGAGCTGGTCGACATGTTCTCGTCGGACTTCGACTTCACCGCCGACACACGGGCCGGCGACCGCTTCCGCCTGCTCGTCGAGAAGCGCTACGCCGGTGAGGCTTTCGTCGACTACGGCCGGATCCTGGTGGCGCAGTACGCCAGCGGCGGGAAGACGCTCACCGGCATCGGGTTCGAGCGCGCGTCGCGCTTCGGCCACTACGACACGTCGGGGCAGTCCCTCCGCAAGAGCTTCCTGCGGTCGCCTCTCGAGTTCACGCGCATCACGTCCGGCTTCACCTACGCGCGCCCGCATCCGATCCTGGGCGGGGTCCGGCCCCACCTCGCGATCGACTACGGGGCGCCGGTCGGCACGCCGGTTCGCGCCGTCGCCGACGGCGTGGTCGTGCACGCGGGCTGGAACGGCGGCAACGGCATTCAGGTGCACCTGCGCCATCGCTCGGGCTACGAGACCCAGTACAACCACCTCTCGCGGATCACGCCGGGGCTGCATGCGGGAATGCGCGTGAAGCAGAAGCAGATCATCGGCGCGGTCGGCGCCACCGGGCTCGCGACCGGGCCCCACCTCGATTACCGCGTGGCCAAGAACGGTACCTTCGTGAACCCGCTCGGTGAGAAGTTCATCCCCGGCGAACCCATCCCGGCCGCAGAGCGGGCCCAGTTCAACCGGCAGGCGCACGACCTGATCACCCAGCTCGAGACTCAAGCGCCCTTCTAACTTCCCTGCCGCACCGAAGGGGCGCCTAACCCCTGACGTTTCGCCCTTTCCCAGCGCCGTCGGTCGCCCCCGAAACTTCGGCGGGCTCGGCGCGGATGGTACGATGACGGCGCCGTCAGGAGCAGTGCGCGCTGCAGGCCGTCGCGGGGCTGGGGCCCCGCCGGCCGAGGCGCCGCTTACATAAAGGAGTTTCCGTGGAGCCCGTCGTCCGCCTGATCCCACTCGGTGGCCTCGGCGAGATCGGCCTCAACATGATGCTGGTCGAGTCGGGTGACGATCTGATCGCGATCGATTGCGGTCTCATGTTTCCTGACGACGAGCTGCCGGGCATCGACCACGTCATCCCCGACTTCACTTACGCGCTCGA
>QHSL01000060.1 GCA_003220435.1 Candidatus Rokuibacteriota bacterium | reverse complement strand
CGGTCTGCGCGGCTTCTATTTCGTGCTGCTCACGGTGGCGTTCGCCGAGGTGTGCCGCATCGCGGTGTCGAACATCGACGCGCTCGGCGGCGCGCTCGGGCTCTACATCACCTTCACGGGCAACCCGCGTCAGATGCAGTTCCGCGATGGCCGCGCCTATTACTATCTGGCGCTGGCCGACACCACATACCCGTCCGTCGGCGGTGGCCATTTGCCTGGGGGCAAGTGCGATACTCTTGGTCCAGCCGCAAGGAAAGGGGGCGCCGGGATGACGAGTCCGATCATCACCGAAGTGGTCCGGGTTCTCATCGACCGGCGCGACCTCACGCGCATCGAAGCCGCCGCGGCGATGGAGGCGATCATGTCGGGCACCGCGACCGACTCGCAGATCGCCGCGTTCCTGACCGCGCTCCGGATGAAGGGTGAGACCGTCGAGGAGCTGATCGGCTTCGCGCAGGTGATGCGGCTCAAGGTGGCGCGCGTCCACGCGCACGCCGAAGAGACGGCGGCGCTTACCGGCACGGACCGCGAGATGCTCATCGACACGTGCGGCACCGGCGGCGACGCGTCCGGCACGTTCAACGTCTCGACCGCCACCGCGTTCGTCGTCGCCGGCGCCGGGCTCAAGGTCGCCAAGCACGGCAATCGCTCCATGTCCGGGCTCAGCGGCGCCTCGCTCTGCGGCTCCGCCGACGTCGTCGAGACGCTCGGGGTGAACCTCCAGCTCACGTCCGAGCTGGTGGGGCGCTGCATCATCGAGGTTGGCATCGGCTTTCTCTACGCGCCCCTGCTGCACACGGCGATGAAGTACGTGATGACCGCCCGGCGCGAAGTCGGGATCCGGACCGTGTTCAACCTGCTCGGCCCGCTCACGAACCCGGCGGGCGCCAACGCCCAGGTCATCGGCGTCGCTGCTGCCGCTCTGACCGAACCGATCGCCCGGGTCCTGGCTGAGCTCGGCACCTATCGCGCCTTCGTGGTCCACGGCGCCGACGGCCTCGACGAGATCTCGAACACCGGCGAGAGTCGCATCTCCGAGGTGCGTGAGGGCACGGTGCGGACCTTCGCCGTTCGGCCGGAAGATTTCGGCGTGGCGCGCGCCTCGATCCGCGATCTGCAGGGCGGCGATCGCGAGCAGAACGCGGAGATCATCCGGACCATCCTCGGCGGTGAGCCCGGCCCGCGCCGTGACATCGTGCTGATGAACGCGGCGGCCGCGCTCGTCGCCGGCGCCAAGGCGCGAGATCTGAAGGAAGGGGTCGAGCTGGCGGCGCGGTCGATCGACCGCGGCGCCGCCCGGGGCAAGCTCGAGCGCCTGGTGGCCCTCACCCAGGAGCTTGCACGGCGCGGGTCGGCTGGCCTACACTAGAACTCTCGCGGCAGGCCCAAGTTCCCTTCGGCGTTGCCGTTCCTCTTCCGACCTGGTGCCATCGCGCTGGGCTTTCCGGAAGAGAGTTCTAGAACACTGAGGTTCGATGAACGGCGTCAGGATGGACGGCAAGCTCGGCGCTCGCGTTCCCCGCTACCACCGCATCGCGGAGGCGCTGCGCGAGCGGATCGGCAGCGGCCAGCTCGCGGCGGGCGCCCGGCTCGACAACCAGCGAAAGCTCGCGCAGAGCTTCGGCGTCACGCTCATGACCTTGCGACAGGCGCTGGAGCTCCTCGAGCGCGATCACCTGATCACGCGGCGGCACGGCCTCGGCACGTTCGTCGCCGCGCCGTCGATCGACTACGACATCCTCCAGCTCCGGCGCTTCGCCGGCGACCTCTCGGCCAAGGGCGAGCACGTCGCGACGCGGCTCCTGGGAACGCGGTTCGGCGCCGCCGACCGGCGGGTCGCCGAGGCGCTACGGCTTTCCCCGAACGCGCGAGTGCTCGGCCTCGAGCGGCTGCGGCTGGTCGACGGCCACCCGATGAGCCTGCAGAGGTCGTTCCTGCCCTCGCCGATCGGCGACGAGGTCGTGCGCGCCGACCTGGCGCTGACGCCGCTCCATCAAGTCCTCGAGTTCAAGCTCGGCGTCGTCATCACGCACGCGCGCGAGACCGTCTCGGCGGTGCGGCTGGGCCGACGCGAAGCGCGCGACCTCGGGTGCCGCGCCGGCGAGCCGGCGTTCGAGTCCGAGCGCGTCTCGTTCAACGCCGCCGGCGCGCCGATCGTCTTCGACCGCGTCTTCATTCCGGGCGACCGCTTCCGGATCACCAGGGAACTCCACTACGAAGGAGCGTCTTCATGAAGATTCTCGTCACCATCAAGCAGGTGCCCGACACGGCGACCCAGGTGAAGGTCGCCGCCGACGGCAAGACGATCGACACGACCGGCATCACGTGGATCGTCTCGCCGTACGACGAGTTCGCCGTCGAGGAGGCCCTGCGGATCAAGGAGAAGCGTGGCCAGGGCGAGGTCGTGGCCGTCTCGCTCGGCCCCGATCGCGTGAAGGAAGCGCTGCGCTCCTGCCTCGCGATGGGCTGCGACCGCGCGATCCATCTGAACGATCCGGCGTGGGCGGCGGCCGACACGCTCGCGACGGCGCGGGCGCTGGCCGCGGTGATCAAGCAGGAGAGCGCGCAGCTCGTGCTGTGCGGCCGGCAGGCGATCGACGACGACATGGGCGCGGTGACGGCGCAGCTCGCCGAGCTGCTCGGCTGGCCGTGCGCCTACTGGATCATGGAAGAGACGATCGACGCCGACGCCAAGTCGGTGCGCGCGGCCCGTCAGGTCGAAGGCGGGCTTGAGGTCTTCGACCTTCCGCTGCCGGCCGTGCTGGCCGCCCAGAAGGGACTCAACGAGCCGCGGTATCCGACGCTGAAAGGGATCATGGGCGCGAAGAAGAAGGAGATCAAAGACCTGAAGGCATCCGACCTCGGCGGGGCGGTCGAGCCGTCCCAGCTTTCCGTGGTCGGGCTCCAGGCGCTGCCGCCCCGACCGCCCGGGCGCATCATCCAGGGTGACGTTCCCACTGCCGTGAAGGAGCTCGTGCGCAGCCTGCGTGAAGACGCCAAGGCGATCTAGGGGGATCGGGACATGGCCGGAGCATTCTGGTGCATCGTTGAAGACGATCGTAACGGCTCGCCGAAGAAAGTCATGGCCGAGGTCATCGGCGAAGCCGCACGCCTGGCGCCGGGCCGCGTCGAAGCCGTGTGGCTCACCGACAAGGCGAGCGAAGCCGGGCTGAAGCAGCTCGGTGAGTGGGGGGCCGCTCGGGTGGTGCTGCTCGAGAACGCGGCGTTCGCTCCGTACCGGAGCGAGGTGTGGGTGGCGGCGGCCGCCGAGCTCGCCGGCAAGGAGGCACCGCAGGCGATCCTGGCGCCAGTCACGAGCCGCCAGCGCGAGTTCGTGGCCCGGCTGGCCGCGCGGCTCGGCGTCGGGCTCGCCGCCGACTGCGTCGGATTCGCGCTGGAGGGCGACAAGCTCGTCGCGACCCGTCCGGTGTACGCCGGCAAGCTTCTCTCGAAGGTCACGTGGGCCAAGGCGCCGTGGGTCGCGACGCTGCGGCCCAACGTGTTCCGTCCCGCCGAAGCTCAGCCGGGCAAGACCGCGTCGGTCGAGCGCCCCGCGGCGACCGCGGTCGGCGCCCAGATGAAGTTCGTCGAGCGGCGCGAGGAAGTTTCTACCGGGCTGCCGGAGCTGACCGAGGCCGAGACGGTCATCTCGGGTGGGCGCGGGATGAAGGGGCCCGAGAACTACGTGATCCTCGAGGATCTGGGCCGCGTCATCGGCGCCGCGGTGGGCGCCTCGCGCGCGGCGGTCGACGCCGGCTGGCGGCCGCACCGGTTCCAGATCGGCCAGACCGGCCGCACCATCTCGCCCAAGCTCTACCTGGGCTTCGGCGTGTCGGGCGCGATTCAGCATCTGGCCGGCATGCGGACCTCGAAGGTGATCGTCGCGATCAACAAGGACCCGGAGGCGCCGATCTTCAAGATCGCCGACTACGGGATCGTCGCCGATCTGTTCGAGGTCGTCCCGGAGCTCACCAAGGAGTTCAAGAAGCTACTGGAGAAGTAAGGAGTCGTCGAAGTCATGAAGCTGGAGCTGAACGCGGAGCAGCAGATGATCCAGACGATGGCGCGGGAGTTCGCCGACTCGGCGATCAAGCCCATCGCCGCCGAGATCGACCGCGACGCGCGCTTCCCCCACGAGACCGTCAAGCGCATGGGCGAGCTCGGTCTCATGGGGATCGCGGTTCGGGAACAGTGGGGAGGCAGCGGCGCCGACGCGGTGTCCTACGTGGTGGCGCTCGAGGAAATCGCCCGGGCGTGCGCGAGCCACGCCGTGGTGATGTCGGTCAACAACTCGCTCTACGGCGACCCGCTGCTGCGCTACGGCACCGACGCGCAGCGCGAGCGCTTCCTGAAGCCGGTGGCCTCCGGCCACGCCCTCGCGTGCTTCGCGCTCAGCGAGCCCCAGGCCGGGTCGGACGCGACGAACCAGGCGACGCTGGCGGTCCGCGACGGCGCCGATTACATCGTGAACGGCCGCAAGCGCTTCATCACGACCGGTCGCGAGTCGACGTTCGCCCTTGTTTTCTGCCAGACGGATCGTTCCCTGGGATATCGCGGCATCTCCGCGTTCTTGGTCGAGAAGGGCACGCCGGGCTTCACGGTCGGCAAGATCGAGGACAAGCTCGGCATCCGCGCCTCCGACACCGCCGAGCTGATCTTCGAAGGCTGCCGCGTGCCGGCGGCGAATCGCGTCGGCGAGGAAGGCCAGGGGTTCACGATCGCGATGACCGCGATCGACGGCGGACGGATCGGGATCGCCGCCCAGGCGGTCGGGATCGCGACCGGCGCGTACGAGCGCTCGGTTGCCTACGCTCGCGAGCGTCGGGCGTTCGGCGTCCCCATCGGCCAGCACCAGATGGTCCAGTGGATGCTGGCCGACATGGCGACGGCCATCGACGGCGCCCGGCTCTTGACCCTGCGCGCCGCCACGCTCAAGGACAGCGGCCGGCCGTACCGGACCGCGGCGGCGATGGCCAAATTGTTCGCCTCCGAGACGGCCATGAAGGTCGCCACCGACGCGATCCAGGTCCACGGCGGCTACGGCTTCATCAAGGAGTACGAGGTCGAGCGCGCGTTCCGCGACGCGAAGATCACCCAACTCTATGAAGGCACGTCGCAGATCCAGAAGCTCGTGATCGCGCGCGACCTCCTGGGAGACCACGATGGCCGAGCCTGAGCGCCCAGCGGAACGCCCCGTGCGCTTCGAATCGCTGTCCGGAATTCCCATCGATCCTCTGTACTCACCGGCGAGCCTGCCGGGCTGGTCGTATGACGAGAAGCTCGGACGCCCGGGCGAGTATCCGTTCACCCGCGGCGTCTATCCGACGATGTACCGAGGCCGGCTCTGGACCATGCGCATGTTCGCCGGCTTCGGACGCCCGGAGGACACGAACGCGCGGTTCAAGTACCTGCTGGCGCAGGGCCAGACCGGTCTGTCGACGGCCTTCGACATGCCGGCGCTCATGGGCTACGACGCGGACCACCCGCGATCGCGGGGCGAGGTCGGCAAGGAGGGCGTGTCCATCTCCACCCTCGACGACTTCGAGCGGTTGTTCGCCGACATCCCGCTGGGCGACGTCACCACGTCGATGACGATCAACTGCACCGCGTCGGTCGCCCTCGCGATGTATCTCGCCATCGCCGAAAAGCAGGGGGTCGCCTGGGACCGGATCGGCGGCACGATGCAGAACGACATGCTCAAGGAGTTCATCGCGCAGAAGGAGTGGATCTGCCCGCCCGACCCCGCGGTCCGCATCGTGGTGGACATGATCGAGTTCACGTCGAAGCACGTGCCGCGCTTCAACCCCGTCTCGATCTCCGGCTACCACATCCGCGAGGCGGGCGCGACGGCGGTGCAGGAGCTCGCGTTCACGCTGGCCGACGGGCTCGGCTACGTCGAGGCAGCGGTGGCCCGGGGCCTGGACATCGACAGCTTCGCGCCGCGGCTCTCGTTCTTCTTCGACATCCACAACGACTTCTTCGAGGAGATCGCCAAGCTCCGGGCGGCCCGCCGCATCTGGGCGCGGTTCATGAAGGAGCGCTTCCGCGCTAAGAAGCCCGAGTCGATGCGCCTGCGCACCCATACGCAGACCGCCGGCGTCTCGGCGACCGCACAGCAGCCGCTCAACAACATCGCGCGGGTCGCGCTGCAAGCGCTGGCCGCGGTGCTCGGGGGCGCGCAGTCGCTCCACACCAACTCCTACGACGAGACGTGGGCGCTGCCGACCGAGGACGCGGTGACGGTTGCGCTGCGGACGCAGCAGATCATCGCCGAGGAGTCCGGGGTGGCGCTGACGATCGACCCGCTCGGCGGCTCGTACTACCTCGAGACGCTGACCGACCGGATGGAGACCGGCGCCCTCGCGTACATCGGCAAGATCGACGCGATGGGCGGCATGGTGCGGGCGATCGACGCGGGCTACCCGCAGCGGGAGATCGCGGACGCCGCCTACCGCTACCAGCTCCTGGAGGACCGCAAGGAGAAGGTCGTCGTCGGCGTCAACAAGTACGTGATGAACGAGGAGCGGCCGATCAACTACCTTAAGATCGACGCCGCCGTCGAGCACGACCAGATCGAGCGCGTCCAGCGCTTCAAGGCTTCCCGCGACACGCGCAAGGTCGAGCGGAGGCTCAAGCAGCTGGCCGAGGCGTGCCGCGGTGGCGACAACGTCATGCCGGTGCTGGTCGACGCGGTGAAAGACTACGTGAGTCTGGGTGAGGTTTCCGATGTCTACCGCCAGGCGTTTGGACTATACCGTGAGCCCATCATCTTCTAGGCGCCGGCCGATGAAAACGACCCATCTGCGTCGTTGGCTCGTTCGGCCGCTTCCGGCGGCGTATGCGGCATACGCCTCAGTCGGGCTTCAGTCGCCGCCTAGCATCTGGGTCGTTTTGATCGGCCGTGGAGCGAGGACCGTATGCAAGAGTGTGAGTGTGGCTGAATCGCTGCGAACACTTCTGCGAATTTTCGGGAGGATGTTGCCATGCGCTGGCTCTCGGCGTCTTTGCTTCATCTGTCGCGTCGGGGAAACTACGCTAAACGAGGATGACCATGAGTGAGCCGATCCGGATCAGCCACGCGACCGTGAAGAAGCCGAAGCCGAAGGACAGCGAGCTGTCGTTCGGGACCGTCTTCACCGACCACATGTTCGTCATGGATTTCCAGGAGGAGAAGGGCTGGTACGACCCGCGGATCGAGCCGTACGGGCCCCTCTCCCTGGATCCGGCGGCGGCCGTGCTGCACTACGCGCAGGCGGTCTTCGACGGGCTCAAGGCGTTCCGGGGGCGGGACGGCGCGGTGCGGCTGTTCAGGCCGCAGAAGCACCTGGAGCGCATCAACATCTCGGCCAAGCGGCTCTGCATTCCGCCGCTCGACCCCGGGCTGGCGCTCAAGGCGCTGGTGACGCTCGTCGGCATCGAGAAGGACTGGGTACCGTCGACGGTGGGCACGTCCCTCTACGTCCGTCCGACGATCATCGCGAACGAGGCGTTCCTCGGCGTTCGGCCGGCGAAGTCGTACCTCTACTACATCATCCTGTCGCCGGTGGGCGCGTACTACCCGGAGGGGATGAACCCGGTGAAGATCCTGGTCGTCGACAAGTACGTGCGGGCGGTCGAGGGCGGCGTGGGTGGCGTCAAGACCGGCGCCAACTACGCGGCGAGTCTCTACGCGTCCGAGGACGCCAAGCACGAAGGCTTCACGCAGGTGCTGTGGCTGGACGGCCGCGAGCGGAAGTACATCGACGAGGTCGGCACGATGAACATCATGCTCAAGATCGACGGCGAGGTCATCACGCCGCCCCTCGGCGGCACGATCCTGGCCGGCGTCACCCGCGATTCGGCGCTCACCCTGATGCGGGAGTGGGGCCTGCGGGTCAGCGAGCGCCAGATCGCGATCGACGAGGTCGCGGCCGCGGCGCGCAAGGGGACGCTCGAGGAGGTCTGGGGCACCGGGACCGCCGCGGTCATCTCTCCGGTCGGCGAGCTCGCCTACAAGGGCGAGCGCATCGTGGTCAACGGCGGCAAGATCGGCGCGCTTACCAAGAAGCTCTACGACGCGATCGTCGGCATCCAGTACGGCACCGCGCCGGACACCCACGGCTGGACGGTCGTGGTCTAGGGGAGCCCATGGCCGACTGCGTGTTCTGCAAGATCTGCGACGGGCAGATTCCCTCGATCAAGATCTACGAGGACGAGCGGACGCTTTGCATCATGGACATCAATCCGCTCAACGCCGGGCACTGCCTGGTGCTCACCAAGGCGCACGCGGCCACGATCTTCGAGGCCGAGATCGCCGATCTGCAGGCCGCGATCGCGACGGCCCAGCGCGTGGCCACGGCCCAGCGGCGATCGCTCAAGCCGGACGGGCTGAACATGCTCCAGGCCAATGGGCCGGCGGCCTTCCAGTCGGTGGAGCACTTCCACCTGCACCTGATCCCGCGCTGGACCAACGACGGCAAGGGGTTCGACTGGAAGCTGGTGCCCGGTGACCGCGACCGGATCGCGAGGGTCGGCGAGCAGCTGCGGGCCGAGCTCGGAGGTGGACGCTGATGGCCGAGCGATCGATCCGAGTCGTCGTCGCCAAGCCGGGCCTCGACGGGCACGACCGCGGCGCCAAGATCGTGGCGCGGGCGCTGCGGGACGCCGGGTTCGAGGTAATCTACACGGGGCTCCACCAGACGCCGGAGCAGATCGTCGCCACCGCGGTCCAGGAAGACGCCGACGCGATCGGGCTCTCCGTGCTCTCGGGTGCCCACAACTATCTCTTCAAGCGCGTGCTCGATCTGCTCGCGGAGCAGGGCGCCGGGGACATCGTGGTCTTCGGCGGCGGGATCATCCCGCCCGAGGACATCGCCGCCCTCAAGGCGATGGGGGTGAAGGAGCTCTTCACGCCCGGCACCTCGACCCAGGACATCGTCCGCTTCGTCCGCGAGCACATCCGCGCCGCGGTCTGACGTCACGTGGACTTCGAGCTGACGCCCGAGCAGCGGCAGGTTCGCGCCGTCGCTCGCGAGTTCGCCGACGCCGAGCTCGGCGACAAGATCGCGCCGTACGACGAACGCCACGAGTTCCCCCACGAGATCGTACAGAAGCTCGGCCCGCTCGGCTTCCTCGGGGTGCTGGTGGAGGAGCAGTACGGCGGCGCCGGGCTCGACCACGTGTCCTATGCCCTGATCGTCGAGGAGCTCTGTCGCGGCGACGCATCGGTCGGCATCACGATGTGGGCCCACAACTCGCTGTGTACGAGCCACATCGCCAGCTTCGCGTCGCCCGAGCAGAAGGCGAAGTATCTGCCGGCGCTCGCCACTGGCCGCGCGTTGGGCGCGTGGGGCCTCACCGAGCCCGGCTCGGGCTCCGACGCCGCCGCGTTGCGCACGCGCGCCGAGCTGAAGCAAGGCGAATGGATCTTGAACGGGAGCAAGGCGTTCATCACGAACGCGTCGGTTGCCTCCACCACGGTGGTCATGGCCCGGAGCGAGGCGGAGCCGAAGGCCAAGGGCATCTCGGCCTTCATCCTCGACAAGGGCGCGCCTGGCTTCACCGTCGGCAAGCCCTATCGCAAGCTCGGGCTCCACGCGTCGAACACCGCCGAGCTGATATTCGAGGACGCGCGTGTCCCCCAGACGGCCTTGATGGGCGTACGCGGCACCGGCTTCGCGCAGTCCATGAAGGTCCTCGAGGGCGGGCGCATCGCGATGGCGGCGATGGGCGTGGGCATCGCACAGGCGGCGATCGACCAGGCCGTGAAGTACATGAAGCAGCGATCCGCGTTCGGACGGGTGCTGGCCGAGTTCAACGGGCTCCAGGGGATGATCGCGGACCTGGCGACCGAGGTCGAAGTGGCCCGTCTCCTCACGCTGCGCGCCGCCCTCCTGAAAGACGCCGGGCAGCCCGCCTCGCACGCGGCGGCGATGGCGAAGGTGTTCGCGTCCGAGACCGCGATGAAGGCGGCGACCAAGGCCGTGCAGATCCACGGCGGCGCCGGCTACATCACCGAGTTCCCGGTCGAGCGGATCTTCCGCGACGCGAAGCTGACCGAGATCGGCGAGGGCACGTCCGAGATCCAGCGCATGGTCATCGCTCGGGAGATCCTCCAGCTCTCGTGACCGCCGCGGGCGGCGCGCTGATCGCCATCGAGTCCGTCGCCAAGCGCTACGTCACGAGCTCGGGTCCAGTCGACGCGCTCGACAACGTGTCGCTCTCGGTCGCCGAGGGCGAGTTCTGCACCCTGATCGGCCCCTCCGGCTGCGGCAAATCGACGCTCCTCGGCATGCTCGGCGGCCTCGTGTCGCCGGACCGCGGGCGGCTGCTGGTCGCCGGCGGGCCGGTGACGGGTCCCGACCCGCGGCGGGTCGCCACCGTGTTCCAGGACGCCGGGCTCTTCCCGTGGCGCACGGCGCTCGAGAACGTCGAGTTCGGGCTCGAGCTGCAGGGAGTCCCGGCCGAGCGGAGGCGCCGGAGGGCCGGCGAGCTCCTCGGCCCGCTCGGGCTGGGCGGCTTCGCCGAGCGCTACCCGCGCGAGCTCTCCGGCGGGATGAAGCAGCGCGTGGCCATCGGGCGCGCGCTGGCCATCGACGCGAAGATCCTCCTGATGGACGAGCCGTTCGGCGCTCTCGACGAGCAGACTCGCGTGCTCATGGGCGAGTGGCTCCTCGACATCTGGCGGCGCACGCGCAAGACCGTGATCTTCGTGACCCACAGCCTGCACGAGGCGCTCTTCCTGTCGACGCGCGTCGCCGTCATGACGGCGCGGCCGGGACGGATCAAGTCGGTGCTCGAGCTGACGATGGAGTACCCGCGCTCGATGGAGTCGCCCGAGATGGTCGCGCTGCGTGCCAAGCTCTGGAGCGAGATGCGCGAGGAATCGCTCCGGGCGATGCAATGAAGCCGCGCCCTTCTGGGGCGGGCCACCTGCGGATGGAGCCGGCCTCGGGGGCCCCGATACAATGAAGGTCGCCCTGCTCCGCCTCGGTCTGCTCGCGGCCCTGCTCGCGGTGTGGGAGCTGGCGGGGCGCGCGGCCAACCCCCTGCTCGCGGTCCCGCCCTCGGCGGTGGTGCCAGCGCTGCGCGATCTCCTGCTCCTCCGCTCGTACCCTCGGCTGCCGGCGAGCCTCTGGCTGACGGTGCGCGAGATCGGCGTGGCGTACGCGCTGGCGGTCGCGGCCGGCCTCGGCTGCGGTTTCGCGCTCGGGATGAACCGGCTGCTCGGCCGCGCCTGGGGGCCGATGATCGCGGCGCTCTACGCGGTCCCGGCCGTGGTCTGGTATCCGTCGCTCATGCTGTTCTTCGGCCTCGACGCCGCGTCGAAGATCGCCTTCGGGTTCCTGCTCGGCTTCTTCCCGATCACCCTCGCGGTGCTCGCCGGCGTGCGACAGGTGAATCCGCATCTCGTCCTCGTCGCGCGGGCGTACGGCGCCGGTGTGGTGGTCGTGTTCTTCCGTGTCATGCTGCCCTCGATGCTCTTCACGCTCGTCGGGGGGCTCCGGACCGGGCTCGCGCTGAGCGTGATCGGGGTCGTCGTCGGCGAGATTCTCGGCTCGAAGGACGGAATGGGCGCCCTCATCAACCACGCCTACGGCCTGCTGCGCACGGGCGACTACGTCGCGCTCGTCCTCGTCACGCTGCTCCTCGTCGTCGGCTCCGACGTCCTCGCGAGCGGCCTGGAGCGCCGAGCCCGGCGCTGGAGCGAATGAACGGATGAAATGGCCACGGGCGAGCCGGCTGAAGCGGGGCTCGAAGACCAGTGACGCTGAACCGGGCGACCGGAGCCGGGTCGCTCCTATGGCGGGCCACCCTCGGTCCGAGCCGGCCTCATGGCACCCGGTACAATGACGACAAGCCGCGCACTTCAGCTCGCCACCGTCTTAGCCGGGCTGGCCCTCTGGGAGCTCGCCGCGAGATCCGCGTGGGTCGACCCGCTCTTCGTCCCGGCGCCGAGCGCCGTGGCCCGCGCCCTGGCCGGCAACACGGGTCCCGTGCTGGCGGGCCTCGGCGACACGCTGGCCAAGACTGCCGCGGCTTACGTGCTGTCGGTCGTGCTGGGCGTGAGCGCCGGGATCGCCGTCGGCTCGCTCCGGCTCCTGCGGGACGTCCTCTCGCCCTACGTGATCGCGCTCTACGGTATGCCGAAGATCCTGGTGCTGCCCTGGATCGTCTTGCTGCTCGGTTACGGTACGGCGCCGGCGGTGTTCTACGGCGCACTTCACGGCCTCTTCCCGATCCTGGTCCTGGTCATGGGGGCCGTGCGCGACGTCGACCGGAACCTCGTGACGGTGGCTCGCTCGCTCGGCGCCACACCCTGGCAGCTCTACTGGAAGGTGCTGCTGCCGGCCATCGTCCCGTCCGTGCTCGCGGGGATGCGCCTGGGGATCGTCTTCTGCCTGCTGGGGGTCCTGGTCGTGGAGATGTTCGCCGGCGTCCGGGGCATGGGCTACGTCATGGGCTCGCTGGCCAACGGTTTTCAGGCGCCCGAGCTTTTCGCCGCGACCGCCCTGGTGTCCGCGACGTCGATCGCGATCGTTCTCGGCCTCGATCACGTGAACGATAGGCTATCTCGCTGGCGCGGTTGATCCGGGCCGGTCCGGCCCTTCCCACCGAACCGCCCAGTTCCTGAACACCGCCGGCGCTGCGCCGGTCGCTTGATCTGATATCTCGTGCGGTTACAACACAGGCATTCCTGGAACGGCGCTTGCTCCCTCTCGGGTGCAGGAGGGCAACGTCCATGAGCGTCTCGGTTGAAGCCGAAGTCGTGACCGTCTATCTCGCTCTCGACGGCGGGATTCACCACGCCCGCTGCAGCCAGCGCCTCACGCTGCACGGGCAGCGCGGGGGCCTGGAGCTGGACTTCTACTGCCTGACCTGCGCCGAGACGGTGACGATTCCGTTCTGCGTCCTGTCCCGCATCCCGGTCGCCGACGCGGTCTAGCGAGCTACTCGCCCCGCAGCGTGGGGTCGAGGAGGTCGCGGAGCCAATCGCCCGTACGGCTCACGACGATCGACGTCACCATCAGCACGATTCCCGGCGCGGTCGAGATCCACCACGCCGAGTCGAGGTACTCCCGCCCTTCGTGAACCATCCCGCCCCAGGACGGCGTCGGCGGCTGGATACCCAGCCCCAGGAACGACAGGGTCGCCTCCAGCACGATCGCTCGCGCCAGCTCGAGCGTCGCGATCACGACCAGTGACGAAAGGACGTTCGGCAGGATATGCCGGCTCACCATGCGCGTCACCGAGCCGCCCAGGGCCCGGATCGCGTCCACGAACTCGCGCGAGCGGAGCACCAGCACTTGCGAGCGGAGGATCCGCGCGTAGTTGACCCAGCCGGAGAGCCCGATGACGACGATCAGGGTCAGGAAGCTCGGCCCGAGCACGGCGATGATGCCGATCGCCAGCAGGATGAAGGGAAACGCGAGCTGAGCGTCGGCGATGGTCATGATCGTGCTGTCCGTCCAGCCGCCGTGGAAGCCCGCGACGATGCCGAGCGTGGCGCCGATCAGACCGCCCACCACCACCGCCGCGAAGCCCACCAGCAGCGAGATCCGCGCCCCAAAGATCATGCGCGAGAGAACGTCGCGCCCGAGGTGATCCGTCCCCAGCGCGTGCGCCTTGCCGTCGGCGGCCGAGAGCGTGGGCGCCGCCAGCCGCGCTCGTAGCGACTGGCGGATGGGATCGTGCGGCGCGATCGCCGGCGCCGCCAGCGCCACCACGATCAGCAGCAAGACGAACGCGCCGCCGCCGAGCGCGAGCGCCCGCGTGCGCCGCGAGCGGCCGGCGGCCGTCGCCGCGGCCAGCTCAGCTGGAGCGGACCCGGGGATCGAGGACGCCATAGAGCAGGTCGATGCAAAAGTTGATCACGATGAAGAGCACCGCGGAGAGGAACACCGTGCACTGCACGACGGGGTAGTCGCGGTTGTAGATCGACTGGATGGCGAGCCGCCCGATGCCCGGCCACGCGAACACCGTCTCGGTCACGACGGCGCCGCCCAGCAGCGTGCCGAACTGAAGCCCGGTGATCGTCACGATCGGGACGGCGGCGTTCTTGAGCGTGTGCTTGGCGACCACCAGCGCCTCCGACAAGCCCTTGGCGCGCGCGGTCCGGACGTAGTCCGCGCGCAGGACCTCGAGCACCGACGAGCGGGTGAGCCGGGCGATCGAGGCCATCGCGAAGGCGCCGAGCGTGAGCGAGGGCAGCACGAGGTGACGCCAGCTCTCGCGGCCCGAGGTGGGGAGCAAGCCTAGGTTCAGCGAGACGATCAGGATGAGCAAGATACCGATGAAGAAGGTCGGCGCCGACTGGCCGACCAGCGCCAGCCCCATCGCGGTCTGGTCGACGGCCGAGTTGCGTCGCACCGCCGAGATGACGCCGATGGGCAGGGCGATCACGATCGCCAGCGCGAAGGCGGTCAGGCCGAGCTCGAGCGTCGCCGGCAAATATCCGAGAACGACGCCGAAGGCGGGCTGGCGGAAGTGGATCGAGCGGCCGAAATCGCCACGCAGCGCGTTGCCGAGGAACACGGCGTACTGCACCGGCAGCGGCCGGTCGAGGCCGAGCTCGGCGCGCACGCGGAAGATCTCGCTGCGCGGCGCGTCGGGCGGCAGCAGCAGCGGGACTGGATCGCCGGACAGGCGCATGACGACGAACACGACGGTGGAGACGAGCCAGAGCGCGATGGCGGCGCGGAGCAGCCGGGAGCCGAGGAAGGGAAGGAGACCGCGCATGCGCGATGGGGCGGAGCCCGAGAGGGCTCCGCCCGGCTACGCGGCCCTACGCGCGGCGGAACTTGAAGTTGAAGCGCCGGATCTCGAGCTGCTGCAGCGGATCCGGCGTCCACTCCACGTACTTCTGCAGGCCGTAGTCCTCGTACGGCTGGATCACGGGGATCCAGGGCAAATGCTCGAGGAAGATCTTCGTCATCTTCTTGTACGCGTCACCGCGAAACTTTTCATCGACCGAGAGGCGCGCGGCGGCGCCAAGCTCGTCGAACTCGGGATGGCGCCAGTAGTCCTGCGGCCCGCCCGGACCGAGCAGCCGCCACATCATGCCGTCGGGATCGCGCAGCGTCGACGTCGGATCCGACCACCAGAGCCCCTTGAAGGTCTTGTCGCGGTTCTTCTGAGCGCGGACCGAATACTCGAAGAGCTCGACCTTGGCGTTCACCCCGATGTCCCGCCACATGGCCTGGACCGCCTCGCTCATGGGCTTGTCGCCTGCCATGTATCCGGCGGTGGTCTCGATGACGATCTCTTCGCCCTTGTAGCCGGATTTCTTGAGGCGCTCTTTTGCCTCGGCCGGATTGAAGGGCAAGGGGGGCTGGGCGGCATCGAAGTGGTTGTCGCCCTTCGCGATCATCGAGTTCGGCACGATGCCGCGGCCGCGCCAGAGCTCCTTCACGATGGTCTCGCGGTCGATGGCCAGCGACAGCGCCTGCTTCACCAGCGGATTGTCGAGCGGCGGCCGCTTCGAGTTCACCGCGAGCACGTAGAGTCCGCCGTAGAGCGCGCCGGCTACTGCGGTCGATGCAGTGGCCTTGATCCGCTCGCCCTGATCGGGTGGGACCTGAGTGATCAGATCGACCTCGCCCTTGAGCAGGGCGGCCACGCGGGGCGCCATCTCGGGCAGCGCGCGCACGACGAGCCGGTCGAAATCCACGCGGCCGCCCCAGTAGCTCGGGTTGGCCTCGAGGACGACTCGATCGTCCTTCGTCCACGACACGAAGCGCAGTGGCCCGGTGCCGACTGGCTTTTGGTTGAACGTGTCGGGCCCGACGGACTCCACGTACTTCTTCTGGATGATCTGTCCGCCATAGAACCCCAGCCGCGCTGGGAGCAGCGGATCGGGCTTCTTGGTGTGGATGACCACGGTGCCTGGGTCCGGCGTCTCGACGCGATCCACCGTGGTCAGCACGGTGTTGACACGATTGCCCTTCAGGGTCGTGTCGAGCGAGCGGTCGATGCTGAACTTCACGTCCGCCGACGAGAACGACTCACCGTCGTGCCACTTGACGCCCGAGCGCAGCTTGAAGACCCACGTCGTCTGACCCTGCAGCTTCCATTCCGTCGCGAGGCCGGGGGCCAGCTTGCCGTCCGGACGCCGGCTGGTGAGGTTGTCGAAGATGTTGAACGAGATGCGGATGTCATTCGACGACGTGCTCTGATGCGGATCGAAGGCCGCGATGTCGCCGCCCTGAGCGACGACCAGCTCGCGCTTCTGCGTCGTTTGCGCGGCCGCCGGGCGCGGAAGACCGCCCGGGAGCGCGGCCATCGCGCCCGCCGCCGCAGTCTTGAGCACGTCACGTCGGGTGATCTCAACCATACACGCCTCCTGGAAAATCGATCGGTGGGGGTCTATATGGGGGCGCTTCGCGGCTCCTGTCAAGGCCCGGGCGGCCTAGCTGGGCTCCGGTTGCACCAGGTACGAGCGGCGCACGCGGGCTTGCACGTCGACGACGACGTCGCGCTCAAGCGTGATCTCGACCTCGTGCTGCTCGGCCGACCAGCGGCTGACGGTCGCGAGCCAGCCGAGGCTCCGCCCACCCTGGGGCGCGACGCGGCGCCCGCGATAGATCAGCGTGCGGCGATCGGGCGCGGCGAGCTGCTCGTGCTCCTCGGCGTTGGCGCCGCAGAGACGCACAACCTCCTCGTACGTCGTCGACCCGGGGGCGAGCCTGGCGAGCGTCTCGCGCGAGAGGACCACGCCGGTCTGCCGCGCGGCGCCGCCCGGGCCGAGCTGCACCCGGCCGGCGAGCCGGGCCCCGACGCGCCTGGCCAGCGACATGAACAGCGGCCACGCCAGGTTGCCGAGCGCGAAGAAGACAATCGGGATCAGAACGGGCGTCCACGCGCGCCAGCCCCGGAAGTATCCGAAGCGGACCGTGAGCACCTGGGGGCTCAAGCCCTCGGAGCGGTCGAGGAAGAGCGAGACCTCCTCGGTGGAGTCGAGCGTCTCGCTGAGCCGGCGGCGCGCCGAGCTGGGGAAGACCTCGTGGATCTTGAGGTGCTCGGCGTCGCGGAGGTTGACGATCAGCTGCGACGGATCGTCGGCGAGACGGACGATCCGGTCGCGCTGCTCGAAGTAGAGCGGAAAGAGCGCGCGGGGCCGCACGTCGTTGAAGGTGAGCGACAGCGAGTAGGACGGGCCCCAGAACGCGTCCTCGATCCACATCGCCTGCCGCCGTCTCAGGAGGTTGGGCAGGTCGATTCGAAGATCCATCAGCCAGGTGCGATTGGCGAGCATGGGCGTCCACGGAATCCGCACGTAGGTCGCGGGAGCCGTCAGGCCGAGCGGACCGCCCTCGTGGATGAACGTCACGAACGGCGCGCCGCCCGCGATGGGCTGGGGCGGGGCGTCGTCGCCGGCGCGGTAGAGACTCTGGGCGAAGAGCGGCAGGCGTCCCTCGCCGATCGGCACGAACCCGCGATCCTTGACATAGGCGACCAGCGTAGCGTCGGGTGACGCGCCCGTCAGCGCGCCCCCGACCGGCCCCGGCCAGAGAAGATACAGGTCCTGCTCGACGCCGGCCCCGCTCTTCGTGGGCGGAATCACGAGGCTCCACAGCACGTCGACCGTGACCACGTCCAGGTCCGGCGTCACGTTCGCGCGGACGAACAGCGGGCCGATCGTGAACTCGGGGCTCGGCCGCGACGCGAGGAAGATCTGCCCCTCCGCGACGGCGGGCGCCGCCGCCAGCAGCAGCCCTGCGACCCAGGCGCGGCTCATCCTTGCCGCGCGCCTCAGGCCGGGTTGGGCTGAGTGAGGCGTGTGCGGTGCACTTGCGCCTGAACGTCGCGCACCCGGTCGCCGTCGAGCTCGATCTCGAGCTCGTGGTGCTCGACGTCCCAGCTCTGTACCGTCGCCAGCCACCCGAACTGCCGGCGCCCGTGGGGGACGGTGCGGCGCCCGCGATAGACCAGCGTCCGGCGACCCGGGGCGTTGAGCCGCTCGCGCTCCTCCGGATCGGGTCCGCAAATCTTCAAGATCTCGTCGTAGGTCGTCTCGCCTGGCGAGATCTGGGCCAGCGTCTCGCGCGGCACGACGGTACCGGTCTGGTGCTCGGCGCCGGCACCGCTTCGCGGCCCGATGCGGATGCGTCCCTGAAGCCGCGAGCCAAGTCGCTTGGCGAGGGCGGTGACGAGGGGGCCGGCGACGTTGCCGAGGACGAAGAACAACGTCGCGAAGAGCACCGGCGCCCACGACTGCCAGCCGGAGAAGTAGCCGTACTGCACGATCAACACTTGAGGGCGGAGACCCTCCGAGGGATCGATGTAGGTCGACACGATCTCGGTGCGCCGGCGCGACTCGCTCGTGCGCCGCTGGCTCGAGCCCGGAAAGACTTCGTGGATCTTGAGATGGTCGGAGTCCGCGAACGTGATGGTCAGTGTCGACGGATCGTCGGCGAGGTGGATCACGCGATCGCGGTACGCGAGATACATGGGGAACGTGGCGCGCGTCCGGACGTCGCTGAAGCTCAGCGTGACCAGGTGGCGCTCGCCCCACAGGAAGTTCTCCAGCCAGGTGGCCTGCTTGGGCCGCCTGAGCCTGGCGAGCCGCATCCTGAGGTCGATCAAGAACGAGCGGTCGACGAGCTGCGGCGTCCACGGGATCCGGATCCAGGTGGCCGGCGTGGGCAGGCCGAGCGGTCCCGCCTCCCGCGTGTAGGTGACGAACGGCGCGCCGCCGGGCAGAGGCTCCGGCTTCGCCCGCTGAGGACCGGAGTACACGGCCCGGGCGGACAGCGGTAGTCGGCCCTCGCGGGTGACCTGGAACCCGCGTTCCTCGACCGTCCGGCGCAGCGTCGGATCCGGCTCCCCGGCGACCATCTCGCCGTCCACGGCGCCGGGCCACAGCAGGTAGAGATCCTGCTCGAGCGCTGCGCCGCCGACGTTCGGCGGCACCACGAGGCTCCACAGCAGGCTGACCTCGATGGGTCCGCCAGCGGGCACCACGTTCGCGCGGACCGACAACGGCCCGATCGTGAACTCGGGCTTCGGGCGAGACGCGAGGAAGATCTGGGCGTGCGCCGGCGCCGCGGCGGCGAGCACGAGCAGCACGAGCGCGACGCGGAGAATCAGAACGACCGACCTTATAGCTTCACCGGTGTGAAGTCGCGCGTGTAGTGCTCGTCGAGCGGGAGCTTCCTCTTGATCAGTCCGTGCTCGAGGAACGTGTCCTGCATCGCGCCGAGCGCGTCCACGTTGATGCGCCCGTCGACAGGCAGCAGCGGGCCGGAGATCTTGTGGGCGCCGAGCACCGCCTCGGCGCTCCAGCCGAGCTTCTTGCCGACCACCTCGGCGATCTCGCCCGGCTTGTCGCGCATGAGCTTCAGCGCGCCGAACAACGCACGCTGGCTCTTCCGGATCGCATCGGCCTGCTTCTTGATCGCGTCCTCGGACGCGTACTGGATCTGGCTGATCCACTTGGGCGTCACCGCGTCCAGGCGCAGGAGAACCTTGGACTTGCCCTGGAGCTCGGTCACCGCGCCGCCGTCGCCCCACACGTAGGCCGCGATCTCCTTGCGGGCCATGGCCGCGAGCTGCGCGTCGAGACCGCCGAGGGCCACGATCTGCACGTCCTTGTCGGGGTCCCAGCCTTCCCGCTTCGCGAGCATGCGCGCGAAAACCCACGTCGTCGCGCCGGCGCGGGTGACGCCGATCGCCTTGCCCTTGAGGTCGACGATCCTCTGGATCTCCGGCGCCACGTTCAGCGTGAAGTGGTTTCCCTCGGTGTGCGTGGCGATCATCTTGATCGGCGAGCCGGCCTCGCGGAAGACGAGGATGTCGGAGCTGCCGGTGATCCCGATGAGACACTCGCCGGCCATCACCGCCTTCAGGAGATCCGGGCCGCCCCGAAACGGCACGAACTCGGCGGCGAGCCCCTCGCTCTTGAACAATCCCCGCTCGAGCGCGACGATCACGGGCCCCGCCAGCGAGTAGTCGCCGAGCACCGCGGTACCGATCTTGACTGACGTCTGCGCGCCGGCGGTAGGCGCGAGCACGGGGGCCGCGCCCGCCGCGGCGGCGCCGGCGACGAATCGGCGGCGTGTGATCACGGACATCGGCGTGGCCTCCTCATCATGGGCGCGCCTCGCGCCGCGCGCTGCGGCTGCGCACTGCCTTCTGGCCGGGCGGCCTTGACTTTCCTCGGACACCCGGTGATCGTACAACTTCGTGAGCGCCGTCGACAACGTCAGCGCCGCCGCGCCGGTCACCTACGAGGCGCGAGACGGCGTCGGCTGGATCACGCTGAACCGGCCGAAAGTCCTCAACGCGCTCTCCACCGAGCTGGCCTCCGCGCTCGCCGACTGCGCCGCGATGGCGGCCGCCGACTCGGGCGTCACCCAGGTCGTCGTGCGCGGCGCCGGGCGCGCGTTCTGCTCGGGCATGGACCGCGCGGCGCTATCGACGGGAGCAATCGGCGAGGCGTTCTATCGGCACTGGAACCGGGCGCTCGACTGTCTGGAAGACATGCCGAAGATCACGCTCGCGGTGCTGCACGGGTACTCGATCGGCGGCGGCTTGCAGCTGGCGCTGGCGTGCGATCTCCGCCTCGCCACCGACGACGCGATCCTCGGCCTGGGTGCGACGCGCCACGGCCTCGTCCCCGACGGCGCGGTGCTGCGGCTGGCGCGGGTCGTGGGCGTCGGGCGCGCCAAAGAGCTCGCCTTGCTCAACGACCACGTGAGCCCCGCCGAGGCGCGCGCGAGCGGCCTGGTCAACTGGGTGTGCGCGCCCGGAGACCTCGACGCGACGCTGGCCGCCGTCGTCGCGAAGGCGCGCGCCGCCTCGCCGACCGCCACCGGCCACACCAAGCGCCTCCTGCACGAGTCGTTTCACCGCGACCCGCGCACGCTCCTGGAGGACGTGCTGGCGGCGCAGGATGAGTGCATGACATCGTGGGAGATGGACGAAGCGAACCGCGCGTGGCACGAGAAGCGGGAGGCGCGCTTCTACCCGCCCCCCGCCCGTCCTTAGAAATGGCCGACGACGTCATCCTCGAGACGGAGGCGCTGACCAAAGAGTTTCGCGGGTTCGTGGCGGTGAAGGACGTGAAGCTCCGCGTCCGCCGCGGCACGATCCACGCACTGATCGGCCCCAACGGCGCGGGCAAGACGACCTGCTTCAATCTGTTGACGCACTTCCTCACGCCGACGCGCGGGCGCATCCGATTCAACGGGCGTGACATCACCGGATCGCAGCCGGCCGACATCGCGCGGCTCGGCCTCGTCCGCTCGTTCCAGATCTCGGCGGTGTTCCCCCATCTGTCCGTGCTCGAGAACGTGCGCATCGCGCTGCAGCGCGAGCGCGGCGGCTCGTTCGACTTCTGGCGCTCGCAGCGCGCGCTGGATCGCCTGAACGGGCGCGCGCTCGAGCTGATCGAGGCGGTTGGCCTGGCTGCGTTCGCGCACACGCTGGCGGTCGAGCTGCCGTACGGCCGTAAGCGCGCCCTGGAGATCGCCACGACGCTCGCGCTGGCGCCGCAGATGATGCTGCTCGACGAGCCGACCGCCGGCATGGCCCACGAGGACGTCGACCGCATCTCGGCGCTGATCAAGCGGGTGGCGGCGAACCGCACCGTGCTGATGGTCGAGCACAATCTCCGGGTCGTCGAGAACCTCTCGAACACCATCACGGTCCTGGCGCGCGGCGAGATCCTCGCCGAGGGCGACTACCGGAGCGTGTCGCGCAATCCGGACGTGATCCAGGCCTACATGGGCTCGGGCCATGCCTGAGCCGCTGCTCGAGGTCCGCGGTCTCCAGGCCTGGTACGGGGAGTCGCACATCCTCCACGGCGTCGATTTCGAGATCCACCCTGGCGAGATGGTGACGCTGCTCGGCCGCAACGGCGCGGGCAAGACGACGACGCTCAAGTCGATCATGGGCATCGTGAGTCGCCGCCGCGGCTCCGTCCGCCTCGGGGGCCGTGAGCTCATCGGCCTGCCGTCGAACCGCATCGCCCGGCTCGGGCTCGCGTTCTGCCCGGAGGAGCGTGGGATCTTCGCGAGCCTCACCGTCGAGGAGAATCTGCTGCTGCCGCCGGTGGTTCGGCCGGGCGGACTGGGTGTCGACGCGATCTACGAGCTCTTCCCCAATCTCCGGGAGCGGCTCCGGGCCGGCGGCACCACGCTCTCGGGCGGCGAGCAGCAGATGCTGGCGATCGGCCGCATCCTCCGGACCGGCGCCCGGCTGCTGCTGCTCGACGAGCCGACCGAGGGGCTGGCTCCGGTGATCGTGCAACAGATCGGCGCCACGCTCCGCCGGCTGAAGATCGACGGGTTCACCGTCCTTCTCGTCGAGCAGAACTTTCACTTCGCCGCCACCGTGGCCGACCGCCACTACGTGATGGAGGACGGCCGCGTGGTGGACATGATTCCCAACGGGGAGCTCGACGCCAAC
The DNA here is from genome assembly GCA_003220435.1 of Candidatus Rokuibacteriota bacterium. Lineage (GTDB taxonomy): Bacteria > Methylomirabilota > Methylomirabilia > Rokubacteriales > CSP1-6 > AR31. The sequence goes on along the minus strand of QHSL01000060.1, from coordinate 137,440 downwards.
AGGCCCAAGCTGCACGACTACCTCGGGGTATAGTGCCGCCGTGCGTGCCCGATCCGGGCGCCGCCGCGGCTATAAACAAAGGAGCAGAGCGCATGACCATCGCACGCCTCGCGGCACTCATCGTCGTCTTGAGCCTGGCCGCTGGCCCGGCGCACGCCCAGATCTCCGACGGCGTCGTCAAGATCGGGGTCCTCAACGATCAGTCGAGCCTCTACGCCGACCTGGCCGGTCAGGGCTCGGTGGTCGCAGCGCGGATGGCCGTCGAGGACTTCGGCGCCGCCGCCAAAGGGCTGAAGGTCGAGATTGTGTTCGCCGACCATCAGAACAAGGCCGACGTCGGCTCGCAGATCGCCCGGCAGTGGTACGACGCCGAGAAGGTCGACCTCATCATCGACGTGCCGAACTCCGGCGTGGCGCTGGCCGTCAACCAGATCACCCGCGACAAGGGCAAGGCGTTCATCGTCTCCTCCGCGGCATCATCCGACCTCACCGGCAAGGCGTGCTCGCCCCACACGATTCACTGGACGTACGACACCTGGGCGCTCGCCAACGGCACCGGCAATTCGGTCGTGAAGACCGGCGGTGATACGTGGTTCTTCATCACGGCCGACTACGCGTTCGGCCACGCCCTCGAGCGCGATGTCGAGGCGGTCGTGCTGAAGAACGGCGGCAAGGTGCTGGGCAAGGTGCGCCACCCGCTCAACACGCAGGACTTCTCGTCGTTCCTCCTCCAGGCCCAGGCCTCCAAGGCCAAGGTCATCGGCCTGGCCAACGCCGGCGGCGACACCACCAACGCCATCAAGCAGGGGGCCGAGTTCGGCATCGTGAAGGGCGGCCAGATCTTCGCGGGCCTGCTGGTGTTCCTCACCGACGTGCACGCGCTCGGCCTCGAGAAGGCCCAGGGGCTCACCTTCACCGAGACGTTCTACTGGGACATGAACGAGAAGACGCGCGCGTTCGCCAAGCGGTTCGCCGAGCGCAACCGGCAGATCCATCCGACGATGATCCACGCGGGCGTGTACGCGGGAACGCTGCACTATCTCAAGGCGGTCGAGGCGCTCAAGAGCGACGACGGCGCCAAGGTCATTGCCAAGATGAAGGAGATGCCGACCGACGACCCGCTTTTCGGCAAAGGCACGATCCGCGTCGACGGCCGCAAGATTCACCCTGCGTACCTGGTGGAGGTCAAGAAACCGTCCGAGTCCAAGTATCCATGGGACTACTACAAGATCCGCGCGACTATCCCCGCCGAGCAGGCGTTCAGGCCGCTTGATCAGGGTGGCTGTGAGCTGGTGAAGAAGTAGCTCGCGTTGCGGCGGGCCCGGGGGTGAGGGTGGGAGAGGGGTGCGGCGACCACGCGGCACGCGAGCGCATTGCCGGGTGCGGCTGGGCTCCATCCGGGTGCGGCTCGCACGACGTTCGCTTGGAGGGAACGAGTCGGCGCACCCCTCTCCCACCCTCACCCCCAGGCCCTCGCACAGCGACGCTTCTTCCACTTACTGCCGCCCTGATCCAACGGCTGCGGCTGCATCGGCTCGTGGAACCGCGCCGTGCCTTGCACGAGCCGCCGGACTGATGCGCCCTCAGCATCCTCCACGACGCACGGTCGGCCGTGTCGGCGCCACGTCGCTCCTGGCGTCAGGGATGAACCGGCGGGTCGGATCTACGCCGCGTCCGGCGCAAGAGTTGTGCGGGCGAGTCGGAGCCGGCTCGCAGCCGACGCGAGGGTGGCGCGGGCGGGTCGGAGCCGGCGCGCAGTCGGCGCGCACAAGGCGCGGGCGGGTCGGAGCCGGCTCGCATCTACAGCAGGCCACCCTCGGTATGAGCCGTCCTCACGCTCCAATACAATGACCACGATTTTCGGGGTGCCGACGCAGGCGTTGTTCGGGCAGCTGCTGATCGGGCTGATCAACGGTGCGTTCTACGCGATGTTGAGCCTCGGGCTCTCCGTCATCTTCGGGCTGCTCAACATCATCAACTTCACGCATGGCGCCCAGTACATGATGGGGGCGTTCGTCGCCTACTTCCTGCTGCAGTGGGCGGGGCTCGGCTACTGGTGGGCGTTGCTCATCGCGCCGGTCGTGGTGGGGATCACCGGGATCGTGCTGGAGCGCACGACGCTCAAGCGGCTCTATCAGCTCGATCACCTGTACGGCCTCCTGCTCACGTTCGGCTTTGCGCTGATCATCCAGGGGTTGTTCCGGCACGAGTACGGCTCGTCGGGCTTGCCCTATCCGATGCCCGCGCAGCTCGGCGGGGGCCGGAACCTCGGGTTCATGTTCCTACCCAACTATCGGGCCTGGGTCATCGTGTTCTCGCTCGCGGTGTGCCTGGCGACCTGGTACGTGATCGAGCGCACGCGCCTGGGCGCGTACCTGCGCGCCGCGACCGAGAACCCGTCGCTGGTGCAGGCGTTCGGGATCAACGTGCCCCGGATGATCACGCTGACCTACGGGTTCGGCGTGGGCCTCGCGGCCCTGGCCGGCGTGCTGGCGGCGCCGATCTACCAGGTGAACCCGCTGATGGGCGCCGATCTCATCATCGTCGTCTTCGCGGTGGTGGTGATCGGCGGCTTGGGGTCCATCATGGGCTCGATCGTCACGGGCTTCGCGCTCGGGGTGATCGAGGGCTTTACGAAGGTCTTCTATCCCGAAGCGTCCAACACGGTCATCTTCGTCATCATGGCGCTCGTGCTGCTGGTGCGGCCCGCCGGCCTCTTCGGGCGGGCCTCGTGACGACGACGACCGGCGACGACACGGCGGCCACCGCCGTCGGGTCGGTGACGCCCCTCCCGACGCATCAGGTCGTCGCCTTCGCGGTGATGGTGGCGGCGCTGGTGGCGGCGCCGTTCTTCGTGTATCCGGTCTTCCTCATGAAGGCGCTGTGCTTCGCGCTCTTCGCGTGCGCCTTCAACCTCCTCATCGGCTACGTCGGGCTCCTCTCCTTCGGCCACGCCGCCTTCCTGGGCGCGGCAGGCTACGGCGCGGCCCACTCCGCGAAGGCGTGGGGATTCCCGCCGGAGCTCGCGATCCTCTTCGGGACAGCCGTCGCGGCCGGCCTCGGGGTGGTCATCGGCGCGCTGGCGATCCGGAGCAAGGGCATCTACTTCGCGAACATCACGCTGGCCTTCGCCCAGATGGCGTACTTCTTCAGCCTGCAGGCTGCGTTCACGGGCGGGGAGGACGGCATCCAGTCGGTGCCGCGGGGCACGCTCTTGAACGTGCTCGACCTCACGCAGACCCTGACGCTGTACTTCGTCGTGCTCGCCATCTTCCTGGGCGGCTTCCTGCTGATCTACCGGGCGATCCATTCGCCGTTCGGTCAGGTCCTGAAGGCGATCCGCGAGAACGAGCCGCGAGCGATCTCGCTCGGTTATCGCGCCGAGCGGTACAAGCTCGTCGCGTTCGTGCTCTCCGCGACGTTCTCGGGCCTGGCCGGAGCGACGAAGGCTCTCGTCTTCCAGCTCGCGTCCCTCACCGACGTCCACTGGACGATGTCCGGCGAGGTGGTGCTCATGACGCTGCTGGGCGGCCTCGGCACCGTGTTCGGCCCCGTGGTGGGCGCCTTCATCGTGGTCACGCTCGAGAACTATCTGGCGCAGCTGGGGGCGTGGGTCACGGTGGTGCAGGGCGTGATCTTCGTGGTCTGCGTGCTGACGTTCCGGCGCGGCGTCGTCGGCGAGCTGGGTAACCGCTTCAAGAAATCGCTCTAGCGGCTCGGAGGTTTCATGGCGTACACCGACATCCTCTACGAGAAGAAGAACGGGGTCGCCTGGATCACCATCAACCGGCCCGAGGTTCGCAACGCCTTCCGCACCACGACCGTGGCGGAGCTGACCGACGCGTTCCTGGACGCGCGCTGGGACCCCGCCGTCGGCGTGGCCGTGCTCACCGGCGCCGGCGACAAGGCCTTCTGCTCCGGCGGTGACCAGAAGGAGCGGGGCCAGGGCGGCTACGCGCCGGGCGCTCGCCCGATGGACGTCGAAGCCTTGCACAGCGCGATCCGCCACATCCCGAAGCCCGTCATCGCGATGGTCAACGGCTTCGCGATTGGCGGGGGCCACGTGCTGCACGTGCTCTGCGACCTCTCGATCGCCTCCGAGAGCGCGATCTTCGGCCAAACCGGCCCTCGCGTGGGCAGCGTTGACGCGGGCCACGGCACGGGGTTTCTGGCGCGCGTCGTGGGCGAGAAGAAGGCGCGGGAGATCTGGTACCTCTGCCGGCAGTACTCGGCGCAGGACGCTCTGGCGATGGGGCTCGTCAACAAGGTCGTTCCCTTCAAGGACCTCCGGGCCGAGGTCGAGAAGTGGTGCGCCGAGCTCCTCGACAAGAGCCCGACCGCGCTGGCCCTGGCCAAGCAGTCGTTCAACATCGACTCCGAGCCTCGGGCCGGCGTGGCCCAGTTCGCGCACACCGCGCTCGGGCTCTACTATCAGACGGCGGAAGCGATGGAGGGCCGGAACGCGTTCGTGGAAAAGAGACCCGTCGACTTCAAGAAGTTCCGGAAGTGACAGAGCGTCCCGCGACGACAGACCCAACGTCGGCGCACTGACACCTCCCGGGCGGTCACCGGTGACTGATTTCGCCGAAGTTTCGCTGACTTCGCACCCGACGAATCTCTGGCAGAACCCTTGCGTATCACGGGGGCATGGGTACCCGTCTGGTCTCGCTCTTCGCGGCCCTGGCCCTCGGGTTCGGCGCCGCAGGCCCTGCGAGCGCCCAGCCCTTGCTGGTGCCCGCCGTGCTCACCGACGGCGCCGGTGAGCTGATCCGCGTCTTCGAGGAAGTCAAGGACGCCGCGGAGAAGGTGGATCCGCCGGAGATCAGCCTCGGGCCCGCCTTCGAGCCGCAACCGGAATACCGATAGCTCCTCAATCGATGTAGACTGCGGCCCGGCACATGGCCGGGCTCCTCTCCCGCTACTTCGCCTTCGCCGCGCGCAACACGAACCTCGCGACCGAGGTGCGCGCGGGCGTCACGACGTTCATGGTAATGGCCTACATCATCTTCGTGAACCCCGTGATCCTCGGGTTCACCGGCGTTCCGGGCCTCCAGGGCAAAGGGCTGCCGTTCGCCGCGACGCTCACCGTGACCTGTCTGACCGCCGGCCTCCTGTCGATCGCGATGGGCCTCGCCAGCAACTATCCGCTCGCGCTCGCGGCCGGCATGGGGCTCAACGCCGTGGTGGCCTTCGAGCTGGTTGCCGGCCGCGGCCTCTCGTGGCCGCAGGCGATGACCGTCGTGCTGCTCGAGGGACTCGTCATCACGCTGCTGGTGCTGACGCGCTTCCGCGAGGCGGTCATGGACGCCGTCCCCATCGGCCTCAAGCGCGCGATCAGCGTCGGCATCGGCCTCTTCATCGCCTTCATCGGCTTCTTCACCGCGGGGTTCGTGGTGAAGCCCGCGTCGGGCCCGCTGCCGGTCGGCCTCGGGACGCTGAAGGGGTTACCGATCGTGGTCTTTCTCATCGGATTCTTTCTCACCGCGTGGCTCATGGCGCGGCGCACGCGCGGCGCCCTTCTTCTGGGCATCCTCGGCACGACCGTAATCGCGATCGTGCTCAACGAGGCTTTCGCCGGTGGCCAGGCGTTCCCGACACCCGGCGCGGCCCGGCTCCCGCAGGCGATCGTGCAGGCGCCCGACTTCTCGACGTTCGGCCGCGTCGATTTCGGCTTCGTCGCGAAGCTCGGCGCGCTGACCGCTGTCCTCGTGACGTTCTCGATCATGCTCAGCGACTTCTTCGACACGATGGGGACGATCATCGGCGTGGGTGGCCGCGGCGGCTTCCTCGACGCGCAGGGCCGGCTGCCCCGGGCCGACCGTGTCCTCCTGGTCGATTCGCTCGGAGCCTTGTTCGGCGGCTACGCGAACAGCAGCAGCAACACCACATACATCGAGTCCGCGGCCGGGGTGGCCGACGGCGCCCGGACCGGGCTCGCCTCGGTCGTGGTTGGCGTCCTGTTCCTGGCCGCGATGTTCTTCTCGCCCCTGGCCAGCGTGATCCCGGCGCAGGCGACGGCGCCGGCGCTCATCATCGTCGGCTTCTTCATGATGGCGATCGTGCGCGACATTTCCTGGGACGACTACGAGGAAGCGATTCCCGCCTTCATGACCATGCTCGCGATGCCGTTCACGTGGTCGATCACCAGCGGGATCGGGGCCGGCTTTGTCAGCTACACCGCGATCAAGGTCCTGCGCGGCAAGGGCCACCAGCTTCACCTGATGGTCTACCTCGCGAGCGCGGCCTTCGTCCTTTATTTCTGCCTGCCGCTGATCGAAGGCGCGGCGAGGTAGCGCCTCGGCCCGTAGCGTCGTAAGTCTGCGTTATCCCAACCCAATTTCTTGACATGACCCCGGCGCTTGGCTAGACTTTTGCCACTGCTGTGACGCGAGCCGAGTCCCGATCGGCTCAGCCCCACCCTGTGGAATCAACCGGAGGCGACTTGGAGGCGGTCGCGAAGGGCACCGACGCTCTGGCACTCGACGCCGAGCGGGACACCTTTCCCAAGCTCGTGCGGCTCAACGCCCGACGGTTCGGGAGCAAGGTCGCCATCCGTGAGAAGGACCTCGGGATCTGGCGAGCGTACACGTGGGCCCAGTACTTCGAGGAAGCCCGGCTCATCGCCCTCGGTCTGGCCTCGCTCGGCTTCGCGCGAGGCGACCGGGTCGCGATCGTCGGCGACAACCGGCCCCGACTCTACTGGGCCGTGGCGGCCGTCCAGGCGCTGGGCGGCGTCCCGGTGCCGATCTACCAGGACTCCGTCGAGAAGGAGATGGAGTACATCGTCGACCACGCCGAGGCCCGGTTCGCCGTCGTCGAGGACCAGGAGCAGGTGGACAAGCTCCTCGGCGTCCGGGCCCGCTGCCGCCGCCTCCAGCACGTCCTGTACGACGACCCACGCGGGATGCGCGCCTATCGCGAGCCCGGTCTCGCGAGCCTCAGCGAGTTGCGCGAGCTCGGGAAGAAGTTCGAGGTCAGTCACCCCACGTACTTCGACGACGAGGTCGGCCGCGGTACGGCGGACGACATCGCCATCATCTGTTACACCTCGGGCACGACCGGGACCCCGAAGGGCGCCATGCTTTCCCACCGGAACCTGATCGCGACCGCCCGCAACGCGGCCCAGGTCGAAGGGCTCCGCGAGGACGAGGAGGTCCTCTCGTACCTGCCGATGGCGTGGGTCGGCGACCACATCTTTTCCTACGCCCAGGCGATCGTCGTGGGCTTCGCGATCAACTGCCCGGAGAGCGCAGAGACCGTTCTCGCCGATCTGAAGGAGATCGCCCCGACCTACTTCTTCGGGCCGCCCCGTATCTGGGAAAGCGTCCTGACCGGCGTCATGGTCCGGGTCGAGGACGCCGCGCGGCCCAAGCGCGCGATCGTCCACTTCTTCCTGCGGCTGGCGCAGGACATCGAGCGCAGGCGGCTGGGCCGGCAGCCGATTTCCCTCCGGCAGCGTCTCCTCTATCCGCTTGGAAGCTTCCTGGTGTACGGCCCTTTGAAGGACAACCTCGGCCTGTCGCGCGTCCGCCGCGCCTACACGGCCGGCGAGGCCATCGGCCCGGAGATCTTTCTCTTCTTCCGCGGCCTGGGCGTCAACGTCAAGCAGCTCTACGGCATGACCGAGGCCAGCGTGTTCGTCACGATCCAGCGCGACGGTGACGTGCGGCTCGACACCGTGGGGACGCCGATCACCGGCGTCGAGATCCGCATCTCGAACGAGGGCGAGGTGCTCTTTCGCAGCCCGGGCGTCTTTCAGGGCTATGCGAAGAACCCCGAGGCCACGCGACAGACGCTCGAGGGCGGCTGGATCCGCTCGGGGGATGCGGGCTTCCTCGACGCGGACGGTCACCTGAAGATCATCGATCGGGCGAAGGACGTGAGCCGCCTGGCCGACGGGACGATGTTCGCCCCGAAGTTTCTCGAGAACAAGCTCAAGTTCTCGCCCTACGTCCGGGAGGCGGTGTGCATTGGCCAGGGGCGGCCGTGCGTGACGGCGCTCCTCAACATCGATCTCATCGCCGTCGGGAGCTGGGCCGAGCGCCGGAACATCGCCTACACGAGCTACGCCGACCTGGCCCAGAAGCCCGAGGTCTACGAGCTAATCCACCGAGAGGTGGAGCGCGTCAACCGAAGCCTCGCCGAGGACGCGGTGCTGCACGCGACCCAGGTCCGGCGCTTCCTGATCCTCCACAAGGAGCTGGATCCTGACGACGAGGAGATCACGCGGACCCGGAAGGTGCGTCGCGGATTCATCGCGCAAAAGTATGCGCCGCTCATCGAGGCGCTCTATTCCGGGCGAGATCACGTCCAGGTCGAGGCGAAGGTTACGTACGAGGACGGCCGGACCGGCACCATGCGGGCGGACGTGAAGATCCGCGACGTGGACCTCGTCGCGGCGCAGGGGGGACGGTGAGTCGGGCCGAGGCCGGAGGGCCGCTGCTCGAGGTCGAGGGCGTGAGCGTGCGGTTCGGCGCCCTCATCGCCCTCAACCGGGTGAGCCTGGGCGTCGCGCGCGAAGAGGTCGTCGCCATCATCGGCCCGAATGGCGCCGGCAAGACGACGCTGCTCAACGCGATCAGCGGCTTCTACCACCCGTACGAGGGACGAATCGCGTTCGCCGGCCGGGACCGGACACATCTGCGGCCCCCCGACGTCGCCGCGCTCGGTATCGCTCGCACGTTCCAGAACGTCGCCCTGTTCCGCGGCATGAGCGTGCTCGACAACATCATGACCGGACGCCTCTTGAAGATGCGGGGCAGCTTCCTGCTCGAGGCGCTCTACTGGGGTCCGGCCAGGCGCCAGGAACTCGAGCACCGGGCCGCCGTCGAGCGGATCATCGACTTCCTCGAGATCCAGGGGATCCGCAAGACGCCGGCCGGCCGCCTGCCCTACGGGCTTCAGAAGCGCGTCGAGCTCGCCCGGGCGCTCGCCGCGGAGCCCACGCTCCTGCTGCTCGACGAGCCCATGGCCGGAATGAACGTCGAGGAGAAGGAGGACATGTGCCGCTTCATCCTCGACGTCAATCAGGAGTTCGGCACGACGATCGTGTTGATCGAGCACGACATGGGCGTGGTCATGGACATCTCCGACCGGGTGGTGGTCCTCGACTACGGCCGGAAGATCGCCGACGCCCCGCCCGCCGAGATCCGGAGCGACCGGGCCGTGCTGGACGCGTACCTGGGGGTCGCCCATGAGTCATAGTCGACGGGGGCCCTGATGGTGGACGTGGTGTATGCGGTGCTGGTGGCGCCGTTCAAGGACATGGCTGGATCGCCGGCATTCCTCGTGGAGGTGCTCATCGGCGGGGTCTTCGCGGGCCTCATGTATTCGCTGGTCGCGCTCGGCTTCGTCCTCATCTTCAAGGCCTCGGGCGTGTTCAACTTCGCCCAGGGGGTCATGGTGCTGTTCGCGGCCCTCACGCTGGTCGGGCTGCTGGAGCGCGGCGTGCCCGTCGTCCTCGCGCTCGCCCTGACCACCGCCGTCATGGTGGCCTTGGCCTTCGCGATCGAGCGGTTCGTGCTGCGACCTCTGGTCAACCAGGAGCACATCATCCTGTTCATGGCCACGATCGGCCTCAACTTCTTCCTCGAGGGCTTCGGGGAGATGCTGTGGGGCGCCAACGTCAAGAAGCTCGACATCGGGATCCCCGATCGATCGTTCGTGGTCCGCGGCGTCCAGATCAACGAGCTCGAGCTGACGGCGGCGGTGACGGCCGCGCTCCTCGTGACGCTGCTCGCGATGTTCTTCCAGAAGACCCGTATCGGCCGGGCCCTGCGCGCTGTCGCCGACGACCACGAGGCCGCGCTCTCCATTGGCATCCCCCTCAAGACGATCTGGGTCGTCGTTTGGTCGGTGGCGGGCGTCGTCGCCATCGTCGCCGGGCTGATGTGGGGCGCCAAGAGCGGCGTGCAGTTCAGCCTCTCGCTCATCGCGCTCAAGGCCTTGCCGGTACTCATCCTGGGCGGCTTCGAGTCGGTGCCGGGCGCCATCGTGGGCGGTCTCATCATCGGCATCGGCGAGAAGGTGGGCGAGGTCTACTGGGGACCGCTGGTCGGTGGCGCCATCGAGAACTGGTTCGCCTACGTCCTCGCCCTCGCGTTCTTGCTGGCCAGGCCCCAGGGCCTCTTCGGCGAAAAAATCATCGAGCGCGTTTGACGAAATGAAAATCCTCGATCTACGCCTGAAACGCAGGACACCCCACGGGCCGGGCCGGGCGGGGGCGGCCCCGGCGACCCGTGTTTTCAGGACTGCCCTCAGCGCCGCCCGTCAGACATCGACGCCGCGGGTGTCAGCGAGCGTGGTCGCCGGGGCAGCCCCCAACCGGCCCGGCCCGTGGGGCGCCTCGAGGTGATCTATCGCGAGGCCGGGCAGTTCAAAGCGACGTACGCCAGCGACCAGGCGATCTTCCCGATCGTCCAGGATCGCGTGGTCGTCGTGGCGATCGCCGTGGTGGCGTTCGTCGTGCCCCCGCTCGTCGCCGGCGAGTACTGGCTACAGGCGATCTTGATCCCGTTCCTGATCTACACGCTCGCGGCGATCGGGCTCAATTTGTTGACCGGGTACGCCGGGCAGCTCTCGCTCGGGACCGGTGGCTTCATGGCCGTCGGCGCCTACTCGGCATTCAAGCTCACCACCGCGTTCCCGCAGCTCAGCATCGTCGTGGTCTTCCTGCTCTCGGGCCTCGTCGCGGCGGTCATCGGGCTCGGCTTCGGGATCCCGAGCCTCCGCATCAAGGGGTTCTACCTCGCCGTCGCGACGCTGGCGGCGCAGTTCTTCCTGATCTGGCTCTTCAACAAGGTCGCGTGGTTCACCAACTACGCGTCGTCGGGCACCATCACCGCGCCCCATCGGACACTGCTCGGCGTGACCGTCACCGGCCCGAACGCGAGCGCAGCGGCGCGCTACGTGATGGCGCTGGCCTTCGTCGCGGTCTTCGCGCTGGTGGCCAAGAACCTGGTCCGGGGCCGGATCGGCCGGTCCTGGATGGCGATCCGCGACCGGGACATCGCCGCCGAGATCATCGGGGTGCGACCTCTCCGGACGAAGCTGCTCGCCTTCGGCATCAGCTCCTTCTACTGCGGCGTGGCGGGCGCCGAGCTGGTCTTCCTCTACCTCGGCAGCGCCGAGACCCTCGCCTTCGACATCAACCAGTCGTTCCTCGTGCTGTTCATGGTGATCATCGGGGGCCTCGGAAGCATCCTGGGCTCCTGGCTGGGCGCCGCGTTCATCCTGATGCTGCCGATCCTCCTCACCAACCTGCCACATGCCGTGGGCCTCACCATGTCGGTGGCGCTGCAGAAGCAGATCGAGCTGATGGTCTTCGGGGGCCTGATCCTCTTCTTCTTGATCGTCGAACCGCACGGATTGGCGCGGCTGTGGCAGATCGGCAAAGAAAAGCTGCGCCTGTGGCCGTTCCCGCACTGACACCGGAGGACATACCATGACACTGCGAGTCCTGCTCGTCGGCACACTGGCGCTGATCCTCGCCGGCGGACTTCCTCTCACGAAGGCGCAGGCGGCCGGCGAGATCTTCATTCCGCTGCTCGTCTATCGCACCGGGCCCTACGCGCCCAACGGCATCCCCATCGCGAACGGGGCTGCCGACTACTTCACGCTGGTCAACGAGCGTGACGGCGGCATCAACGGCGTCAAGATCACGTTCGAGGAGTGCGAGGACCAGTACGACACCAAGCAGGGCGTCGAGTGCTACGAGCGGTTGAAGGCGAAGAGCCCGGTGCTCGTGAACCCGTACAGCACGGGCATCACTTACCAGCTCATCCCGAGGGCGCCGGTCGACAAGGTCGTCGTCCACTCGATGGGCTACGGCATGACCGCCAGCGCCGACGGTCGCTGGTTTCCGTGGGTGTTCAACTTCCCGATGACCTACTGGAGCCAGGCCTCGGCGTTCGTCAAGTACGTCGCCCTGCAGGAAGGCGGGATGGACAAGCTGAAGGGCAAGAAGATCGCCCACATCTATCACAACAGCCCGTACGGCAAGGAGGCCAACCCGACCCTCGAGGAGCTGGCGCGCCGCCACGCGTTCGAACTCACGCTCCTGGCGGTGGACCATCCTGGCCAGGAGCAGAAGGCGACGTGGCTCCAGATCCGGCGGCTCAATCCCGACTGGATCTACATCTCGGGCTGGGGCGTCATGAACCAGGTCGCCGTGAAAGAGGCGGCGGCCATCGGCTTCAAGATGGACCGGGTGGTCGGGAACTGGTGGACGGGCACCGAGGTCGATGTCATCCCCGCGGGCGACGCGGCCAAGGGTTACAAATCCATGAACTTCAACGCCCCGGGCGCAGGGTTCAAGGTCCACCAGGACATCAACAAGTTCCTGTACGACAAGGGAAAGGGCGCCGGCAGGCGGGACGGCATCGGCGAGGTGCTCTACAACCGGATGGTGGTCAACGCCATGCTCAACGTCGAGGCCATCCGGACCGCGATGACGAAGTACGGCAACAAGCCCCTCACCGGTGAGCAGGTCCGGTGGGGCTTCGAAAACCTCGATATCACGGAGAAGCGTCTCGAGGAGCTGGGCATGAAGGGAATGATGCGCCCGCTCCGCGTGACCTGCGACAACCACGAGGGCAATGGGCTGGCGTTCGTCCAGCAGTGGGACGGCAAGAAGTGGAACATCGTCTCCGACTGGATCGAGCCGATTCGCGACGTCGTGCGGCCGAAGCTCGAGGCGGCGGCCGTCGACGAGGCCAAGAAGCTCAACTACACGATGCGCGACTGCGCGAAGGAGAAGTAGGGGCCCGGTGGTGAGCGACGCGCCGCGGCCGCTCCTGTCGGTCAGCAACATCGAGGTGATCTACGACCACGTGATCCTCGTGTTGAAAGGCGTGTCGCTCACCGTGCCCGAAGGGGGCATCGTCGCTCTGCTCGGGGCCAACGGCGCCGGCAAGTCCACGACCCTGAAGGCCATCTCCGGCCTGCTGCGCACCGAGCGGGGCGAGGTGACCAAGGGCGCGATCGAGTTCCGGGGCCGTGCGATCCACCGGCGGAATCCCTCGGAGGTCGTCAAGCACGGCATCGTCCAGGTCATGGAGGGGCGGCATGTCTTCGAGCACCTGACGGTCGAGGAGAATTTATTGACGGGGGCCTACACGCGCCACAACGGCCAGTCGACGAAGAAGGACCTCGACGTCGTCTATCACTACTTTCCGAGGCTGACCGAGCGGCGCGGCTTCAAGGCGGGCTACGTCTCGGGGGGCGAGCAGCAGATGGTGGCCATCGGCCGCGCGCTGATGGCGCGACCGACGCTGATGCTCCTGGACGAGCCGTCGATGGGCCTGGCGCCCATGCTCGTGACGGAAATCTTCGAGATCGTCGCGCGGCTCAATCGCGCGGAGGGGGTGGCGGTGCTGCTGGCCGAGCAGAACGCGACCATGGCATTACAGGTTGCCCGGCATGGCTATGTCATGGAGAATGGCCGGATCGTGCTGGACGGGGACGCCAAAGCCATCAGCGAAAACGAGGACATCAAGGAGTTCTATCTGGGTCTGACCGGCGTGGGACAGCGGAAGAGCTATCGCGACGTGAAGCATTACCGTCGTCGGAAGCGGTGGCTGTCGTGAGCGCGGTGAGGCCCGTGTGACGGCGCAGCTCGAGATTCGGGGAGTGTCGAAGTCGTTCGGCGGTGTGCAGGCCGTGAGCCGTGTCAGCTTCGACGTCCAGCAGGGCGAGATCCTGTCCATCATCGGTCCCAACGGCGCCGGCAAGACCACGCTGCTCAACTGCATCAGCAGCGTCTTTCACCCCGAGACCGGCGCGATCGTCCTCGATGGCCGTGAGACCACAAGACTCGCCCCACCCCGCGTCGCCGCCCTGGGCGTGGCCCGCACCTTCCAGAACATCGCGCTCTTCCGGGGCATGACCGTCGTCGACAACCTCATGCTCGGCCGCCACATCCACATGAAGAACGGCGTGTTCCGCTCCATGCTCTACTGGGGTCCCGGACGCCGGGAGGAAGTCGCGCACCGCCAGGTGGTCGAGGACATCATCGACTTCCTCGAGATCGAGGCCATCCGCAAGCGGCCGGTGGGCTCGCTCCCTTACGGGCTCCAGAAGCGCGTGGAGCTGGGCCGAGCCCTGGCGCTCCACCCCAAGGTGCTCCTGCTGGACGAGCCGATGGGCGGGACGAACCACGAGGAAAAAGAGGACATGGCCCGCTTCATCCTCGACGTCAACGACGAGTGGGGGACCACGATCATCCTCATCGAGCACGACATGGGCGTGGTCATGGACATCTCCCAGCGCGTGATCGTGCTCGACCTCGGCGCGAAGATCGCGGAGGGCACGCCGGCCGAGGTGAAGGCGACCCCGCAGGTGATCAAGGCGTACCTCGGTACCAAGGCGACCGTGTAGGAGACGAGCCCATGCCGGAGATGACGCTTCCCCAGTTCCTGCTCAAGAACGCCCGGGAGTATCCGGGGGCGTCGGCGCTCCGGGAGAAGGAGAAGGGCATCTGGCAGGAGTGGACCTGGGCGGACTACCTCGGCCACGTGCGCGCCTTTGCGCTCGGCCTCGTGAGCCTGGGGTTCGGGCGTGACGACAAGCTCGCCATCCTGAGCGACAACCGACCTGAAGTCTACGCGGCCATGGTCGCGGCGCAGGTCGTGGGCGGGGTGCCGGTGCCCGTCTTCCAGGATGCCATCGCGCGCGAGATCCAGTACGTCATCGATCACGCCGACGCGAAGATCGTCTTCGCCGAGGACCAGGAGCAGGTGGACAAGATCCTCGAGCTCAAGGGGAGCCTCTCCAAGGTCTCGAAGCTGATCTACGACGACCCCAAGGGGCTCCGCCACTACACCGACCCGCTCCTCATACCCCTCGAGAAGCTCGAAGAGCGGGGCCGCAAGCTCGACGGCGAGCGGCCCGGCCTGTTCGACGAGCTGGTGCGCTCGACGAAGTCAGAAGACGTGGCGCTGATCTGCTACACGTCCGGCACCACCGGCGCTCCGAAAGGCGCGATGATCTCGCACGCCAACCTCGTGAGCGCGATCCGGGGAATCCTCGAGGTCGAGCACTACGACCGGACGGACCAGATGTTGGCGTATCTGCCCCCGGCCTGGATCGGCGACACGTTCTGGTCGCTCGCCGGCTCCCTCATCGTCGGCTGCACGGTCAACTGTCCGGAGCGTCCAGAGACGGTGCTCGAGAATCTGCGGGAGATCGGCCCGCACTTCATCGTGGCCCCGCCCCGGATCTGGGAGAACCTGGTCTCCACGGTCCAGGTCAAGATGGCGGACGCGTCCTGGGTGAAGCGCCATCTGTATCGATGGCTCATGCCGTCCGGTGAGGAGGCGGCGCGTCGGGCGATGGAGAAACGGCCGCTCTCGCTCCGGCTGCGCGTCCTCCGCGCCCTCGGCGAGTTCCTCGTCTTCGCCCCGCTGCGCGACCACCTGGGGTTCCGGCGCACCCGTTACGCCTATACGGGCGGAGCCCCGCTCGGCCCGGAGATCTTCCTCTTCTTCCGCTCGCTCGGGATCAACCTCAAGCAGGTGTACGGCCAGACCGAGGCGGGCGGCGTGTCCTGCGTCCAGCGCGACGGCGACATCAAGCTCGGCACGGTGGGCAAGCCCTTCCCGAACACGGAGGTCAGGCTCACCGAGACCGGCGAGGTCATCAGCCGGAGCCCGTGCGTGTTCGTCGGGTACTACAAGAACGCCGAGGCGACGAGCCAGACGATTCGGGACGGATGGCTCTACTCCGGCGACGCCGCGCTGTTCGACCAGGACGGACATTTGATCGTCATCGACCGGGCGAAGGATGTCACGGCGCTCGCCGACAGCACCAAGTTCGCGCCCCAGTACATCGAGAACAAGCTCAAGTTCAGCCCCTACATCAAGGAGGCGGTGGCGGTCGGCCAGGACCGGCCCTATGTCGGCGCCATGGTCAACATCGACATGGAGAACGTCGGCAAGTGGGCCGAGCGTCGACAGATCGCCTACACGACGTACACGGATCTCGCGCAGAAGCCCGAGGTCTACGACCTGATCGCGCAGGAGGTCGAGCGCGTGAACCGCGACCTGCCCGAGGGTACCCGCATCAACAAGTACGTGCTCCTGCACAAGGAGCTCGACCCGGACGACGAGGAGGTCACGCGCACGCGCAAGGTCCGTCGCGGGTTCGTGGCCAAGAAGTACGCCGAGATCATCGAGGCGCTCTACACGGAGGCCCCGTCGGTCGGCGTCACCGCCGTGATCACCTACCAGGACGGGCGGCAGGCCAACGTGCGCACCGAGCTCGCCATCCGCCGGGTCGGCCAGGCGCGCGAGCTGGCGGGGGCGTAGCGATGGCCTTCTTCTTCGACCTGTTCGTGAACGGGCTGATGATCGGATCGATGTACGCGCTGGTCGCGCTCGGGTTCGTCCTGATCTACAAGGCCACGAGCGTGGTCAACTTCGCCCAGGGTGAGCTGGTGATGTTCGGTGGTTACATCGCCGCGGCGCTCCTGGTCCTGTACAAACTCCCGCTCGCCGTCGCGCTGCCGGTCCTGCTGGGATCGATGATCGCGCTCGGGTTCATCGTCGAGCGTGGCGTGCTGCGGCCGATGGTGGGACAGAACGTGATCTCGGTGGTGATGGTGACCGTCGGGCTCGCCCAGGTCTTCCAGGGAGCGGCGGCCCTGCTGTGGGGGGCGCAGACCAAGAACATCCCGCTCCCGATCCCCCTCGAGCCGTACGTGATCTGGGAGATCTACCTCTCACCCGTCAACATCGCCGCGGCCGTCGTGTCCGGCGTCTTCATGGTCACCTTCGTGTGGTTCTTTCGAAAGAGCCGCATGGGCATCGCCATGCGCGCGACCGCGAACGATCAGCAGGCCGCGATGGCGGTGGGCATCAACGTGCGGATGGTCTTCGCGCTCTCCTGGGCCATCGCCGGGCTGGCGGCCGCTCTCGGCGGCGTCCTGTGGGGCAACCTCATCGGCGTGGACACCCAGCTCGCGCTGGTCGGTCTCAAGGTCTTCCCGGCCGTCATTCTCGGCGGCCTCGACAGCGTTCCGGGGGCGCTGGTCGGGGGCCTCATCATCGGCGCGGTCGAGAGCGTGGCCGCGGGCTACGTCGACCCCTACGTGGGCGGCGGCACCAAGGACTTCTTGCCGTACGTCCTCATGATCCTCGCCTTGATGGTCCGGCCGTATGGCTTCTTCGGGCGTGAGATCATCGAGCGCGTCTGAGGCCGAGGCCAGGGATGATCAACCGCGAGTGCGGGGTATACCAGACGACCTACGAGGGCGACATGGCCCTCTATCCGCTGCCGCTCGCGCGCTACTCGACGCTGGCCGTCGTCGTGGTCTTGGCCCTGCTCCCCCTCGTCCTCGACAGCCACATGATGTCGCTCGCCAACCTCATGCTGCTGGCCAGCATCGGCGCCATCGGGCTCAACATCCTCGTCGGCTACACCGGCCAGGTCTCGCTGGGGCACGGCGCCTTCATGATGGTGGGCTCCTACACGGCCGCCCTGGTCACGGTGAGGCTCGGTCTGCCTTTCTGGTTGGGCCTGCCGGCTGGCGGGGCGGTCGCGGCGCTGGTCGGCGCGTTCTTCGGCATTCCCTCGCTCCGTATCAAAGGACTCTACCTCGCCATCGCCACCCTGGCCGGCCAGTTCATCATCGAGTGGGTGATCAACCACAGCCCGTGGATCAGCGGCGGCGTGCAATCGACCATCTACGTGCCGACGCCCACGTTCCTCGGCTGGAACATCAACAACGAATATCGGCGCTACTTCATGGTGCTGCCCGTCGCGATCGTCGCCTACGTGGCGGCCATGAACCTCGTGCGGAGTCGCGTCGGCCGCGCGTTCATCGCCGTCCGCGATCGCGACGTGGCGGCCGAGATCATTGGCGTCGACATCTTCCACTACAAGCTCCTGGCCTTCGCCGTCAGCTCCTTCTACGCGGGCATGGCCGGCGCTCTGTGGACCTACTACCTCAAGATCGCGAACTACGAGCACTTCACGCTCGCCACTTCGGTCTCGTATCTGGCGATGATCATCATCGGCGGGCTGGGCAGCGTGCTGGGCTCGGTCTTCGGCGCCGTCTTCATCACCCTGCTGCCGATCGTGCTCGTCTACGTGGTGGAGGGCGGAGCCGCCCTGTTCGGCTTCAAGTACGCGGCCATCGCGGATTTCCTGGCCAACCTCCGGCTGATCATCTTCGGCGGGCTGATCATCCTGTTCCTGGCCATCGAGCCGGAGGGGCTCTTCCGGATGTGGGGTAACGTGAAACGGTACTTCCGGCTGTGGCCGTATTCATATTGATTCGGAGGGGGCGACTGACCAGACGGGCTTCGCCCTTTGGGGCCCCCTCCGATGCTCCCCAGGAGGGTTGCGGCGGCACAGCCGCCGCTCGAAGCGTGTAATACTACGCGGTCCGACTAGATCGACCGCGCACAGGAGGACGACATGAAGATCAAGGGATTGTTGACAGCGGGGTTCGCCGTCGCGCTGGCGGTGGCGCTAGCGGCGCCCGCGATGGCGAGCCACGTGATCAAGGTCGGTGGTCAGTGTGACCGCACCGGGGCGACCAAGGTCGTCGGGGTGGAGATCTGCCCCGGTCTCACCGACTACATCGCGCTCGTCAACAAGAAGGGCGGCGTGCTGGGTCACAAGCTCGAGTACACCGAGATCGAGCACGGCTACCTGGTCGATCGGGGCGTCGAGGCGTACGAGCGGCTCAAGCGCGACGGGGCGGTGGCCACGCTCGACTACGGCACGCCGATCGTGTACGCGCTGACGCCGCGGCACATGGACGACAAGATCCCGGGCATCACGCCGGGGTTCGGCCGCGCCGACTCGACGGACGGCACGTCGTGGCCCTACATCTTCCCGATGGCGGCGACCTATTGGTCGCAAGCGGGCGCCGGCCTGCAGTTCATCAAGGATCAGGGCGCGAAGAAGGGGACGAAGATCGCCCATATCTACTACGACAACCCGGCCGGGCGCGAAGGCATTCCCATCGTGGAGGCCGTCGCCAAGAAGGAGGGTTACCAGCTGAGGCTCTTCGCGGTTCCGCCGCCCGGCGTCGAGATGGGACCTCAAGTGATCGACATCACGCGGCGCTTCAAGGCCGACTGGGTGCTCGGCCACTTGTTCGGTCAGGCACCGGCGGTGTCGATCAAGGAGCTGAAGCGCGCCGGCTTCCCGATGAACCGCTTCGTCAGCTTCGTGTGGGGCGCCGGGGAGACGAACATCGAGGCCGCCGGATGGGACACGGGCCAGGGCTACATCGGCATGCAGTACAGCTCGACCGGCCGCAGCTTGCCCGTGATCAAGGAGATCATGCAAAGGGTCTACCGGGACGAAGGCAAAGAGATCCCCAAGTTCGTCGGCAGCGTGTATTACAGCCGGGGCGTGCTGAACGGCGCCATCCTCGCCGAGGGCGTCCGGCTCGCCGTCCAGAACTTCGGCTTGCCGGTGACCGGCGACAACGTGCGAAAGGGCTTCGAGTCGATCAAGAACTTCGATCTCCAGGGCTTCCTGCCGCCGATGACCGTGACGTCCCAGGATCACGAGGGCGGCGGCTGGGTGCGCATGTACCAGGTCAAGGGCACGGAGTGGGTGCCCATCACGGACTGGATTCGCGGTTATCGCGACGAGGTGATGGCCCTGGTGAAGCAAGCCAACAAGAAGTAACGGCCGATGCTCCGGCTCAACAACGTCGAGGTCGTCTACGACCGGGTCATCCTCGTTCTCAAGGGGATCTCGCTCGAGGTGCCGGAGCAACGGATCATCACCCTGCTCGGGTCCAACGGGGCCGGCAAGAGCACCACGCTCAAAGCCATCTCGGGCCTCCTCGGGCCCGAGCGGGGTGAGATCACCACGGGCTCGGTCGAGTTCGCGGGGGCGCGGATCGATCACCGCGGACCGGAAGAGATCGTCAAGCTGGGCATCACGCAGGTCATGGAAGGCCGGCGGGTGTTCGACGACCTGACCACGGAGGAAAACCTCCTGTCGGGAGCCCACACGCGTCGGGGCGTGGCCGCGATTCGCACCGATCTGGCCGCGGTCTACGAATACTTTCCGCGGCTGGCCGAACGGCGCACGCTGAAATCCGGCTACCTGTCCGGGGGCGAGCAGCAGATGCTGGCGATCGGCCGGGCCCTGATGGCGCGGCCGCGTCTCATGCTCCTCGACGAGCCGTCACTCGGGCTCGCGCCGCTCCTCGTCGAGGAGATCTTCCAGATCATCCAGCGGCTCAATCGTCAAGAGAAGCTCACCGTGCTGCTGGTCGAGCAGAACGCGGCGATGGCCCTCACCATCGCCGAGCACGGCTACGTCATGGAGAACGGCCGGATCGTGCTGGACGGCCCGGTGGCGGCGCTACGCGAGAATCCCGACGTAAAGGAATTCTACCTCGGGCTGACGGAAGTCGGGGCGCGCAAGTCCTACCGCGATGTGAAGCACTACAAGCGGCGCAAACGGTGGCTGAGCTAGGGAGGACGGCGAACGATGCGAGGGATTAGCGTGATGCGACAGCTCGTCCTGGTGGGGGTCGTCGGCCTGGCAGCCTGCGCGACGATGCAGCCGGAGCCGACCCTCTACGAGCGCCTGCGCGCGGTCGACAGCACGGGGATGACGCGCCAGGGACGGGACGCGATCGGGGTGGTGGTGGAGAGCTTCGTGGCCAACCTGGTCACCGACACCCGCGTCAATGCGAGATTCCAGGGCAAGCCGCTGGGCAAGCTGACGTCCAGTCTCGCCGACCAAATCTGCGAGGCGAGCGGCGGACCCTGTTCGTACTACGGCCAGAACATGAAGACGACGCACCAGGGCATGAAGATCACCGAGGCCGAGTGGAACGCGACGGTCGAGGACCTGGTCAAGGCGCTCGACAAGCACAAGGTGGGAGAGCGCGAGAAGAAGGAGCTCCTCGGCGCGCTCGGTCCAATGAAGGCCGACATCGTCGGCCAGTGAGCCGGGGACCCCTCCCGGCGTGACGATCTTCGCCGAGCACCACCACCTGTTTCGCGCGGCGGTGCGGGCCTTCGTCGACCGTGAGGTCGCGCCGCAGATCGAGGCGTGGGAGGCGGCCGGCCGCATCCCGAAGTCGATCTGGCCGCGCATGGGCGCGCTGGGCTTCCTCGGCGTCGAGTACGACGAGAAGTACGGTGGTGGCGGCGCCGACCTCTTCACCACGGTGGTCCTGCACGAGGAGTGCGCGCGGTCGCGCAGCGGATCGTTCGCGATGGCCGTCGGCGTCCACACCGACATGGCCTCGCCGCACCTCTACTGGACGGGCAGCGAAGCGCTGAAGGAGAAGTACCTGCCGGCGATCTGCCGCGGCGAGAAGCTGTGCGCGATCGCCGTCACCGAGCCCGGGGGCGGCAGCGACGTCGCGGCGATCCGTACCCGGGCCGCCCGCGACGGCGACCACTACGTCCTGAACGGCTCGAAGATGTTCATCACCAACGGCGCGCTGGCCGACCTCTACTTCGTGGCCGCTCGCGTCGAAGCCGGCGACGCGGCCCAGCGCCACCGGGGCATCTCGATGTTCCTGGTCGAGCGTGAGACGCCGGGCTTCACCGTCGGCCGGACGCTCGACAAGACGGGGATGCGCGCCTCCGACACCGCCGAGCTGTCGTTCCAGGACGTGCGCCTGCCGACCTCGCATCTCCTCGGGCGCGAAGGGGTGGGGTTCTACGAGGTCATGCGCGTGTTCCAGCGCGAGCGGCTGGTGGCCGGCGTGCACGCGGTCGCGATGGCCGAGCGGGCGCTCGAGGACACGATCGCGTACGTGCGCGAGCGCCAGGCGTTCGGCGGGCCGCTGTCGGAGAAGCAGGTGGTGCGCCACAAGCTCGCCGACCTCGCCACGCTGATCGAAGCCGGCAAGCGGCTCACCTACGCAGCCTGGCAGAAGCACGCCGCCGGCGACGACGCCGTGCGCGAGGCGTCCATGGTCAAGCTGTTCACCGCCGAGATGGCCAACCGGGTCGCCTACGACTGCGTCCAGCTCCACGGCGGCTACGGCTACATGCGCGAATACGCCATCGAGCGCTTCGCGCGCGACGTCCGGCTGTTCACGATCGGCGGCGGCACCAGCGAGATCATGAAGGAGATCATCGCCAAGGAGCTCCGGCTCTGACGCGGGCGTGAGCGCGCCTGACTTCGTCGCCATCGGGCACGTCACCCTCGACCGCATCGGCGACGCCACCCGTCCGGGCGGCGCCGCGCTGTTCGCCGCCGTCGCCGCGCAGCGACTCGGGCTCTCGGTCGGGCTCCTCACGAGTCACGGCGACGACTTTCCGCTGGACCTGATCCCACCCCAGATCGAGGTCGTCAGCGTCCCCGCCGGCGACACGACCCGCTTCGAGCACCGGCAGGATCCCGAGGGGCGCGTGTCGCACGTCCAGGCCGTCGCCGGACCGCTCGCGAAGGCCGACGTTCCCGACGACTGGCGCGGGGCCTCGCTGACGCTGCTCGCCCCGGTCCTCGACGAGGTCGACCCGATGATCGCGACCCTGTTCACCGACGGCGCGGTCGGCGCCGCCGCGCAGGGATGGCTGCGGGCGACGTCCCCCGACGGCCTCGTCGTGGGCCGACCGTGGCAGACGCCGGAGGTTCTGCTGCAGGTGGTCCAGGCCCTGTTCCTCAGCCGCGAGGACATCCGGGGCCAGGAAGCCGCGGTCGTCGAGTGGTTCCAGCGCACGCCGGTGGGCGTCCTGACCGCCGACCGCGACGGCGCGCTCCTGTTCGTCAACGGCGAGCGCTACGACGTCCGGCCCCGGCCAGCGCACGAGGTCGACCCGACCGGCGCCGGCGACGTCTTCGCCGCGACCTTCCTCGTCCAGTATCAGCGGGACAGCGATCCGTGGCAGGCCGCCGCCGCCGCCGCGTGCGCCGGCTCGCTCGCGGTCGAAGGCTTGGGCTGGTCCTCGCTCCCCGACCGTCCCACCCTCGACGCCGCCCTCTCTGCTTACCAGCGCTACGAGTAAGGGCCCGGTGGTGGGGCGGGCGGCGGCGGGTGGGGTCGCGGCGACCACGCGGCACGCGCTCGCTACCCCAGTGCGGCTGGGCTCCATCCGGGCACAGTGACGTCCGTCGCCGCTTGGAGGGAACGGGTCGCGCTGACCCCACCCGCCACCGCCCGCCCCACCACCGGGCGCCGGTGCGGTGGTTCACGCGCGCGCCTCGGGTCGTATCATGGGCGTGCGGCGCGAGGTATCAAGCGCGTGCGTGGCACGAATCAAGCGCGCGCGTGATCTGGCGGTGGGCGAGGACGGTGGGGGCGGAGGGGGTCGAAGGAACCCGTTCCCTCCACGCGGCGGCGGGAGTGGCGCGCCCGGATGGAGCCCAGCCGCCCCGGAGCAGCGGACGCGTGCCGCGTGGTTCTCTCGACCCCCTCCGCCCCCGCCGTCCTCGCCCGCCGCCAGCCACCCGCGCGGCTTGACACGCGTTCGAAGCGCGGCCTAGGCTGATCGAGAGATGGATCACACGATCGTGATCACGGCGGGGAAGGTCGCGGCGTCGGCGCGGCTCAACGACTCGGTGACGGCGCGTGCGATCTGGGACGCGCTGCCCATCGAGGCGAAGGGCGACACGTGGGGCGACGAGATCTACTTCGACATCGGCCTCACCGCGGCGCCCGAGGGCGCGCGCGAGACCGTCGAGGTGGGCGACCTCGGTTACTGGCCTCCCGGGCGCGCCTTCTGCATCTTCTTCGGACCCACGCCGATGAGCCGGGGCGATGAGATCCGTCCGGCGAGCCCCGTGAACGTCGTGGGCAAGGTCGTCGGCGACCCGAGTATCTTCAAGAAGGTGGGCGCAGGCACGCGCGTCACCCTCAGGAGGGCGGAATGAAGATCTTCCTGGACACCGCGAACGTCGGCGAGATCAAAGAGGGCGTGGCGCTCGGCGTCGTCGACGGGGTGACCACCAACCCTTCGCTGATCGCGAAGGAGAAGCGCCCGTTCCGCCCGCTCATCGAAGAGATCTGCTCGATCGTCCCCGGCGACGTGAGCCTCGAGGTGGTCGCCACCGACTTCGAGGGCATGGTGAAGGAAGGCGAGGAGCTGGCCCAGGTCGCCACCAACGCGGTCGTGAAGTGCCCGCTGACCAAGGACGGGCTCAAGGCCGTGAAGTATCTCTCGGGCAAGGGGATCCGCGTCAACCAGACCCTCTGCTTCTCGCCAACCCAGGCGCTCCTGTCCGCGAAGGCGGGCGCGTTCTACATCAGCCCGTTCCTCGGCCGCCTCGACGACATCGCTCATGTCGGCATGGACTTGATCCGCGACATCTGCGAGATCTACCGGGTGCAGGGCTACCGGACGCAGGTGCTCGCGGCGTCGATCCGCAACCCGCTCCACGTCGTGGACGCGGCGAAGGCGGGCGCCCACGTCGCCACGATGCCGTTCGCGGTGCTCGAGCAGCTCATGAAGCATCCGCTCACCGACATCGGGCTCAAGAAGTTTCTCGACGACTGGGCGAAGCTCGGCGAGAAGATCTAAGGCGAGTCTCCTGGGGATCGCCGTCGATCATGAAGGCGATGGTGATGCGCGAGTGCGGTCCCCCGGAGGTGATGCGGCTCGAGGAGATCCCGACGCCGGCACCGGGCCCGGGTGAGGTCCTGATCCGGGTTCACGCGGTCTCGGTGAACCGCACCCTGGACCTCGCGGTCCGCGCCGGAACCTACGCGGTTCGACCCACGCTCCCGCACGTCCTCGGCGTCGACCCGTCCGGCGTGATCGCCGCGGTTGGCGACGGCGTCGTCGTCCGCAGGGTCGGCGACCGCGTCGTCACTCGGCAGATCGTGCGTCCGGCCACGGCGACCCAGGGCCCGGGCATCCTCGGCGTCCACGCGTGGGGTGGTTACGCCGAGTTCGTGAAGGTCCCCGCCGACGCCACGCACGCGGTTCCGGACGGGCTCGATTTCGTCACGGCGACCGTGGTGGCGCGCCACGCGCCGACGGCCCTCAGCATGCTCCGCGACGTCGCGAAGCTCGCGGCCGACGAATGGGTCCTGGTGATGGGCGCGTCGGGCGGGCTGGGCATCGCCGGAATCCAGGTGGCGAAGTCGCTCGGTGCCCGCGTCATCGCGGCGGCCGGCGCCGACGAACGCGTGCGCGCGGCCCTCGACTTCGGCGCCGACTGCGGCGTCAACTACCGGGCGCGCGACCTGACGGACGAGGCGCGCCGGCTGACCGGCGGCCGCGGCGTCGACGTCGTGTTCGAGAACATCGCCGACGTCGAGCTTTTCCCCAAGGCGTTCGCCAGCCTGGCGCGGAACGGGCGACTCATCACCGCCGGCGCCCACGGCGGCGGCACCGTCCCGCTCGACGTCAAGCACCTCTACTTGAACGCGATCTCCGTCATCGGCTCGGTGGGACGTATCACGCCCGAGGACCTCAAGCTCACGCTCGAGGCGGCGGCGGCGGGACGCCATCGCGTGCTGGTCGACCGGGTTCTCCCGCTCGCCGAGGCACCGCTGGCGCATCGCATCGTGGACGACCGCGCCGGCATCGGCAAGGTCGTCCTCCAGCCCTGAGCGTCAGACCCGCGGGCGGACGTCCTTAGCGAACTTCTCGTAGAGCGAGATCAGATCGTCGAGGTCGCGGACGCGCGATTCCAGAATGACGTGGGTCACGCCGAGGGCAGCGAGGTCGCGGATCTCGCGCACGAGCGCCTCGGCGTCCTGACGCGCCGGCATCCCCATGCGCGCGCTGATCGTGAGCGACTTCACGTCACGCCCGGCCTTGCCGCAGGCCGTCGCCAGATCGGCGAGCCCGGCCCGCATCTTATCGGCGCTGGGGAACGCGGCGTGCCAGCCGTCGCCGAGCTCGACCACGCGCCGGAGCGCGCGGCGCGTGTGGCCGCCGATCCAGATCGGAATCGTCCCGCGCGCGGGCTTGGGAGCGACGCCGAGCGCGTCAAAGCGAAAGAACTCGCCCCGGTGCGCCACGCGCTCGTCGCGCCAGCACGCCTTCATGACCCGGATCGCCTCGTCGCTCCAGGCGCCCCGTCGTTCGTAGGGGACGCCGAACAGCTCGATCTCCTCCTTCATCCAGCCGACGCCCGCGCCGAGAACGACGCGCCCGGGTGCCAGGTGATCGAGCGTCGCGAGCATCTTGGCGGCGAGCAGGGGGTGACGATGAGGCAGGACGAGGACGGTCGTGCCCAGACGGATGCGCTCGGTCGCCCCGGCGACGAGGCCGAGCGCCACCAGCGGCTCGAGGAAGCTGGCGGTGGGCGGTAGGGGAAAGTCGCCGGTCGGGCTGTACGGATATTTCGACGCGATCGCGTACGGGATCACGACGTGGTCGCTCGCCCACAACGAGTCGTAGCCGAGGGCTTCCATGCGCCGCGCGAAGCCGAGCAGCACGTCGCGCGTCGCGGCGGCGCCGTAGACCGGGAGATGGCAGCCGAAGCGTAGCTCAGGCATCGCCGTACACCACGCGCTCGCCGAGCTCGTCCTCCTGGATCATCTGCACCAGGCGCGAGTGCTGAATCTTCCCGCTGGACGTCTTGGGAATCGTGCTCGACCGGACGAGGATGACCCGGGCCGGCCGGTGGCCGCGCGCCCGGTGGACGCGGCTGGTGATCTCGCGCACGAGGCCGTGGTAGTCCTCGGACGAGGCGGTCTCGCTGCGCACCTCCGCGACGACGTGCAGCCGCTGGGTGCCGGTCCGCTCGCTGTCGATGCCGACGGCGGCCGAGTAGCGCACGCCGTCGACGCGGTCGACGACCTCCTCGATGTCGGCCGGCAGCACGTTGACGCCGCCCAGGATGATGAGGTCCTTGAGGCGGCCGGTCACGTAGAGAAAGCCTTCGGCGTCGACGAACCCGAGGTCGCCGGTCCGGAGCCAGCCGCCCGGCATGAGCACCCTCGCCGTCGCCGCCGGGTTGTTGTAGTAGCCCTTCATGACCCCGGGGCTCTTGACACAGATCTCGCCTTCCTTGCCCACCGGACGCTCGGCGTTCGGCGCTTCGTCCCGCGGCGCCAGGATGCGGACCGACACGCCGCGGCACGGCTGGCCCACCGAGAGGAATCGCCTGCTCGCGTCGAGCCGGAGCGGGACCGCGCGCGGCCAGATGGCGACCGCCAGTGTCGCCTCGGCCAGGCCGTAACACGGCCGGACGATCCGCTCCAGGCCGAAGTGCGACTCGAACGCCTCGATCGTCGACGTCCGCACCGGCTCGGCGCCGGAGAGGGCGGCCTTGAGGCTGCTCAGATCGAGCCCGGAGGTGTCGCGGACGTTGCGCACGCAGTTCCGGTATCCGAAGTCCGGCGAGACCGTGAACGTCGCGCGGATCTCGGTGACCAGCGTGAGCCACTGGCGGGGGTTGCGGAGGTCGGGCGGCAGCAGCCAGAGTGGCGTGGCGGTGAGCGGCGGCGTGAAGGAGCAGCCGATGAGGCCCATGTCGTGGTAGAGCGGCAGCCACGACACCACGCGGTCGTCGGCGGTGAGCCCGGCCGCCTCGGCCATGAAGTGAATGGTCGACACCACGTTCGCGTGCGTGAGCATCACGCCGCGCGGCTGCCCCGTGCTGCCCGACGTGTACTGCAGGAACGCCAGGTCTTCGGCCTTTGCCTCGACGAACGGCGAAAATTCCGTCTCCGCGTCGAGGTCGGGCGGCTCCAGCACCATGCGGACATTCGGCGCCAGCGCACAGCTCTCGTCCACGCCGCTGCGGAACCAGCCGATGGTCGTGACCGCGACCGCCTCGGAGTCGCGGAAGATGTTCGCCGTCATCTCCACGCCGAGCGTGGGATAGAGCGGCACCGGGATCGCGCCGAGCCGCAGCGCGCCGAAGAACGTGTAGAAGAACTCGGCGCACGTCGGATAGATCAAGCAGACCTTGTCGCCGGCGCCGACGCCGGCGCGCGCCAGCCCGACGGCGTACCGGCCGCTTTGCGCCCAGAGCCGCTCGTACGTCACGATCTCGTCGAACAGGTGGAAGTACTGGCGATCGGGCGAGAGCGCGGCGCGACGCCGCATCATCTCGGTGAGCGTCACGGCGGCCCTCACGTCGGCGTCGACCATGCGAGCTCCTTCAGCGCCCTTCGTGCGTACCGCTAGTCCGCGCGGACCCCGAGCGTCGCTGTCGTGGCGTGCGCCTCGCCGTCCCTGAGGTAGAGCACCGACACGGTGTCGCCGGGCCGGCGGTCACGGAGCAGCGTTCTCACGTCCTCCAGGCCGGCGATCAACGTCCCGGCGATGCGGACGATCACGTCGCCCTCACG
Organism: Candidatus Rokuibacteriota bacterium; assembly: GCA_003220435.1. Taxonomy (GTDB): domain Bacteria; phylum Methylomirabilota; class Methylomirabilia; order Rokubacteriales; family CSP1-6; genus AR31. The sequence goes on along the minus strand of QHSL01000060.1, from coordinate 109,248 downwards.
TAAGCCTGCCTGCGCGGCCGCTGTCCCCGGGACGACACTGGCCACCCGAAGACCGTCGTTGCCGCTGGGCGGCGCGGAGATGCCGAGGAACGCGCCCCCGGGGGCGGCGCCGGACGGCGTCCGGCGCCCGGCCGGCCGCGGGACCTGAGCGTAGGCGGGCCGGGCGCCGTCCCCTGCGAGGTTCTCGATGATCCGCACCGCGACGGCGCTCAGGCGCGCCATGCCCGCCGCGTTGATCTTGTCCGCGGTGTCGGTCGGGCGGTGATAGTCACCGTGACCGCCGGTGTAGAAGAACAGCACCGGAACGCCCGCGCTATAGAACTGGCTGTGATCGGACGGGCCGTGGGGATTGCCGAGGAGCTCGGCCGTCACGCTTTCCTTCTGGGCCGCCTCTTCCGCCTTCGCGCGAAGTCCGCTGCCGCTGTCGCCGCCGGCGATGGTGAGGCGGGTGCCCTGCATCCTTCCGACCATGTCGAAGTTGAGCATCGCGACGGTCTTCGTGAGAGGGATCAGCGGATGGCTCACGTAATGGCGCGAGCCCAGGAGCCCGAGCTCCTCGGCCCCGAACAGCGCGAAGACAAGCGTTCGCTCGGCGCCGCCCGCCGCCCCGAACGCGCGCGCCAGGCCGAGGACGACCGCGCTGCCGGACGCATTGTCATCGGCACCGGGGTAGACGATACCGTTGGCGCGACCGAGATGATCGTAGTGCGCGCCGATCACGATGGCCTCGCCCGCGCGCACCGGGTCGGTGCCGGGCAGGACACCCACGACGTTCGCCGCCCGGATCTCGTCCGCGACCATCTCGACCCGGACCTTGACGCGCGCGCCCGTCGCGAACGACGTCGGCGCGCGCGCCGCGACCAGACTCGTCGCGACTCCGGCCGTCGTTCGGCCGGCCGGAGCCAGCAGGACGTCGGCCGACTCGCGCGTCAGCGCTGCCGACACGAGGCCGACCCGCGCCGCGGTCGCGGCCGGCGCCGGCAGCTCGTCGCCGGCGAGTAGCAGCGCGGCGGCGCCGCGCCGCTTCGCGGCGATCAGCTTGTCGAGGCGGCTCACGTGTGTTCCGCCGAGGTGTGCCGGCGCGCCCTCCAATGCGAGCGCGATCTTGCCGCGAACGTCGACGGACGCGTAGTCGTCGTATCCGGCGTCGGGCAGGTCCGCGCCGTAGCCGACGAAGACAACCTCTCCGCTGGCCTCGCCGGCGAGCGACCCACCGTGCGGGCTCCAGTCGCGGAGGGACTCGAAGCGCCGCGACGACGGCGCGACGAGCTCCAGGCTGCTCGAGGCGGCCGGGCGCGTCGTGGTCTCGAGGACGAACGTCTGGAGATACGAGCCCGCGTCGCCTCCGGGACGGAGGCCGGCGGCCGCGAGCCAGTCGGCGATCTGGCGCGCCGCGCGATCGCCTCCGGCGGTGCCCGAGCGGCGGCCCTCCATATCCGGAGCGGCCAGCGTCTCCACGTCGGCTCCCAGCCGCGCGGCGTCGGGCGGGACGACGGCGGCTCGCGCGAAGGCCCCGGCGGCGGCGACCAGCAGGGACGCGAGCAACAGAAAGGGGACAACCAGGCGGCGAGTCACACTCGTATTTTACTCCAGCTGTTGTGAGGCGTACGCTCCCCATCGTAGTGCGCGCCGCACGCCGTCGCGGGGCTGGGGCCCCGCCGGCGGAGGCGCGGATACGAATCGTAGTGCGCGCCGCACGCCGTCGCGGGGCTGGGGCCCCGCCGGCGGAGGCGCGGATACGATTCAAGGGGGACTCGTAATGAAAATGTACGTGGCCGGCCAGTGGATCGACAAGGACCAGAAGATCGAGGTGCGCAATTCGTACGACAACAGCGTCATCGACACCGTGCCGCGCGCCGATCGCGGTGACATCGAGCGCGCGCTCCAGTCGGCCGAGCGGGGCGCTCGAGCGATGGCGAAGCTGACGAGCCACGAGCGCTGGAAGATCCTCCATCGCGCCGCCGAGCTGCTGGCCGCGCGCGTCGAGGAGCTCGGCACGCTGATCTCGAGGGAGGAGGGGAAGATCGTCGCCGAGGGACGCGCCGAGGCGCTGCGGGCCGTCGACACGATCATGGAGTCGGCCGAGGAGGCCAAGCGCGTCCACGGCGAGACCGTCGCGCTCGACGCGGCGTCGCACGGCAAGGGAAAGTTCGGCGTGACGATCCGCGTGCCGTGCGGCGTCGTGGTCGCGATCAGCCCCTTCAACTTCCCGCTGAACCTGGTCTGCCACAAGGTCGGCCCCGCGATCGCCGGCGGCAACGCCGTGATCGTGAAGCCGGCGACCGACACGCCGCTGTCGGCGATCCGGTTGACCGAGATCCTGCTCGAGGCCGGCCTGCCCCCGGAGGGCATCAACATCCTCACCGGGTCGGGCGGGGACATCGGCGACGCACTGGTGGCCGATCGCCGCGTGCGCAAGATCACCTTCACCGGCAGCCGCGACGTCGGCGAGCACATCTGCAAGACGGCCGGCATCAAGCGGGTGACGATGGAGCTCGGCTCGAACGCGCCGGTGATCGTGATGCCGGACGCCGACCTGGACAAGGTCGCCGCCGCGGTCGCGTCGACCGGCTACGCGAACGCGGGGCAGGTCTGCATCTCCACTCAGCGTGTCCTGACCGCGTCGCGCGTCTACGACGATTTCCTCGATGCGCTGCGGCCCAAGGTCAGCGCGCTCAAGGTCGGCAATCAGCTCGACGCGAGCGTCCAGATCGGTCCGATGATCCGCGAGAAGGAGGCGGCCCGGGTGGACGAGTGGGTGCGCGAGGCGGTGGCGAGCGGCGCGCGAGTCGTCACCGGCGGCACGCGCCAGGGAGCGATGTACGCGCCGACGATCGTGGCGGACGTCAAGCCGGACATGCGGATCTCCTGCGACGAGCTGTTCGGCCCGGCCGTCGCCGTCTCGCCGTTCACCGACATCGACGAGGCGATAGCGCTCGCCAACGACACGAACTACGGGCTCGCCGCCGGGATCTTCACCGAGAACCTCGAGTGGGCGTGGAAGTTCGCGCGCGAGGTACAGGCGGGGAACCTGCACGTGAACTGGGGCCCGCAGTGGCGTGCCGACCGCATGCCGTACGGCGGCCTCAAGGAGTCGGGCTTTGGGAAAGAGGGACCGGCCTACGCGATCGAGGAGATGACCGAGCTGAAGATGGTCATCTTCCATCTCCAGTCCTGACGGGTGCGACGCGGCCGCCGGTCATCCGCACGAGGTCGTCGGGCGTGAGCTTGAAGACCGTGTTCGGGTGACCGGCCGCCGCCCAGATCTCCGGCCACTGCATCAGGTCTTCGTCGATCAGGATCGTGAGCGGCTCGGCGTGGGCGATCGGCGCGACGCCGCCGATCGCGTAGCCTGTCCGAGCGCGCACGAAGTCCGCGTCGGCGCGGGCGATGGGCTCGGCGAGGAGCCCGGCGATCTTGAGCTCGTCGACGCGGTTGGCGCCGCTCGCGACGACCAGCACCGCGCGCTGGCTCCGAGTGGCGCGGAACACCAGCGACTTCGCGATCTGGTCGACGCGGCAGCCGACCGCCTGCGCCGCCTCGGCCGCCGTCCGCGCCGGCTGTTGCAGGGCGACTACGGTGTGGCCGCCGCCGGCCGCCGTCAGCGCCTCCCGGACCCGCTGAACGCTGGCATTTTCGATCATTGATAGACTCGCCTCGGCGGAGGCACCGCCTCGGCTCGCACGACCATCACTAGACTCGCCTCGGCGGAGGCACCGCCTCGGCTCGCACGACCATCACTTGATCGCCCGCACGACACGCGCGACATCGGCCGGATCGGGTCGCACCTGGTAGTTGTCGGCCACCGTGAGCCACCGAACGATCCCGTCGCGGTCGAGGACGACGGTCGCCGGCACCGGCACGTCCTGGCCCTTTTCGCCGCCGCGAGGGTGGAGGAGGCCGTACCGCTTCGTCACCGCGAGGTCGCGATCGGCGAGGAAGCGGTAGCGGGCGCGCAGCCGCTCGGCGAGCTCCTGGCTCCGCTCGTTCGAATCGGGACTGATCGCCAGGATCTGCACGCCCTCGTCACCCAGCTCCGTGAGCACGGCTCCAAGGCCTTGGAGCTCAGACACGCAGAAGGGTCACCAGTAGCCGCGATAGAAGACGACCACAACCGGCGAGCGGCCGCGAAACGACGCGAGCGTGACGGGCGCGCCCTTGGCGTCCGGCAGCGTGAAGTCCGGCGCCGGCTGGCCAACGCGCGCCGCGATCAAGCTCTGCGGAATCTTCGCCATGACGAAGTTGAAGTAGCTGCCGAGGATCAGGAGCGCCAGCGAGATCGCGAGCGCCGTCAGGCTCGGCCAGCGGGGGGCCCGCAGCGCGGCGACGGCCGCGATCGCCGCCGCGAGCGCGAAGGCGACGATGTAGAGCAGGGGGTGATTCCGGATGAGGGGCACGCGCAGCAGCGAGAAGTAGCCCACGATGGCGCCGAGCGAGAGCGCCACGCTGACCAGCGCCGGCCCGTACTTGCTCATCGCGAGAGGACGATCCGGTCGAAGGTCTCCGCGTACGCGTAGCCTTTCGCCTTGCCGAGCTCGGCCGAGCGCTCGCGTATGCGCTTCTCGACCGCCGCGAAATCCTTGAACTGGCTCGCGTGGCAGGTCAGCGCCTTGATTTTCAGATCGATGACGTCCGTGATATCGACCACGAGGTTGGGGGTCTCCCACTGCATCAGGTAGACCTCGACCACCTTGTGCGGCTCGTAGTCGGGTATGAGCTCCGGGAACGACATGTGATCGCGGGCCAGCGGATAGACACAATCGAGGGCGACGGCGGCGGTGATGCGATGGTCGCGGTGGGAGCCGCCGAGGTTGTAGGTGCGGTTCGGGTTCATCGCGATCAGGAGGTCGGGGCGCCACTTTCGGATCTGCCGGGTCACGTCGCGGCGCAGGTCGCGGGTGTCCTCGACCTCGCAGTCGGGATAGCCGAGGAACTCGATGCGCGCCACCCCGAGGGTGCGGGCGGCGTTGCGCTGCTCCTCGGCGCGAATCAGCGCCAGGCGCTCGGGCGTCATCGTGCGATCGCTCGAGCCCTTGTTGCCGTTCGTCACGATCACGTACGTAACCTCGCAGCCCTCCTTGACCAGCTTCGCGATGGTCCCACCGGCGCCGAACTCCGAATCGTCAGGGTGGGCCGTCACGACCATGACGCGCTCGATCTTTTCGGGCAAGGATCCCTCCTCGTGCGTGTCGGAGCCACGCCGCGCCTCTCTCGGGCCACCCTCGGTTCGAGCCGGTCTCCCGGACCCCGCTCCAACAGATGCTAGGTTTCAGGATAACGATTCAGGGGGTGGCGTGGGAACGCTATAATCGCGCGATGCCGACGGCCGCTCGGCGCCGGGCGGGAGTCGCGACCCTGCTCGGTCTCCTCGCCGGCGCTCTCCTCCTGATGGCGGCGCCGGGCAACCCCGGAGCTCTCAGGCTCGCCGGGATCAGCCTGCTCTGGTGGTACGCGGCCCTCGCCGCTCCGCTCGCCGCCGTGCTCGTGGTGGCCGCCGTCGAACGCGGCGCCGGCGCCAAGGGCGCCGTTCCCGCCGGCTCCGCCGCGCTCGGCGTGGCCGCGTGGGCGTCGCCGGTCATCCTCGCGGTCGTGGCGGCATCCGTCTTCTCGGGCGCCGCGGAGGCGCCGGCCGCGGTCCTCGCGATCACCGTGGCGCCGCTGATCGCATTGCTGGTCCCGGCCACGCACGAGACCGTACGCGAGAACCCCGTCGCGCCGGTGGCAACCGGCCTGAGTATCGGGCTCGTGCTCTGGGCGAACCTCTCGCTTCTGGGCGACGTCGCGCGAGCCCTGGGCTATCCACGCTGGGCGGCGACTCTCGTGGCGGCAGCGCTCGCCTTGATGGCCGTCCGCCTCCGCGCCGACTTCGTCGCCGGCGGCAAAGGTCTCACGCTGCTCTGCGCCGGCGTTCTGGGGTTCGTGGTCCCGGTGGCGGTCGTCGCGCTGACGGTGGCGGTCTCCCCGTGGAGCGCATGGCGCGACGTGGCGTCGCGACCGGCGCTCACGTTCGGCGAGCGCCACTCCTGGGTGACCGAAGGTCGAACCCTCACCGCGCCGGTCGCCCTAGAGTTCACCGAGGCTCATCGCGTCACCGCGCTCGCCCCGGCGACGTTTCGCGTCTTCGAGCTCGACCGCCTCCGCGAGTGGCAGCTGCGTGCGGGGGACGCGCTGTCGCTGCGCCCCGGCGACCGGCTCGTGCTGGACGCCGGGGCGCGCCTGAAGTTCGAGGCGGGCAAGCGCGTCCCAGGGGCGGCGGCCTCGGGTGCCGCGTGGGCCGATCCGCCCGAGCGGGGAACCGTCTCGACGGCGGCGCGCGCGCTCGGGGCGGTGTTCTCACTGGTCGGCGGCGCACTCGCTCTGTTCCGGTCGCGTCGGGCGGTGGCCGGTGAAGGCCTTCCGACCGGCGCGGGACTCCTGTTCGTGCTGGTGCTCATCGCCGCCTGCCTCGGCATCTACAGCGCGTATGCCGCTCCCGGGCTCTCCATCGGGGTGCCGGCGCTCGCCGCGGTGTTCGGCTTGCCGGCGGCAGTCGTTCCGGGCGCGCCCGGTCGGACCCTCGCGCTGGTGGGGGCTGCCGGACTCCTCATGCTCTTTCTCGCGACCGCGACGGCGTTGCGCGACATCCTCGACGCGACGCTGGACCGGTCGAGTCGATCGAAGTCCCCCTTCGTCTCCTTCGGGCCGCCCGCGGTGCGAGCGGTGTTGGCCGATCCGACGACCGTGATCCTAGTCGTAGCCGCCGCCGCCGCTGTCCTGTGGCCCGGCGACGCGTCGCGACTGTTGTTCGCCGGGCTCGGGCTGACGGCGTCGATCATCGTGGCGCCCGGTCTCGCCGGCGCCGACCGCTGGGCACGGCTGGCCGGCTCGCTCGCCGGCATGATCGCGCTGGCGGGCGTTGCCACGTACGGCTCACGCCTGCCGGGGTGGGCCGGCGTGGTGTGGACCTATCCGGCGCTGGCCGCCGCCCCCCTGGCGTGGACCGCGAGCCGCGTGTGGAATGTCGCCGCGGCCTCGCGACGCTGACGCAGTGCGGGCCGTATAATAGGGCGCCATGGCGAGTGATCGGATCGTCATCCGCGGCGCCCGCGAGCACAACCTCAAGAACATCGACCTCGAGATTCCCCGCGACCAGCTGGTGGTCATCACCGGACTCTCGGGCTCGGGCAAATCATCGCTCGCCTTCGACACCATTTATGCGGAGGGGCAGCGCCGGTACGTCGAGTCGCTGTCGGCGTACGCTCGGCAGTTCCTCGAGCAAATGGAAAAGCCGGAGGTGGACTCGATCGAGGGACTGTCGCCGGCCATCTCGATAGAGCAGAAGACCACGTCGAAGAATCCCCGCTCGACGGTAGGGACCGTCACCGAGATCTACGACTACCTCCGCGTCCTGTTCGCCCGCGTCGGCGTGCCGCACTGCCCGAGCTGTGGCCGCGTGATCTCCGCGCAGACCGTCCAGCAGATGGTCGATCGGGTGCTCGCCCAGCCGGCCGGGACTCGGCTGCTCGTGCTGGCGCCGGTCGTCCGCGGCCGCAAGGGCGAGTACAAGAAGCTCTTCTTCGATCTGCAGCGGCAGGGATACTCGCGGGTCCGCGTCAACGGCGCCATTCGCGAGGTCGGCGAGGACATCGAGCTGGACAAGAAGCGCAAGCACACGATCGAGGTCGTCGTCGACCGGCTGATCGTGCGCGAGAACCTCGGCTCCCGCCTGGCGGACTCGCTGGAGACCGCGCTGCGTCTCGCCGACGGCATCGTCACGGTCGAAACGGTTGACAGCGGAGCCGGAGCCACTAGCGCCTCCGGCAGGCCACCCTCCACCAAAGCCGGCCTCAAGGACCCCGCTACAAATGACCCCGCTACAAAGCACCCCGCTACAAAGCACCCCGCTACGATACGCGCGGGCCACACCTTCTCCGAGAAGCTGGCGTGCGCCGAGTGCGGGATCTCCTTTCCGGAGATCTCACCGCGGATGTTCTCGTTCAACAACCCCTACGGCGCGTGCCCGGAATGCAGCGGGATCGGCTCCCGCGACGAGATCGACCCCGATCGGCTCGTGCCGAATCCCGCCCGCTCGCTCAAGGACGGCGCGCTGGCGCCGTGGGCGGGGCGCGAGACCACCTACTTCCGGCAGACACTCCAGGTGTTGGCGAAGCGGCACCGGTTCTCCCTCGAGACGCCGTGGTCCGAGCTGCGCCGGGGCGTGCGCGACGTGATCCTGCACGGCGAGCGCGACGGCGGGTTCGAAGGCGTCGTCAAGACGCTCGAGCGCCGCTACCGCGAGACCACGTCGGAAGACGCGCGGGCCGACATCGAGCAGTTCATGACCGAGCGGGCCTGCCCGGCGTGCAAGGGCTCACGGCTGCGTCCGGAGTCACTCGGCGTCAAGATCGGGGGCCGCTCGATCGCGGATGCCGTCCGACAGACGATCAAGGAAGCGGGCGCGTTTTTCGACGGCCTCACGCTGACCGAGCGCGAGGCCGCGATCGCCCGTCGCGTTCTCAAGGAGATCCGCGAGCGGCTCGGCTTCCTGATGAACGTCGGCCTCGACTACCTGACGCTCGACCGGCCGGCCGGAACGTTATCCGGAGGAGAAGGGCAGCGAATCCGCCTGGCGACCCAGATCGGGTCGAGCCTGGTCGGCGTCCTCTATATCCTGGACGAGCCGTCCATCGGCTTGCACCAGCGCGACAACCGGAGACTTCTCGAAACCCTCAAGCGCCTTCGGGATCTCGGCAATACCGTCTTGGTCGTCGAGCACGACGAGGAGACGATCCGGTCCGCCGATTATGTCATCGACCTGGGACCGGGCGCCGGTGAGCTCGGCGGGCACCTGGTCGCGGTCGGGACGCCCGACGAGATCATGGCGAATGGCGAGTCGCTCACCGGGCGCTACCTGGCCCGGGCGCTGAAGATTCCGGTGCCGGCGACCCGCCGCAAGGGCAGCGGTCACTTCATCACGATCCACAACCCACGCGAGCACAACCTCAAGGGCATGGCCGTGAAGATTCCGCTCGGGACCTTCACCTGTGTCACTGGCGTGTCCGGCTCGGGCAAGTCGACGCTCGTCAACGACATCCTCTACCGCGCGCTCGCGCAGATGCTCCACCGGGCGCAGGACCGCCCGGGCGCGCACGACCGGGTCGAGGGCGCCCAGCGCATCGACAAGGTCGTGGACATCGATCAGTCGCCGATCGGCCGCACGCCGCGCTCGAACCCGGCGACCTACACCGGTGTGTTCACGTTCATCCGGACGCTGTTCGCGCGGACGCCCGAAGCGCGGATGCGCGGGTACCAGCCCGGCCGCTTCTCGTTCAACGTCAAGGGCGGGCGCTGCGAGGCCTGCCAGGGCGACGGGCTCGTCAAGATCGAGATGCACTTCCTGCCCGACGTCTACGTGACGTGCGACGTGTGCAAGGGGCGCCGCTACAATCGTGAGACCCTCGACGTCCACTACAAGGGGATGAGCATCGCCGCGATTCTGGACATGACGGTGCGCGAGGCGCTCGCGTTCTTCGACGCGGTGCCCGTCATCAAATCCAAGCTCGCGACCCTCGACGACGTCGGGCTCGACTACATCCGGCTGGGCCAGTCGGCGACGACGCTGTCGGGCGGCGAGGCGCAGCGCGTGAAGCTCGCCACCGAGCTCTCGCGCCGGGCGACCGGCAAGACGCTCTACATCCTCGACGAGCCGACGACCGGACTGCACTTCGCGGACATCCAGAAGCTGCTGGAGGTGCTCAACAAGCTCGTCGATCAGGGCAACACCGTGGTGATCATCGAGCACAACCTCGACGTGGTGAAGACCGCCGACTGGGTCATCGACCTCGGGCCCGAGGGGGGCGACGACGGAGGCCGCGTGTTGGCCACCGGCACGCCCGAGGAGCTCATCCGTCACCCGGAGCGGACCTATACCGGGCAATTCCTGCGACCGCTTTTGACCGGCGCCTGACGCATGCGCCGGACCAAGATCGTCTGCACGATCGGTCCCGCCAGCAGCAGCACCGCCGAGCTGGACCGCCTCGCGGCGGCCGGCTTGGACGTCGCGCGCCTCAACTTCTCCCACGGCACGCACGAGGAGCACGCCGAAGTCATCCGTCGCATTCGTGAAGGCGAGGCCCGCTGGGGCCGGCCGGTGGCCATACTTCAAGATCTGCAGGGGCCCAAGATCCGGCTGGGCACGTTCGGGCCCGGCGGCGGCGCGCGCGTGGACCTCGAGCCGGACGGTGTGTTCGCGCTCAGCATGCGACCGGTCGTCGGCACCGCCGAGCGCGCGTCGATCACCCATCCGGAGTTCTTGAAGGATTTACGGCCGGGCGACCAGATCTGGATGGACGACGGGATGATCCAGCTTCGCGTCGAGGCCGTGCTACCGGACGAGGTCCGGTGCCGGGTGGTGGCCGGTGGGCGCATCAGCGACCACAAGGGGCTCTCGCTGCCGCACGTGTCGCTGCCGATGTCCTGCCTGACCGACAAGGACCGTGCGGACCTGCGCTTCGGCCTCCGACAGCGCGTCGACTTCGTCGCGGTCTCGTTCGTGCGCTCGGCCGACGACATCGAGGAGGTGCGGAGCTTCCTGCGAGCCGAGGGCGCCGACGACGTGCCGCTCGTCGCCAAGCTCGAGCGGCACGAGGTCCTCGCCAACCTGCCTGGTATCCTGAACGTCGTCGACGCGGTCATGGTCGCCCGCGGCGATCTGGGCGTGGACGTGCCGCTCGAGGACGTTCCCCACATCCAGAAGGAGATCATCCGCCAGGCGCGCGGCGCCAAGGTCGCCGTGATCGTCGCGACCCAGATGCTCGAGTCGATGGTGACGCATCTCCGCCCGACGCGCGCCGAGGTGTCGGACGTCGCCACGGCGATCTTCGACGGCGCCGACGCGATCATGCTGTCGGCCGAGACGGCCACCGGGCGGTATCCCGCCGAGGCCGTCGCGGTCATGGCGCGGATCGCGGAGCGCGCGGACGGCGCGGTGCTGGCCATCGACCGGGAGCGGCGGCGACGTCCGAGCGCGAGCTTCCCGGAAGCGATCTCGGACGCGGCGGCGACTGCGGCGCATGCGCTCGGTGCGCGCGCCATCGTGGCGTTCACCGAATCGGGCTTCTCGGCCCGACTGATCTCCCAGGCGCGCCCGGACGTGCCGATCATCGCGCTCACCCCGTTCGTCGAGGTCCAGCGACGGCTGGCCCTCTCGTGGGGGGTCTCGTCACGTCTCATCCGGAAGGTCGAGACGACCGACGAGATGATCGAGGAGGTCGAGGCGACCCTGCTCGGCGACGACTCGATGCGTGCCAATGACGTGATCGTTATCATCTCCGGCTCACCGATGTGGGTCCGAGGGACGACAAATCTATTGAAGCTTCACCGGGTGGGCGAGCGCCGCACGTGAGGCTCGCGCTCGGACACCGATCCGTGCGCCGCCTGGTTCTCCCGCTCGTCGGTCTCCTCACGCTCTGGTCCGTCGCCGGCGTGCTGCTCGCGCGCCAGCTCGCGTCCCGCCAGGCGACCACCGTCAGCGCCGCGCTCGCGTCCGTCCACGCGATCGTCGCGACGGCGCTCGAGGACGTGCGTCGCGAGGCGTGGCTCCTGGCCCAGGACCCGGCCGTCGTCGAGGGCACGAGCCGGAGCGACTGGGCCACGCTCGCGCGCGGTGCGGGGCCGCGGATGCAGGCGTTGACGCGGGAGCGCTTCGCCGACCTGCTGCTCATCGTCGACGCGACCGGCGCCCCGCTGGTCCAGGTGCCGGCGGCGCGCCCGGTCGTCGTGCCGGCGGTCGCCCGCCCCCCGGAGACCGTCGCACGCCTCGCCGTCGTCGACGAGCGGCCCTACGTCCTCGGCATCGCGCCGCTCCCCGCCGGCATGGTCGTGGTCGGGCGGCGCTTCGAGTCGCTGGACGCGTTGCTGGCGCGCCTGCCGACCCGCGCGGCGCTCGTGGTGGTGTCGGGCGACCGCGTGCTCGGCTCCACGCTGGCCGGCGCGCTGACGCAGGGCTGGGACGCCGTCGCCCGGACCGGGCGCGTGAGCATCAAGGGGGAGTCGTGGATCGCGCGTCCGGTCGCCGAAGCCGGCGGCAGCATCTGGGCGCTGGTCTCGGAGCGCGAGCATCAAGGCGAGAGCCGGCGCCTCTGGTTCTGGTGGGCGGTCTCGCTGGGCGGCGCGGTGGCCGTCGCGGTCGGGGTGGTCGTCGTGGGCATCGTGTCGGGGCGAGGGGAAGGATCGCGAGAGCCGCGTACGGAAGGACGCGAGGCGCCGTACGCGCGCCGAAGCCGGGAGCTCGAGGCACTGCACGCCGTCGCGGTGGCCACCGGCAGCGGCGACGACCTCACCGTCACCGCGGAGCGCACGCTCGAGGTCGTGTGCGCGCTGGCGCGGATGCACTTCGGGGCCGTCTTCCGCTTCGACCGCGCGGCGCAGACGCTCGTCCTGGTCGGCCACCGCGGGCTCCTACCCGCGGACATCGAGCGAGTTCGGGTCCGCCCCCTCGACCAGAGCCACGTCCGCGAGGTGATCGACAGCGGCCGGCCCGTTGTCTCGGATCTCACGTCGTCGCAAGCGCTGACCCCCGACGTGGCCGATCGGCTGCGGGCCGGAGGCTACCGGACGCAGCTCGGGCTGCCGATTCCCGTGAGCGGCCGGACATGGGGAGTGATGGCGCTGATCTCCCGGGACGTCCGCGCGTTCGACGCCGACGAGCTGAACCTCTTGCAAGCGGTCGCGCATCAGGTGGGCCAGGCGGTGGCCCGCGCCACGCTCCTGATCGAGAGTCGCGAGAAGAGCCGGCGGCTCGAGACGCTGGCGCGCCTGGCCCACACGCTCACCGCCACGCTCTCCCTCGACGAGGTGTTCCAGCGCGTGGTCGACGCCGCGGTCGAGCTGTTCGGCTCGAGCGCCGCGCAGCTGTGGATCGTGGACGACGACGCGCGGCATGTCTCGCTCCGGACCGAGGCGGGCACCACCGTGGCGAGGGGCGAGGTCTCGCGGCTGCGGGTGGGGGAGGGACTGATCGGAACCGTCGTCGTGACTCGCGAGCCGCTGGAGGTCGTCGACGTGCTCAACGACCCGCGGACCCGATTCGTCGAGCGCGTGCGCGCTGAAGGCGTGGTCAGCGTGGTCGTGGTCCCGCTGGAGGTCGGCGTGCGGGCGCTCGGCGCGCTGGCGCTGGGCTCCCGGGTCCGGCACGCGCACACCCTCGAAGAGATCCAGATCCTGGGCTCCCTGGCCTCGCACGCCGCGAACGCGATCAACAACGCCAAGGCGTTCGCGGACGAGCGCGCCCGCCGCGCCTACCTGGCGGCGCTGCTCGAGATCAACAAGAAGATCGGCGGGGTGACGCCGACCGACTCGCTGCTCTCCTCGATCGCCGAGGAGGCCGCCCGGCTCCTCGAGGTCGACAACGCCAGGTTCCGCCTGCTCGACGGCGACGAACTGGTCATCGCGGGGCTCGCCGGAGCCGCCCACGAGACGATGCTCCGCCCGCGCATCCGGATCGACGAGAGCCTGAGCGGTCGGGTCATGACGAGCGGCGGGACGATCAACTGCGAGCTCACGTCGGTCACCGACGTGGTGCCGGAGCACTACGAGGCGCAGCAGCGGCTTGGCTACACGACGTTCCTCGGCGTGCCGCTCAAGGTGGCGGACCGGGCGATCGGCGTGCTCAGCTTCCGAGCGCGGCGACCGTTCTCGGCCCGCGACCAGGAGATCGCCGAGGCGTTCGCCGGGCAGGCGGCGATCGCGCTCGAGCACGCCCGCCTGTATCACGAGGCCACGCGCCAGGCGCAGCGCATGCGGGCGCTGGCCGACCTCGGCCGACTCCTCTCGGAAACCCTCGATCCCGACCTCGTCGCGCAACGGGTCGCCGATAACGCCCTCAGCGTGCTGGCCGCGGAGTCCTCCACGCTCTATCGCCTCGAGACGGAGTCCGCATCGCTCGTCGCGCTCGCCGTCTCGGGCACCTCCGGAGTGGCGGTCGGCCGGAACCCGGTGATGCCCAGCGGCATCGGTGTCGCGGGCCTCGCGGTCGAGGAGCGCCGACCGTTCGCGACCCCCGACGTCTCGACGGACCCCCGCTTCACGTTCACCGACGAGACGCGCCCGCGCCCCGAGCGCGCCGGCCATCGCGCGGTGCTGGCGGTGCCGCTGCGGGTGGGCGAGCGCGTCGTGGGGGCGCTCTCCGTCGGCGACCAGCCCGGCCGGCGGTTCGGCGAGGACGAGATCCGCGTCGCCGAGGCGCTCGCCGACCAGGCCGCGCTCGCGCTGGAGAATGCCCGGCTCTACACGGAGGGTACGCGCCGCCGGCTCGAGGCGGAAGAGCTGGCGCGACTCGCCCGCACGCTCACCGAGAGCCTCGATCCCAGGGCGGTCGGCGAGCGGATCGTCGACAGCGTCACCGCATTTTTCCGGGCCCAGTCCTCGACGCTGCGGCTGCTCCAGCCCGACGGCTCGCTGGTGACGCTGGCGGTGGGCGGTCACCTTCGCAACGTGCTGCAGCTCGGATCCACGGTGCCCGCCGGCGTCGGCGCGTCGGGCCGGGCCGTCGCCGAGGGGCGGGCCGTCGCATCGGCCGATCTCTTCACGGATCCGACCGTCGTCATGACCGACGACCTGCGCGCGACGATGCGGCAAGCGGGTGACGGCGCGGTCCTGTCGGTGCCGCTCCGAGCCAAGGGACGGATCATCGGCGCGCTGGCCCTGGCCGACGCGAGCGGCCGCGTCTTCTCGCCGGCCGAGGTCGCACTGCTCGAGGCGTTCGCCGACCAGGCCGCGCTGGCGCTCGAGAACGCCCGGCTGTTCTCGCTCGAGGCGGCCCGCCGCGCCCAGATCGCGACGCTTGCCGAGGCCGAGCGCGAGCTGGCGCCCGAGCTCGATCCGGCGCGCCTGTTCACGCTGATCGTCGAGCGCGCCACGCGCCTCTTCGAGGCCAACGGCGTCATCTATCTCGTCGACGGCGATCGGATGCTGGCGCCCCGCGCGTGGACGGAGGGCGGCGGGTTCGGCGGCGTCACCGTCCGCTTCGGGCACGGCGTGGTCGGCGCCTGCGCCGAGCAACAGCGGGGGCTGATCGTCAACGACTACGCGGACTCGAGCGTCGCCCTCCAGCGATGGGTCGATCTCGGCGTGACGCGTGCGGTGGCGTGCCCGCTCATTTTCCAGGACCGGTTGCTCGGCGTCATCGCCATGAATCGCGCGGGGGACCCTGCGGCGCCCTTCCTCGACGAGGATCTGGCCGTCCTGGAGAGCTTCGCCGCGCGGGCCGCCATCGCGCTGGAGAACGCGCGACTCTACGCCGAGGCCCGGGAGCGGGTGCGTGAGACGGAGACACTGCTGTCGCTGAGCCAGGCGATGTCGACGACGCTCGACCTCCAGGCCCTCCTCCGCCATTTCCTCCGCCGCGTGACTCGCGCCCTGGGCGCCGACTCGGCGGGGGTGTGGCTGCTCGATGAGGACGGCTCGCGGCTCCTGCCGGTCGCCGGCTACCACGTTCCCGTCGATCTCCGCGCCCGCATGACGGGCTTCAGCATTCCGCTCGCCGAGCATGCCTTCTTGGCGGAGGCGATCCGGACGAAGCGCCCGATCTTCTCGGCCGACGTGCCCGGCGACGGACGGATTCCACAGTTTGCCAAGGAGCTGCTCGCGCACCAGAGCCACCTGTTTGTCCCGATCGTTGCGCAGGAGCGGGTGATCGGCGGGTTCTCGTTGATCTGGTGGGAGCAGGTGCGCGAGCTCTCGGCCGGCGAGATGGCGCTGATGGAAGCCGTCGCCACGCAGGCCGGGGTCGCGCTCGAGAACGTCCGCCTCTTCGAGGAGAACCGTCGGCAGGTCGAGGAGCTGTCGGTGCTCCACGAGCTGTCGCAGGCGGTCACCGGCCAGCTCGATCGGGTGGCCCTCATCGAGGCGATCCGGGTGCAGGTCGCTCGCGTGCTGGACGCCCGTCACCTGTTCGTCGCGCTCCACGACCCCGAGCGCAAGGAGCTCGAGATCGCGCTCCGCGTCGTCGACGGCGCGCCGGACGCGCGCGCGCCGCTCCGGTATCCTCTCGGCTCGGTCGGACTCATGTCGGTCGTGATCCAGACCGGGCGGCCGCTCCGCACCGACGACTACATCGGCGAGTGCGCCCGCCGGGGCGTCGAGCCCACGCTGGCCGTCGCGCCGCTGCGCTACTGGCTGGGCGTCCCGATGATGGCGGACGAAGCGGTGCTCGGCGTGCTCGGCCTCCGGAGCGCGGAGGGCGCGTTCAGCGTGGCCCATGAGCGGCTCCTCACCAACATCGCCCACCTCGTCGCGCTCGCGCTGCGTAGCGCGCAGCTCTTCGAGGAGCGCACTCGTGCGTACGGCGAGCTGGCGGCGGCGCAGGACCAGCTCGTCCGCACGGAGAAGCTGCGCGCGCTCGGCGAGATGGCGTCGGGCGTCGCCCACGACTTCAACAACCTGCTCGCGTCGATCCTGGGCCGGGCGCAGCTGACGCTCCAGCGGCTCGAAGACCCGCAGCTGCGCCAGTGGCTCAAGGTGATCGAGCGCGCCGCCCTCGACGGAGCGCAGACCGTCCGGCGGCTGCAGGAGTTCACGCGGACGCGCCGCGATCAGCCCTTCGTCGCGATCAACCTCAACGAGATCGTGCGCGAAGCGCTCGAGATCACCCAGTCGAGCTGGAAGGAAGAGCCGAGCAGTCGCGGCGTGGCCCTCGACGTGCGGACCTCGTTCGCGAACCTACCCCGGGTGGCCGGCGACCCCGCCGAGCTCCGCGAGGCCATGACCAACCTCATCCTGAACGCGCTGGACGCGATGCCGGGGGGCGGGTCGTTGACCCTCACCACCGCCGTGGAGGGCGACGAGGTCGTGGTGACGGTGGTCGACTCCGGCGTCGGAATCCCCGAGGCCATCCGCGGCAAGATCTTCGACCCGTTCTTCACCACGAAGGGCCCGCAGGGCACCGGCCTGGGGCTCTCCATGACGTACGGCATCCTCACGCGCCACGGCGCGCGGATCACGGTCGAGAGCCAGGAGGGCCGCGGTACCACGTTCCGCCTCCGGTTCACGCCGCGCGCGGCGCCCGAGCGGGCGGAGACCGTGTCGGCCGTCGAGCCCGCGCCGCCCGGTGTGTCGTTGCGCTGTCTGGTGGTCGACGACGAGGAGGACGTGGGCGCGGTGCTCGGCGACTTGCTCGAGATGGCGGGCCATCGGGTCGTGGTGCTCAACGACGGCGGCGAGGCGATCGCGCGGATCCGCTCCGAATTCTTCGACCTCGTGTTCACCGATCTGGCGATGCCCCGGGTGTCCGGCTGGCAGGTGGCCCAGGCCGTCAAGGAGCATGCCCCCGCGGTGCCGGTGGTCCTCGTCTCCGGATTCGGGGTCGAGCTGTCGGCGGCGGAGCGCCAGACCCACGGTGTGGAGCTGGTGCTCGGCAAGCCGTTGAAGATCGAGGACGTCCTGAACGTCGTCGGGGCGGTGGCCCGGCGGCGCCTCGGACTGACCTGAAGGGGAGGACGACCGCCATGAGCCTCGAGTTCTTGACGCTGGAGCGCAGCGAGGGAGTCGCGACGATCACGCTCAACCGGCCGGACGCGTTCAACGCGCTCAGCCTCGGCCTCGGCCGCGAGCTGTTCCACACCGCACTCGACGTCGACGAGGATCCGGCCGTCCGCTGCGTCGTCGTCACCGGTGCCGGCCGCGCCTTCTGCGCCGGCGGCGACGTGAAGGACTTCGCGGACAACCTCGAGCGCATCGGCGTGCTGGTCAAGGAGCTCACGACCTATCTGCACGGGACCGTGTCGCGGTTCTGCCGCAGCGACAAGCCCGTCATCATGGCGGTGAACGGCGTCGCCGCGGGCGGCGGGCTCAGCTTCGCGCTCTCCGGTGACATCGTGATGGCCGCCGAGTCCGCGCGCTTCACGATGGCCTACTCGCGGATCGCCGCCACGCCCGACGGCTCGTCGTCCTACTTCTTGCCGCGGCTCGTCGGGCTCCGCCGCGCGATGGAGCTCTACTTCACGAACCGCGTCCTCACGGCCCGCGAGGCGCTCGAGTGGGGGCTGGTGACGCGCGTGGTGCCGGACGCGGAGCTCGCGACGGCGGTCAAGACGCTGGCCCGGGAGCTGGCGCAGGGGCCGTCGAAGGCCTTCGGCGGCGCCAAGCGGCTGTTCCACCAGTCGACGTGGGAGAGCCTCGAGACCCAGATGGAGCTGGAGGCGCAGGCCATCGCCGCCAGCGGCCACACCGAGGACTTCAAGAACGGTGTGACCGCGTTCGCCCGCAAGCAGACGCCGACGTTCCGCGGGAAGTGACGCGCGGGCGATCCCAACTCGAGCCGCGAGGAGGAGCCATGCTGAAGAGATTCGCGTTCGCCCATTCGCTGGCCGTGCTCTGTGGGGCCTTCTACGTGGTCTTCTATGTCCTGGCGGTCGTGCAACGGGACGTGTTCCGGTTCCTCTTCAATGCCCAGTTCTTCGGGGCCGATGTCGCCGCGCTCCTGCCCGCGAGCCTGACCTACGGCGGATTCCTCGGCACCCTGCTGGCGCTGGTCGCGGGCTCGTGGGTTGCCGGGTTCGCGTGGGCGTGGCTCTACAATCGTCTGGCTGCCCTGGGCGTCGACTGAGACGGGTCGCCCGGGTACAATCGGGACCGCGATCCGCGAGGGGGACCGACATGAGCAAGGTTTCTGGAACAGTGGTCAAGCTCTTCTATCGCCCGGGTTGATCGTCCTGTGCCAAGACGAAGGAGCTTCTCTCGTCTTGGGGGGTCGAGTTCGACCCGGTGGACGTTCAGGCGAACCCGGCGGGCTACGACGAGCTCAAGCGGCTGGGCGTATCCCGCGTGCCGGCGGTCACCGTCGGCGACCGTGCCGCGCACGGCTGGAACCCGCCGGCCTACGCCGCGCTGCTCGGCATTCCCTACGCGGGGGTGACCAAGCTTCCGCCGACGGAGCTGGCCCGGCGGCTCGACGTCTTCCTGGACACGACCCAGCAGTTCATGCGGATCGTGCCGGACCAGCATCTCGAGTGGCGGCCTCCCGAGCGCAACCGGACCTTCCGCAACCTCGGCTATCACGTCTTCCGGCTCTCGCTGGCGTTCGTGGACGGCATGGACCTCGGGGAGTTCCCGGGGACCTGGCTGCTCGACCAGGCGCCCGACGACCTGCGCGACGGTCCGGCCATCGCGCGCTACGGCGCCCTCGTGCGCGGGCGCATCACCGGCTGGTTCGAGGGCGCGTCGCCGGGTGAGTTCGAGCGCGTGATCAAGGTCTACTACGGCCCGCAGTCCGGCCACGACCTGCTCGAGCGCACGACCTGGCACGCGGCGCAGCACCTGCGGCAGCTCTATGCGCTCGCCGAGCGGCTCGGCATCACGCCGTCCGTGCCACTGCCGACCCACGAGTTCAAGGGACTGCCCCTCCCCGACGCCTTGTGGTGACGCCGGTCGACTACGACCGCGATCTCTATCGGACGTATCGCACGGGCCGCGCGCTCGCGCCGGACACCGGTGGGCTCTGGATGGATGCGATCGCCGCCTACCTCGGCCGGCGGAGCGCGCGAGCGATCCTCGACCTCGGTGCCGGCACCGGTCGCTTCTCGGGGATCCTGGCCGACGCTTTCGGCGCCCGCGTCGTCGGCGTCGAGCCGTCCGCGAAGATGCGCGAGGAGGCCGAGCGCCACGGCGCGCATCGCGACGTCGCCTACGTGGGAGGCGCGGCCGACGCCATCCCGGCCGCCGACGGTGAGTTCGACTTCGCGTTCCTCTCGATGGTCATCCATCACGTGGGCGACCTCGGCGCCTGCGCGCGCGAGCTGCGCCGGGTTCTCGAGCCGGGTGGCCTCGTGTTCATCCGCAACACCTTCGCCGGGCGGCTCGACCGCGTGCGCTACTTCGAGTTCTTCCCCGAGGCGCGCGCCGCCGACGAGGCGCGTCTGCCGACGGTTGAGTCGGTGCGCTCGGCCTTCGCCGCCCACGGCTTCGAGCTGGTCGCCCTCGACACGCTCGAGCAAGAGATCGACGCGAGCCTCACCGCCCACTACGACCGCATCAAGCAGCGCGCCCTCTCCACCTTCGCCCTCATCACCGACGCCGAGTTCCAAGCCGGCCTCGCCCGCATGCGCCACGCCGCCGACCAGGAAACCATCCCGACGCCAGTTCTCGAAGCCATCGACCTCCTGGTCCTCCGCCGCCCGTCCGCCGCTAGTCTTCTTCAGCCCAAGCTTCAGTAAGCCGCCGAGCAAGCGCCCGATGGTTAGCCAAGAAGTAAGCGAGCATGGCGACGGTAGCGAGGAGATTGCCGACCAGGACGGTCCAGCCGGCGAGCTCGTCCAAAATCCACTTGGCCGCGATGAGGACGCCGCCGATGAAGAACACCTCGAACGCGGTGAAGAAGATCACCAGGGCGAACACGAAGAGTGGCTGCCGCTCGGCGCTGGCGATGAGCGCCGCGCCGATGATGCCGAACAGCGCGAACGCGATCCCGTGCGCGATCGTGTACGAGACGATCGCGGCGAGCGGGTCGGATTGGCGCAGCAGCCCCGTGCCCAGGAGCTTCGGCGTCCGCAGCGGCTCGCCCTGGATCGCGTCAATCACCAGGAACCAGCCCGCGACGACCGCGGCGGCGAGAAGGCCGGCCACGACCCCTTCGCGGACAACACCGCCCCAGGAGCCGATCAGCGTCCGCGACAGCGTTCGGTGAGCGCGGAAAAAATACCAGAGCATCGCAAACGACGCGAGCAGGTTGCCGATCAGGATCGCCCACCACACGAGGGCGCCCAGCATCGACTTCCCGAGCGCGCCCACGACGCCGAACACGAACACCTCGAAGCTGGCGAAGAGGATCACGAACGCGAGGAGCAGGGTGGGCTCGCGCTCGCTCACCGCCATGAGGCTCGCCGCGAGCACGCCGAACGCGATGAACGCCAGGCCGTGGACGATCGTGTAGCCGAGGACGTTGCCGACGGTGGGCTGGACGCCGATCGGGTTGTTCACGCCCTGAAAGACGGCGGCGCCGAGCAATCCCGGCGTCAGGAACGGTTGCCCTCGCCAGAGATCGAACAGCAGGAACCAGACCGCGACGACGGCCGCGCCGATCAGGCCGGCGAAGATCCCCTCCCTCAGGATCGACTCCCGCGCGGGCGCCATGTGATTCGCGGGTATTGTACGCCGTCAGGCGCGGACGAGACGCACGCCGTAGTCGGAGTAGCGCAGGTGCGGCGGCAGCGAGGAGCGATGCGCGACGGGGCTCCACGGATCGGCGTGGCGCCAGGCGCCGCCGCGGCTCACGCGCCGTTCGCCGTTCTCCGGCCCGCACGGGTTGCGTGCGGGCGAACGGAGGTAGTAGGCGTCGTCGTACCAGTCGGCGCACCATTCGTGGCAGACGCCCGAGAGATCGGTGAGTCCGAGCGCGTTGGCGAGCGTCCGACCGACGCGTGGCGGTCGGCCGAACGTCGCATCGGGCCGCTCGTCGCCCCAGGGGAAGCGGCGGTCCTCCACGCCGGCGCGCGCCGCCTTCTCCCACTCGGCCTCCGTCGGCAGACGCGCACCGGACCATCGAGCGAACGCGACGGCGTCGACCCACGACAGTCCGACGACGGGTTGGAGCGGATCGGTGAACGACGGATCGGACCAGAACGGCGGGGGCGCGGCGCCGGTGACGGCCAGATACGCGGCGTAGTCGGCATTCGTCGCCGGGGTGCGCGCGATCAGGAAGGCGTCGACCCACACGACGTGCCCCGGACGCTCGCACGGGTGACCGTCGGCCCAGCCCATGCGGAACGATCCGGCCGGAACGTTGACGAAGTCCACGCCCTATAATAGGGCGCCCGAAGAGAAGTGAAAGGAGAACCGCATGAACATCGCCTCACGGATGGCGCGGCTCGGCACCGAATCGGCGTTCGAGGTGCTGGCGCGAGCCCGGCAGCTCGAGCGCTCCGGACGCGAGATCGTTCACCTCGAGATCGGTGAGCCGGACTTCGACACGCCGGTGCACATCAAGGACGCCGCCAAGCAGGCGCTCGACGCGGGGGCCACGCACTACGGCCCGTCGGCCGGGCTGCCCGAGCTGCGCGAGGCGATCGCCAAGCACGTCGCCGAGACGCGCGGCGTGCCCGTCTCGCCCGAGGAGGTCGTCGTCACGCCCGGCGCCAAGCCGATCATGTTCTTCACGATCATGGCCATGATCGGCGAGGGCGACGAGGTCATCCATCCGAACCCCGGCTTCCCGATCTACGAGTCCGTCATCAACTTCGTCGGCGGCACGCCGGTGCCGATTCCGCTGCGCGAGGAGAGCGGCTTCGGGTTCGACCTGGAGCTGTTCGAGCGCAGCGTCTCGTCGAAGACGAAGCTGATCGTGATCAATTCGCCCGAGAATCCCACCGGCGGCGTCCTGGACCGGTCGCAGCTCGAGCGCATCGCGGCGATCGCCGTCGCCCACCAGATCCCGGTGCTCACCGACGAGATCTATCGCCAGTTCCTCTACGAGGGCGAGTTCGCGTCGATCATGAACATGCGCGGCATGCGCGACCTGACGATCCTGCTCGACGGCTTCTCGAAGTCGTACGCGATGACCGGCTGGCGTCTCGGGTACGGCGTGATGCCGCCGAAGCTCGCCGAGCACGTGGCGCGGCTCATGGTGAACTCGAACTCGTGCACGGCGTCCTTCGTGCAGCTGGCTGGCATCGCCGCCCTCCAGGGCGATCAGACGCCGGTCGCGCGCATGGTGGCCGAGTTCAAGCGGCGCCGGGACCTGCTGGTGGACGGGCTCAACCAGCTGCCGGGCGTCAACTGCGCGCGGCCGCGCGGCGCCTTCTACGTGTTCCCGAACATCACCGGCACGCGCCGGCCGTCCGCCGACGTCGCCGAGCGGCTCCTGAACGAGGCCGGCGTGGCGGCGCTGTCGGGCGCCGCGTTCGGCGCCCACGGCGAGGGCTATCTGCGGTTCTCGTACGCCAACTCGGAAGCCAATCTCAAGAAGGCGCTCGAGCGGATGCGCCCGGTGTTCGAGAGCTTCGCGAGGAAATGACCGCCGCGTTCGACGTCGAGACGGTGCGGAAGGCGTGGGAAGGCTACGAGACGCCGCTCGTCTGGGGACGCTATCCCGTCGAGCACGACCCGATCCGGCGCTACTGCCACATGGTCGACGACCTCAACCCGCGCTACCTCGAGCGCGGCGAGTGCCCGCCGGTGATGGTCGACTACTTCGCCTCGGCGGGCCCGTGGCCGCCGGCCGAGCTCGACATCATCTCGCTGGTGCGGCGCATCCCGACGCCGGGCGACCGGCTCGTGAACCTGGGGCACGAGTTCGAGTGGTTCCGCACTGCGAGGGTGGGGGATCGCCTGGGCTCGCGTCACCGGGTGCTGACGGTGGAGCTGCGCAAGACCCGGCTCGATCCGCTCTCGGTCTGGATCCGGACCGGCACGACGATCGTCGATGGCGAGCAGCGGATCATCGCCGAGCGCATCAACCAGATCATGGTGCACCGCGCCGCCGGAGACGCGGCTCGTGGCTGAGCCGCAGCGCTGCTGGGAGGACGTCGTCGCGGGGGACGCCCTCGACGGCTTCTCGCTCCCGCTCACGATGACGCGCATGGTGCAGCAGGTCTCGGGCACCCAGGACTTCTACCCGGTCCACCACGACTCGGCCTTCGCACGGGACGGCGGCCACGCCGACATCTTCATCAACACCGGGTTCATCCGCGCCGCGCTTTGCCGGCTGGCCACGGACTGGGCGGGCGACGCAGGATTCCTGAAGCGCCTCGCGTTCCAGATGCGGCGCCCCCACCTGCGTGGCGACACGATCGCCGTCAGGGGACGCGTGGCCCGCAAGTGGCGCGACGGCGACAACGGCGCCGTCGAGCTCGACGTCTGGATCGAGAATCCGCGCGACGGCGTCGCCACCCCTGGGAGCGCCACGGTCTACTTGCCGTCCCGCACCGCGTGAGCCGTACGACCGTCGCCGAGGTTGTCGTCGACGGCCTGAAGCGCGCCGGAACGCCTCGCATCTTCGGTGTCCCGAGCGGAGGGGCCAACCTCGCGCTGATCGAGGCGGCGCGCGCCGGCGGGCTTCCGCTGACGCTCGCGTCCGGCGAGACCGCCGCGTGCATCATGGCCGCGGTCACCGGCGATCTCGTCGACGCGCCCGGCGCGGTCGTGATCGGGCCGGGGCCGGGCGTCGCGGCCGCCGTCGCGGGCGTCGTCCACGGGCTGCTGGATCGCGCGCCCGTGGTCCTGTTGACCAGCGGGCACCCGGCCTCCGTGCTCGCCTGCAAGGAAACGCTCGGCGTCGAGGCCGAGTCCGCCGCGCACCGGATCGCCCACGCCGCGAGGCTCGCGATGGCCGAGCCGCGCGGCCCGGTCCATCTCGACGTCGCCGCCGACGTCGTCACGCGCCCCGCCGTGCCCGTGGCGACGTCGTGCCGCCCCGATCCGCTCCCGTATCCCGACGCGGTGGCGCTCGACGCGGCGGCCCGCGCGCTCTCCAGCGCCTCCCGCCCGCTGCTGCTCGCCGGCCTTCACTGTCGCTCCGCCGGCGCCGCACAGTGGCTGCGCGCGGTCGCCGAGGCGCTGCCGGCGCCTCTGCTGACGACGGCTCGCGCCAAGGGCACGTTGCCGGATCCGCACCCATTGATGCTCGGCGTGCTGGGCACTGCCGGCGTCGACGAGCGCCTGCTGCGCCGCGCCGATCTCATGGTAGGAATCGGGCTCGACGCGCTCGAGCCGGTACCGGCCGCGTGCTGGTCGAGTGCGCCGGTGCTCGGCATCGGCCCGCCGCAGGCGCTCGACGACTGGATGCCGGCGGTGCAGGTCCTCGGCGATATCGGCGCCGTCATCGAGGAGCTGGCGCAGCGGCTGCGTGACAAGCCCCGCGCTGACTGGGACGTCGCCGAGCTCGATCGCCTCCGGCGCGAGGGCGCGGCCCGGAGCATCGGCGACGGGCTCGCGGCCCGCGTCGTGCGCCTCGCGCGCGAGGCGACGCCCGCCGGCACGATCGCGACCGTCGATGCCGGGCCACATCACGCGGGTGTTGCCGCTGGCTGGCAGGCGATCGCCCCGCGGGAGTTCCTGACGTCCAACGGTCTCGCGACGGCCGGCTTCGCCCTGCCCGCGGCGATCGCCGCGCACCTCGTCCACCCCGACCGCCGCATCGTGTGCTTCACGGGCGCCGCCGGGCTGACGGTGGCCGCGACCGAGCTGGAGACCGCCGCGCGGCTCGCCGCGCCGATCGTCGTGGTCGTGTTCAACGACACCTCGACGGGCGCGTCGAATTCGATGAAGCTGGCTCAGAGCTTCGGGGTCGCCGCCTTCGCGGCCGACAGCGAATCGCGCTTCAGCGAACTCCTCGGCCGAGCGCTCCGGGCCGGGGGGCCGGCGCTCGTCGGAGTGTGGCCTTGACCGTCCAGACCCTCGGTGATAGAAACTTGCAACGATCTGAGCCGCGAGGGGGTGATCTCCCCGGTCCTTCCGAATCCTTCGCCGTCCCGTCAACCCTGCCCAGCCCATGGAGTCTGTATGCAACGGACCTCGCGTCGACACTTTGTCCGTGTCGCTTCCGGCGCAGCCACCGGCATGGCGTCCTGGCTGGCCCTCGGTCGGGCACCCGCGTTCGCCCAGAAGCGTGAGCTGACGTTCCTCAGCTGGAACCACTTCGTCCCTGCCTCCGACGACGAGCTACGCAAGCAGGCCGAGACTTTCGGCAAGCAAGCGGGCGTCGCGGTGAGGGTAGACACCATCGCCCATCTCCAGTTGCCCGCGAAGCGTGCGGCCGAGGCGCAGGCGCAGTCGGGCCACGACCTCCTGTTCGTCGCCGACGCCGACCCGTTCCTCTTCGAGAACCAGCTCGTCGACATGGGGGACGTGATCGACGATCTCGGCAAGCGATACGGCGGCTGGTACCCGTTCGCCGAAGAAGCCGCGCGAACCAAAGCCGGCTGGCGTGGGGTGCCCTGGTTCTGGGTGTCCTTCCCGGCCACGTACAACATGACTCACTTCAAGAAGGCCGGGCTCGAGCACCCCAAGACGTGGGATGAATTGCTCAAGCACGGCACGATCCTCAAGAAGCAAGGCAACCCCGTCGGTATCGCCGTCAGCCACTGCGCCGATGCCAACACGACGTTCTGGTCCGTGCTCTGGTGCTACGGCGGCAAGGTGCTCGAGGCCGACGGCAAGACCCCCGCCATCAACTCGGACAAGACCGCGCGGGTGATCGAGTGGTACAAGGAGCTGTATCGCGACGCGATGGAACCCGAGGTCCTCTCGTGGGACGACGCGTCGAACAACCGCTGTATCCTCGCCGGCAAGTGCTCCTGGATCCACAACCCGATCAGTCCGTACAACCTTGCGCTGACCAAGAGCATGCCCATCGCCGACGAGATCAACCACCACAACAGCCCGGCGGGACCGGCCGGTACTCACTCGGCCCCGCCGATCACGGCGATCGGCATCTGGAAGTTCTCCAAGAACGGGCAGCTCGCCAAGGACTTCATCAAGTTCCTTTTCCAGAAGGACAACTTCGACTCCTGGATCGTCGCCTCCAACGCCTTCAACCATCCCCCGCTCCGACACTTCGCGGACCACCCGATCTGGGCCAAGAACCCGAAGTTCGCCATGCTGCCGAAGGAAGCCGAGTACGCTCATCCGCGCGGGTGGCCGGCGAAGCCCAACGCCGCGGTCCAGCTGATCCAGGTCAACTACATCCTGCCGGACATGGTCGCGAAGGCCATCAACGGGATGCCCACGAAGCGGGCCATGGCGTGGGCGGAGGACCAGGTCAAGCTGGCGGTGCAGGGCAAGCTCAAAGAAGGGGGCGCCGTGTAACGGCAGGGAGCATGGCCATGAGCAGCGGGATCAACCGTCGGCGATTCCTCAAAACCTCCGCAGGCGCTCTCGCCGGCACGTCGTCGATGTTCCTCGAGCGGGCGCCGGCGATCGCCCAGAAGCGTGAGCTGACGTTCCTCACCTTCAACCATTTCGTCCCGGCATCGGATGATGAGCTCCGGCGGCAGGCCGAGGTCTTCGCTAAACAGGCGGGAGTGACGGTGCGCGTCGATACCATTCAGGGTCCGCAACTGTTCGCCAAGCGCGCTGCGCAGGCCGCGTCGCAGTCCGGTCACGACCTCATCGTCACCGGCGCCGCCGACCCCTTCCTCTACGAGCAGCAGCTGGTCGACATGGGCGACCTCGCCGCCTACCTCGGCGACCGCTACGGGGGCTGGTACCCGTTTGCCAGGGACACCTGTCAAACCGCATCGGGGTGGCGGGCGGTGCCGTGGTTCTGGGTGGCGTTTCCGGGGTGCTACAACGAGGTTCAGTTCAAGAAGGCGGGAGTCCAACCGCCGAAGACCTGGGACGACCTCCTCAAGGTTGGGAAGATCCTCAAGAAGCAGGGCAACCCCGTCGGCATTCCGATCAGCCACTGCACGGATGCGAACATCAGCTTCTGGTCCATCCTCTGGTGCAACGGCGGCAAGGTGCTCGAGACCGACGGCAAGACGCCGGCGATCAACAGCGACAAGGCGGCCCAGGTGGTCGAGTGGTACAAAGAACTCTATCGGGATGCCATGGAGCCCGAAGTGCTCTCGTGGGACAACGCCTCGAACAACCGTTTCCTGCTTTCAGGAAAGGGTTCGTGGATCCACAACGCGATCAGCCCCTACGTCGCGGCCGTGGAGAAGAAGATGCCGATCGCCGACGAGATCAACCACCACAACAGCCCCGGCGGCCCGGCCGGAATCCATTCCGCAACAGGCGTCAACTCGCTGGCGATCTGGAAGTTCTCGAAGAACATCTCGCTCGCCAAGGACTTCATCAAGTTTCTCTACCAGAAGGAGAACTACGACTCCTTCATCGTCGGGGGCAGCGCCTTCAATCAGCCCCCGCTCAAGCGCTTCGCCGAGCACCCCATCTGGGCGAGCCACCCGAAGTACGCGATGCTGCCGAAGGAAGCCGAGTACGTCCACGAGCAGGGCTGGCCGGCCAAGCCCAACGCCGCCGTGCAGCTCATCGTCGTCAATTTCATCCTGCCCGACATCGTCGCCAAAGCGATCAACGGCATGCCCACCAAACGCGCGCTGGCGTGGGGCGAGGATCAGATCAGGCTCGCGGCGCAGGGGAAGCTCGAGACGAAGGGAAAGACCTAGCATGGCCATCGGTGAACGCGCGCTCGAGGCGACGGAGCTCGCTCGGCCTAGTCGCCTCGCGCGAGTCCGCGAGTGGTGGGAGCAGGAGCACGTCTTCGGCTACAGCCTGATCGTGCCGGCGCTGGCGCTGATCGTAGGCCTCGTCGCGTACCCGTTCGGCATGGCGATCTACTTCAGCCTGTCGGACTACTGGGTCGGGTCACCGGGACAGTTCATCGGGCTGCGGAACTTCTGGGAGATTCTCGGCAACGAGATCTTCCAGCAGACCGTCTACAACACGTTCGTCTTCGCCCTCATCGCCGTCGCCTTCAAGACCGTACTTGGGGTCTGGCTGGCGATGCTCCTGTTCCGTGACTTCAAGTTCAAGCGGCTGATCCGGGGGGCCGTTCTGCTACCGTGGGTCATCCCCACGGCGCTCTCGGTGCTCGCGTGGGGGTGGATGTTCGACTCGCTCTACAGCGTCGTGAACTGGACGGCGATCCACCTCGGGCTCATCAACCCGCCCGGCCCCAACTGGCTCGGCCTGACGGGCTACGCGGTGACCGCCGTGATCGCCGTCAACGTCTGGCGCGGACTGCCCTTCTTCGCCATCATCGTCCTGGCCGGCCTCGTGTCCATCCCGCGCGAGTACTACGAAGCGGCCGAGGTCGACGGCGCCGGCTCCTGGGGCCGCTTCCGCCACGTGACGCTCCCGCTGCTCAAGCCCGTGCTCGCGGTGGTGATCCTGTTCTCGACGATCTTCACGTTCTCCGACTTCAACATCGTCCAGGTGCTCACGCGCGGCGGGCCGGTCAACACCACGCACCTGTTCGCCACGCTCGCATACCAGATCGGGCTCACCGGCGGCAACCTCGGCCAGGGGGCGGCCGTCTCGCTCTTCCTGTTCCCGCTGCTGGGCGCCTTCGTGTTCCTCCAGCTCCGCTACATCCGGAGGGAATGAGATGAACGTCGGCGTTCGATCGCGCGGAGCGAGGATTCGGTCGGCGGTGTTCGGCTACGCGAACATGATCCCGTTCATCGCGTTCGCGCTGTTCCCGTTCTACTACATGGTGATCACCTCGCTGAAGAAGGACGCCGAGCTCTACAACCTCAAGGCGGTGCCGTTCCTCATTCAGACCGGTGTGATCACCGACCACTATCGGTACCTCTTCTTCAAGACGGAGTTCCTGACCTGGATGAAGAACAGCCTGATCATCAGCGTGGTGGCGACCAGCGTCTCGCTCGTGATCGCGATCCTGGCGGGCTACAGCCTCGCGCGCCTGCGCTACCGTGGCGTCGGCACGTTCGGCACCGCGGTGTTCATCACGTACCTCGTGCCGCCGACCCTGCTCTTCCTGCCGCTCTCCCAGGTGGTGGTCTGGCTCGGCATCTCGGATACGATCTGGGCGTTGATCGTGACGTACCCGACCTTCCTGGTGCCCTTCTCGACCTGGCTTCTCATGGGCTACTTCCGCACGATTCCCCGCGAGGTCGAGGAGTGCGCGCTGGTGGACGGCGCCAGCCGCATGCAGACGCTCTGCCGCATCGTGCTGCCGATGGCCGTCCCGGGGATCGTCTGCGTCACCCTGTTCGGCTTCACGCTGACCTGGAACGAGTTCACCTACGCGTTGACCTTCGTCTCGCAGACGGCCAACAAGACCGCCGTGGTCGGCGTCACCGCCGACCTGATCCGCGGCGACATCTACTACTGGGGGTCGCTGATGGCGGGCGCGGTGGTGGCGAGCCTGCCCATCGTCATCATCTACGTCTGGTTCCTCGACTATTACGTTTCGGGGCTCACCGCCGGCGCCGTCAAAGGCTAGCAGGCGGCCGCCTGCGGGTTCTTCAGCGGCCCGCTTTAGACAGGCGGCGGGGTCGGCGCTTAGACGGCGACGATCGCGGGGTCGATTCGCGCGACGATGTAGCCTGCGACGGCGCCGGCGCCGAAGCCCGGGGCGAAGATGCGCGGCGGGCGGTCGATGACTCGGTCGCGGACCGCGTCCTGGATCGCGATCGGGATCGACGCCGACGACGTGTTGCCCACCCGGTCGATGTCGAAGTAGAGCCGGTCGGGCGCGACGCCGGCGGCCTGCGCGAGCTTGATGACCATCATCTTGTTGGCCTGGTGGGGCACGATCAGGTCGACCGCGTCCAGGAGCGAGCCCGGCGCTCCCTCCGGGCCGGGGAGACCACGGAGCTCGTCGATCATCTGCGTGAGGTAGCGCTTCACGAGCGCGACCACCTGCGGGCCGTAGACGGTGATGTTGTTGTCGAACTCGGGGTTCGGCCACACGATCGAGTCGACCTCGCTCATGGGCCCGCTGGCGTAGGTCTGGAGCCACTCGACGTCGGGCGGCGCGCCGGCCGGCGCCGGCGCCACGACGAGCGCCGCCGCGCCGTCGCCGAAGATCGAGAAGTCGAGCTCGGGGAAGAAGTTGAACGGGAAGACGATCCGGCCGTAGCGGTTGACCACGAAGGGCTTCATCGTGTGGCCCCCTCGCGCGCGATTCTAACAGTATAATGGCGCCATGCCCATTCTGACCGAGCGCGACCAGGCCGCCGTCCGCAAGGAATTCGAGCGCATCGCCGGAGGGGTGAAGCTCGTCGTCTTCTCGCAGGAGCTCGCCGCCGCCGACCTCTGCCGGCAGAACGAGCAGCTCGTGCGCGAGGTCGCCGCGCTCTCCGCGCAGATCACGGTCGAGGTGCTCAACCTCGCCATCGACCGCGAGCGCGCCGAGACCTACGGGATCGACCAGGTGCCGGCCATTGTCGTCGAGGGCGCCCGCGACTATGGCATCCGCTTCTACGGCGTCCCGCTCGGCTACGAGTTCAGCAACCTGATCGACGCGATCATCGTGGCCTCGACCGGCGCGCCGGCGCTGAGCGAGGACACCCTGGCCTCGCTGCGGGCACTGGCGTCCGACGTCGACATCAAGGTCTTCTCGACGCCCACCTGACCGCACTGCCCCCGGGCCGTGCGCCTGGCACAGCACATGTCGGTGGCGTCGGATCGCGTGCGTTCCACCGTCATCGAGGCGACCGAGTTCCCCGAGCTGTCGCGCGCCTACCACGTGATGGGCGTGCCGAAGGTCGTGATCAACGACCGGGTGCAGTTCGAAGGCGCCGTGCCCGAGCGCGACTTCCTGGGCGCGGTCCTCCAGGCGGTGGAGACCTCCTGACGGCCGGCCGCCGGACCCGCCGCGCCGTGCCCCCGCTGCTGTTCGCCTACGGAACCTTCATGCGCGGCTACGTCTTGCATCGGCTCCTCGCCAGAGATGCGACCTTCCTCGGCGAGGGACGCGTGCGCGGACGGCTGGTCGATCTGGGCCGATGGCCGGGGCTGATCGAGGGGGATGCCCGCGCGCGTGGGGAGCTGTATCGGCTGGACGATCCAGAACTTCTCGCGGTGCTTGACCGCGAGGAGGTGGGGTACAATTTCGAGCGTCGTCGCACTATCGTCACGCTCGCGAGTGGCCGGCGTGAGCGCGCCTGGGTCTATCGGTATCGTGGGCCGCAACATCGGGCCGTCGTCATCCCGGACGGCGACTATCGGCGGGCCCGCCCGAGTCGCTCACGGGCTCCACTGGGGAGGAAGCAATGGCGCTGACCGCGGCAGAACTCGTCAAGGCCGATCAGGATCACCTGATCCACCCGCTCCATCATCCGGTCGACAACTCCGAGCCGGTCATCTACGTCCGCGGGCGCGGCGCGATGATCCAGGAGATCGGCGGCCACGAGTACATCGACGGGCTCTCGGGGCTCTGGAACGTCAACGTGGGCCACGGGCGCACTGAGCTGGCCGACGCCGCCGCGGCGCAGATGAAGGATCTGGCGTACTTCTCCGGCTACGTCGGCTCGTCGAGCGTGCCGGCGATCACGCTGGCGAACCGGCTCATGGAGATCACGTACGACAACATGCAGGCGGTGTTCTTCACCTGCGGCGGGGCCGAGTCGAACGAGTCGGCGTTCAAGACGGCGCGCTTCTACTGGAAGGCTCACGGAAAGCCCGACAAGATCAAGATCATCTCGCGCCAGCAGGGCTACCACGGCGTCACCCTGCAGGCGATGAGCGCCACCGGGATGGGCGCCTACTGGAAGATGTTCGAGCCGCGCGTGCCGGGCTTCGTGCACATCCAGACGTGCTACCCGTACCGGTTCCAGGGCGCCAAGCCCGGCGAGAGCGTGGGCCAGGCGGCCGCGCGCGAGCTCGAGGAAACGATCCTGCGCGAGGGGCCCGATACCGTCGCGGCGTTCATCGGCGAGCCGATCCACGGCGGCGGCGGCGTCATCTATCCCACCGACGACTACTGGCCGCGCGTGCGCGAGGTGTGCACGCGACACAACGTGCTGCTGATCGGCGACGAGGTGATCACGGGGTTCTGTCGCACCGGGCGCTGGTTCGCGCTGGGGCACTGGAACGTGAAGCCGGACATCCTCTCGTTCGCGAAGGGTGTGACCTCGGGCTACCTGCCGCTCGGCGGCATCATGGTGTCGAAGCCGATCAAAGAGACGATGGACTCGGTGAAGCCCGAGGACCGCTGGATGCACGCCTACACCTACTCGGGCCATCCGACCTGCTGCGCGGTCGCGCTGAAGAACCTCGACATCATGGAGCGCGAGCGCCTCTCGGAGAACGCTGCCGCGATGGGCGCGCGGCTCTACGAGGGGCTCAAGCAGACCTTCGGTGATCACCCCAACGCCGGCGACATCCGCGGCGGCAAGGGACTGCTGGCCGCCGTCGAGCTGGTGGAGGACCGCGCCACCAAAAAGAACTTCGCCGGCGATCGCAAGGTGGCCCCGCGCATCCAGGCCGAGATGATGAAGCGCGGCGTCGTCACGCGCACGCGGCCGGCGGCCGGCGCGCACCCGGCGCCCGGCGACTCGGTCTACTTCGCGCCGCCGCTCGTGGTGACGGCGGCGGAGATCGACCGGCTCGTCAGCGTCACCCGCGACGCCATCAAGGTCGTGCTGAGCTGAGGCTGATCACCGCCCATCGCATTCTCATCGGCGCGGGGATCGCGTTCTTCATTCTCTACGCCGCGCTCCAGTTGCGCCTGTTCTTGCGTGAGGGAGCGACGGCGGCGCTGGTGCAGGCGGTGGTCGCGGCGGCGGTGGCGGTCGGCTTCGTCGTCTACTACCGCACCCTCCGGCGATGGGGTCAGCGCTAGCCCCACCCGCCGCCCTGATCTACGACGGCGAGTGCGCGCGCTGCCGCGCCGGCGCGCTCTGGATCATGCGCCTGGCGCTCTCGGGCGGCGCCCTCGAGATCCTTCCGTGGCGCGCGGCGCCGCGCCGCGAACGCTTTCCCCAGATCTCGGAGGCGATGTGCGCGACCGCGATGCGGATCGTGCTCCCCGACGGCCGCGTGCTGGCGGGCGCCGACGCCGTGCCCGAGTTGCTCCGCCGCATCCGCGGACTCCGCTGGCTGGCGGCGGGTCTGGCGATCCCGGGCACGGGGTTGCTGGCGCGACGCCTCTACGGTTGGATCGCGCGGAATCGATGGCGTCTCTGTTGCGATCGCCGATAGTCGAGCTGCCCACCACTTCAGCAGAACGACTCGCCTCGCACTGAAATCCGGCAGCGCGGGAAATCGCGGAGCGCGATAAGTCCGCGGATAGGCTGAGGCCCGCCGGCGAGACGCTCTCGTCGGGCGTTAGTCGGTCTGCGCCTTCTCACGTCGTACAATCGAGTGAGGAGGGTCAACGTCGATGCAGGCGTCCGCGGTCCGCGAGGTGATGCACACGCTGCTCGGCCGTGGGTTGACCACCCCTCAGGTCGAGCAGCTCGCCCAGGCCTCGGTCGGCAAAAGGGCCGCGGCCGGCCAGGCGCTCATGAACGAGGGCGAGCGGCCGAGCGGCCTCCTGCTCCTGCTGCAAGGCGACGTGGAGATCTTCAAGCGGGGAGGCGACGGGCAGCGCCAGTTGCTCGCCAAGATCGTCGCGCCGACTCTCCTGGGCGAGATGAGCATCATCACCGACCGCCCGACGTCTGCCACCGTCGTGGCCGTGACCGAGTGCGACTACCAGCTGCTGACCCGGTCGCAGTTCCAGCGGCTGATCGCGAGCGACAGCCTCGCCGCCTACAAGCTCGTCGTGGTCATCGCCGGCATCCTTGCCGAGCGGCTCGGCCAGCTCGACCGGAAAGTGCTCGAGCCCAGGTCCTAGCCGCGCGCTGCCGCGAGGTAAGCGCGCCAGCCGCCGTAGACGGTGATTTCGCGCTGCCCCTCGCAGAGCGCCGGCTCGCCGAGGACACCAAGCGTTTCCTGGCCGTCCGCCAGCCGCACCTTGCCGATCGCCAGCCCCGGCGGCTCGCCGAGCAGGATCGTCGCGAGCCCGGCCGCCGGCACCTGCCACACCTCGACGGCGATCGCCGCGCCGCCCTGCGAGACGCGCACCATCGCGGGATGCCGATCGTCGATCGACCAGAGACGGTAGCTCGGGATCGTCATCGCCTCGCGGTCGAACGTGGCGCCGACTGCCAGAAGGTTGCCGTTGAGCGACAGACCGCGCATCAGGGTGCCGTTGACGGCCAACGGAACGTTCAAGGGGTGCTCCTTCGGGCTGGACCGTAGCACCGGCATGCACTGCCGGCAACGGTCGAGGCCGACGAAGCTCGGGCTGCCCGGCGGGTGAGCAGCGCGAGGCGATTGCTTATTCACCGGGCACCGAATCGAGAGGCGACGTCGCATAAGTTTGCGTTGTCGTTGACCAGCAACCACGGCACGTCCCTTGCTGCCTCCGGACGCCGCGCGACAAGGAGGTCGCAGCGGGTAATGGCGCCCGAGAGGGCGCCTTTCCTTTTTCCGGTCTGCGCCGCAAGCGACCGCCGAGGGGGACACGCGCATGAAGGACGCTGGTTGGAGGATCGTCGTCGGCCTGATGCTCGCCGCTATCCTGGCGGTCGGCGGCTGGGTCTTCGCTCAGGACAAGCCCATCGCCCCGCCCGCGCCCGCCGTCGCCGCGGCTGCGCCTGCGCCTCCGCCGCCGTCGAAGCCTGACCCGGCTGGGACCGCCACCGGCGGTATCGGCGACGTCACCGCCAAGGAGGCGGGCAAGCCGACGCTCACGGAGGTCGCCGAGTTCGCGGGGCACAACCGGGTCTCGATCAACCTGATGTGGACGCTGCTCACGGGCTTCCTCGTGATGTTCATGCAGGCCGGATTCGCGCTGGTGGAGACCGGCTTCACCCGCGCGAAGAACGTCGCGCACACCATGATGATGAACTTCATGATCTACGCGATCGGCATGACCGGGTACTGGATCTGTGGCTTCGCCCTGCAGATGGGCGGGCTCGGGGCCCTCTCGACGATGGGCGGGACCGGCCTGCTCGATAGCGAGTTCACGATCAGCCTCTTCGGCAAGGACTTCGGGCTCTTCGGGATGAAGGGCTTCTTCCTGGCCGGCTCGACGTACGACGTGGCGGTCTTCGCGCTGTTCCTGTTCCAGATGGTGTTCATGGACACGGCGGCCACGATCCCGACCGGCGCAATGGCGGAACGCTGGAAATTCTCCTCGTTCGTCGTCTTCGGGTTCTTTCTCTCGATGTTCACCTACCCGATCTTCGCCAACTGGGTGTGGGGCGGCGGCTGGCTTTCACAGCTCGGTAAGAACTTCGGCCTGGGCCACGGCCACGTCGACTTCGCCGGATCGTCGGTCGTCCACATGGTCGGCGGCGTCACCGCGCTGGCCGGCGCCATGGTCCTCGGGCCGCGCATCGGCAAGTACAACACGGACGGCTCCGCGAACCCGATCCCCGGCCACAACATCCCGATGGGCGTGCTCGGCTGCTTCATCCTGGCGTTCGGCTGGTTCGGCTTCAACCCGGGTAGCACGCTGGCCGGCGGCGATCTGCGCATCTCGGTGATCGCCGTCAACACCATGCTGGCGTCGGCGTCGGGCGCGATCTTCGCGATGTTCTACATGTGGGGCAAGTACGGCAAGCCCGACCCGAGCATGATGGTCAACGGCATGCTGGCCGGCCTGGTCGCGATCACCGCGCCGTGCGCGTTCGTCTCGAGCTTCTGGGCGTTCGTGATTGGCGCGATCTCCGGCGTGCTCGTCTGCGTGGCCGCCATCTTCATCGAGACCGTCATGAAGGTCGACGACCCGGTCGGCGCGATCGCCGTCCACGGTGTCAACGGCGCGTGGGGGGTGCTGAGTCTCGGTCTCTTCTCCGACGGCACCTACGGCGACGGGTTCAACGGCGTCGAGGGTACGGTGCGCGGTCTCTTCTACGGCGGGGCAAGTCAGTTCGTCGCCCAGATCATCGGCACCGTCACGTGCTTCGCATTCATATTCACGGCCTCGTGGGTATTCTTCAAGGTCTACGACGTCGTCTTCGGCATGCGCGTCAGCCCCGAGGTCGAGCTCGAAGGTCTCGATGTGCCCGAGATGGGTGCGCATGGCTACCCGGAGGTGCATGGGCCGGCGACGCTCGTCCATGCCCTGGGCGCATCGACGCCGAGGGCGCCGGCCATGTCGATGGCGCCCGAGCGCTCTCGGTAGCGGCGCGGGCCGATGAAGAAGATCGAGGCGATCAGAAGGGCCACACGGAAACGTATCGCGGCGGCGAGTATATTGTCGACTTCCTACCGAAGATGAAGGTGGAGGTCGTCGTCGCCGCCGCCATGACCGACAAGGTCGTCGCGCTGATCACGGCGGCGGCCAAGACCGGGAGCATCGGGGACGGGAAGTGTTCGTGGCGCCACTCGAGGAGGCGCTTCGGATCAGAACCGGCGAGCGCGGGGACAACGCAGTCTAACCGCGAGGAGGATCGGATGACGCGATGGCTCGGAGTGATCGTCGTGGGGGTGGCGCTCGTGGCGGCCGGCGTGCCCGCGTACGGGCAAACCCTCTTTCAGAACCCGCTGGCCCCGCTCGCTCAGGCTCCGCCCACGGAGACCAAGCCCGGCGAGGCGAAGCCGGAGGAGAAGAAGGAAGAAAAGCCCAAGACGCTGTGGGAGGAGAACACCCTTTTCGCCTACGTCGAAAGCAGCTGGGTGTGGAACACGGGCCGCGCGGGGCAGGACCACATCAACAACGAGCTGCGGGTGTTCGACAACGAGGACCGGTGGACCTTCAACATGGCGGAGTTCAGCATCAAGAAGGATCCGTCCGAGCGCTATCCGTTCGGGTACGGCCTGGTGCTCACGGCGGGCATTCCCGGCACCACGAACGACTCGCAGAAGGTCCACGCCCTCGGCATCTTCCGAGGTGACAGCGACGTGTACCCGTTCCGGAACACGGCGAACTTCGACTTGGAGGAGGCGTACGGCTCGTACCAGATCCCGATCGGTGAGGGTCTGACGATCAAGGCGGGGAAGTTCGTCACGCTGCTCGGGTACGAGACCATCGAGTCACCGAACAACCTGAACTTCTCGCGGTCGTTTATGTTCGGATTCTCCATCCCGTTCACCCACGTGGGCGCGCTCCTCTCCTACTCGCCCTTCCCATGGCTCGCGCTCACGGCAGGCCCGGTGGTCGGTTGGGACGTCGCGCGAGACAACAACAGCCGGATGTCCGTCATGGGACAGGTCGGCGTGTCGGCGGTCAAGGATCTCGCGCTGTCCCTCAGTTGGATCACGGGACCGGAGCAGGCCGGCCAGAACAGCAACCCGCGCACGGTGCTCAGCTCGGTCGGCACCTACACGGGCATCAAGAACCTCACGCTCGGCGCCAACGTCGACTACGGCTGGGAAGAGGACGAGGCCTCCCTCGCGGCCTCCGGGACGCGCGCCAACAACAACGCGTCGTGGTGGGGCTGGGCCGGCTACGTCGCCTACGACTGGACCGAGCAGCTGCGCACCGCGCTCCGGCTCGAGTACTTCCAGGACTCCGACGGGATCCGGACGCTCGCGGTGGCGCCGGGCTCCCGAGTCGAGTTGTACGAGGTCACCGCGACGGTCCAGTACAAGATCTGGAAGGGGCTGGTCGGGCGGCTCGAGTACCGGCACGACTCCGCGGACAACAAGGTCTTCGCGAATCGTGCGCCGGGGAACGTGCCGACCGGGAAGACCCAGAACACGCTCACTCTGGCGCTTTATTACTCCTTCTTCTGATCCACGAGTTATCCATGCGGTGCGCGCCGCAGGCCGTCGCGGGGCTGGGGCCCCGCCGGCCGAGGCGCGCCTATAAAAAGAGAGGGATGCGATGGTCGATGTGGTGGATGGGCGGGGCGAGGGAACGGCGGAGCTGCGCGGCGTGGCGCGGGCGTTGGCCGAGACCGTGCCGCAACTCGTCGACCGACTCTCGACGGCGAAGCCGGGTCGGCTCTATCGTGAGGCGCTCGAGCTGCTCGAGCGCCCGCTGCTCGGACACGTCCTGTCGCTGACCGGAGGCAACCAGCTCCGCGCGGCGCGACTGCTCGGGCTCAACCGCAACACGCTCCGCAAGCGCTGTCGCGAGCTTCAGCTGGCTCTGCCGCGGGCGTCGCGCCGGCCTCGCGGCGCGGTCGTGTAATTTAGTTGGTGAGTCGGCCCAGGTCCGCCAGGCCCTCGAAGTGCCATCCGTTGACGATGATCCGCTGAACGCCGAACGCCAGCGCTGAGCCGCGGCCGTCAGGCCGTCGGCTCCAGCGCGTTGTTCGGCCCAGCCTCCGCCGGCCGGTGGCGTCCAGCTCGATGCTCGCGCGTCTCACTGCATAGACCTCGCCGATTGCACGAGCATAGTTCTTCTTCCACCCACGCGGCCGAGGAAGATCTCGGTGAGCGCCTGCTGCTGATCGCTGGTCGAGACGAATACCCAATCTCCATCGACGACCGCCGGTCGAACCGCTACTGCGCCGGTTGCAGGCACTGACGCTCATCGTCTGGGAAATGGGTGACGTCTACTTTTTCGAGGGAGGTTCTCGGTACCTGGCGCTCGATCGCGTCCTCCAGCGTGGCATCCGCTGGAAGCTTCTCGATCACCTCAAGGACCTTCTGTTTGGCGTTGCCCGCCGACATCGGCGCCTCCTTGGCTGCACTCAGCAGCACGGTCAGGTATAACCCAATCCGATGACGATCGCCGTGGACAGACCGCAAATGCGGCGAACTAGAAGTATACGGAACTAGATAATCCGTGTGACGCAGCGCGCCCGGTCCATTAGCGCGGAGCAGCGATCCAGATACGGAGATCCGGCAGTCTTGCGATCCTTGCCGTTAGCGGCGTTGTTACTCATTCCGTCGTCGCGTTGCACGGATCTGTATAGCGCACCATTT
This sequence comes from Candidatus Rokuibacteriota bacterium, assembly GCA_003220435.1. Lineage (GTDB taxonomy): Bacteria > Methylomirabilota > Methylomirabilia > Rokubacteriales > CSP1-6 > AR31. Next base: position 69,975 of record QHSL01000060.1, on the reverse strand, counting down.
CCCATTTCGATCATGTCCAGAGAGCGAGAATGACCGCGAGTCCGATCAGCCGCAAGGGCACCTCGGCTGGGGACGGCTGCCGGGGAGTCTAGCCGAACGCCACCACGCGCACCAGCGCCCCGGCCCGGACAACTCCGGGGTTTCAGGCCCCCCAACCTCCCGGAAGCGGGCTGGGGACGCGCCGGTCGCGTAATATGGCACGAGACCATGGCCGCCGCGGTGAGGTCGGACGTCGAGACGCTCGCAACCCAGATCGCGGAAGGATCGATCCGCGCCCTCGGGCGCGGCCTCACCTGGGTGGAGTCCGGCGGTCCACGGGCGGAGGCGTTGTCCGCCCGCATGTATCCCCACACCGGGCGGGCCCAGATCGTCGGCGTCACGGGCGCGCCCGGCAGCGGCAAGAGCACGCTGGCGCGCGCGCTGGCGGTGGTGGCGCGGGCTCGCGGCCGCACGGTCGGCATCGTCGCCGTCGACCCGTCGTCGCCGTTCTCCGGCGGCGCGATCCTCGGCGATCGCATCCGCATGAGCGACCTCGCCCTCGATCCCGGCGTTTTCATCCGCTCGATGGCGACGCGCGGCGCCCTGGGCGGTCTTTGCCGCGCGGCGGCCGACGCCGTCGACCTCATGGACGCGGCCGGGCGGGATCTCGTCCTCGTCGAGACCGTGGGTGTCGGGCAGGACGAGGTCGACGTCATGCGCCTGGCCCACACGGTGCTGGTCATCTCCGTACCGGGGCTGGGCGACGACGTGCAGGCGCTCAAGGCCGGCGTGCTCGAGATCGCCGACGTGCACGTGGTCAACAAGGCCGACCGCGAGGGCGCCGACCGAACGGTGGCCGAGCTACGCGCGATGCTCACGCTGCTGCCGACGGCGGAGGCGGCGTGGATGCCACCGGTCCTGTCGGCGTCCGCGGCGCGCGACGAGGGGATCGAAGCGATCGCCGATGCGCTCGACGGCCACATCGCGTATCTCAAGACCAGCGGCGAGCTCGAGCGCCGGCGCCGGCGAATCGTCACCGCGCGCGTGCTGAAGATCGCGCAGGACCTCGTCGCCGAGACGGTGCTCGAGAATCAAAGCCTCGGCGCCGAGGGCACGGCCGGCGCGAGCCTGCTGGAACGCGTGGCCCGGCGCGAGCTCGCGCCCCACGCCTGTGCCCGGCAGCTCCTAACCCAGACGGGGCGTACTATGTCGGGAGCCGGACTCGGACCCGGAGAGGGAGACGCCAAAGGAGACGCCAGATGAACATCGCGAACATCCTCGCGCGCAAGGGCTCGATCGCCGTGACGGTCCGTCCCGAGGAGTCAATCCGGGAGGCGCTCGCGCTGCTGGATCGCCACAACATCGGCGCGCTGATCGCCGTGGAGGGAAATCGCCCGGTGGGGATCCTCTCCGAACGCGACATCGTGCGCGAGGCCGCGCGCAACGAGGGCTTCCTCGAGCGCTCGGTCGCCGACCTCATGACCCGCGACGTCATCACGGGGCAGCCGCACGACGATCTCCTCGCGGTGGCGCACACGATGACCGAGCGGCGGATCCGTCACCTGCCGGTCGTGGACAGCGGCGGCCGGCTGGTCGGCATGGTGTCGATCGGCGACGTCGTGAAGGCGCAGCGCGATCACTACCAGGGCGAGGTCGACACGCTGCAGATGCAGCTCCTCGGCGACGAGAGCGGGCCGCCGCGTTGACGCTCACGACGGGCACCCCGGCGCGGCCCTTGCGCGTCGCGATCATCGGGGCCGGCCCGACCGGGTTCTACGTCGCCGACCACGTGTTCCAGAACGCCCAGGTGGTCGCCGAGGTCGACCTGATCGACCGGCTGCCCACACCGTACGGGCTGGTGCGCCTGGGCGTCGCACCCGACCATCAGAAGATCAAGTTCGTCACCACTGCGTTCGACAAAGTCGCCGCCAACCCGCGCTTCCGGTTCTACGGAGGCGTCGAGTTCGGCAAGGATGTGACGCTCGCGGATCTCCGGGAGCACTACCACCAGATCGTGTACTGCACCGGAGCGCAGACCGACCGGCGCATGGGAATTCCCGGCGAGGACCTGGCCGGGAGCCACCCGGCGACGGAGTTCGTCGCCTGGTACAACGGCCACCCCGACTATCGCCACTGTGAGTTCGATCTCACGCAGGAACGCGTCGCGGTCGTCGGCGTCGGGAACGTCGCGGTGGATGTCGTTCGGATCCTCTGCCGGACCGCGGAGGAGCTGGCCGCCACCGACATCGCCGACTACGCCCTGGAGACTCTCCGACACAGCCGCGTGAAGGAGGTCTACCTGCTCGGCCGGCGCGGACCCGCCCAGGCGGCCTTCACCAATCCCGAGATCAAGGAGCTCGGCGAGCTGGCCGATGCGGACATCACGGCGCTGCCCGACGAAGTCGAGCTCGACGACCTGAGCCGGGCCGCCGTCGAGCGCAGCGAGGACCGGGCCACGCGGAAGAAGGTCGAGATCCTCCGGGGGTATGCGCAGCGCCCGGCGACGGGCAAGTCACGACGGCTCGTCTTGAGGTTCCTCGTCTCGCCGGTCGAGCTGCGGGGTGACGGTGCCGGCCGCGTCGCGGCTATGCGCCTGGTGCGCAACGAGCTCTACGCCTCCTCGACCGGCGCGCTGCAGCCGCGCGCGACCGACCGCTTCGAGGAGCTCCAAGTCGGGCTCGTGTTCCGCTCGGTCGGCTACCGCGGCGTGCCGTTGCCGGGCGTGCCGTTCAACGAGAGCTGGGGCGTCATCCTTAACGACAAGGGGCGCGTGCTCGACCCGTCGAGCAAGCAGCCGCTCGTCGGCGAGTACACCGCGGGATGGATCAAGCGCGGTCCGACGGGCGTCATCGGCACCAACAAGCCGGACGCGGCCGAGACCGTCGAGATGATGTTCGAGGATCTCGAGATCGGCGCCGTGCTCCAGCCGCCGGCGACCGCCGCCGCGGCCGAGGCGCTGATCCGCGAGCGCCAACCGCGCGTCGTCTCCTACGCCGACTGGCTCAAGCTCAACGAGATCGAGGTACAGCGCGGGAAGGCCCAGCGACGACCCCGGATCAAATTTACGCGCGTGGAGGAGATGCTGGCCGCGCTCGGCCGCTGAGAGCTCAGCGGGAAATCGTCAGCCCATCGAGCCCGTAGTTGTCCGCGTCCTGCCAGAGCCTCCCCTCGGCGAACCGCGTCGAGCGGAACGGCGTGAGGTCGACGGTCCGCGGTTTACCGTCCACGATCCACTCGGCGAGGCACTTGCCGATCGCCGGGGATGTCTTGAACGAGGTTCCCGAGTCGCCGAGCATGCAGTAGAGTCCTGCGACCGACGGGATCTGGTCGATGATCGGCCGACCGTCGGGGCTCATCATGATCATTCCCGCCCAACCGCCGCGCATGGTGGCCTTCGCGAAGGCCGGCAGGCGCGCGCTCAACGCTTCGCGGCAGGTCGCCACGAACTCCGGATCGACGCCCTCGTCGTACGTGTCGGGGTCGGCGTGACCCACGCCGAGCTCGACGCCGATCAGCGTTGCGGCCGAGCCCTCTGGACGGAACCACGAGTGCCGGGTGGCGTCGATGACGACGCAGTGGCGAGTGTCGAATCCGGCCGGCCAGCGGAAGATGGTGATCTGGATCCGGTGCGGCGCCAGCCCGAAGTCGAGGCCGAGCGGCTTCAGCAGGGGCGCGGCCCAGGCGCCGGGCACCAGAACCACCGTGTCGGTGTCGACGCGTCCGTTCGCGGTCTCGACACCGACGACGCGCCCGCGCTCGGTGACGATCCTCGTGACCTCGCAGCCAGTCTCGATCGTGGCGCCCAGCCGCCGTGCCGCCTCGGCGAAGCCGAACGTCGTCGCGTTCGGATCGGCGAAGCCCGAGTTGGGCTCCCACGCGGCGGCGCCGAGGTCGTCGACGCGACTGCCCGGCAGGAGATCCCGCACCCGATCCGGGCTGAGGACCTGGGTGCCGATCCCGAGGCGCTGCTGCCGTGTCACGTTGCGCTCGAGGGCCGCCTCGAAGCCCGGCGCCACGAGCTGCAGAAAGCCGATCGGCTCGAACCCGCAGTCGCCGCCGACGATGTTCCGGAATTCGCGAAACATCTTGAGGCTTTCGAACGCGAGCCTGGACTCGGCCTCGTTGGTGTAGTGCATCCGCACCAGGGCGCCGGATTTTCCGGTGGCGCCGGCGCCGAGATGGTGCCGCTCGAGCAGCAGAACGCTCCTAACTCCGCGAGCGGCAAGGTGATATGCGGTGCTGGTCCCGTTTGCACCACCACCCACGACGATCACGTCGGCCCGTCTGGGCATGGACGCCATGCGCCATGCTACGGCGGCCGAGCCCTCCTCTGCTAGACTGAATTGGTTGGCTGGTCCGGGAGGAAGCGTGGCCCAAGCAGAGTCGGTCGTCGTCCTACAGCAGCGCCTCGCGTACGAGCAGAAGCTCGTCCAGCTCGTCGACCGCATCCACGCGGCAAAGACCATCGACAGCCTCTTCATCGAGCTCCAGGGTGAGATCCTCGGCCTGCTCGACGCCGACCGGATGACGATCTACGCGGTCGAGCCCGGCAAGCAGGAGCTCTACTCGAAGTTCCTGGCGCTCGACACGGTCAAGGAGATCCGGCTCCCCATCAACGAAAAGAGCGTCGCCGGGTTCGTCGCCGCCACCGGCAAGATCGTGAACATCACGGACGCCTACGACCGGGCGGAGCTCATGATGATCTCGCCCACCCTGGGCTTCGACAGCTCGTGGGACAAGAAGACGGGCTTCCGGACCAAGCAGATCCTGGGCATGCCGGTGCAGCACGAGGGCCGGACGATCGGCGTGATCCAGCTCCTGAACAAGAAGAAAGGCCCTCGCTTCACGAAGGACGACGAGACCGGCGTCTCGCGGATCGCCAAGACGCTCGGCATCGCGTTCAACAACCAGACCCAGCTGATCCAGAGCCAGAACCGGCCCAAGACCAAGTTCGACTACCTGCTGGCGCAGCACCGAGTCTCGCTGGACGAGCTGAATTCGGCGATCGCCGAGGCGCGGCGCCGACAGACCGACGTCGAGTCGATCCTGATCGAGCAGTACAAGGTCCCCACGAACGAGCTGGGCGTCTCGCTGAGCCAGTTCTACCGGTGCCCGTTCGTCGAGTACGACGAGCGGATCATCCCGCCGCCCGATCTCATGAAGGATCTTCGGATCGAATACCTGCGGCGCAACTTCTGGATGCCGCTCCGGCGCGAGGACGACGGTGTGCTGGTCATCATCGACAATCCTCAAGACCTGCAACGGGTGGACAGCGTCAGCCAGGCGCTGAAGAGCCGGAAGATCAAGTGGGCGGTCGGGCTCCGGAAGGACATCCTGCGCTTCCTCGCCCAGGCCGGCGGCGAGACCACCGCGAGGGATTCGATCGGCACGATCCTCGGCGACCTGCGGAACGAAGACGTCACCGAGACGCTCGACATGGGCCTGGGCGAGCTCGACGAGAACGACAGCGCGGTCATCCGGCTCGCCAACCAGATCATCGTGGACGCCTACAAGGCGCGTGCCTCCGACATCCACATCGAGCCCTATGGCACCCAGAAGGACACCGTGATCCGGTACCGGATCGACGGCGGCTGCTCGGAGTACCAGAAGATCCCCGGCGCCTACCGGCGCGCCATCGTGGCGCGCATCAAGATCATGGCCCAGCTCGACATCGCCGAGCGGCGCAAGCCGCAGGACGGCAAGATCAAGTTCAAGCTCTCCGACCGTGAGATCGAGCTGCGTGTCGCCACGATCCCGACCGCGAACCAGAACGAGGACGTGGTCATGCGGATCCTGGCGGCCAGCGAGCTGATCGCGCTCGACAAGCTCGGCATGACGGACCGCAACCTCCGCGAGCTCAAGCGGGTCGCCGAGAAGCCGTACGGGCTCATCCTGTGCGTCGGGCCGACCGGCTCGGGCAAGACTACCACGCTGCACTCGCTCCTCGGCCACATCAACAAGCCCGAGCGCAAGATCTGGACCGCCGAGGACCCGGTCGAGATCACGCAGTACGGCCTGCGCCAGGTGCAGGTGATGCCGAAGATCGGCTTCGACTTCGCGGCCGCGATGCGCGCCTTCCTCCGGGCCGACCCCGACGTGATCATGGTCGGCGAGATGCGCGACGAGGAGACGGCGTCGACCGGCATCGAAGCCTCGCTGACCGGCCACCTGGTGTTCAGCACGCTCCACACGAACAGCTCGGTGGAGACGGTCATCCGCTTGCTCGACATGGGCCTCGACCCGTTCAACTTCGCCGACGCGCTGCTGGGCATCATGGCGCAGCGCCTCGTCAAGCGCATCTGCACCGACTGCAAGACGGAGTACCATCCCGACCGCGGCGAGTTCGACGAGCTCGCCGAGGCGTACGGCGCGGAGGCCCTGGCCGCGCTCGGCCACAAGTATGAGGAGTCGTTCGTGCTCTACCGCGGCAAGGGCTGCAGCGCCTGCGGCAAGACCGGCTACCGCGGGCGGGCCGCGATCCACGAGCTGCTGATCGCGACCGACGAGCTGAAGCGCCTCATCCAGACCAGGTCGCGCGTCGCCGAGATGCTGGTACAGGCGAAGACCGAAGGCATGACCACGCTCGTGCAGGATGGCGTGCTCAAGACCATCAGCGGGCTTACGGACTTCCGCCAGGTCAAAGCTGTCGCTATTAAGTAGTCCGGGCGGGGGGCGCGGGGGGGTAGGCCCCTCCGCGGTCCGGTAGCCGCTGCCCGCTGCTTCCTCTTCTAAGAACTCCCCTTCGGGACAACCCTGACTACACGGACCGCGGAGGGGCCTACCCACCCCCGCGCCCCCCGCCCGGACTACCGTTGCGCAAGCTTGAGACGCAGGAGCGCGCGTTGCTGAAGGTCTGTTAGCAGACCCGCTGCGAGCGGTCGAGGGCCTAGAACCAGCGAGGTGTGGGACGACGGCCGACTTTAGGACGGGGCGCGATTCGCGCTGGTCAAAAGCGAACGGCGAGGCCGCCGAGGACGGTGCGAGGAGTGCCGGGGGTGTAGTGGATGTCGGGCACGCCGGTAGCGGGCTCGTTGGCGAGGCGCGAGGTGAAGAAGAACTGGGCTTCGCGCCAGTCGACGTTCGAGAGGTTCTCGATGCTCACGAACGCCTCGATCGACTTGTAGCGATAGCGGGCCGTCCAGTCGAAGAGCAGGTAGCCGCGCGCCGTCTGCTGGCGGGCCTCGTCGGCCCAGCGGTCGGCGAGGTAGCGCATCTCGAAGCTCGTCGAGAGCCCCCACGGCATCCGCGCGGTCAGCTCGGCCCGCGCCGTCACCTTCGGCGCCAGCGGTATCGCCTCGCCCGTATCGAACGCCGCGTTGCTGAAGGTCGTGTCGCCCGCGAACTCGAGCCAGTCGAGCAGCTTCGCGCGCAGCGCCAGCTCCCAGCCGTCGCGGTGGCTCGGCCCGCGAGCTTCGGTCGTGCCGTCGTCGCCGACGAACACCAGCTCGCTGGCGAGGTCGATGACCCAGTACGTCGCGGAGAACTCGACCCGCGGGATGGCCCGCGTCTTGACGCCGAACTCGTAGCCGCGCGCGGTCGGCAGGGCGGGCTGGCGCGGATCGCTGATCACCGCGCGCGCGTCGTTGCTGTGGTAACCCGTGCCGAAGTTCGCGAAGAGTTCGGTCCGGTACCAGGGGCCCAGGACGAGGTTGGCCTTCACGTTCGCGCGGGCCCTCGTGGCCTCGCCGTCCAGGCTCTCGCCGGTCGCGTTGACGCGCGAGCGCACGTCGTAGCTGAAGATGTCGCCGCGCGCGCCGGTGACGAGGCGCAGCCAGTCGAGGGGGACGAGGTCGAGCTTGACGTAGGGCGCGTACGACTGCTCGACGACGTCGACGTCCTGGACGCGCTCGAGCTGGTGGCGCTGCACCGAGCGCGCGAGGACGACCCGGGGCGTGTCGATGCGGTACTGGAAGCCCGCGGTGCTGGTGAGGCTCGCCCCGAAGGGCTTGCTCTCGTGCTCGTACCGGGCGTCGAGGCCGGCCAGGACGCGACGATCGCGCTGATTGATCTCGTCGCCGTTCTGCTCGTCATTGAGAAAGAAGGTGAAGTTGTTGAAGAGGTCGAGCGCGTAGTAGCTGCCGTACGCGCGCACCGCCACGAGCTGCTGCTCGTCGAGGCGCCAGCTCCAGTCGACGTTGAGGTTGCTTCGCTGGGTGTAGCCGCCCTCGTTGGGGTCGATCGACCCGAAGCGCGAGAGGAGCCCGGTGCGGACGGCGCGCACCGGGATCTCGCCCGAGCCGTGCCATTCGGCCTGGTAGTGGGAGAGCCACCCGCCGAGATTCATCCCCTCACTCACGGTCGCGCGCGCCCGGGCCAGGAGATTGAAACGCTGGTAGCCGTTCGGATGCTCGAAGGCGCCGTCGTTGCGGTAGTACTCGAGCGCGACGAGGGTCTTGAGGGTGTCCCGCGTCGGCGAGAAGAGCGTGAGATAGCGCTGCGTGTTGAACATTCCGCCGGCGGCCTCGGCCACGTTCTCGTCCACCACGTCGCGGAGCACGAAGTTCACCGCGCCCGCGGTGGCGAAATCCCCATACTCCACGAAATAGGGCCCCTTGAACCCCTCGATCCGCTGGATCGTCTCGGGGATCAGGAAGTGGAGATCGGCGTATCCCTGGCCGTGCGCGTGGCTCCGGAGGTTGACGGGAAGCCCGTCGACGAAGAGCGCGACGTCGGTGCCGTGGTCGGCGTCGAAGCCTCGCAGAAAGTATTGCTCGGCCTTGCCGCCGCCCTGGTGCTGGCTGATGACGAACCCGGGGATGAGGCGCACCACGTCGGCCGGCCGGCCCTGGGGGCGCAGCTCGAAGTCGCGTCCCGGGATCAGGGTCTCGGACGACGCGGAAACGGGCAGCGGCGCCGTCACCGTGACCGGCGGTAGCGCTTGCTCGTCCGTTCGAGGCGGCGGCGCCGGGGGGGAGGGCGGCGCCTGGCCTTCAGCGCCGGGCGCCACCAGCAAGGCGCCGGCCAGGATCGCGCCGGCGATACGGCTGGGTATGAACATCGGCTGAAAGGTAATACCACGCCGAGACGGGTCGATCCAGTACGATCGCGACTGCGATGCCCGACGAGCGCGCCGTCCGGTTTACCGTCTCGCTGCCGGCCCGGCTGATGCGCACGCTGGACCGCCTGCGCGCCGGCCGCCGCTACGCGAACCGCAGCGAGTTCGTGCGCGACCTGCTGCGCGCCGAGCTCGTCAAGGAGGAATGGACACGGCGGCCGGGCGAGACGGTGGGCGTTCTGTCGCTGGTCTACGACCACGGCACGCGCGCGCTGGAGGACAAGCTCACCGACATCCAGCACCACAGCTATCGCACGATCACCGCGGCGCTCCACATTCACCTGGACGCGCACACGTGCCTCGAGGTCGTGGCCCTCCGCGGGTCGCCGCGCCGGATCCGCTCCGTCGCCAACGAGCTGCTCGCGCTCAAAGGCGTCAGGTACGGGCAGCTCGTGCCGGCGACTCGCGCCAAGCGCCTCACTTAGCTGCCTTCGCGTCGTCTGCGGCCGCGACGAGGTCGAGGCCGGGGGTCCCCTGAGCGACCTGGTAGCTGCGACGCGCTTCGCCTGTGTCTCGACGCGAGATTTCTGGTCAACCCTGACTACACAGGTCGCCCAGGGGACCCCCGCCCTCGACCCCCGTCGCGGCCGCGTCGGCGGTTGATCTCAGCGAACGCATCTCAGTAGCTGCCGACACGAGCTCGCCTGCGTGTCTTGCTTGCGCGACCTGCGCTGACACGGCGTTGAGGCGGCCGCCGCTCTTCTCCTCGATCATCTTGGCCCAGGGGACCGGTGCACATCAGCCTCCGCCCGGACCGGGCCGGCTGTCTCGGTCCAGGAAGTAGTTGATCCACGAGCTCGTGTCGCGAAGCTGGCGATGCGGCGGCGGGACGTAGGTCTTGAGGCCGTCGAGCGATCCCGACGCCTTGGCGCGGTCGTGGACCGCGACCCAGATGCAGGGCTTGTCCGGCACCACCTCGCATCGGCCGTTGTCGGTGCCACCGCACGGGCCGTTGCGCATCTGCTTGGGACAGGTCTGCGGGCACACGTACTCGAGGTGGCCCAGCACGCAGTTGCCGCACGCCTGGCACCCGAAGAGGGGCTTCTTGATCGCGAGCTCGACGTGCTCGAGCAGCACCGCGGCCGGCCGGTGGCGGTCGATCCAGGCGAACACGCGCGCGAGCGCTCGCCGGAGGGGCGTGTCGCGGGTGACCGGCAGCGCGCGCCCGAGCCACTCCAGCATTCGCGGCAGTGCGTCCCGTCGCGGGTGCCGAGGGCGCGGCGCTGACGCCGAAAGATAGAAGCCGCCGGCGGGGCCGTAGCGAAGCTCGGCGGCGAGGGCCTCCCACCTCGGTGCCAGCTCGTCGGCGCGCCTGATGATCCAGGCGATCTGCACCGGGTCGTGGGTGCCGCCGATATAGGCTCCGGCGTAGCCCAACCCGCGCAGCACCGCCACCGTCCGGGCCGCCCGCTCGAGCCGAGCCTGACGCCCGCCGTCCTGCGCCAGGCTCTCGGCCCGCACGGCGGCGAGCAGCTCGGGCGAGACCCAGCATCCAGGCGGCCGGCCTGTCGCCATCCGCTCGGCAGTCCTCGGGCCGAGCACGTAGACGTTGCCGAGCAGCGGGGTGCGAAGCCCCCGCGCGTCGAGGTAGCGCTTGAGCTCCTCGAGCTTTCGCGCATCCCAGCCGACCTGAGTGACGGCGGCGTCGGCGCCGGCGGCGATCTTCTTCTCGAGCTTGACGTACTGGTACACGCAGTCCGCTTCGGTGTACTTGAAGGGCGAGACCGCCACCGTGACGTGAAACGCCTTGCCGCCCCGGCGCAGCTCGTCGACCAGATGGACGAGCTGCACCGAGTCCAGATCGAACACCGGCGGCTGGTCGCCCGCGCCCGGGTAGTCGCCGGTGAGCGCGAAGACGTTCTCGAGCGAGAGCGCGTGCATGTCGTCCAGGGTCTTGCGCAGCCCGCCGCGGTCCTGGCTCACGCACGTCAGGTGGATGTTGGGGGTCAGCCCGCGGGCGCGCGCCGCCGCGGCCACCCGCAGCGGATCGTGACCCATCGCGCCGCCCGCGTAGCTCGTGACGCTGCCGGCGACCACCTGGGGCAGTCGCGCCAGGCCCGACGCCGTCTCCAGCAGCCGCGCCTCGCGGGTGAGCGCGGACGCGACCAGCTCGACCACGTAGCAGAAGCGCCCCGCCGCCAGCGCCACCCGCAGCGGGTTCGTCATCCGGAGAGCTCCGGTCTGGTCATCCAGACTGCTCAGCTCTGGTCATCCAGAGATCTCGCGGCGCACCAGCTGCGTGCCCTCCACCATCGCGCAGAGCTTGGCGAAGGCGATCTCGCGTGGCAGATGCAGCAGGCCGCAGTCCGGGTTGACGGACAGCCGCTCGGTCGGGAGGATCGCGAGCGCCTCCCGGATGCGCTCGGCCACCACCGCGGGCGTCTCGACATCGTGGGTCTTCACGTCGATGACGCCGAGGCCGAGCGTGAACGGCGCGTCGAACTCCTTGAAGAGCCGGAGGTCCTCGCTGCCGCGCCGCGCGAACTCGAGCGTGACCTGGTCGATGCGCGCCTCGAGGATCGCCGGGAACAGGTAGCGGTAGCTGCCCTCCCACGAGGGCTTGCCGTAGCGGTTGCCGTAGCAGACGTGGAGGCTCAGCCGCGCGTCGACGTTCTCCACCAACGCGTTGACTGCGCGCACGCCCCAGGGCAGATCTTCGGGGAACCCCGAGTAGTAGGGCTCGTCGATCTGGATCTGCTCGGCGCCGGCACGGACCAGCTCGCGCAGCTCGAGGTTCATGATGCGCGCGATCTCCATCGCGAACGCTTCCTCGCTCGGGTAGTGCTCGTTGCGGATGCGCTTGACCAGCGAGTGGGGGCCCGTGACCGAGACCTTCGTGCGGTGGTCGGTGAAGCGGCGCAGGAACCGGTAGTGCTCGACGAGGCCGAGCGGCGCCATCGGCATCCGCCCGCGCACGACGGACTCGTAGAAGTCGTAGTACGACGTCTTGGACGTACGGTCTATCTCGACACCGGGCAGCCGCATCGCGAAGTAGTCGATCATGTTGTCGCGGCGGAGCTCACCGTCGGAGACGATATCGATGCCGGCGACCTCCTGGTCCTTGATGGCGGCCTTCACGGCGGTGTCGTGCATCTCGTCCAGATCGTGCGCGGTGATGCGCCGGCGCAGATAGTCGTTCTTCGCCCGCTCGAGCCAGCCGGGCATCGAGTAGCTGCCGACGACGGCGGTGGTCAGGTGCTGACCGGCCATGATCTCCCTCACTCCCGGAGCGTCGTGTAGAGAATGGTCGTGCGCGAGCCCGGCCGATACCGGAACGGCGCGAAGTGCACGTCGTACCCGGCCCGCGCGCCGACCACGCGCAGGAGGGGGCCGTTGACCCAGTTCACGACCGAGCCGTCGAGCTTGCCCGGCCCCCGGAACCCCTGGCGGTACTCGTCCATCGTGGCCACGAAGATGTCCTGCACCTGGAGATAACCGCGCGGGTGCAACAGCGGGACCGTGTTCATGAAGCTCTCCACCGCGCCACCCGAGAGGTGAAACCGGATGTCGGCGGGCGCGGTCGTGAGCAGCTCCTCCAGGTCGGTGCCGTCGAGCCCGGGCGGCAGCGGCACGTCGGCGATGCCTTCGAGGCGGCGAAGGCGCTCCTCCAGACACACGCCGTCCCATACCGCGCGCCAGAACGCCACGCCGCGCTCGCGGTCGCCAAAGAGGTCGGGACCCGCCTCGAGCAGGCGACCGACGGTCGCCGGCTGCTCGGACGGGCCAACCCCGAAGGCCTGAGCAATTGCCGTCGATGCCGGCTCCGGCAGATACGCACGGGTCTCGACCAGATACAGCTGGCCGTCGCGGCGGACGAGCTCGTCCACCGGCAGGTTGTCGTACACGTTGGTGAGGTGGACATAGAGGATCTTGTACCGGAGGAACGACAGCGCGCGCATCGGGTTCAGCGCGTCGGTGGCGATCGTGCTGACGACGTCGCGGTGCGCCTCGACGGCGCGGTGTGCGCGGTCGAGCGTCGGCATCGAGTAATCCGCGAGCAGGAAGCGCAGGCGGGGATAGAAGCCGGTGGCGCGCGCCTCGTCGAGGGCCTTGAAGCGATCGAGCCAGAGCCCGGCCCGCGTGCCTGGACCCACGCCGATCTCCAGCGCGAAGATCTCCTGCGGGAGTTGGCCACGCTTGTCGAGCTCGACCAGCAGCGTCCAGAAATCGGCGACCGCGTCGGCGACGGCCGCCGGATGGTTCGCGTCCGACCGACCGCTCGGCAGCGCCGCCTCGAACCCCCGGCCCGTCTGGCGCTCCCAATCGACGAGGCGCTGCCAGAAGAGCCGATTGAACTGCCAGATCGCACTCCGGCTGAGCGGTGCCCAGTCCTCGAGGACGGCGCGGCCGGCCACCTCGTGCTCCACGGCGCCGACCGACGCGATCGCGTGCGCGAGCTCGTCGCCGAGGCGCTCGGGCCGCGCGCGGCGCACGTCGATCGCGAGCTCTGCGAGCGCGGTCGGCTCGCCGCGAGCGCCGGTGGCGTGGCGGACCGTGATCGGCTCACGGAAGTTCGCCTTGTACTGGAGCCAGTCCAGGTGAAGCCGCAGGCGGGAGAGCACCTCGCCGTCGAGCCGACCCTGATCGAGCAGGCCGGCGAGCGACGCGATCACCTCGCTGGCTCCGGTGTCGCCGGGCTTCGGCAGGAAGTTGACGTGGATGATCATCGGGCTCCCCTTAACATGCCCACCTGCTCTTGTCATCGAAAATCGATTTTCTGCTTGTGACCCTCGTGGCCGCGGGCTATAGTCGCGCCGCCATGGCCGTCCGCCTCTCGCCTCGCCCGGGCCTCACGATCGGGCTGACCCGTGACGGCCAGCCGGTCCGTAGCCTGACCAGCGCCGTCTTCGCGCAGCTGCGGGCCGAGATCCTGTCCTGCCACCTCAAGCCGGGCGAGAAGCTCCTGATCGCCGGGCTGGCGCGGCGCTTCGCCGTGAGCCTCAGCGCCGTCCGCGAAGCGCTGTCACGCCTGGCGGCCGAGGACCTGGTGCAGGCCGAGGACCAGCGGGGATTCCGCGTGAGTCCGGTGTCGATCGGCAGGCTGCGGGACATCACGAAGGCGCGGATCGACATCGAGGCGCTCGCGCTCCGTCGGGCGATCGAGCTCGGCGGCGCTGACTGGCTCGCGGGAATCCGCGCCGCGTACCGCGAGCTCGAGGCCACGCCGCTCCCACAACCGGGCGATGCGGGCGCGCGCTTCGAGGCGTGGCGGACGCTCCACCGGCGATTCCACTTCGCCCTGGTGTCGGCCTGCGCGTCTCCGTGGCTGCTCCGCTTCCGCGACACGCTCTACGAGCAGTCGGAGCGCTATCGCTTCCTCGCTCACGGCGTGCGCCCGCGCGCGGTCGGGGCGGAGCACGCGACGATCGCTCGGGCGGTGTGTGACCGCGATGTCGACGCGGCGGTTCGCGCGTTGAGCGATCACCTCGCGCTGACGGCCGAGATCATCGTCGAGAGCCGGTGGGGGTTCGAGTAACCGCGCCGTTCGTGGTGACGCCGGCGGATTTCCGCCGGGGTGCAGGGTGAGGGGGATGGAGGTCGCGATGAGCAAAGCCAAGGTGACGCCGGTTCCCACGGGGTATCACACCGCCACGCCGTACCTGATCATCGACGGCGCCGCCAAGGCCCTCGATTTCTACAAACGGATATTCGGTGCCACCGAGCGGATGCGCATGCCGTCACCGGGTGGCAAGGTGGGCCACGCCGAGATCAGCATCGGTGATTCCATGATCATGCTGGCCGACGAGCATCCGGACATCCGGGCGCGGAGCCCACGGGCATTCGGTGGCTCGGGCGTCGGCATCATGCTCTACGTCGAGGACGTCGACGCGACGGTCAAGGCGGCGGTGGCCGGCGGCGCCAAGCTCGTCCAGCCGGTCGAGGACAAGTTCTACGGCGATCGCACCGGGACCATCGAGGATCCGTTCGGGCACATCTGGCACGTCGGTACCCACAAGGAGGACGTGCCCGAGGACGAGATGAAGCGTCGCATGGCGAGCATGGCCAGGGCGAGCTGACCGCCCGCCGCCGGTCGCCTATTCGTAGACGATCACGCTGCGCTTGACCTCGCCTCGCACCATGAGGTCGAAGGCGTGGTTCAGCTCACCGAGGGGCAGGCGCCGGCTGATGAGCTCGTCGAGCCGGTACTTGCCGCTCATGTAGAGGTCGATGAGCATCGGGACGTCGGTCCGCTGGTGGCCGCCGCCGAACGAGCTGCCGGTGAGCACGCGCTGCTGCAGGAGCATCCCGGGATCGACGGAGACCCGCGTGCCGGCCGGTGACACGCCGACGACCACGCATGTGCCGCCGCGATGGGTGGCGTTGAGCGCCTGCTCGATCGTCTTCTGCGTTCCCACTACCTCGAACGCGAAGTCGACGCCGCCCCGGCCGCTCAACGCCTGAACGCGAGCGACCGGATCCTCGGCCGCGGCGTCGACGACGTGGGTCGCACCGAACTCCTCGGCCCAGGCGAGCTTCTGCTTCACCGTGTCAACGGCGATGATCTTGGCCGCACCCACGAGGCGCGCGGCCTGGATCGTATTCAGCCCGACGCCGCCGCACCCCCACACGGCCACGCTGGCCCCGGGAGGCACCTTGGCGCGGTTGAAGACCGGCCCGGCGCCGGCGAGGACGCCGCAGCTCACCAGGCACACGACGTCGAGCGGCGCGTCCTTCCGGATCGGGATCACGCACTCTTCGGGCAGCACCGAATGCGTCGCGTAGCCCGAGACCTGCAGGAAGTGGTGCAGGCCGCGCCCGTCCTTGCGGAGGCGCGGCGTGCCGTCGAGCATGAACCAGCGCGGCTTGTCGCGGAGCGCGCACATGGTGGGTTGACCGCCGATGCAGTACCAGCACTTCCCGCACGACGGGATGTAGCTCGAGCAGACGTGGTCGCCCGGCGTCACCGTCACTACGCCCGGGCCGACACTCTCGACCACCCCGGCCGCTTCGTGTCCGAGCACGACCGGCAGGGGATGGGGATAGTCGCCCGTGATCACGTGCAGGTCGCTGTGACAGACGCCGTTGGCCTTCCACCGCACGAGCACCTCGTTCGGGCCGGGCTCGAGCAGCTCGACGTCCTCCACCACTACCGGCTTCTTCGTGTCGTACAACACCGCCGCGGTCACTCGCATCGTGCGTCCTCCTCGTGACGTCGTAGTCTGATCGAGCACGGATCCTTCCGCAAGACCGCCCAGTCGCGATGGGCCCTGCGCCGGGCGTGTCGGCATTGCCAGGACTCTGACCCTCGCTTATTGTCGACCGCGGAGGTAGGTGGAACCGATGAGCGACAAGACTGCGGATCGGACGGCGGCGACGGCGCCGCATCCGGTGCTCAAGAAATATTACGAGAGCGCGAGCGAGCGGCGGCCGTTCGTCAGCGCGCTCTTCGATAATGCGGCGAAGCACTACGACTGGGTCTGCGCGATGGGCTCGCTGGGCTCGGGACGATTCTATCGGGGGTGGGTGCTGACACAGTCCGGGCTCCGCAACGGCATGAAGTTCCTCGATATCGCCACCGGCACCGGCCTCGTGGCCCGGGCGGCGACGCACGTGCTGCGTGAACCGCGGGCGGTCGTCGGGCTCGATCCGAGCGCCGGGATGCTCAGGGAGGCCCGCAAGGCGCTGGCGGTTCCCCTGGTGCAGGGGATCGTGGAAGATCTCCCGTTCACCACGAACCACTTCGACTTCCTGTGCATGGGCTACGCACTGCGCCACGTGACCGATCTCGGCGTGGCGTTCCGCGAGTGCCGACGGGTCTTGAAGCCGGGTGGGCGGCTATTGATCCTCGAGATCTCGCTGCCGAGCTCAGCCGTGGGCCAGCGCGTCTTCCGGCTCTACTTCGAAAGCGTGTTGCCGCTGCTCACCCGGCTCAGCACCGGAAGCGGGGAGGCCGAGCTGCTCATGAAGTACTACTGGGACACGATCGCCCACTGTGTGCCGTCGGACCAGATCCTCGACGTGCTGAGGGCGAGCGCCTTCGCCGGAGTTACCCGTCGCGTGCGCGGCGGAATGCTCAACGAGTACATCGCGCTGAAGCCAGCGTGCTGACCGCCCGGGGCCATGTCGGCGCCCCCTGCCGCCGCCGGGGGGCCATGTCGGGGCCCCAACACCGCCGTGGGAGGTAGAGGAGCGTCACGGCTACGCCGGGACGCTCCGAAGGTTGGGGGGATTGGGGGGCCATGTCGGGGCCCCAACACTGCCGCGGGAGGTAGAGGAGCGTCACGGCTACGCCGGGACGCTCCGAAGGTTGGGGGGATTGGGGGGCCATGTCGGGGCCCCCCATGTAATCAATGTATGGCCATCTCCGCGGGCGTGACCCCGCGCATGCCGTAGCGCGCGAGCACGCGGAGCAGGGCGCGGCTGTAGCGAGACGTGGTTCCGACGCCGGAAGCCTGTAGGGCGATGTGGCGCTCGATGTGGTTCTGCGCCGCGTTCTTGAAGGCGCTCGGCCCTTCGTCGATCCAATTGCGCCCGGACCGCATGAGCGCCAGCATGCGCCCGTCGTAGAAGTGGGCGACGAGGTCGAGCCACGCGGTCAGCATGCGCTGCTGCGTCGCCGCGTAGGGGCGCAGCGCCACGTGGAGCTCGTCAGGCGAGGGCGTCGCCGGCCGGCGCACGAACGGCGCGAGCGCTTCGGCCACCAGCTCCGCCGAGCGGAGCGCCAGGAAGACGCCCGGCGACAGCATGGGGTCGACGAAGCCGAACGCGTCGCCGATGGTCACCCAGCCCGGGCCGCAGCCTCGCTCGGAAATCAGCTGGTAGTTGGAGTAGGTCGCGACCGACGTCACTCGCCTGGCGCCGCCGACCATCGAGGTGAGCCACGGGTCGATCGCGATCGCCCGCTCGAGACGCTCCGCGGGCGTGGCGCCGAGACCGGCCGCGTCCTCGCGGCCCATCACGATGCCTACCGAGAGACGCTCCTTGAGGGGGATGCCCCAGCTCCATCCCGCCTTGAGTCGTGAGATGAGCACCTGGCCGGGCACGTCGTCCCACTTGAAACCCTCGAAGTGGGCGAAGTGCGCCACGTCATTGCGTGGCCCGACCCGCGCGGGAATCCTCAGCGCGCCGGCCGCGAGCCGGCCGCGCCCGGTCGCGTCGACGATGAAATCGGGCTGACGGCCTCCGAGCGTCGGCGCGGCGGCGAGCGTCTCGGCGTCGAGCGCCAGCTCGGCCGATCCGGTGCCCGCCGGCATGAGGCGCGCCCGCGCGATCACGTGCTGGACGCCGGCGGCCAGCGCTCGCGCCCGCACCGCCTCGTCGAACTGGGGGCGCGCGATGTTGTAGGCGTACGGGGCCACGGCCGGCGCGAACCGCGCGAACGTGAAGCTGAAGCGCTCCGACTCCGACCACACGAACGAGACGCCGGGCTTCAGCCGGCCGCACGTCGCCATGGTGTCCTCGATGCCGAGGCGCTTGAAGATCGGAATGACGGCGGGGATCAGCGACTCGCCGACCAGCAGCTCCGGGCGCCGCCCGTCGTCGAAGAGCGTCACGTCCGCGCCCGCTCGGGCGAGCAGGAGCCCCTGCGCCGATCCCGCCGGGCCCGCCCCGATGATCGCGACTCTCATGGTCTCGTCACCCTCGCTCGAGGGAGACCGTCGCCGCGTCGTCCCGCGCCGACCGCCGGGAGATCTTCCCGCCGGGCGTCCGCGGCACGGCGTCCACGACCTTGAACTCCAGCGGCACCTTGTAGGAGGAGAGCGCGCGGGCGCAGTGCGCCTTGAGCGCGTCGAGGTCGCAGCCCGCCGGATCCACGACAACCTCGGCGCAGGGCACTTCACCGATACGGGCGTGCGGTCGGCCGAACACGCGGGACTCTTTGATCCCCGGGAACTGGTTGATGCAGTCCTCCACTTCCTCGGGGAAGAACTTCAGACCCGCCACGAAGATGACCGCCTTCTTCCGGCCCTTGAGGTGCAGCACGCCCGCCGAATCCACCTGACCGAGGTCGCCGGTCAGGAACCAGCGGTCGCGCGCGACCTGCTCGTGCAGCTGCCAGGGCGCGTAGTAGGCCGAGAAGAGCCCGCGGCCCCGCACGGCGATCTCACCGATCGCGTCGATGGCGAGCGGCGCCCCCTCCTCGGAGAGCACGGCGATCTCGTAGCCGGGAACGGGCCGACCCACGGCGGTGGCCGGGACGCCGTCGGCTCGCAGGTTGATGCACGGCAGGCCGCACTCGATGATCCCGTAGGCTTGACCGACCGGCACCCCGTAGACGGATTCGAAGCGGTCCATCACCGCCTGGGTGATCGGCGCGCTGGTCGAGAGCACGAGACGGAGGCTCGTCAGCGGCTCGCTCGGCCCGAGGTGGCCCATGCGCTCGAAGTGGAGCGGCGAGGCGTACAGCACGCTCGGCCGGAGCCGTCGGGTCGCGTCGACCAGCGCACGGGGCAGCGTGTCGGGGCACAGCAGAATGTGCGACCCGGCCCGCACGTAGGCGACGATCGTCACCGCGAAGTGGTAGGCGAGCGGCAGCATCCAGAGAATGCGGTCCCGCGCGGTGAACTCGAGCACGCGATCGGCGGCTTCGACCCTGGCGGCCGTCGCCTCATGCGAGAGCACGACGCCTTTGCTTCGGGCGGTCGTCCCTGAGGTGAATCGGATGAAGGCGGCGTTGAGCCGATAGAACTCCGTGGGCGCTCGGGCGCCGCGATCGATCCAGCCGAACGTGAACCCGTCGCACTCGCCGCCGTGCAGAGACGCGACCGCTTCGGGCGCGGCAGGGGTGTCGGCGCCCGGCCAGGCCAGGCAGCCGTTGAGCTGGACCTCGCGGATGATCTCGGCGATCTCGGCGTGGGCCAGGTTGCTGGCCAGCGGCACCAGGCACGCGCCCGACTCGAGGAGACCGAACGCCGCCGGCAGGTACGCGACGCCGTTCGGCGTGAGGAGCCCGACGCGTTGGCCGGGCTCTACGCCGCGCGCCTTCAGAAACGCCGCGACCCGGCGTGACTCGCGCGCGAGCTGTCCGTAGCTCATCGAGCGGCCCGAGCGCACGTCGGTCACGACCGGGCAGTCGGGCCACCGACCGGCCGACGCGTGGAGCAGATCGGCGAGATTCATCGTCAGCGAGCCTCGATCCAGTCCATCTCGTCGCGTATGACCTCCACGATCCGCGTCACCTCGTCCTCGGCCACCGCCCCGTCGATCCACGAGACGACGAGGTTGTTGTCCTTCCCACAGCGGTTGAAGAATACCCCGATCCCAGGCCGGGGCAGCACGGACGGCGCGTGGTAGGCGTTCACGACCCGCGCCCCGAAGACCTTCTCGAGCGTTACGGGGAAATCTCCGAGGTCGGCGCAGTTGAACGAGAAGGTCTCGCGGGCCGCGGTGCCCGGCAGGTCGTTCAGCATCACCGAGAGCCGACGGTACGTCAGAAACTCCATCGCCACCGCGTTCGCGTCGATCTGACCGTCGCGGAGCGCGTCCACCATCTGGCGGCGCAGTGCCTGCGTGAGGGCGGCCAGGTCGGCCGTCTCCGAGGGGCGGAACCGGGCGAAGTGAAACGCCAGCATGTTGCCGAACGTCGGTCCCGGGTCGCCTTTGGGGCGCAGGTCGATCGAGATCGGGAGCAGGAACGGGTCGTCGGGGAGCCCGCGGTGACTCCAGAGCTCGCTCATGGCCTTGCCGACCAGCGCCAGCCGCCAGCAGATCTCGCGTTTGGCGCGGGCGCCGGCCGGATCACGGTCGACGAATCTTGCCTGGCGAAATCGAGGACGTCCCGGGGTCGTCAAGCCGGACCCGGGCGATACCGGTGGCGCCGGCGCGAGCGAGCGCATGTACGCGCGGCTCCGCCGGCCCATGCGCCCACGCACGCTGAACGGCCGCGGATCGGGCTCGGCCACGAACGCGGGCGGCGCCCCGTCCCACGGCGGGCGGCCGTTGGCCTCGTCGATGTTGGCCAGATGCGCGAGCAAGTTCTGCGCGCCCCGCGGGTCCATCAGCGGATGGAACCACGTGAACACGAGAAAGCTGTGCGCGCGGTCACGCCCGGCGGGCGAGTACAGGACCGACACCCGGAGCGGCGGCTCGCGTCGCGGATCGATCACCGTGTTCAGCTCGGCTTCGAGCATCACGTGAAGCAGCTTCAGTGAGTCGACACGCTGGTGGAGCAAGGGCAGCGAGCCCGGCGCGGCACGGCCGGCCGCCGCCCAGTGCAGCTTCCCCCACGGGAACGGGCGGCGCAGGCGCGCGAGGGGCCAGGGACAGATGTCGAGGAAGCGGTCGAGCGCGCGGCGCACCCGTGCCGGGTCGAGCGGGCCGTCGCACTCGACGATCATGAGCGTGTTGTTGCTGATCTTCTCGCGGCGCCAGAGCGACTGCATCGCGACCAGAACGAGATCGGCGCCGCGCAGGGGCAGCCGGCGAGGAGGCGGGCTCACGACTCTACGGCTCGCTCCGCCGTCCGGAGACGTAGCGCGCCAGGGCGCGTGCCGTCCTGATGTTCCCCTCGACGAGGTCCTCGTCGGGCATCCAGAATCCGTATTCGGCCTCGATGAAGAGCAGGATCTTCAAGAGCGCCATCGAATCGAGGCCGGCCAGCTCGAGATCGTCGTCGGGCTGCACCGGATGGCCGCGGGCCATGATCGTGGCATTGATGAAGGTAGCGAGGGCTTTGGCGATCGCTTCGGGTTCAAGCCTGATGGCGGTTAGGCTACCGTCGCCACTGCGCGAGGTCAAGGTCGCCCAGCGCATCGTCCAGCGCGGCTTGACTCCGCTCTCTCGTCGGCGCTAAGGAAGAAGTGCCGTGAAGCGAGCTCGAGCACGCGCCGCGAAGCCGCCGGCCGGTCCGTTCGACGGCTACCATCGCCGCGACGTCCCCGCACCGGATCCGGAGCTGACTCGGGTGGGCCCCGGGACTCCGTGCGGCGAGTATCTGCGGCGCTTCTGGCAGCCGGTCGCGTTCGCGCGCGATCTCATCGCGACGCCGCAGCGCGTGCGAGTGCTCGGCGAGGACCTGGTCGTGTTCCGCGATCGCGGTGGGCGCGTGGGCATGTTGCACCTGCACTGCGCGCACCGGGGGACGTCGCTCGAGTTCGGGATCCCGCTCGAGCGCGGGATCCGTTGCTGCTATCACGGCTGGGCGTACGACGTCGACGGGCGGTGCCTCGAGACCCCGGGCGAGCCGAATGGCAGCCGGCTCAAGGAGCGAGTCCGGCAAGGCGCCTATCCGACTCACGAGTTCGCGGGGCTGGTGTTCGCCTACCTCGGGCCGCCGGACCGCCGCCCCGCGTTCCCGCGCTACGACAGCTACGACCTGCCCGGCTTTCAGTTGAAGCCCGCCGCGAAGTTCGTGCTTCCGTGCAACTGGCTCCAGGTGAAGGACAACAGCATGGATCCGGTGCACACCGCCTTTCTGCACGCGCTGAGCAGCGGCTATCAGTTCACCGAGGCGTTCGGCGTCGTCCCCGAGCTCGACTGGCTGGCGACCGAGGCCGGCATGGTCTACGTGGCGACCCGCCGCGTGGGCGATCTGGTGTGGGTCCGCGTGTGCGACTTCATGCCGCCGAACGTCCACCAGTTCACCCGCGAGATCGAGGAGGCGAGCGAGCCCAAGCCGGCGAGCCGCCCCGTCGTCATCCGCTGGGCCGTGCCCAACGACGACACGTGCACGACCAACTTCGAGCTCGCCCAGGTCGATCCCGCGTGGGGCCTGACGGACGAGCAGGTGGCCCAGCCGGGCTTCGGCCAAGCCGACGAGCGGTCGTACACCGATCGGCAGCGCCAGCCGGCGGACTTCGACGCCCAGTCGAGCCAGCGGACGATCGCGGTCCACGCGCTCGAGCACCTGGCGTCGACCGACCACGGCGTGATCATGCTCCGGCGCATCGTGCGCGACGGGATTCGCGCCGTCGCGCGCGGCCGCGATCCGCGCGGCACGCAGTGGCCCGCGGGCAAGATCATCCGCACGTTCACGCAAGACCTCGTGTTGCGCGTGCCGCCGGCGGCGAGCCCGGAGGCCGACCGTCGGCTCCTGCGAGCGACCGGCCGCAGCGTGATCACGAACGGCAGAGACTAGCCGGGGGCTCTTCGCGGCCCCCAGGACGCCACGCCATGTCGAGGCGCGCCACGGCTGGGCCGGGGGCGTGCGAGCGCGGGGGGCTTGGGGGGCCCTTCGAGGCCCCCCACCTAATCGATCCCTACAGCCTGGCCTCGTCGATCTTGAGGCCGAGCCAGTACCGGCCGATCAGCTCGTAGTGGGCGAGACGTCCCTGCAGATGCTGCGTGATCACGTGGATGTCCTGGAAGTGCCGTTGCAGCAGGTGATCGTCGTAGGCGGCGGTGGCGCCCGAGGCGTTGTAGACGCTGTCGATGATCTGGGCCGCGAGGCGGATCCCGTGCGTGGCAGCCAGACGCAGATTCGCGCGATGGTCCAGAGCGATCGCGCCGTTCACGCTCGCCGCCCAGATCTCGCGTACCGCCTCGAGGAGAAACGCCCGGCCCGAGCGCAGGGCGGCCTCGGCCTGGCCGACCGTCATCTGCACCATCGGCTGATCGCGGAGCAGCGCCGGCATGGCGCGCGGGGTCTTGGCGCCGGCCAGCTCGCCGAACGTCTCCAGGCACGTGCGAGCCATCCCGAGCGCGACCGCGGCGTCGCCCGAGGCGAACAACAGCGTGCGCGGAACCCGGTAGAGCGGCGCGTTCTCGATCAGCGGCGCCGTCTGCGAGAGCACCGTGCGCGCGGTCGGCACGAAGACGTCGTTCACCGCGAAGTGGTGCGTACCGGTGCCGCGCATCCCGCGCGTGTGCCAGGTGTCGAGCAGCTCGGCCTCGGCGACCGGCACGAAGAAGTAGCGCTGCTCCGGCTGCCCGGCATCGAGGCGGACCTGGCCGTTCTCGGTGATCTGGGCATGGGCCGCGACCCAGGCGGCGTGGCGGCAGCCCGTGCTGAACCCCTGGCGGCCGGTGACCCGGTAGCCGCTCGGCACCACGATCGCCTTTGCAGTGGGCGCTGGCGTATTCGCCACCACGGCGCGCGGCACGTCGATCCAGATCTTACGCGCGACCTCACGGGGCATCCGCGCGGCGTACGTCCCGAAGATCGCGCCCTGGTTGAGGCACCAACCGGTGCTCGCATCGGCCTTGCCGATTTCTTCGATCACCTGGACGTAGGTTGGCAGGTCGACCTCGCCGCCGCCTATGGCGCGAGGGACCGCCATGTGGAAGAGCCCGGCGTCGGCCATCGCCTCGAAGAGGGGCCGCGGCAGCTCCCGCTGCCTGTCGATCTCGTCGGCGGCGGACCGAATCTGGGGAACGAGCTTCCGGGCGGCGTCGAGCGGCGAGCGGCCGTCGGTGTCCAGGGCGGGAGCTCGCGGGGCTAGGAGCCGCTCGCGACGAACGCGGGCTGCTCGATGTCGAGGGTCGTCACGCGGCGAAGCTCTCGGCGATACTTCGAGTCGTCAAACGGCCGTCCGCGGTGCATGGTGGCGCGGTTGTCCCAGATCACGAGGTCGCCCATCCGCCAGGCGTGACGGTAGACGAACTCGCGCTGGGTCGCGTGCTCCGTCAGGTCGCGCAGCAGCAGCCGCCCCTCCGCGAGGGGCCAGTCGACGATCCGCGACTGGTGCGACGCGAGGTAGAGCGATCGCCGCAGCGAGCACGGGATGGTGCGGACGACCGGGTGGATCGCGCCCGTCAGCTGGTCCTGCTCGCCCTGGCTGAACTCGAAGCCGAGGAGCTGACGCGAGTGCGCGATCGAGTGGTGGGCGCGCAGCCCCTCGAGCTGGGTCTTCGTCTCCGCGGGCAGGGCGTCGTACGCGGCGCGCATGTCGGCGAACTCGGTGTCGGCCGGGACGGACGGAACGACCCGCGCGTGAAGCATCGAGTACCGGCCAGCCGGATCCCGGAACGAGGCGTCCGTGTGCCAGAGGCGATTGCCGAGGCCGTACTGGCGCCGGCGATCGTCCGCCTGCATGATCTCGCCGTCCTGATCCAGGTTGGAGATGTCGGAGAGCGCCTCGTTGCCGAGGCGGTTCTTTGCGATCACCCGGCTTCCGCCGCTCTGGTGCAGCCGGCCGTCGAGTCGCTGCGCGAACGCGAGCTGCTCGGCGTCGGTGAACGGCTGAGCGCGAAAGACGAGGACGGCGTGCTCGTCCATACCCCTGCGGATTTCGGTCAGCGTTTCCGGGTCGCGGACGTTGCGGAGCTCGATCGGGCTCGACTCGGCGACGAAGTGCCGATGGAGCTTCCGGAAGGACAGGGCCATGGCCTCAAGAGACTAGGCCGAGCCCGGCGCGCGAGTCAAGCGCCGCAAGGGCGCCCATCGAGGCGTGCGCATCAGCGAAAGCGACTGGAAGCCACTCGGTCAGCCCAGCACCCCAGAGTGAACGGCCCGCACCTCAACCTCTGCCCCCTCGGCGGCGGCAAGCATGCGCAGCGCGATCGGCGCGAGCTCGGCGAACGGCACCGCGTCGGCAGGGCTTGCCGCCATGAGGCTCGCGACCCAGGCGCGCAGCGGCGCTCCACGCGGGTTCACCAGCTCGACGACCGCGCCGGGCGCCACGCCGAGCCGCGCGGCGACGTCGGCGCCGAGGCGGATCTCGCGCCCTCGCGCGCTCTCGAGCCCGGCGCCGGCGACGACGCGGACCCGGAGCCGGGCGGCGCGCAACGTCTCGCGGCTCGCCGCGGTGGCGACGGCGTCCGGCACGCTGTCGCGGAGGACCACGCCGTACGTCGCCTCCGCGGCGGCAGCGCTGACGTAGCCCTCGCGCACGTCGGCGGCCACGCTCGCCGGATCGCGGTCGAGCGCGTCGCCGAAGCCGCCGCCGCCGCTCGACTCCATGAGCAGGACGTCGCCCGGCTCGAGCAGGAATCCGCTGACCTTGCCAGGCAGCGGTGACGTCTCGACGCGCCGACCGTCGCGACGCACCCAGAAGCGATTGGTGGCGCCGGCGCCGCCGCCGCAGACGCCGAAGGGCGGCAGCACGGACTTCTCGGCGAGCACGGAGAGCTGAGCTCCCCGCGCCTGGATGCGCACCGTGCGCGTGAGGCCGAGGCCGCCCCGCCAGCGCCCGGGGCCGCCCGAGTCCTCGCGTAGCGCCGTGCGCTCGATGCGGACTGGGTAGAGCTGCTCGACCGCCTCGATGGGCTGGAGCGTGGTCATGTCGCTCTCGGTCCACGCGCGCACGGTGTTGCTGCCGTCGCCGCCCTCGAAGCCGCCGGTGCCGCCGGCCGGGTACTCGTAGAAGATGAACGTCTCGCCGGTGCTCGGGTGCGGACCGCCGACGTAACAGTGGTTGCCGCCGCCCTTGAGATCGCCGGCCACCTTGCCGTCGAGCGCCTGGGCGAGCGCACCCATCACGGCCGATTCCACGCAGTACTTCACCTCGACCATGCCGCCGCACGGCGCGGGCGGGTCGGCGTTGACAATCGTGCCCGGCGGTGTGATGACCGTCAGCGGACGGAAGGCGCCCGAGTTCACCTCGGAGCCGGGATCGAGGAACGATTTGATGATCGTGAAGGCACCGGTCGGCGCCATCGCGGGGCCGACGTTGGTGGGCCCGGCCGTCTGCGGCGACGTGCCCGTGAGGTCGACGTCGATCGTGTCGCCGGCGACGGTGACCCGAGCGCGCACCGTGAGCGGCTCGAGGCGCTCGCGGCCTGCCTCGAGGTGCGCCTCGTACACGTATTCGCCCGGGCGCAGCGCGCGAATCGCCCGGCGCATCCGCGCCTCGGCGCGATCCATCAGGTCGGCGACGGCCTCTCGGATGGTCGGAGCGCCGTACCGCGCGCTCAGCGCCTCGACCCGCTCGGCGGCCTTGCGGCACGTGCCGAGCATCGCCCGGAAGTCGCCGACGCGCTCGCGCGTCCCCCGCATGTTGGCGAAGATCAGATCGAGCACGGCCTGGTTGGGTCGTCCCTTCTCCACGACCCTGATCGGCGGGATGCGCACGCCCTCCTGGAAGATCTCCGTCGCGCGGCCGGAGAGGCTCCCGGGGCTCATCCCGCCGACGTCGCCCCAGTGAGCGCGCACGACCGGGGAGACGAACAATTCGCCGTCAGCGAACAGCGGATAGATCATCGCGACGTCGTTGAGGTGCGTGCCGCCGGTGTAGGGCTCGTTGTGCAGGAAGACGTCGCCGGGATGGATGTCGTCGCCGAACTTCTCCCGCACCGCCTTCATCGACCAGCCGATTGGCACGATGTGCAGGGGATGATCCTGCCCCCGCGACATCGCCACGATCTGTGCCCCGCCGTCCATGAGAACGCACGAGAAGTCTTCGCCCTCGTAGAGGATCGACGAATAGGCGGTGCGCACGAGCGTCACGCGCATCTCGCGCACGATCGAGACGAACGCCTCGCGGACCACCTCGAGGGTGATCGGGTCGATCACGACGTGCCCGCGCGCTCGAATCTCAGGTCGCCGCGCTCGTCCACGACGCCCGCCCAGCCCGGCGGCACGACGGTGGTCGCCCCGAACTCTTCCACGACGGCCGGGCCGCGCAGCTCGGCCCGCTCGGGCAGGCGCTCGCGGTCCCACACCGGACACTCGTGCCTGACACCGTCGAACCAGACGGGCCGCCGCTCCGCGAGCGCCGCCTCCAGCGAGGCGGCCGCGCTCGCGTGGCGCGCGGCGGAGGGCTTGGGCACCGTCCCGTAGGCGGCGAGCCTGGCGTTCACGAGCTCGATCGTCGCCTCGGGGTTCGCGTGGCCGTACGCCGCCAGATGCTGGCGATGGAACGCGGTCTCGATCGCCGCGAGGTCCAGGCCGCCCGCGCTCGCCTCGGCGGCGGCGACGTTCAGCTCGAAGGCCTGGCCGCGATAGCGAAGGTCCAGCGAGCGCACCAGCCGCTGGGCGGACGGCGCAAAGCCCTCGAGCTCGAGCTGAATGCGCGCGGCGCGCTCCATCTCCGCGAAGAGCTCGCGCACGACCACCAGGCGCTCGCGCAGCGGGCCGACGCGGGTCCGGACGTCGTCGTGCTTGACGTCGGAGGCGAGCAGGCCGAGCGCGGAGAAGTTGCCGGGGTGGAGCGGCACCAGCACGCGCGGGATACCGATCTCCTCGGCCAGCGCGAGCGCGTGCATCGGCCCGGCGCCGCCGAAGGCCACCAGCGTGAAGTCGCGCGGGTCGTGGCCTCGCTGGATCGAGACCTCGCGGATCGCCGACGTCATTCGCGCGATCGCGATCCGCACGATGCCGTCGGCGAGCGCCTCGACGCCGAGCGAATGGCCGAGCCGGGCGTCCAGGTCGGCGATGGCCCGGCGCGCCCGCTCGGCGTCGAGGGCGATGGCGCCGCCGAGGCGCCGGCTCGTCCCGATTCGCCCCAGCACGACGTTGGCATCGGTGACGGTCGGCTCGGTGCCGCCCTGGCCGTAGGCGGCGGGGCCCGGCATGGCGCCGGCGCTGCGCGGCCCGACTTGAAGGCTTCCGTCCACGTCGAGCCACGCGATCGAGCCGCCGCCGGCGCCGACGCTGTGCATGTCGAGCTGCGGAACCTTGACGGGAAACGCCCCGATCATCGCGTCCGAGGTCGCCAGCGGCGTCAGGTCGCGCACGAGGCACACGTCGGTCGAGGTCCCGCCCATGTCGTAGGTGATGAGATTGCGGACGCCGGTGGCCGCGCCGACCAAGCACGCCTGGCTGACGCCGCCAGCCGGCCCCGAAAAGATCGTCTTGATCGGCAAGCGGCGAGCGGTCTCGGTCGTCATCATGCCGCCGCTCGAGGCGACCGTGAGCACGCCGTGGCCGTAGCCCGTCGCGCGCAGCCGCGCCTCGAGCCCGGCGAGGTAGCCGTCCATGAGCGGTTGCAGGTAGGCGTTGAGCACGGTCGTCGAGAAGCGCTCGAACTCGCGGTACTCGGCGACGACGTCGGCCGAGCACGACAACGGGAGCCCGGGGCAGCGGCCCTTCGCGAGGTCGGCGACGGCGTGCTCGTGGCGAGGGTTCAGGTATGCGTGGAGCAAGCACACCGCGAGCGCCTCGGCGCCGGCCGCCGCCGCAGCGTCGAGCGCCACCTCGACGCTGGCCGGATCGAGCGGGATCAGCACGCTGCCGTCAGCGCCGAGACGCTCGACGACCTCGAAGCGATGCCGGCGCTCGACCACGGGCTTGGGACGGACGAACGTGGGCACGAAGAGCGCGGGGATGTTGCGCTTCGTGCGGCCGATCTCGATCAGGTCGCGGAAGCCCGCGGTGGTGAGGATCGCCACGCGCGCGCCGCGGCGCTCGAGGACCGCGTTGGTGCCGACGGTCGTCCCGTGGACGAGCCGCCTGACGTCACGGCCCGCGATGCCCAACGCTTGGAGCCCGGACAGAAGCGCCGCGCCCTCGTTGAGCGGCTGCGACGGGACCTTGGTGACGACGACGCGGCCCGTCGCTTCGTCCACCGCGGTGAGGTCGGTGAAGGTGCCGCCGACATCGATCCCGGCGATGAACATGCGCGGATGATAGCATCATGGACAAGACGGGAGGCGCACCCATGACCACGAGCGGCGAGGCGATCAGGCACCTGTGGACCCACAAGACCCAGGACCATCCGTGGCTCCCCGACGAGGAGCTCGTGATCGAGCGCGCCGAGGGCGTGTGGGTGTGGACCGAGCGCGGCAAGAAGCTGCTCGACGGCTTCGCCGGTCTGGCGGTGGTGAACGCCGGCCACGGACGGCGCGAGATCGCCGAGGCCATCGCCGAGCAGACCGTGCGCCTTGCCTACTATCCGACGACGCGGCAGTTCTCGAACCGGCCGGCCGCCGAGCTGGCCGCCAAGCTCGCGACGCTCGCCCCCGGCGACCTCGACTACTCGATGTTCGCGGTCAGCGGCGCCGAGGCCAACGAGCGCGCGATGCAGATCGCTCGCCACTACTGGCTCGCCTCGGGCAAGCCCGGCAAGCACAAGGTGCTCTCGCTCCAGGGCGGCTACCACGGAGGGACGACGGGCACGTTCGCGGTCTGCGGGCTGCCGCACATGGTCGAGCCCTACGCGGCGCTGCACGTGCCGGGGTTCACCAAGATCACGCCGCCGTACCCGTATCGCGACCGGGGCACCGGCACCGACGAGCAGCTCGTTCAGCGCCGCGCCGGCGAGCTACGGGCCGCGATCCTCAAGGAAGGGCCGGACACCGTGTCGGCGGTGATCATGGAGCCGGTGATCTCGTCGGGCGGCTTCATCATGCCGCCCATCGGCTGGCTGCGCGCCGTCCGCGCGATCTGCGACGAGCTCGACGTGCTGATGATCGCCGACGAGGTCATCACGGGCTTCGGCCGGACCGGCCGCTGGTTCGCCTGCGAGCACGATGGCGTCGTCCCCGACCTCATGACGGTCGCCAAGGGCATCACGTCGGGGTACGTGCCGCTCTCGGCCGCCATTGCGCGACGACGGCTCGCCGACGCGTTCGCCGACGACGCCAAGCAGGAGAACGTGCATCCCGGCACCTACGCGGCGCACCCCGTCGCGTGCGCAGCCGCGCTCGCCAACATCAAGATCTTCGAGCAGGACAACCTGGTGGCGAACGCCGCGGCGATGGGCGCCCGGCTCCTCGACGGCCTCCAGCAGGCGGTGGGCAAGAAGCGCATCGTGGGCGAGGTACGCGGCCGCGGGCTCATGGTGTGCGTCGAGCTCGTGGAGCCCGACGGCTCCGGCCGCCCGCTCGACAAGGAGCGCGTGGCCTCGCTCGACCGCAAGGCATGGGACCGCGGCGCGATCGTCTACGCGCGCGGCCAGGTCGTGCGGCTGGCGCCGCCGCTCTGCATCAACCGCCAGGAGATCGACCAGCTCGTCGACGTCGTCACGGCCTCCATCGACGAGCTGGACGCCGAGCTGAACTGAGCGAGTCGCCGCCTAGCTCTTGGCCTTCGCGAGCTCCTCGGCGCAGGCGCTCGCCAAGCCCGAATTGGGCGTTTTACCGCCGCGCGGCGTGGCCCAGCCGCCCTCTTCGACGAACTGCCGCTGCTTCCACGACTCGATCTTCCGGAACTCGGTCAGCTTCGCCGCCACGTTGGGCTGCTGCATGAAGCCCGCGACGCAGGCGGGAGTGAGAGCGACGATGATGGCCGAATCGACGCGCTCCGTCGCGATCCGCTCGGCGGTGCTGCCGAGGATCCAGCCCATCCATGAAAAGCCGATGATCACGGTGGCGACGCCGCCGCCGATCGCACCCCACACCGCCGGTTTGATCCAAGGGGCTTGCACTGTCATGAGGCACCTCCTGCTCCTGATCGAAAGGTGGTTTCCACGAAGTTGCGACTACCAGCGTCCGCCGCGTGAGGATCCGCCGAAGCCGCGCGAGTTTCCCCCACCGCTACCACGGGTACCGCCGCTGGCCGACGCCTTCTCCACGCGGATCTGACGCCCGTCGAGATCCTTGCCGTTGAACTGTGCGATCGCCTTCTCGGCTTCCTCCGCGGTGGCCATCTCCACGAAACCGAAGCCTCGCGAGCGCCCGGTGTCGCGATCGGTCACGACGGCGCTCGATTCCACCTGGCCGGCCGCGGCGAACACTTCCCGGAGCCGCTCGGTCGAGGTGCTGAACGCCAGACCGCCGATGAAGAGTTTCTGCGCCATGGGGCGCCTCCTTCGCTGCTTCCACGCTGTGAGTTCATGCGCGCTCCAGAGAAACGCGGACGGCCGCTGGAGTCGTGGCCCGATGCCCTGCAGGAGTTCCCGTGAACACACACCGGATCAGGCGCCGGTACGATAGCACAAATTATATATGAGATAAATGCTATATAGTCGAGCGGAGCATGACCCCCAGATTCCAGGCGGCGGCGCAGGTTCTGAGCGGGATTCAGGGCTTGTCAGCGACGGAGCGCGAGGCCGTCGTCGACCGTCTGAAGCTCGGCCGCGCGGCCGCTCCCCGCGCCGGCTCGGCGACGACCTCGAGCATGCCCGTTGATCGCGCCTTCACCTGGCCCGAGTTCGATCGCTGGCAGGCCTTCTTCAGCGCCCGCGGCATGTTTCCCGCCCGCTGGGACGGGTTGCAAGCGGCGCCCGAGCCCCAGACTCCGCCGGCGGCGCGCGCGATCTACCGGCTGCGCAAACTGGATCTCCTCTTCGAATGGCTCGATACGCTCGCGCACGGCGCCGCGGCCTTCGGCCACTACCGGAGGCAGGGGATGCGCGCGCGGATGGTCCGGCAAGGCGGGGGAGGGCGCTGCCCGGCGTGCGAGTCGTTCAACGGGCACGAGGTGACGCCCGGAGGCGCTCCCATGCCACCGATTCATCCCGGTTGCCGCTGCGTGCTGGTGGCGATGACGGAGGCGCCACCTCCGGAACGTAGGGGGACCCGGCGTCGCTCACGGCGGGGTCCCGACGGGGAGAGACGCGCGCCCTAGAACCCCTTGCGTCGCATGCAGCTGCGATAGGCGGCTTGATAGGCGGGGTCCTTCGCACCCTCGGCGTTCATCCCGCGAATTTGCGGATCCGACGACTCGACGAGCGGAACCGTGAAGGCCCCGGGGCCCGTCGTCGTGCCGGCGCGCGCGCCCTTGGCTCGGGCGTGGTCGCCCGTGGTCGGTGAAGCCCCGCCGGCCCTGGCCACCGCGGGCGCTTCGTCGTTGCAGGCGTCGAAGTCCGCGGCGGTCGGGACCTGGCCGTGGGCGGTCCCCGCCGCGGCGATCGAGACGAGAACAATCAGGGTGAGGGTCCTCACCCGCGGGCTCCGGCGGACACCGTCATCCCCGGGTCTTCAATTCCGTCATTCTGGTGCGGCCCTCGAGCTCGGCGGCTTCCGCCGAGCGAAACTGCGTCCGCGATTCCTCGACGAGAACGCCCGCGCTGTCGCGGATTATCCACGTCCACCACATCGAGCGCCCGCGGATCTCGACGAGATGTAGCGTCATGATCGGCTCCGTCCTGCCGGGTTGCCCGGCGCCTACTCCCAAGTCGTCGGCGCCTCGCGATCACAGCGGATCGCGTAGGCCCGCGCCACGTTGTTCTCGTCGTCATACTCGACGACGACTTCGAGGTACGAGCCGCGCTCGGGCTCGGAGCGCCGGATCCGGAGCTGAGCGCCTCGGGGCTCGGGACCGATCGCGTCCCTCAGGAGGGCAACGTAGCGCCGGCACTCCGCGTGCGCGCGTTGCGCGTCACCGGCCTCTCCGGCCCGAGTGAAGGACTCGCGCGCCGAAACGGCTCCCAGCGAAATGACGCCCTGTGCCATCGTTCGCGTGCTCGCCTGGCTCGTATGTCTCCGAATCGGCGGCCCCGGCAAGGAATCTCCGGGGCGCCCGGCCGACTTCAAGTCTTGACATGATAACATATAACTTATATAAAAAATAAAGCATGGTTGGCCGCGGGAGGTGTCGATGAACGAAGACCGCACCAGGGTTCTCCTCATTCTGTCCCGCAACCTCCTGGATCAGGCGCGGGTGCTCGCGGGAAAGGCGACGATCGCCCTCAAGCTCCCGGTGAGCCTTCAGATCGTGCTCCGGGCCCTCCTCGAGGAAGGACTGAAGCGCGACGGTCACCCGGCCTTCCTCGCCAGGATCGGGAGCCAGGCCCAGGCGGTTCGCGACACGCGCATCATGGCACGCCGGACGAGGGCGCTGGGCACGCGAGCCAATCCACGGCCGGGAAACTCGCGGAGGCGTCGAGCGTGAGGGCCGGCGCGAGAACGGTGGGAGGTGTCGGTGACTGATCTCTGGCTCGTCCCGTTGATCGCGATCGCGCTGACGCAGGCGGCGGTCCTCGCGACGTCGGTGTACCTTCACCGCACGCTGGCCCATCGAGCGCTGGCCGTGCACCCGATCGCGGACGTGGTGTTCCGGACAGTGCTCTGGCTCACGACCGGACAGCGCCGGCAGGCCTGGGTCGCCGTTCACCGTAAGCATCACGCCTTCACCGACCGGGAAGGCGATCCGCACAGCCCGCGGCTGCTCGGCCTGTGGCGGGTCCAACTCCTGAACGCCTACTACTACCAGCGAGAAGCGCGCAACCCGAACACGATCCGGACGTTCGCCCCGGACGTCCCCGAGGACAGGCTGGATCGTGCGGTGTATTCCATGGGCGCGCTCGGCCCCACACTCGGCGCGGGGTTCCTGTGTCTCCTGCTCGGCGTCGGTCCGGGGCTGATCACGGCGCTGGCGCATGCCGTCCTCTACGTCGGGGTCCTGGCGCCGCTCATCAACGGCGTCGGGCACTGGCGAGGCGCCCAAAACTTCGCGAACACGGCGTACAACTCGACGGTGCTGGCCTGGGTGACGGGCGGCGAGAGCCTGCACAACAACCACCATGCCGCCCCGCGCGCGCCGAAGTTCAGCGTGCGACGAGCCGAGTTCGATCCGTCGTGGCTGGTGATTCGCGCGCTGGCGGCGGTCAGGCTCGTGGTGGTCGTCGGCTCGCCTGTTCACCGGTCCGCAGGCGATCGAGCCACCCGCTGAACGAGGAAGAGCGGAGGACGGTCATGGTCAAGTGCCCCACCTGCAAGCGAGAGCTCAAGGATGAAACGCAGAAATTCTGCAACGAGTGCAACCGTGGCTACGGCAAGCCGGGGCAGGGCACGCGGCGATCACCGGGAAGAACCGCCGCACGAAGGCGCCGCCGCCGCGGCCATTGACGTGTAACGCGTTCCCGGACGCCCGACCCCTCAGCTCACCGCAGCAGCTTCGGCAGGCGCCCCTTCAGCACCGCTT
Organism: Candidatus Rokuibacteriota bacterium; assembly: GCA_003220435.1. Lineage (GTDB taxonomy): Bacteria > Methylomirabilota > Methylomirabilia > Rokubacteriales > CSP1-6 > AR31. Next base: position 35,377 of record QHSL01000060.1, on the reverse strand, counting down.
CGGCCTCCGCCACGATGCGCTCGACCAGCTCGCCGGCCGGCGGGATGTCGCGGATCAGGCCGGCGTCCTGTCCGATGAGCAGCGAGGCGTTCTTCGCGTCGCCGCTTTCCTGGGCCTTCTGAAGCGCGGCGGCGGCCTCGGGCTGCCGGGCGCGCAGCTCCCACTCGCGGCCGGCCCAGCGTTCGATGAACTCGTTGCGCAAGGCGCGCGCCATCGCCCCGGGCCACACGTTGTCGCGGGCGACGTCGGGGATCTCCGTCAGCACCGTGTCGTGCCCGTCGCTGTCGAGCACCGCCTGCTTGAAGTTGGGATGCAGCGGCGATTCCCTCGTGGCCAGGAACCGTGTGCCGAGCAGGGCGCCCTGCGCGCCGAGCGCCAGCGCGGCGGCGAGCCCGCGGCCGTCGGCGATGCCCCCGGCGGCGACGACCGGCGTCGAGCCGACCGCGTCGACGATCATCGGCAGCACGGTCATGCTCGCCATCCAGCCCACGTGACCGCCGCCCTCGGTGCCCTGCGCCACGATCACGTCCGCCCCCGCCGCCTTCGCGCGCAGCGCCTCCGGCACGGTCCCGACCATGTACATCACCTTGCTGCCCGCGTCGTGCGCGCGGCCGAAGAGCGATTTCAGATCCTGATCCGTGCGCGCCCAGGCGGCGGAGAACACGGGCGGGCGCGCCGTGAGGGCGGCGTCGATGGCGGGCCCGCGGCCCCCCAGGAACAGCAGGAAGTTGACGCCGAAGGGGTGCTTGGTCGCCTCGCGGATGGCGCCGATGTCCTTCGGGATCTGCTCGGCCGGTGTGCGCGCGATGCCGAGCGTGCCCAGCCCGCCGGCGTTGCTGACCGCCGCTACCAGGGGAACGGAAGTGTTGCCCGCCATGCCGCCCAGCATGACGGGATGCCGGATCTGGAGCAGGTCACAGACCGGTGTGTGGATCATGCTTAGTGGGAGCTCCAGGCGAACGGCGCGAAGTGGCCGTTGTTCCGGCCCGACGTGTCGTCCCAGTCGATGCCGAACGCGTGCAGGTGGCCGCGCGCGGCTTTGGCCAGCGCGAGCCGAGTCGCGGCCGGATGACCGACGTTGTCGAGGTAGATCGGCTCCCCCGTCTTCGCGCCGGAGACGCCTTCGACGGCGATGTCCAGCACCCCCGGGATCGAGACCGAGCGGCGCAGCCCGTTCTTCTCGATCTTGATCGGCTTCGCCTCGGCGCCACCGAAGCGGCCCACCAGGGGACCGAGCGCGGCCATCGGCCCGCCGCCCTGGCCGCTCGCGATCGCGGTGAGCGCCTCGCGTTGGACGGTCGTGGCGCGCTCGTCCAGGATCACGCCCACCGTCCAGTCGCCCTTGGCCATCGGGCCGGGCGTACGCAGCAGGACGGCGAAGCTCAGCCCGTCGAGCCTGGTTCCCGCGTACTCGCCGCGCTCGACGGTGAAGACGAGTCCCGCGGCGCAGTAGCCCTTGGTCGGCGGCGCCGTCATCGCCGACGTCGGGCATGGGCACACGAAGTCACAGCTGCAGGCCTCGAAGTACTGGCCGTTGATCTTCCACTGCGCATTTGCCATGTCGTCCTCCTCGATCAGGGAAGCATGCTACATCGGGGAGCCGCCGCCACGCAGCGCCACGACGAGCTCGGGCCTGATGACCACCGCGGCGCCGAGGAGCACGAGCGCGACGCCGATCGCCCGCGCGATCCACTCGCCGCCAGGCAGAAGCTTCTCCGCGGCGACGGCCACCGCGATGAGCAGGCCCCACGCCAGGCCCATCGCGCCGGCCACGACCAGCACCGCCATGAGCGCCCAGCAGCACCCCATGCAGTAGACCGCATGGGCCCACCCCATCGAAAGGCTGCCCCGCCAACCTGCGCGCCAGTGACCCAGAAGGAACCCGACAGGACTGCGGCAGGCCCGCAGGCACAGTTGCTTGAGCGGCGAGAGCTGGAAGAGCCCCGCCGCCAGGAGCAGGCCGGCGACGATGTACGCCAGGGCCTGCGAGGTGATGGCGCCGAGCACGACGCTCGCGAGATACGTCGGCACCCCCGTCACCGCCCAGAGCGCGAGATAGGTGAGCGTGAACAGCACGACCGGCACGATCCGCTCAACCGCGCTCGCGGCGTTCCGCTGGGTCGCGGCGTAGAGCGCGATCGTCGGCGCGGCGCTCGGCAGCATCATCGCCGCCATCATGACGGTCCACGCCGCCACGTACAGGGCGCCCTCGGCGACCGTCGGGGCCAGCGGCATGCTCATGCCCGCCATGTCGTCGGCTTGCATGCCCGACGACAGGAGCCGGGCCCACGCCGCCACCGTGATCAGCAACAGGACGGAATAGGTCAGGAGGGTCAGGCGATCGCCGAGCATGGCCCGCACTCTATCCTCCGCTCTTGAACGTGTCCAGCGATCGGCCGATGCGATACAGTGAACTAGGCGTCTGAAGGAGGAGGATCGGATGACATGAGCGACCCGGAAGATTTCGCCGCGATGTTCGCGCGCGAGTCGGCGCGGCCGACGCTGGAAGTGGGGCAGGTCGTGAAGGGGCGCGTCATCCACATCGATGCCGAGAACGTCTTCGTCGACGTTGGCGGCAAGGGCGAGGCCTGGATCGAGCGCGCGGAGCTGCTGGACCCGGAGGGCAAGCTGCGCGTCGGCGTCGGTGACGAGATCGAGGCGACTGTCGTGGCGACCGGCGACGAGATACGTCTCTCCCACAAGCTGCGGCAGGGTGCTCAGGCCCGGCAGGCCCTCGCGGTCGCCGCGCAGACGGGAATTCCGGTCGAGGGCAAGGTGGCGGCCGTGATCAAGGGCGGCTACGAAGTGACGGTCGGTGGCCTGCGCGCCTTCTGCCCGCTGTCTCAGATGGACATTCGTCGCGTGGATGCCGCCGCCGCCGGAGAGTACGTGGGCCGCGTTCTCGAGTTCCGGATCACGACGTTCAGCGACAACGGGCGAAACCTCGTGCTCTCCCGCCGCCGGCTGCTCGAGGAGCGCGCCGCCGAGGCCGCCGAGGAGACGCGCAAGAGAATCATTCCCGGGGCCGTGCTGAGCGGGACGGTCGCGTCGCTGGCCGACTTCGGCGCGTTCGTCGACCTCGGCGGTCTCCAGGGGCTCGTGCCCGTGTCCGAGATCTCGCACTCGCGCGTCAGTCGCCCGGCCGATCGGCTGAGCGTGGGCGAGGCGGTGACGGTCAAGGTGCTGAGGGTCGACACCGAGAAAGACCGGATCTCGCTCAGCCTCAAGGCGCTCGAGGGCGACCCGTGGGCCGCGGTGCCAGGCCGGCTACGTGAGCGCCAGGTGATCCGCGGACGAGCGGCCCGCGCCACCGAGTTCGGGATCTTCGTGGAGCTCCTGCCGGGCGTCGACGGTCTGCTGCATATCACGGAGATCCCGCGCCACCGTCAGGGCGCGCTGCGCGAGGCCGCGACCGGCGGCGCCGAGGTGATCGTGCTGATCGTGAGCATCGACACGGAGAAGCGCCGCGTCGCGCTCGCCCTGGCGCCCGAGGGCGCGGCGCCGGGCGAGCAAGTGGAGTCAAGCGTCGAGGTCGGCGCGCTGCTGACCGGCACCGTCGAGCGGCTCGAGAACTTCGGCGTCTTCGTGCGGCTCGGTCCCGGACAGACTGGGCTCGTGCCAGTTTCCGAGCTGGCCACGGCTCGCGGCACCGATCTGCGCCGCGCGTTCCCTGTGGGGAGCGAGCTCAAGGTGGTGGTGGTCGCCATCGAGGAGGGTGGGCGGCGCATTCGGCTCTCGCACACCCAGGCGCTGGCGCGCGAAGAGCGCGCCGAGACTCAGGCGTATCTCGGGCAGGACACGAAGCGTGGCGACGGCTTCGGGCTCACGCTCGGCGAGCGCATCACGCGGAACCCGAAGCGCAAGTAACACCGAAAGCGAGGAGACCCGCATCGTGAGCGAATGCAAGCACGGCATGAAGACCGGGTGCGTCTACTGCCATGGCCACGTGAAGCCGACGCCAGAGACGGGCCGGGCGCCGAAGAAGCGCGGCAAGCCAACGCGCCTCTCGGAGCAGATGAACGACCGCATGACGGATCTGAAGCAGCGACTGAAGAGGCTTCGCGGTCAGACGCCTGACGCGTAGGCTCGGCTGGCCGCTGCCGGCCGCGTGAACGGGCGCGTCCGCGCGTCCCTTCCGGGAAACTCACTCGATAGGAGAAGCTCATGGCCCAGCTACCCGATCCGCTCAAGACGCTGACGCCCGAAGCCAAGAGCGTCTACGACAAGATCACCGCCAAGCGCGGCCCGATGCGCGGCGGCCCGTTTGCCTCGCTCATGCACCACCCGGCGCTCGCCGAGAAGGTCGGCGACCTCGGTGAATTTCTCCGCTTCGGCGGCACGCTGCCGGGCGACGTCCGCGAGCTCGCGATCCTGATCACCGCCCGCTCGGTCAACCAGGCCTACGAGTGGGTCGCCCACGCGCGCGTCGCGAAGACCGAGAAGCTTCCCGACGACGTCATCGAGCGCGTGCGGACCAAGGGCGACCTCGCATCGCTGCCGGCGCGCTACGCCGGGCCGGCGAAGGTCGTCCAGCACGTGCTCGGCTACCAGACGATTCCGCAGGCGCTACAAGATCAGGTGCAGGGCGAGCTCGGCGTCACCGGGCTCCTGGAGCTCGTGACGCTGGCCGGGTCATACCGGATGATCGCCGGCGTACTCTTCGCCTTCGACACGCCGCTGGCGGAGGGCACGCCCGCCCCGTTCTGAGATGCTTCGGTCATGGTCCGTGTCCCGACTGAGATCTCGACGCTGCTCCAGGATTTGACCGCGGCGCTCCCAACTGTCCTGGGAGAGAACCTGGTTGGAATCTACCTCTACGGCTCGCTCACTCAAGGCGCGTTCAACCCTGAAAGCAGTGACGTCGACTGCATCGTCGTGACGCAGCACGAGCTGACCGACCTCGAGTTCACTCAGCTTGATGCCTGGCTCGCCCGCGCCAGTGCCGAGAGCCGTTGGGTCGTGCGCCTGCAAATATCATTTCTGATCCGGGATGAAGTTCTGACAAACACTCCCAAAGGCAATTGCCTCTATCAATTCGGCCGACTCGCCCGCGTCGGATCCGATGGCAATCCGATCATCTGGTTGAACGTGTTGGCGAGCGGAATCGTGTTACACGGCCCACCAGCCGAGTCGTTCCTCCCGCCGATCACGCGGGAGATGCTCTTTGCGGCACTCGCCCGCGAGGCTGGCTATTTGCGTGCTGAGATCGTCGAGAAGCCGAACAGCGAGTGGCGCGATGTCCAGAGGTATCGCGCCTACGCAGTGCTTACACTGTGCCGGATTCTCTACTCACATACGCATGGCACCGTCGTCTCGAAGCCGCAGGCTGCCGGCTGGGCGCTCCGCACCCTACCGGACGAATGGCACGACGTCATCGGCCAAGCACTCGAGGCCGATGTCGGAAAACGAGTCGTTGGCATCGACCTTGCGCATATCGCGCGCTTCATCGACTTCGCGGATGGGCAACTTCGTGCTCGGCGGTAGGCTCGCACGTGAGCTGCGTCAGCAGCAGGCAAGTGCCGCTGGTCCGGGCCGCAGATCGCGAGCGTGAGCCCTGAAGAATTCTAGATAGAAAGGGTCAGTTTCTGAGCGAGCAGGAGCGCGCGAGGGGCGGTGGAATCGTCGCTCACGGCGCGTTCAGGTCCGCCCAGCTCTCGGCACCCATGAACTGGCGCCAGCGCCCGTAGAAGCCGCGCTGGTTGCTCTCGCTGGCGTTGGCCTCCGTCACGTCGCAGATGGTGCCCGGGAGCTTGAGCCCATGGTCCTCGAACGCGCGCGTGGCGCGGCCGAGCCCCATCTCGTAGCTGTAGGGATACTGGCGGGCGATGGTGCCACGGCTCGCCTTGTGGGCGTAGTTCCAGTTCTCCATGTCGTCCTGCTCGGTGAGCCCCGCCGGACCGGAGTAGCGGATGTAGTAGTGGCGCAGGACGTCCTTCACCTCGGCGGGCGCGTCGGCGTCGACCAGGTACCAGCGCCACACTTCGGTCTGGTGCGGCCCGCGCGGGTGCCATACCGCGAGCGTGCGTGGCTGGCGCGCCAGCGGCGAGGCGTTGGGGAACATCGTGCCGGGGCCGCCGAAGAGCCGCCAGTATTCGCCACGACGGCGCTTGCGCTCCTCCTCGCAGTGACGGAAGTACTCGGCGACGATCGGCGTGTCCTGATAGGCCGGAGCCAGCGGCGAGTCGTGCTTGCGGAGGAACGCGATCATCGAGTGACCCAACTCGGGGAACGAGACGTCGAGCGATCGCGCCTCGTTCCGCTCCTGGACGTCGCGCCGGCCCTTGCCGCTCGGGCCGATGCCGACCATGTCCACCGAGCGGTGGCTCACACCATGGTAGCGGTCGCCCGAGAAGTTCTCGGCGGGGAACTTCCAGTTGCAGGGGATGAGCCACTTGTGGATTCCACCGATGACCTCGGTGCCGCCCTCGCGCCCATCCCACGTGTCGAGCAGCAGGTCGAGATAGAGCTTGTAGCCGCCGATGTATTCGAGGAACGTGGGCGCCGAGCGGTCCCAGGTGGCCCAGATCGTCCCCTTGTAGTTCTCCATCCGCGCGACCTCGATGAGCCCCCACTGGCTCCGGTCGAGCTGCGCACCGTACGCGTCCTTGGCGAACGGCACGCCGACCAGCGCCCCGTCGGTTCCGTAGCTCCAGCCGTGGTACGGGCACATGAACTCGACGGTGTTGCCCTCGTCGTACCGGCACACTTTCATGCCGCGGTGGCGGCACGAGTTCAGGAAGACGCGGACGCGCCTGGCGCGGTCGCGGCACATGATGACCGACTCCTCGCCCATGCTCGACGTGAGGAAATCGCCCGGGTTGGGTATCTGGCTCTCGTGGCCGATGAAGAGCCACGCGCGCGCGAAGATCCGCTCGAGCTCCTGCCGGTAGATTTCCTCGCTGACGAAGATCTCGCGGCTGATGATCCCGCGCTCGACGTCGACCAGCCCCTTGAGATCCCCGGGTTCCGTGGTGGGCATGCTCGTCCCCTTGTAGTTCTCCATCCGCGCGACCTCGATGAGCCCCCGTCATGGTAGGCCAAGATCCGCAGATTCGCGAGCACCGCGCGCGGGACTCGTGAGCCCCCGCCCCGCACGATGATAGACTCGGGACTCCATGGCCGAGTCCCGCCTGCCTTTACACGGAATCCGGGTCCTCGAGCTCGCCCAGGTCGTCGCCGGCCCCTTCTGCGGCACGCTCATGGCGGAGTTCGGCGCCGAGGTGATCAAGACCGAGATGCCGGGGCGGGGCGACGACCTCCGGCGTCTCGGGCCCTCCGAAGACGGCTGCTCTTACTGGTTCGCCGTCGATAACCGGAACAAGAAGCTCATGACCCTCGACCTCCACGTCGCGAAAGGCCAAGACATCGTCCGAAGGCTGGTCGCCAAGTGCGACGTCGTCCTCGAGAATTTCCGGCCGGGCGTGCTGGAGCGCTGGGGGCTCGGCTGGGAGGCGCTCCACGCGATCAACCCGCGGCTGGTCATGGCGCGCATCACCGCCTTCGGCCAGACCGGACCGCTCAACGAGGGGCCCGGCTACGCCGCGATCGGCTCGGCGTTCGGCGGCACCTGGTACGTCAACGGCTCCGCCGATCGGCCGCCGGCGCGCCCGACACCGGTGTACCCCGACTACATGACCGGGCTGTTCACGGCGTTCGGCGTCATGGCCGCGCTCCGTCACCGCGACCTGACCGGCGAAGGCCAGTGGATCGACGCCGCGCTCTACGAGTCGGCGTTCCGCGTGATGGAGTACACGACGACGCTGTACGGCCGGCAGCGGGTCGTGCGCGAGCGCGGCGGCCTCCAGCACGCGGGCTGGCCCGGCGGCGCTTTCGAGACCCAGGACCACAAGTGGATCGTCTTCACGGCGCCGGCGCAGCACCTCTTCGAACGGCTGTGCGCGATGATCGGGCAGCCCGATCTGCCGCGCGATCCGCGCTTCGCCGGCGCCGCGGAGCGGCCGAAGAACATCGGCTCCATCCTGGATCTCATGACCGAGTGGTTCGCGGCCAGGCCGTTCGACAAGGCGATGGCCGAGCTCGAGGCATCCGACATCCCGCACTCGCCAATCATGAGCATGGCCGACATCTTCACCGACCCGCACTACCGTGCGCGGCAGATGCTCATCGACGTTCCGGCCGAGGGGTTCGGCGCGTTACCGCAGCCCGGCGTCGTGCCCAAGCTCTCGCTGACGCCCGGCCGCGTCACTCACGCCGGCGCGGCGCTCGGCCGCCACACGGATGAAGTCCTCTCGGGTGTGCTGGGCCTCAACGCCGACGAGATCGCATCCCTTCGCGCCGAGCGCGTCGTCTAGCTCCAGCCCCGTCGGCCAGCACCTCGCCAGTCTAGCCCTCCCCGGTGGACAGCGCGGTGATCGTCGGCCACCGCAGCAGGCTCAGAGCGAGCGGGCCGAGCACGAGCGCGGCGCCGAGCGTGTTGAGGATCGCGAAGCCCCACACGCCCAGGATCATGCCGCCCGCGGCGGAGCCGAACGCGCCCATCATGCCCATGAAGAGATCGGCGAGGCCCTGCGTCGACGCCCGCTCGGCCGGCGAGAGCGCGTCGGTCAACAAGGCGCTGCCGGACACGAAGGCGAGGTTCCAGCCGACACCGTTCAGGAACAGCGCCCCGATGACCAGCACGCGGTCGGTGCCGGGCGCGAATCCGGCCAGCGTCACCGCACCGATCAGGACCAGCGCGCCGGCACCGATCGTCGGCAGGCGCCCGGCGCGATCGCTGAGCCAGCCCGAGAGCGGCGAGGTCACGTACATCCCACCGAGGTGAAGCGAGACGGCGATCCCGATCGCTCCGACGGAGTATCCGTGGTCGTGCAAGTACACGGGCGACGTCGACGTCGTGCTGATCATGACGAACTGGCTGATCGTGAGCGTCGCCAACGCGAGCTGTACGCGCAGATCTCCCAGGATCCCGCCGAGCGACCGCGCACGCTCGGCGGGCCCGCGGCCGCCCACGTTCTCCTGACGACGCGCGATCGCGAGCGGATCCGGCCGCAGGAAGATCTCGACCAGGATCGCCGCCAGCCCGTAGCCGGCGAGGCTGATCAGGAACGCGCTCGCGGCCGGTGAGAGATCGAGGTGCGCGCCGGCGCGGACCGCCGGCTCCATGAGATTGGGACCCACGAGCGAGCCCACGGCCGAGCCCCACACGATCAGTCCCATCGCGCGCCCACGCTGCGGGCCGGGGCTCACGTCGGCGGCCGCGTAGCGGGCCAGCAAGTTCGACGTCTGCGCGATCCCGAAGAGCGCCATCCCGACGAGCAGCAGCGGGAAGCTCCGCGTCATCATGCCGACGATGCCGAGCGCGGCGCCGCCCACCGAGAGCGCGTAGCCGAGCACGAGTCCGGGACGACGGCCCGAACGGTCCATGAGACGGGCCAGCGGCCAGCTCGCGAGCGCGGTGCCGAGCGCGCCGACGGCCACCGGTAGGCCGGACCAGGTATTCGTCCCGGTGATGCCGGCCGCCATGATGCTGCCGACCGCCATCCCGATCGAATGCCCGGTGCTTCCGCAGACCTGCGCGGTGAACAGCGTGGCCATCAGCTTGCCACGGCTCGCGACATGGTGCGGCGACGTTGCCGCTCGATTCATCGAGGAGCCAGTGTAGGAGGCGGGCGTGACCCAGTAAACGACCATTCCCGCGTCAATGGGCGCTCTATTGGCCGGGTGGCGATCAAATCGCTGCTTGACCGGCGATCCGCCACGGCTAGACTTGTCCGAATGCCAGGCGTGAAGCTCGTCAGCTTCGACATCGACGGCACGCTCGAGGTGGGCGATCCACCCGGTCTCGTCCCCATCGCGCTCGTCCGGCAGGCCAAGCGCCGGGGCTATCTGGTGGGAAGCTGCTCGGATCGGCCGGTCGCCTACCAGCAGGAGCTGTGGCGGCGGCTGGAGATCGCCGCGGACTTCACGGTGCTGAAGCACAGGCTCGCCGACGTCAGGGCCAGCTTCGTCGCGGCTGCGTACTTCCACGTCGGCGACACCGACGTCGACGCCTTCTACGCGATCGAGGCGGGCTTCAGCTTCCTTCGAGCCGACGGCCCGCGGCTAGACGGTCGCCCGTTTTCGCTTCAGCTCGGGGATGACGTGCTTACCGAACATCTCGATCGATGACATGACCCTCTCGTGCGGCACCGTCTCGGTCGCCATGAGGAACTGTAGCTCGTCGACGCCCGCCTCCTCGTGGATCGCGATAGCCTTGAGGCAGCTCTCCGGATCGCCAGCCACCAGCACGCCGCGGTCGACCAGCGTGTCGGCGTCGATCTGATTCCACAGCGCGGAGGCGATCTGCCCCGACCCGCCTGAGAGATCGACTTCGGGCGCTCCGGCCGCGCCCTTCTCGTCTTTCAGGTAGCGCGCGAAGTTCGCCTTCAGGTGCTCGGGCACACCGCCCCACGACGAGACGAGCTGCTCGTAGAGGTGCGTCTGGTCCTTCAGATACGGACGGTCGGGGCCGAAGAAGGTGCGGAGCGACTTCGCGGCGAGCTCGCGCGCGCCCTTGTTGTCCCAGTCGCAGACGGCCATGGTCGCGCTGAGCCACTGGTCGTTGATGAACTTGCCGACCGGATTGGCGTGCCGCACGCGCTCCTTGTACGCCTTGATGTGGGGCGCCAGGTACGACGGCGCCGCCACGCTGAGCGCCATCACGCCGATGCCCACCTCGGCGGCCAGCTCATACGTCGCCGGCTGGAGCGCCGCCACCCAGATGCGCGGATGCGGCTTCTGCAGGGGCTTGGGACGGACGTCGCGCGGCGGGACCTTCCAGAACTGGCCCTCGTGCGAGAACGGCCCGTCCTCCCAGATGCGCGGGATCATCCGGAGCGACTCTTCCCACATGGCGCGCGTGTTGCGCGGATCGATCCCCATCCCGATCTGCTCGTACGGCGCCGAGCGTCCGGTGCCGAACTCGACGCGTCCGCCCGACATGTGGTCGACCATCGCGACGCGCTCGGCCACCCGCACCGGATGGTGATAGGGGAGGATCACGACGCCGAAGCCCAGCCGGATGCGCTTGGTCAGCTGGCTCAGCGCGCCGAAGATCACCTCCGGGCACGGCGACATCGAGAAGCTCGTCAAGAAGTGATGCTCCACGAACCAGATCGCGTCGAAGCCCACCTGGTCGGCCAGCACGCACTGCTGGATCGTCTCCTCGATCACCGCGTGGTCGTCGACCACCGGGCGCTGCATCTCGAAGGCGAGACTCAGTCTCACGCGTTCCTCCAGTCGACTCGCGGCGCTCCGGGCACGATCGCCAGATGGATCGGGTTCACGCCGGGGATCTTGCCGGCCAACATGTGGATGGCGTCCTCGGCCTGCTCGAGCGGGAGCGAGTAGGTGTGCATCTTCGCGAACGGATAGCGACCGGCCTCGATGAGGTCGACGGCCTGGAACGTCACGTCGACCGGCATGCTGAGCACGCCGCGGATCGTCAGCTCCTTGTAGATGACGTCGTCGACCGGCAGCTCCTTCGCGGGCTTCAGGCCCTTGAGGCCGGCCACGACGATGCGACCCTTGCGGACCGCGATGGCGATGGCGTGATTGAGCGACTGCGGCGCGTAGGGCGTGGTGTCGACGACCACCTCGGCGCCGCCGCCGGTCGCCTCGCGGACCTGGGCGACCACGTCGCCGGCCTCGGCGTTCACGGTCGCGTCGGCGCCGAGCTCGCGGGCCAGCGCGAGCTTCGCGACGTCGCGGCCGAGCCCGGTGATCACGACCTGTCGCGCGCCGGCCGCGCGCGCGCCGATCACCGCGCAGAGCCCACGCTGGCCCGCGCCCAGGATGACCACGCGGTCGCCGGGGCCCGTGCGGGGCACCGCGGCCGCCCACGAGAGCCCGGCGGCGAGCGGGTTGAACATCACCGCGACGCCGGCCGGGATCGTCGGGTCCATCTTCTTGAGCACCGTGTGGGGCGAGAGGTACATGTGCTCGGCGTACCCGCCCCAGAGATGGGGCGGCTTGCCGACGTCGGTGTAGCCGTAGGTGCCGCCGCGCTTGGGACAGGCGATCGGCGCCCCGCGCGCGCACGCCTCGCACTTGCCGCAGCCGTAGCCCGAGCGGACCGCGACCCGATCGCCCTCCGTGACGCCCCAGCGCCGACGGGCGCGGGCCCCGATCTCCTCGATCACCCCCAGCGGCTCGTGCCCCGGGATCACCGGGTACGGCGTGTAGTCCTCGTGCGGCGGCTGGGCGCCTTCGTATTGCTCGTAGTCGCTGCCGCAGATACCGCACGCCTCGATGCGGAGCAGTCCGTCGTCGGGGCCGATCACCGGTCGCGCGAACTCGCGCGCCTCCAGCGTCTGCGGCTTGACGAGCACTCTCGCGCGCACGGTCGAGGCCATCGTCGTCGTCTTTACTTATCGCCGATGTCGAGGAGCGCGCTCAGCCCCCGGTGGAACGTCGGCGCGCCGCCCGGGACCAGGCAGGTCTCGAGCACCTCGAACAGCTCCTCGCGCGTCGCGCCCAGGCGCATCGCGCGCTTCATGTGCGCGACGAGGCCGGCCTTGTCCGATCCGCGGAACGCGAGCAACGCGATCGCGACGAACTCCCGCACCTTGGCCGACACGTGCCGCCCCTCGCCGAGGCCCAGCTCGTAGATCCGGTTGTACGCTTCCACGAATTCTGGATCCTGCCGCGCCGCCAGCTCCCATTCCGGATAGATGTAGCCGCGGGCTTCCTTCATCCTTGCGATCAGCGCGTCCGCCCGACGCGCGCGCTCCGCGTCGATCGCCGTAGTCGGTGTCATCGCTCGCCTCCCGTCGGAATTTCCTGGTGGCGGAGATAGTGCGCTCGCCGGCCCCGGAAGACAAGACGCGCGCGCGTCTCCGCCGGAGTCGGTGAGCTTCACGTGCCGGAACATGGTCCGCATCAAGAGGTCGTAGACCCCGCGACCGTTCGCGTCAGGTTCGTCGTCGCCGCCGCGGCCTCGCGCTCGTGATCCTCGACGATCGCCATCACCCACGCCTGCCGGGTCGGCACGTCCATCTGCGAGAGCGGCTGGCGCAGGAACAGACACGCGACCGCGACGGCGGTCGCGGATCGCGCGACGCGGGCAAAAGCAGGGCCGCGAGCCCGGAGAGGGCGGCCAGCGCCAGCAGCACGCGCCGACCGCGCCAGCGCTCGGCCGGGCGCCGGACCGCCACGTCAGCACAGAGCTGGCGACAGGCGTGAGCGTGACGGCGATCCCGATGCCGGCGGCGCTCAGGCCGAGCCCCGCCCTCCAGACGCCCTTGACATAATATCAACATCTGTATAGTATTCCAGGACGAAGGGGGAGGTATCTCCGATGAACCCGGTAGAGCGTGCGCTGCACCAGGAGTTGATCGGCCTGCTCGATCGCCTCGCGACCTCGGTGCCCGACGGCGCGATCGAGGCGATACGAGCCGCGAACCCCAACTTGAGAACGCGACTGGACGACGCCGACGCGAAGCTGGCGGCTCTGCGCGCGACCTTGCTCGATGACTACGGCCGGTGGCGCCGGGCGCTCGAGGATCTGGAAAATCTTTGGGCGCTGGGGGCCTGGCGGTCAGCCGCGGCCGAAGAGCCGGCCGAGCACTCCGCGGCGCTCGCCGCCTGACGCAACCTGCTCGGCGGTGTAGGCGGTGCGAGCCGCCTCGAAGCGCTGCCAGTAGTCCGGAAGCTCGCGTGCCAGCACGACGTGCACACCGATCAGCCGTGCGTCTTCATCGCCAGGCGCGCCTTCCGCGGCTGCCACTTTGGCCCGCGACTCCGCGCCCAGGTCGGGCAAGAGCCCGGCCTTCGTGCGCTCCAGGAACGTCCGGACGCCCCGGGTGAACTCCTCTCGGTCGCGCGGGTTGTCGGCGCTCGGGGGCGGCAGGGAGAGTGCTCGTCGTCGCTGCACCAGGGCGTCGAGGCACACGAAGTCCACGGCCTCCTCGAGACGCTCGCGCAGCTGCGCGTCGATGCGCGCCGAGAGATCCCCGGGCTGGCTCGGGTCGCGGCGCAGCGAGGTGCCGAAGTGCGGGTCGTGTGTCATGATCTCACTCTCGCAATGCTAAGATCGTAACGTGGTCGTCGCTCGTTCCGCCGTCGTCACGCTCCTCGTGCTCCTCGCGCTCCCCGCCACCGCTCTCGCTCCGCCGCCCTACCTTTCCGGAATGCTCAACTTTCCCGGAATCGACGAGGGCGCCGCCGATGCCGTCGCCAGCGGCGAGATCCCCGGCGTCGTGGTGGTCGTGGGTCGCGGCGATGACATTCTGTTCCAGGGCGCGTACGGGTCGCGCCGATTCCTCCCGAAGTCCTCGCCCATGACCGTCGATACGATCTTCGACATCGCGTCCCTCACCAAGCCTGTTGGAACGACGATCGCCGTGATGACGCTCGTCGAGCGGGGCGCGATCAAGCTCGATGCCCCTGTCGGCCAGTATCTGAAGGAGTTCCGCGGAAAGCAGTTCGACGAGATCACGATCAGGCGGCTCCTGACGCACAGCGCCGGCCTGATCGCGTACCCGCCGAACAGCGCCGTCGCCGCCGGATTTCCGTCCGCGGTCGCCGAGATCGCGCGGATCCCTCTGGAGTATCCTCCGGGCTCGGCGTTCCAGTACAGCGACACCGGCTTCATCCTGCTCGGCGAGGTAGTCCGCCGCGTCAGCGGCGCCCGCCTCGACCGGTACCTCGAGCGGATCCTCTTCCGGCCGCTCGACTTGCAGGACACGAGCTTTCATCCGAAGCCGAGCCTGATGGGGCGGGTGGCGCCGACCGAGTTCCTCAACGGCCGTCTTCTGAACGGCGAGGTGCACGATCCGCGCGCCCGGCTGCTCGGCGGCGTTGCCGGCCACGCCGGGATGTTCTCGACGGCCGCCGACCTCGCGCGGATCTGCCGGATGCTGCTGAACGGGGGCACCCTCGACGGCCACCGCGTCCTGGACGCCGCAACCGTGCGCATGATGTGGGAGGCCGCGCCCGAGGGCCGTGGCGTGCGGACTCTCGGTTGGGACCTCTCCTCGCCCTACTCGCGGCCGATGGCGCTCTTCTTTCCGGAAGGCTCCGTCGGCCACACGGGGTTCACCGGCACGTCGATATGGATCGACCCAGCGACCCGGACCTACATCATCATCCTGACGAATCGGGTCCACCCCTACGGAGGCGGCGTCGCGAAGATCCGCGAGCTGCGGCAGCGGCTGACCGCGGCAGCCGGCGCCCAGCTCTTCCAGCCAACGGTCGCCAGCGATTCGCCGCCCGCGAGCGGTCCCGCGGCCGACGCGCCCGCGCCCGAGAATCCGCCGGCTCAATTGGTGCTGCCGTCCGAGCGTATCTTGACCGGGCTCGACCTGCTGGTCGAGCAAAAGTTCGTGATGCTCGGGGGACACTCGGTCGGGCTCGTCACCAACCAGACGGGCATCGACTCCCGCGGCCGGCGCACGATCGACCTGATCGCCGGAGCGCCGGGCGTGCGCCTGCAGGCGATCTTCTCCCCGGAGCACGGTCTCACCGGCGACGCGGACACCGACGTGCCGAACGGGCGCGACATCGTCACCGGCCGCCCGATCTGGAGTCTCTACGGCCCCACCCGGCGGCCGACGCCCGCGCTGCTCAAGGACGTCACGCTCGTGGTCTTCGACATCCAGGACGTCGGGGTTCGCTACTACACCTACCTGACGACCCTCGTCTACGTGATGGAGGAGGCCGCCAAGCAGCGCATCCCGGTGCTTGTGCTGGACCGGCCCAATCCCATCACCGGCCGCGTAGTCGAGGGGCCGCTGATGGATCCTGATCTCCTATCGTTCACGGCGCCTCACCCGATCCCGGTGCGGACCGGGCTGACCATCGGCGAGTTCGCCCGGCTCGCCGCGGCCGAGCGAAAGATCCCCGTCGCGCTCACCGTGGTGCCGCTCGTCGGGTGGGACCGCGGGCGCTGGTTCGACGAGACCGGACTGCCCTGGGTGAACCCGTCGCCGAACATCAGGTCGGTGACCCAGGCGCTCCTCTACTCGGGCATCGGGCTCCTGGAAGCCACGAATATCTCGGTCGGGCGCGGCACCGACTCGCCGTTCGAGCTGGTGGGCGCGCCGTGGATCGAGCCTCAGGGCCTGGCGGCAGCGCTCAACCAGCAGGGGCTGCGCGGGGTGACCTTCCAGCCCATCTGGTTCACGCCGACGGCGGACGTGTACGCGAACGTGCTCTGCGGGGGCTTGCGCATCGTCGTCACCGACCGCGAGGCGATTCGCCCGGTGACGGTCGGCCTCGCGCTCGCGCGAACGCTACGGGCGCGTCACCGTGACCAGTTCAGGCCCGAGAACATCCAGAACCTCCTGGTGAACCGGTCGACGATGTGGGCTTTTCTCCGCGGCGAAACTCTTGACCGGCTCGCCGCCTGGGCCGAGACCGATCGCAGCAGCTTCTTGAATCGCCGCGCGTCGTATCTCATTTACCGCTAGCGGAGCGCCATCTCCCGGGAGCGAGGCGGGCGGACGGGCGCGGTGGGGGAGGGGTCCCCGGACCACGCGGTACGCGTGCGCTGCTCCGGCTCGGCTGGGCTCCATCCAGGCGCGTGACTTCCGACGACACTTTGTAGGGAACGGGTCCGGTGGACCCCTCCCCCACCGCGCCCGCTCGCCCGCCTCGCCCCCTGCGCTCCCTCAGTTCAGCGTTCGACGACTCGCAGGGCTGGCTCGAGTTCGGTCCGGAGGCGGTCGCGGCGGGCGGCGGGGACGGTGACGGCGCTCGGGTCGCCGTCGCTGACGAAGCGCTCGCCGGGGTTCTTGTCGAAGTAGTCGATCCAGTAGGCGAGCTCCCGCCCGACGGCCTGGATGCGTGGCAAGTGCAGGGGATCGAACGCCCGCGAGAACGGCGACGGCGCGGCGCCGCCCGCGACCATCAGCACCGCGTCGTGGCTGTAGGTCGTGCCCTTGGCCGATCCATTGAGCACCCAGTTCACGTCGGACGGATAGGCGCCGTGCGGGAGCGCGATCGTGCGCGTTCGGTAGTCGGGGACGTGGCGCTGGATCCACACCTGGGCCTCGGCCACCTGAGCGCGGACGGTCGCCTCGGGATACTTGGCGAGGTTCGCGTGCCAGAGCGTGTGGTTGCCGATCTCGTAGCCCCGGCTGACCAGGTACTGGAGCTTGCGCCCCTCGTACTCGGGCTGGTTGAAGAGCCGGTTGGGCTTGGATGCGCCCGGCAGCACGTAGAACGTGGCAGCCCGGCCGAAGTCGGGCTTCTCGGCGATGAACGCCTCGAGGATCCCGAGCCCGGACTTGGGATCGATCTGCGCGGCGCCGTTCGCCTCGATGTAGCGGAACTGGCCCGGCGAGGAGTCGTCGAACGTGAGAACGACGGGTGTCGTCCCGGCCGGGAGCTTGATCCGCCGGTCGAGCAGGTCGCCCAGGCTGATCAGCCGGTAGCCCTTGGCGTAGAGCGTCTCGAGATCGCGCCGGAAGTTCTCGGGGGTCCGCGTCCAGCGCTCTTCGGGGTAGTCGATCTTGTGGTACTCGAGAATCATGATGCGCCCCAGCTCGTTGGGGGCGAGGTTGCCGGCGCCGACGAACGAGACGAGCAGCAGAGCGGCGGTCAGGATTAGTGAGAGAACCAGCAGGAGTTTCACTTGGTGGCCGCGAGGGCCTCTTTCTGCCTTAGTGCTGCGGCGGTGTAGTCGTTCCGGGGATTCCACAGCATCCAGCCGACCGCCCCGGCGTCGTCGGCTCCTTTGATCTGGGCGCGGATCTCGGTCACGCCGAAGATCCGCCGGTCGAACGCGTAGTCCTTGAAGTCCTGCAGCCACGGCCGCACCCGCACCCGCGTGCTCGCGGAGCGCTGGCGGATGAGCCGCACGCTCTCGTGGACGACCTCGTATGGGTGCTGCACGGGATTCCGGAAACCCGGGACGCCCATGTGGTAGCCGGACGGGTAGACCATCGGGCAGAAGTAATCCAGATGGGGGGCGAGCTCCTCGATGCGCTGGCCGATGTCGGTATCGTTCTCGTTGAACGCGGTGTAGCCGAAGATATCGGCGGCCACGAAGACGCCCAGCGGGCCCAGCTCGCGGCGCGCGCGACCGAGGAAGCCGGCGATCGCCGGCAAACGCGTGTCCTTGTTGTTGGGCCCCGAGTACTTGGCGGCCGAGAGCCGGCCGTCGGTGGGGAAGCGGACGTAGTCGAACTGGACCTCGTCAAAGCCCCGGGCCACCGCCTCCCGGGCGATGGCGATGTTGTAACTCCAGACCTCTTCGCGGAACGGATCGACCCAGGCGAGCTTCTCGTTGTCGATCCATGGCTTGCCGGTGCGCGTGTCGATGATCGCGAGGTCGGGCCGGGCGTTGGCGAGGATGTTGTCCTTGAAGGTCACGACGCGCGCAATCGTGTAGATCCCCCGCGCCTTCAGATCGGCCATGAGGGCGTCGAAGTCCTTCAGGGTGCTAGGTCCCTGGGCGCCCACCGCCAGCGCCTGGGGAATCTCGGTGCGATAGAGGATCCAGCCGCGATCGCCCTTCACGTCGATGACGACCGCGTTGAGCTCGGTGCGCGCCGCGAGGTCGAGCACGCGCGTGCGGATTCCCTTGTCGCCGACCCCGTAATACGTGAGGTACGCGGCCCGCACGGTCTGCGGCTTGAGGACGATCTCCAGCGCGTCCCGCGTCGGCGGCACCGTGACCTTCGCGAATCCCGGCCGC
Organism: Candidatus Rokuibacteriota bacterium; assembly: GCA_003220435.1. Lineage (GTDB taxonomy): Bacteria > Methylomirabilota > Methylomirabilia > Rokubacteriales > CSP1-6 > AR31. The sequence continues at coordinate 16,737 of QHSL01000060.1, read as the reverse complement.
TTGACCAGCAGCGGCGCGTCGGACGGCAGACCCTCGAGAGTAAATTTTCCCTCGGCGTCCGTCACGTGCTCGACGCCGCCGGCGACGACCGACGCGCCTTCGATGGGCGCGCGATTCGCGTCAAGGATTTGACCACTGACCATCTTTGGCCAGGTGGGCCGCGGCGGCTCCGGCCTGGCGCGCTCGGTGGGACGCCCGGTCAGCTCGTAGAGCGCGTCCGGACGCGGTGCTGGATAAGGTCGGGCCAGTGTCGTTGCACGGGCGAGGCCGGAGGGGGAGAGCAGGCCGTACCCGATCAGAATCGCAACGATGAGAAGCCCGAGCGTGTAGCTGCCGTCCAGGATATTTCGACGACGCGACGACACTGGCGCTGCATTCATGGATACTTTCGACAATACTGCGCGCAGGAACACGCTCCAAGGAAAAGTTTTTGCGGATACAATTCGTGCGGTGTCGTCGACACTTCGCTTCGGATGCGAGATCGCGCGCAAGCGCACCGTGGAGATCGGCGGGCTCCGCCTGAGTTTTCTCGAGTGGGGAATCGCCGGCCGTCCGGCGCTGTGCTTTCTCCACGGCGGCTCCGCCCACGCGCACTGGTTCGACCTGGTGGCGCCCGCGTTCGTCCATCGCTTCCACGCCATCGCGCTCGATCAGCGCGGCCACGGCGAGAGCGACTGGGTGACGCCGCCTGCCTACGCGACCGAGAACTTCGCAGCCGATCTGCTGGGCGTCATCGACGCGCTCGGTTGGCGCACGGTGACGCTGATCGGCCACTCGATGGGCGGCCACAACGCGATGTCGTTCTCGGCGTGGCACCCCACGCGGGTGAGCGCGCTCGCGATCGTCGACTCGCGACCCGTGATTCCGGCCGACCGGCTCGACCGGCTGCGCCGACGCGGCGAACGCACGCTGCGGCCGTATCCCAGCGCCGAGGCCGCGGCCCAGTCGTTCCGCTTGCTGCCACGCGAGACGAACGCCGACCCGGCCTTCTTCGCGCACCTCGGCCGCGCCGGCGTCGTCGAGAAGAACGGCCACTGGGTCTACCGCTTCGATCCGGCGAGCAACAGCGCGCGGGCGCCGGTCGATGCCTGGCCGCTGCTGAAGCGGATCACCGCGCCGACGCTGATCGCGCGGGGCGAGCTGAGCCCGGTGCTCCCGCGCGATATGGCCGAGAAGCTACGGGCGGCCATTCCCGACGCGACGCTGGCGGAGATCCCGGCGAGCTACCACCATCTGGTGCTCGACAACCCGACCGCGTTCGTTCACACTCTCGATGCCTTCCTTGCGCGCACCCTGGTCGCGAGGGGGTGAATCGGCGCTGAGGGGGCGATCGTGAGGTTCCCGACCGCCGTGCTCGACTACACCGCGCGCGAGGGCGACGTCGGCATCATGCAGCGATGTCTCCAGGAGAAGTTCGGGTACCGCTCCAGCTGAGCATGCGCCGGCCCTGCCTCCGCCTTCCCGTTCTGCTATCCGCGTGTGTCCTGCTGGCGTGCGCGTCGCCGCCGCCCGCCTCGCCGCCGGCCGCCGTCGAAGTGCCGATCCAGGTCGTCGAGAACATGGTGCTGGTGGCCGCGTCGGTCAACGGCGGTCCCAGCGCGCTGCTCGTCGTCGACACCGGCGCGACCTCGACGATGCTCACGCCGCGCTTGCTCGCCCGGCTCGGCATCGCCGTGCCGGCCGACGCCCCGAAACACAAGGTGCGCGTCGTCGGCGGCCAGACCCTCGACGTGCCGTTCGTGAAAATCGCGAGGATCAAGATCGGGGGCGCGACGATGATCGACCAGGAGATCGGTGTGTACGAGATCCATCCGGACGCGCCGATCCTCGAGGGCCTACTCGGCGGCGATTTCCTCAATCGATACCGGGTGACGCTGGACCGGTCGGCGAAGCAGATGCGCCTGGAGCCGCTCGGGCGCTAGCCGGTCCGGGTCGGCGGTGGCCGGCAGCTAGCGGTCGATGCGGAGGCGGGCGATCTTCTCGTCGTCGAGCTCGATGCCCAGCCCGGGTCCCGTCGGCACGCGGATCTCACCGTTCTCGGGGGCGAGCGGATTGGTGACGATGTCGGCGGCCAGGACGCCGCTGACGCCGACCGCGAACACGCCCTCCATGAGCGGCTCGGGCCAGGCCGCGCACAGGTGGGCGACGGCCGCGGTCGCGACGCTCGTGCTCGGATGGTTGCCCGGGTAGATCCGCATCCCCGCGGCGCTGGCCAACGCCCAGAGCCGCCAGATCCGGTACATCCCGCCGTTCTTGGCGATCTTGGTCTGGACCACCGTCGCGGCGCGCCGGCGAATCACCTCGAGCAGGGTGTGGTCGGTCGAGACCGACTCGTCCGCCATGATCGGGATGGACGTCGCGCGCGCGAGCGCCGCCAGCCCGTCGAGGTCCCAGATCGCGAGCGGCTGCTCGGCGCAGTCGATGTCGTAGGGCTCGAGCTTCTTGAGCAGGCTCAGCGCCGCGTCGTACGAGAGCGCGCCGTTCGCGTCCACGCGGATCACGACCCCGTCGCCGAAGCGATCGCGAAGCGCGACGACGTTGGCCAGGTCCTGCCGCGGGTCGACGCCGATCTTCAGCCCGAAATGGCGAAACCCGCGCTCGTGGAATCTCTGCGCGTCGTCCAGCAGCTCCTCGACGGTGGGCTTCAGCGATAGGAGGCCGCCGACGCGCACCTGTTCGCGGCACTCGCCACCGAGCAGCGTGTGGACCGGTAACCCCACCGCCTTGCCGGCGATGTCGTAGAGCGCGTCGGCCACGGCGGCCTGCGGGTAGAGCGTGTTGTAGAGCGTCGCGTCGAGCGTTCGCAAGATCCCGGCGACGTCGAACGGCGAGCGGCCCACGATCGCGGGCTCGAAGTAGTCCTTGATGGTGCGGACCAGGTTCCAGATCGTCTCGGCGCTGCCCTGCCTCCGCCACGCCTGGGTCTCGCCGATCCCGACGAGGCCCTGATCGGTGTGGACCCGGACGATCAGTGTCTCGATGAACTCGCGCCCCGCTCCCTGCGAGATCGTGAAGGTGTGCGCGAAGGGCACGCGGAGCGGGATCGTCTCGATCTCGGTGATCTTCATCGTCTACTCGGCCGGGCGCTCGAGACGGACGGCGCAGACCTTGTACTCGGGGATCTTGGACGCGGGATCGCACGCGGAGTTCGTCAGGAAATTCGCGGCGGACTCGGCGAGCTTCACGAACGGCACGAAGACCGCGCCGGCCCGCACCGCCTCGGTGACGTGCACGTGGGCGTCGAGCTCGCCGCGGCGCGAGACCACGCGGATGCGCGAGCCGGCGTCGACACCGAGCCGGCGGGCGTCGCTCGGATGCACGGCGACCTCGAGGCGCGGCGCCAGCTCGAGCAGCCCCTGGACGCGCCGGGTCAGCGTGCCGCCGTGCCAGTGATAGAGGAGCCGGCCGGTGTTGAGGACGAATGGGAACTCGGCGTCGGGAAGCTCGGCGGCTTCCACCGTCTCCCGCGCGGCGATGAACCGCGCCCGGCCGAGTGGGAAGGACTCTGCGTAGAGATAGCGCGTGCCCGGGTGCTCGAACGTCGGGCACGGCCACTGCAACCCGCCCTCGCGGTCGAGGCGCGCGTGCGAGAGACCGCCGAGGAAGGGCGTGAGGCGGGCCATCTCGTCGAAGATCGCCGCCGAGCCGTCGTAATCGAACTGGCGCCCGACGTCCACGCCCAGCCTCGCCGCGACGCGCTTCGCCAGCTCGGACGCGATCCACCAGTCGGGCTGCGCGCCGCCGGGGGGCGACAGAGCCCGGCGGACGCGCTGCACGCGTCGCTCGGAGTTGGTGAAGGTACCTTCCTTCTCGGCGAACGCGGCCGCGGGCAGGAACACGTGCGCCCGCTCGGCGGTCTCGTGCATGAAGAGGTCCTGGACCACCAGGAAGTCGAGTTGGCCGATCGCCTTCTCGGCGTGGTGGAGGTCGGGCTCCGAGAGCAGGGGGTTCTCGCCGACGACGTACATCGCGCGCGTCTCGCCGGAGAGGCATCCCTCGACCATCTCGGTCACGACGCGGCCGGGCCGGCCCGGCGGCCTCGTCCCCCACGCGGACTCGAACTTCGCGAGCGTCTCCGGGACGTACTGCTGATAGCCCGGCAGGTTCGTCGGGATGCAGCCGGCGTCGCCGCAGCCCTGGACGTTGTTCTGGCCGCGCAGCGGCGAGATGCCGCTGCCCGCGAAGCCCATCTGGCCGGCGACCAGCGAGAGATTCAGGAGCGCGTGCGCGTTGTGGATCCCGTTGACGTGCTGGGTGATCCCCATGCCCCAGATCAGACACGAGCCATTTCTTTGGGAGAAGGGGGCTCCGCGCCCCTCTCGACCCCCCTGCGAACCCGCTGGTCGCGCGTACCAGCGCGCGGCCTGCGCGATGTCCTCGGCCGGCACGCCGGTGACGCGGGACGCGTACTCGAGCGTGAATGGGGCCAGCGACTCGCGCCACGCCTCGAAGCCCTCGGTGCGCGCACCGATGAACGCGTGGGCGGCGAGCCCCTCGTCGAGGATCACCCGGGACATCGCGTTGAACAGCGCCACGTCCGTGCCCGGGCGCTGCTGGATCCAGAGGTCGGCCTGGTCGCACAGCTCGATGCGCTTGGGATTGATGACGATCAACCGCGCGCCGCGGCTCACCGCGCGGCGGAAGCGAATCGCGATCACCGGATGGTTCGCCGAGGCGTCGGCGCCAACAACCATCAGGCAGCCGGCCTCCTCGTAGTCCTGGTACGAGTTCGACGTGGCGCCGGAGCCCATCGAGGCCAACATCGCCTCGACCGAGGGCGAGTGGCAGAGGCGCGTGCAGTGGTCCACGTCGTTGGTCTGCATCACGACGCGGCAGAACTTCTGGATGACGTAGCCGTCCTCGTTGGTGGCCTTGGCGCTGGCGAGCGCACCGAACCGGCCGCGGTTGCGCGCGAGCCCTTCGGCGGCGACGTCGAGCGCCTCGTCCCAGCTCACCTCGACCCAGCGCCCGTCGCGGCGGACCAGCGGGGACGTGATCCGATCTCGCGCGTGGATGAAGCCGGTCCCGAAGCGGCCCTTGACGCAGAGCATGCCGAGGCTCGAGCGGTTCGACGGCACGTCGTCGGCCATCACGGCGAGCTTTTCTGGGAGAAGGGCGCTCCGCCCCCCTGTCGACTCCCCGGCGAACACGCTCAGCGAGACGCCGCAGCCAACGCCACAGTACGGGCACGTCGTCTCGACGTTGCGGTCGATCTTGGCGGGCCATTCCTTGGGCCGCAGCGCGCCGGTCGGGCACGTCGCCACGCACTGGCCGCACGAGGTGCACGCCGACGAGGCCATGGCGCCGTCGCCGAAGACGCCGACCTTCGTCGCGTGGCCGCGCCCCAGGAGCGCGATCGCCCCGATCTGCTGCACGTCGTCGCACGCGACCGCGCAGCGGCCGCAGAGGATGCACGCCTCGCGATCGAGGACGAAGAACGATTTGGTCGCGTCGACCTCGAACTGGTGGAGCGGCGCCCACGCGGGCTCGAGCAGCCCGTGCCGCGCTCCGGCCTGACTGAGCTGTCCGAAGCCGTTCCGCCCGTCCGATTCCGTCAGCATCGAGCGCGTGAGATCGAGCACCGCTTTCCGTACGCGGATCGCGTCGGGATGCTCCGTCGAGACGACCATGCCGTCGCGGGCGGGCAGGTGGCAGGAGGCCGGCAGCCCGCGCTGGCCCTCGACGTGGACGAGACAGGTCCGGCACGCGCCGAGCGGAGGCTGGTCGGGATCCTTGCACAGCTGAGGCAGCGGGATCCCCAGGCGGTTCACGCCGTCGAGGACGGTGGCGCCCTGGGGCAGCTCGACGGTCCGGCCGTCGATGGCGAGCTTCATCGCACGTATCATACGCCGAACTCGCGCGGGAACTCGGCGAGCCCGGAGAGGACCGCGAACGGCGCGGCCTGGCCGAGACCGCAGAGCGAAGCGAGCTGGATGACCTCGCTGAGCTGCCTCACGCTCGCCTGATCGACCGGCGCCTCGAGCATCGCCAGGAGCCGCGCAGTCCCCTCGCGGCACGGCGTGCACTTGCCGCACGACTCGCGGGTGTTGAAGGCGAGCAGCGTGCCGACGACGTCGCGCACCGACGCCCCCTCGTCGAGCGCGACGACGCCGCCGGTGCCAGGATTGACGGGGCCGCGCGGGATCAGCGGCTCGTCGAAGTGACGGGGATTCACGACGCTGCCCGACGGTCCCCCGACCACCATGGCGAAGATGGGCCGCCCGGTCGACGATCCGCCGCCGACCGCGTCGATCAGCGTGCGGAGCGTACAGCCGAGTTCCATCTCGACGATGCCGGGACGCCGGACGTGTCCCGAGAGGCCGAAGAGCTTGGTCCCGCGGCCGCCGCCCAGCCCGGCGAACCAGGCGCCGCCGCGCGCGACGATCGACGGCACGGCGAAGAGCGTCTCGACGTTGTTGATCACGGTGGGCTTGCCCCAGAGTCCTGCCTCGACCGGAAACGGCGGGCGCGTGCGCGGCATCGCCCGCCGCCCCTCGATCGACTCGAGCAGCGCCGTCTCCTCGCCGAGGACGAAGCCGCCGAGGCCCCGCCGAATCTCGACCTCGAGCGAGAAGTCCGAGCCGAGGATCTGCTCGCCCACCAACCCACTGCGACGGGCCTGCGCGAGCGCGGCGGCCACGCGCTCGGCCGAGAGCTCGGCCTCGCCGTGTATATAAAGGACGCCGCGCGAAGCGCCGACGGCGTAGGCGGCGAGCAGCACGGCCTCCAGCAGCCGGTGCGGGTCGCCCTCCATCAGGTGGCGGTCCTTGAAGATGCCCGGCTCGCCCTCTTCGCCGTTCATGACGATGTACTTCGGCGCGCCCGCCGCCGCCCGGCAGCCGGCCCACTTCACCGCCGTCTGGAAATAAGCGCCACCGCGCCCCGTGAGCCCCGCGGTGCGGACCTCTTCGATCACGCGCTCGGGCGCGCCGCCGTCGAGCGCTTGGGCCAGTGCGGCGTAGGCGCCGTGGCGGAGCGCGTCGGCGATGTCGTCGGCGTCGACCACGCCGCAGCGCTCGAGCAGAACGCGATGCTGCGGTCCCATCGCGTCTCGGCCGACGTCGCGGAGCCCGTCGCCCGCGCCGGACGAGACCGCGTCGAGCAGCCGCGGGACTTCGGCCGCGGCCACCGGCCCCACGACGACGGGTGCCGCGCCTTCGCGGAGGACCGTGACGGCGGGCGCGGCCCAGCACATCCCGTTGCAACCGGCGGCGATGACGGTGAGCGGGAGCTTCCGCCGAGCCACCTCCTCACGAAGCGCCGTGAACGTGTCGCCGGCGCCGACGGCAACCGAGCAAGACCCCACGCCCACCGCGAGCCGCGTCCCGGTGCCCCGGCGCTTCGCCTCCCGCACGAGGGTGGCGAGCCGCTGCATGGGCGATCCCGAGACGGCCGGGCCGAGCGCGGCCACGATCGGCCGAGGGACTTCGTGGTGACCCGGCGCGCTGAGCAGCGACGCGAGGTCGCCAGTCGTCACCCGGCCCCGGATTGCGTGATCGACCTCGACGACGGGCGCGACCGAGCACGCGAACGCGCAATCGAGCTCCTCGAGGGTGACCGCGCCGTCGGCCGCGGTCTGGCCGGCACGAACGCCGAGCCGCTGCTCGCACGCGGTGAGCAGCTCGCGGCCGCCCAGCACCCGGCAGCTCACGCCGGTGCACACCCGGACGATGCGTCGTCCCGGCCGGGTGAGCCTCAGCTCGGGGTAGTGGCTCGCGACGCCCCAGACCTCGCTCTTCGGTACGCGCAGGTGCGCGGCGATCCGGTCGAGGGTGTCGGGAGAAAGCCAGCGCTCGCCGTGCTGCGCCGCCCGGAGCGCCGGCAGGAGCCATGTGCGCTCACGCGGGAGCGCGGCGAGCGAGTCCGTGGGGTCGGTCATCGCGGGGCGACGGGCTACTGCTCGAGCTTCGCGAGGAAGTCCTTCAGGGTCGGCGCCCATTTCGCCCACTCGGGCCCGCTCGCTGAATGCCCGAATTCGGTGTCGATCTCGAAGTACTTCGCGCCGACGCCGGCGCGCGCGAGCTTGTCCATGACCGCCGGCGCGATGGACGGCGGAAAGATCTTGTCGGTTCGCGACAGCACGTAGAGCACCTTCGCACGCACCCGTCCGAAATCACGCTCGGCGTCGAACTTCACCGCCGCCTTGCGGAGCGTGACCATCGAGTTGGGATCGAACTGCCGTGCCCAGGTGTCGGCGAGCTGCCGGATTCGCGTCGCGCGCTCGCCTCCGTCGGGGATCGTGCGAGCCAGGATCTCGTTCTGGCCGTAACGCTCGAGCGTCTCGATGCGCAGCTGGAGCAGGGTGGGGAAAATGCCGCCGCGCTCGTAGTGCCAGCCGCCATTCCAGTTCGGATCGGTGGCGAACCGGTCGACGAGCGTTTTCACCGCGGCGTCGCCGCCGGAGCCCTTCGGCGCGGTGACGACCGGGACGACGCCGCTCATGAACGTCGGGTGCGTCGCCGCCCACTGGAAGGACTGGTAGCCACCGTACGACGGGCCCGCCACGGCGACCAGATGCCTGATGCCGAGGCCGTCGAGCATCAGCTTCTGCGCGCCCACGATGTCGCGCAGTGTGATGTCCGGGAAGTTGGGTCCGTAGGGCTTGCCGGTGCTCGGGTTCACGCTGCGCGGCGCCGTCGAGCCGTAGGACGACCCGAGCATATTCGACGAAACGACGAAGTAGCGATTGGTGTCGATCGTCTTGCCGTGGCCGATGAGCCCGTCCCACCAGCCGGCCTGCAGGTCGGTGGCCGTGTACGTACCCGCAGCGTGGTGATTGCTCGTGAAGCCGTGGGTGATCAGGATCGCGTTGCGGCCGTCGGCCGCGAGTCGCCCGTAGCTCTCGTAGGCGAGCGTGAGCTCGGCGAGCACCTGGCCGCTCTCGAGCTTGAAGCTCGAGACCGTGAAGGTGCGGCTTACGACGCGCTCGAGGGAGCCGGTCGGCGTCATGTCCGCAACTGCGCGTGCCATCGGTACCTCCCGATCATCGGGCTCTCACGGGGCGCAAGCATAGGCCCTCCGGCCGTTCCCGCGCAACGGCGCGCTGCGTCGCGGACGGGCGCGAGCTCAGTGGGCGCGCTGGCCGGTGTGGCGCCGGAACTCGTAGGTGCCGACCGCGAGGCACCCGGCGGCGAACATCACCCGGTCGCGCGCTCTCTAGACGACTCCGGCGTGGACCGCGATCGTGCCCAGGCCCAGGCGATGATAGCTGACCTCGCGGAGCCCGGCCTTCTCCATCATCTGAGCCAGCTCGGCCGGGGTCACAAACCGCTCGACCGACTGCGGCAGGTACGTGTACGCCTGCCGATCACCCGCCACGAAGGCCCCGATGAGGGGGACCACACGATTGAAGTAGGCGCCGAAGAGCGCCCCCCAGACGGGAACCTGGGGGCTCACGATGTCGAGCGTGACGACGCGGCCGCCCTTCATGGTCACCCGGCGCATCTCCTGCAGCCCGCGCTCGAGGTCCTCGAGGTTCCTCAGCAGGAACGCCGACATCACGCAGGCGAAGGCCCCGTCGCGGAACGGCAAGCCCAGCGCGTCCGCCGCGAGCAGGCGCACGCGCGTCACGCGCCGCGCGGCGAGCTTGGCGGCGCCGACGCGGAGCATGCGCTCGGAGAAGTCGGCGCCGGCGACGAAGCGCGCCGGCTCGCGCGCCCGGACGGCGATGGCGAGATCGGCCGTGCCGGTGGCCAGGTCGAGCACGGGGCCCGCGGGCACGCCGGCGGCCGCCGCGGCGACCCGGCGCCGCCAGGCGTGGTGGCGCCCGCCGGTCATCAGCGAGTTCATGAGGTCGTAGCGGTCGGCAATGCGCGTGAACATCGCGCGCACGGCGTCCGCGTTAGATCTCATTTTGGAATTCATAGACTCGCCTCGCCTTCGGCTGCGGCTCGTACTACGAGATCGCAGGCTCGCCGCGCCTTATTTTTAGGATTCATAGACTCGCCTCGCCTTCGGCTGCGGCTCGTACGACCAGGTCGCAAGCCGCGCCTCATTTTAGAAATCATAGACTCGCCTCGCCTGCGGCTGCGGCTCGTACGACCAGATCGCAGGCTCGCCGCGCCTTATTTTTAGGATTCATAGACTCGCCTCGCCTTCGGCTGCGGCTCGTACGACCAGGTCGCAGGCTCACCGCGCCTCATTTTAGGATTCATAGACTCGCCTCGCCTTCGGCTGCGGCTCGTACTACCACTGCGGCCGCCAGAGGCCGAGCATCACCGCGGCGAGGACGATCAGCGCGATGTAGCCGTTGACGTTGAAGAACGCGACGTCGAGCCGCGACAGATCGCGTGGGCTCACCAGCGAGTGCTCGTAGGCGAAGAGCGCCACGACCGCGAGCCAGCCGACCCAGTAGATCGGCCCGAGCGCCACCTGCCAGCCGAGCACCGCCAGCGCGACGGCGGTCAGCGCGTGGTTCACGCGCGCCGCCGTGAGCGAGGCGGCGACGCCGAAGCGTGCGGCGACCGAGTGGAGCCCCTGCTTCCGGTCGACCTTCACGTCCTGGCAGGCGTAGATGAGATCGAAGCCGCCGATCCAGGTCGTGAGCGCGAACCACAGCACCAACGCGGGCGGATCGAACTGGGCCCGCACCGCGATCCAGCCACCGGCCGCCGCGATGCCGTCGGTGAAACCGAGGACCCAGTGCGAGAGCCACGTGAAGCGCTTGGTGTAGGCGTAGCCCACCAGGAACACGAGGGCCAGCGGCGCCAACGTGAAGCAGAGCGGGTTCAGCATCCACGCCGCCACGAACATGAGCACTGCGCCCGCCGCCGCCAGCAGCCGCATCTCGCCCACGCCCAGGAGCCGGCGCGGCAGATGCCGGCCGGCCGTGCGCGGGTTGCGGGCGTCGATGTAGCGGTCGACGACGCGGTTCGTCGCCATCGCGCAGGTGCGGCCGCCGACCATCGCGGCCGTCACCCAGCCCACGGTCCACCACCCGGGCCAGCCGCCGGCGGCGAGCACCATCGCGATGTACGCGAACGGGAGCGCGAAGACCGTGTGCTCGAACTTGATCGCGTCGAGCACGAACGCGAGCTTGCTCAGAGCCCGTAGTCCTTCCAGCGGCGGGTGACGCGCGCGCGGATCTCGTCGGTCATGACGATCTCGTCGGGCCAGGGCTGGACGACGTCGTCGAGCGCGCTCTTCTCCGTGGCGTCCACGCCGAGCTTGCCGCCGAAGCGGTGACGCAGCGCCGCGTGGTCGAGATCGTCCATCGGCCCCTCGACGATCATCAGATCGCGCCGGGGATCGATGTTGCCGGTGGCCCGCCACGCGACCTCGGAGAGATCGTGGACGTTCACGTGCTCGCTGACGACCACGATCGTCTTGGCGAGCATGAGGAGCCCCATGCCCCAGAGCGCGCTCATGACCTTGCGGGCGTGGCCGGGGTAGCGCTTCTTGATCGAGACGATGACGAGGTTGTGGAAGACGCCCTCGGCCGGCATGTTCATGTCCACGACTTCCGGGAGCATCAGCCGGATGATCGGCAGGAAGAGCCGCTCGGTGGCCTTGCCGAGCCAGTAGTCTTCCTGCGGCGGTCGGCCCACGATCGTCGTGGGATAGATCGGCCGCGCCCGTCGTGTCACCGCGGTCAGGTGGAACACTGGATAGTCGCGCGCCAACGAGTAGTAGCCGGTGTGGTCGCCGAAGGGGCCCTCGTGCCTCCGCTCGCGCGGATCGACGTAGCCCTCGAGCACGATCTCGGCCCGTGCCGGCACCTCCAGGTCGCTCGTCACGCAGCGGGTCAGCTCGACGCCGCGGCCGCGCAGCCAGCCGGCGAAGACGACCTCGTCGACGCCCGGCGGCAACGGCGCGGAGGCGGCGTAGATCATCGCCGGGTCGCCGCCCAGCGCGATCGCGACGGGCATGCGCGTGGACGTTGGAGCGGGGTTTTTTGTACCGGGGTCCTGGTAGCCGGCTTGGACTGAGGGTGGCCTGAGAGAGGCGCGGTGTGGCTCCGCACGCCCGATCTCCTCCGCGATGCGGTGATGCTCGGCGCCGCCCTTGTGGGTCTGCCAGTGCATGCCGAGCGTCCGGTCGTCGAACATCTGCAGGCGATACATTCCCACGTTGCGCCGTCCGGTGAGCGGATCGCGCGTGAAGACGCACGGCAGCGTGATGTAGCGGCCCCCGTCGGCCGGCCAGCAGCGCAGCGCCGGCAGCGCGGCCAGCGACGGGCTCGCGGTCTCGACGACTTCCTGGCAGGGCGCGCCGGTGACGCGCTTGGGTCCGGCCTTCACAAGGTCGAAGAGCGTGCCGAGCTTCGCCCACCGCTCGGCGAACGTCCCGGGGAGCTTCAGGTCGAGCAGCTTCGCGACACGCTCGCCGAGCTCGTCGAGCTGGCTCACGCCGAGCGCCGCGGCCATCCGGTCGGGCGCGCCGAACGCATTCACCAGCACCGGCATGTCGAACCCGTCGACGCGCTCGAACAGCAGCGCCACGTTGGCGGCGGGCGCGCCCTTGGACACGCGGTCGGTGATCTCGGTGATCTCGAGGTCGCGCGAGACGGGCGCCGTCACCCGGCGCAGCCGACCGAGTCTCTCGAGATGGCCGACGAACTCGCGGAGGTCGGTGAAGCTCACTCCGAGTTGAAGACCGAGACGAGCCAGCCGGCGATCACGGGAACGGCGAGGCCCTGTATAGGGCCCGCCGGCAGCAGCGCCACCACCATCCGTGGTAGGACGAGCGCGAGCACGGAGAAGCCTGCCTTCGCGCCGAGCACGGGCAGGCCGGGATCTTTCAGGTACGCGGCGGCGGCCATGACGAGAGCGATCGCCGCGAGCAACAGTGTCGAGGCGTCAAGCGGCGAACGCATGCGCTGCATTATTGCATAGCAGGCGGGGGCCCGGTCATACTCGGAGGATGGCGTTTGAGGGCCTCCTCGATAGCCTCGCGGAAGCGCTCGTCGTCCTCGATCCCTCGCTGAAAATCCTCGAGTGGAACGGCGCGATGCAGCGATTGACCGGGGTCTCGCGCACCGACGCCGTCGGATGGAACGCGGAGACCACGCTTCCGCTGTTCCGCGACCAGGCGCTCGCCCCGCTTATACGCCGCGCGCTCGCCGGCGAGACGCCGGGCTCGGTCGAGCTGCCGCACACGCTGCGCGATCACGACCGCGTCGTGTGGCTCGAGGCACGGTGCGCCCCCTGGCGCGATGCCAGAGGCGTGGTCGCAGGCGCGGTCATCTTCCTCACCGACATCAGCGACCGGCAGCACCGCGCGCTCCTCCTGCACGCGATGGAGGCCATCGGCCACTCGCTCACGTCCTCGCTCGACCTCAACGAAGTGCTCGACACCATCGTCGGCAAGGCGCTCGAGGTCATGGGCGCCGAGTCCGCGCTGGTCGTGCTGGGTGACGCCACGTCGCGCGAGTATCGCGTGATGCGTGCGGCGGGCCGTCTGAGCCGCGAGTACGCGGTGGCCGGCTCGATCCCGATCGGCGGTGGCCCCATCAGCCGTGCGGTGCAAGAGGCGCGCACAGTGACGACGCGCAACATCCTGACCGACCCGAGCCTGTGGCTCGCCCCCGCCCGCCGCGCCGACATCGAGCGCGAGGGCTTCAAGGCGGCCGCGGCGGCGCCGCTCGCCGCGAAAGGCCGGGTCCTCGGCGCCCTGGTCGTCCACTACTGGCGCGAGCGCACGTTCGGCGCCGAGGAGATCGCGGCGCTCGAGTTCCTGGCCGAGCAGGCCGCCATCGCGATCCGCAACGCGTCGCTCTACGAGGCCGAGCACGGGCAGGCCGCGCGCATCCGGGCGCTCACGAACGTGAACCGGCGCATCTCGAGCGCGCTTGAGCTCGACGCGCTGCTCCGGACCATCTCGGAGTCGGCCGCCGAGCTGACCGGCGCCCGGCTCGCGTCGTTCTGGCTGGCCGACGAGAAGCGCCGCAAGCTCTCGTTCACCAGCGGCTCGGTGGCCGAGATGGTGCAGGAGTACTCGCCGCTGATCCTGAGCTACGACCAGGGCGCCGTGGGCTGGGTCGCCGCCCACCGCACGGCGCTCGTCCTGGACGACGTGCTGGCCGACGAGCGGCTCGTGAACCGCGCGTGGGTAGAGCGCTGGGGGCTTCGTGCCTTCGCCGGGTACCCGGTGCTGGTCGGCGACGAGTTGCTCGCCGTCATGGCGCTGGCCAACTCCGAGCCGCTGCGCTTCAGCGCCGGCACCCAGGACCTGATCGATCTGTTCCTCGCCCAGGCCGCGATCGCCATCCAGAACGCCCGTCTCTATCGCGAGGCCCAGCGGCGGCGCGACGTGGCCGAGGTGCTGGCCCGGCTCGCCCGCGAGCTGACGGCCACCCTGGAGCTCGAGTCGATCGCCAAGCTGTTCGCGCGGGGCGCCGCCGAGCTCGTCAACGCGCGCGCCGCCGGCGTGTACCTGCTCGAGCCCGAGGACGGCACGCTGCGCGCGCTCGCCGCGCACGGCGCCGACGCCGACATCATGCAGGAGCTGGTCTTCAAGCCGGGCGAGGGCGCGGTGGGGCGCGCGGTCGCGGACCGCCGCATCGTCATCACGTCCGACATCCTGAGCGATCCGGCCATCCGGCTGGCGGCGTGGGTGCGTGAGCGGATCCGCGTCAGCGGCTACCGCGCCGTCGTCGGTGTCCCGTTGCTCACTCACGACCGGGTGATCGGCGCCGTCGGCCTCGGCGCCGAGCTCGGCAGCACATTCTCGCGCGAAGAGGTGCAGGCGCTCGAGTCGCTCGCCGACCAGGCCGCCCTCGCCTTCGAGAACGCCCGCCTGTACGCGAGCGCCCGCGATAGCCTCGTGCGCCTGCGCGAGACGCAGGCCCAGCTCGTGCAGGCCGCGAAGATGTCGGCGCTCGGCCAGCTCGTATCGGGCGTCGCCCACGAGCTGAACAACCCGCTCAGCGTCATCGTCGGCTACGGTCAGCTCCTGCTCGCGCGCGACGTGGCGCCGGCGGTGCTGCGGCCGATCGAGCTGATGGTGAGCCAGGCCGACCGGATGGCGAAGATCGTCCGCAACCTCCTGCTGTTCGCGCGCCAGCGCCCGGCCGAGCGCACGACGGTGAACCTCAACGAGGTCATGGAGCAGACGCTGGCGCTTCGGCTCAACCAGTTTTCCCTCTCGGGCATCACCGTCGAGAAGCGCTTCTTTCGCGGCTTGCCGCCGGTGCTCGGCGACCCGCATCAACTCGAGCAGGTGATCTTGAATCTCTTATTGAACGCCGAGCAAGCCATGCTCGAGGCCAAAACCGGTGGGCGCATCCTCGTGACGACCAACGTCTCCCGCGACGGCCGCGAGGTGCACGCCGAGGTGATCGACGACGGCCCGGGCATCGCGCCCGACGCGCTGCCGCACGTCTTCGAGCCGTTCTTCACGACCAAGACCGTCGGGACCGGCACCGGCCTCGGGCTCTCGGTCTCCTACGGCATCGTCGAGGAGCACGGCGGCCGCCTCGGCGTCGAGAGCCGCCCGGGTCGTACGGTGTTCACGCTGGATCTTCCGGTGGTGATGCCCGCGTCGATGCCGCGCGAGACGGCGACGGGCTCGCCCAAGGTCGTCACGGGCGACGGCCGGACCGCGCTCATCGTCGAGGACGAGCCGAGCGTGCTCGATCTGATCGTGACGCTCCTGAGCCAGACCGGCTGGCGCGTGGAAGTCGCGACGGGCGGCCGCGAAGGTCTCGAGCGCGTGCGCAGCCAGCGCTACGACCTGATCGTGTCCGACATCCGCATGCCCGATGGCGGCGGCGAGGACTTCTATCGCGACGCGATCGCTCTGGATCCGGCGCTCACGCACCGATTCATTTTCATCACCGGCGACACCGCGAACCGCGAGGCCTACACGCTGCTCGCCGACGCGGGCGTGCCGATCGTCGAGAAACCGTTCGCGCCCTCGTTCCTGCTCGACGCGATTCGTCGCGTCACGATCTCGCTGTCACCGTCCTCCTGATCTCCCGATCGCCTCCGTCCTCGTCGCCATCTCTGGCCATTGACACCGTCCTGCTCGCCGCGCTAGAGAGGGAGGGCCTGAGGGCAGGATGACCAAGGCCGAGCTCGTGGCCATCATGGCCAAGAACGCGGGGGGCTCGAAAATCTCCGCAGAGCGCGCCATGAACGCGATGGTCGCGAGCATCGTGGAGTCCCTGCGCCGCGGCCGTCGGGTCACAATTTCCGGATTTGGGACGTTCGTGGTGGCGCGCCGGGCCGCGCGCAACGGCCGCGACCCCCGCACCGGCAAGCAAATCCACATTCCCACGGCTAAAGTTCCTCGCTTCCGCGCGAGCCGTGGCCTCAAGGCGGCGATCCGCTGACTGGCGGTTCAGTTTCGGGCCCGACGCCTTGGGTGTTGTCCGGGTGTGGTAAGGTTGGGGCGTTGGTGGGGGATCGTCTAGTGGTAGGACGCGTGGCTCTGGACCACGTAGCGGGGGTTCGAATCCTCCTCCCCCAGCCAACAAAATTGCTGTAGCGTCGGGCAGCGCGTTCAGCCGGCCCCATCGTCTAGAGGCCCAGGACACGGCCCTCTCAAGGCTGAAACACGGGTTCGAATCCCGTTGGGGCCACCAAATTGTTTTTGTTGATGTTTGATGGCTGCATGTTCGAGTCGCGTCGCCGACCGGACTCAAAACACGAAGCCGCTGTCCTCGTTTTCTCCTCGCTAACGGCTCAAGACGTCGAGCGCCTTCGTCTCGTAGAACTCCACGGCGTGTTTGAGCGCGGCCGGCCGGATCTGCGCGTAGAGCTGCGTCGTCTCGATCCGCGTGTGGCCGAGCAGGCC
>QHSL01000042.1 GCA_003220435.1 Candidatus Rokuibacteriota bacterium | reverse complement strand
ATCGACCGGATCGCGTCGGCGTGGCTCATCAAGCGCTTCTGCGATCCCGACGCGAGGTTCTCGTTCGCCGACGCGGCCGACGCCGCCCGCAAGGGTATCCCGTTCGACGTCCTCGGCGCCGAGTTCGGACACCACGCCGAGGACTGCACGTTCGAGACCCTGGTGAAGCGATTCGGGCTCAAGGACCGACGCGTGAGACTCATCGCCGAGATCGTTCACGAAGCCGATCTTCACGACGGCAAGTTCACACGCAACGAGGCGACCGGCGTGGACCTCGCTATCCGGGCGCTGGCCGAGGCCACCCCGGACGACAACGACCTGCTGACACAGGGGATGGCGATGTTCGACGGCCTGTACGCGGTGCTGAAGCAGAAGACGTGATGATGTCGCGGCGAGGCCTGTTCCGAACCAGGGCTGGACCACCGTGAGCGGATCGTGAGCTCGCGGGCGCTGGCGCTCGACTGGGTCGAGGCCGACGGGCGGCTGATCATCGGGACGCGCGCACTGCGGACCTTCGCCCAGAGCTCGTCGCGATGATGTTCGCGCCCGTGGCGTGGCTCGCGGTCGTCCTCTGGCTCCTTCGCGCGTTCTTGGGCCAGATGGACGTGCCGACGAGCCAGTCCTACACGATGGCCGTCGTCGGCGCCGAGGAGCGCACGGTCATGGCGAGCGCGACCACCGTCAGCCGCAGCACGGGCGCCGCCGTGGGCCCTACCGTGGCGACCGCGCTCTGGTCGACCACGAGCGCCAGCGTGCCGTTCATCGCCGGCGCTCTCGTCAAGATCACCTACGACCTGACCCTCTGGTCCTTGTTCCGGCGGGTGAAGCCGCCGGAGGAAGCGATGCTGGAAAGGAGAATCCGATGAAGTGGATCACCCGAGAGAGAGCACGAGTCGATCGGATCGCCTGCCCCTGGCTGATCAGCCGATTCATCGACAAGGAGCCGACGTTCATGTTCGTCCCCGCCGAGCAGGTGACGAAGGTCGCGGAGCGTGAGGGTGCGATCCCCTACGACATCCCCCGGGTCGAGCTCGGGCACCACGGCGAGCACTGCTCGTTCGACGCGTTCCTCGACAAGTACGCGCTCGCCGACCCGGCGCTGCGCGCGCTGGCCCTCATCGTGCGCGGCGCGGACACCGACGCGCGCCAGCTCACGCCTGAGTCCGCCGGGCTCTATGCGCTCGCGACCGGCTTCCAGGCGATGGCCACGGACGACCACGACAACATGGCCAAGCAGTTCCCGGCCTACGACGCGCTCTACTCCTACTGCCGCGCGAGCCTCAAGCGCGGGCAGGCGAGCTAAGGGCCCGACCGATGGCGCTACAGTTCCACGGCTTCATCGAGCTGCCCGTGCACGCCGGGCCCGGTGGGTTCGACCACGCGGCCGTGCACGGACGGCGCAGTCTGCTCTACGTCGCCCACACCGCGAACGACGCGGTGGACGTGATCGACTGCGCGCGGGGGACGTACCTGCGCTCCGTCGCCGGGTTGTCCGCGGTCGCCGGCGCGCTCGTCTGCGAGGAGCAGGACCTCGTATTCACGTCGAATCGGGGAGAGAACACCGTCGCGGTGTTCTCTCCGGACCGCGAGCAGGCGCCGGTCAAGGTGGCGGTGGGCGTCAGGCCGAACGGGCTCGCCTACGATCCAGCCGACCATCTGCTGCTGGCGGCCAACGTGGGCGATCCCGCGCGTTCCGGGTCTTTCACGGTTTCGATCGTGAACGTCGAGACGCGATCCCTGATCGCCGACACGCCCGTCGCGGGTCGCACCCGGTGGACGATCTTCGACCCCGAGTCAAAGAAGTTCTACGTCAACGTGTCGGATCCGCCCCAGATCGCGGTCGTCGACGCGGCCGATCCGGCGCGGGTGGCCCAGGTGTTCCCCGTGCCGGCGGCAGGCCCCCACGGCCTCGACTTCGACCCGGCGAGCCGGCGCCTGTTCTGCGCCGCCGATGCGAAGGTGCTGGTCGTGCTCGACGCGCGGTCAGGCAAGGTGTTGGCCGAGCGGGAGATCGGCGGAGTTCCCGACGTCGTCTTCTTCAACGCGACGCGACGGGCTCTCTACATCGCGATCGGCGATCCCGGCGTCATCGAGGTCTTCGACACCGAGACGCTGCGCCGACGGGAAACGGTCGTCACGGAGAAGGGCGCCCACACGCTCGCGTTCGACGCTTCGGCCGACCGGGTCTACGCGTTTCTTCCCGAAACGCATCGCGCCGCCGTCTACGTCGACGGGGCCTAGGGGCCGGCCGCTACATCCCCTTGCAGACGGTGTTTCCCCACTGGTCCACGGCCGGGTACGTCCCGAGCGGGCAGCCACGCGACGTGTCCTGGTAGCGCTCGTTGCGATCGAACGTCTGGCACACGCGGTTGCCCCAGGTGTCCACCATGGGGTAGGCGCCGCTCGGGCACGGGGTCAGGCTTCCGTCGGGCGTTCGGATCTGGCCGGTGTCGAAGGCCTTGCAGATGCGGTTGCCCGAGCCATCGACCCACGGATAGGTCGCGCTCGGACATTGCGCCGACGCGGGCGGCGGCGCCGGCGGCGCGATCACGATGGCGAAGGCGACCAGCGAGAGCAGGACGCGATGGATCATCACGCTTCAACGATGATACACGAGGCACCGTGAAACCCAGAGGGTGCCGTCTCCAGAAGGCGCATAGTATTCTTCTCACTGGAGGCGCACATGACGGCGAAGCTCGCCCCGACGCTGATCGCGACGCTGCTCCTGACGCTCACCGCCCATGCCCAGCAGGCGCCCTCCCCAGGAATTCCGGCGGTCGTGGCGAAGGTGCGACCGGCGGTCGTGAACATCGCGACACGACAGCTGACCTACGACGCGTTTCTCAAGCCCGTCCCCGCGCAGGGCATCGGGTCCGGCGTCATCTTCGACGCGCGCGGCTACGTCCTGACCAACAGCCACGTGATCGAGGGCGCCCAGCAGATGCGGGTCACCTTGCCCGACGGCCGGACGTTTCCGGGCAAGCTCGTCGGCGCCGACCCGGTGACCGATCTCGCGGTCGTCAAGATCGACGCGAGCAATCTTCCGGCCGCGCTTCTGGGCGACTCCAGCAAGCTCGAGGTCGGCGAGACCGTCATCGCCATCGGCAACCCGCTCGGGCTCGAGGGCGGGCCGACCGTGACGGTCGGCGTGGTGAGCGCGGTCGGGCGGTCGATCGAGGATCCGGGCGGCGCGGCCCTTCACGACTTGATCCAGACCGACGCGGCGATCAACCCCGGGAACTCCGGCGGCCCGCTGGTCAGGATGAGCGGAGCGGTGATCGGGATCAACACCGCCATCATCCAGGATGCGCAGGGGATCGGCTTCGCCATCTCGATCGACAGCGCCAAGCCCATCGTCCAGGAGCTGCTCGCCCACGGACGCGTCGTCCGGCCCCTGGTGGGCATCGTGCCGGTCAGCGTCACGCCGCAGCTCGCCACCGCCTACGAGCTTCCGGTCGAGCGCGGCGTGCTCGTCGTGCGCCTCGATCCCAAGGGGCCCGCCGCCCGAGCGGGCATGAAGCCTGGCGACATCATCGTGACGATCGCCGGGCAGGCAGTGAAGAATCTCAGCGAGCTGCGCGTCGAGATCGCGCGGCACAAGATCGGCGAGACCGTCGACGTGGCGGTGCGCCGCCAGAAGGCGTCGATGACGCTCAAGGTCACGCTCGCGGAGATGCGCTGAGCCGGACAAGACCGTGGTCACGTACTGCCAGACGCATCATCGCGCTGCGCACTCCTATTTCGTGCTGCGCCTGCTCGGCTACCCGCGGCTCGTCGGCGACGACCGCTCGTGGAGCGAGTGGGGCAACCGCGACGATCTTCCGATCGCGCGATAGACCGCGCCCGCCAGGAGGGGTCATGCCATATACGCCTCACGTCGAACACCACTTCACCGGCGGCCTCGTCGTCCGGGACACCGTCATCGGCCTGTCGGACGGCCTCACGGTGCCATTCGCGCTCGCCGCCGGGATCACCGGCGCGGTCGACTCGACGGCGCTCGTCGTCACCGCGGGGCTCGCCGAGATCGCCGCCGGCTCGATCGCCATGGGGCTCGGCGGCTTCATGGCGGGGCAGAGCGACGTCGAGCACTATGTGAGCGAGCGCGACCGAGAGCAGCAGGAGATCGAGCAGAAGCCCGAGGTCGAGGCGATGGAGGTCATGGAGCTGCTCGAGTCCCACGGCCTCACACCCGAGGAGAGTGCCCCGGTCGTCGAGGCGCTGCGCAAGCGACCGGAGGCGTGGCGCGACTTCATGCTGCGCTTCGAGCTCGGGCTCGAGAAACCCGACCCGCGGCGCGCGGTGACCAGCGCCCTGGTCATCGCCGGCGCCTACATCGCCGGCGGCCTCGTTCCGCTGGGCCCCTACATGCTGTCCGCGAGCGCGCGGGGTGCCTTGCCATGGTCGATCGCCGTGACCGGAACCGCGCTGGTGGTGTTCGGCTGGATCAAGGGACGCCTCACGGGCGCCCCGCCGGCCCGGAGCGCGCTGCAGACGCTGCTGGTCGGCGGCCTGGCCGCTGGCGCCGCGTTCCTCATCGCGCGCGCGATCTCGTAGCCCGCTCAGGCCTCGATGTCCGTCGACTGGATCCGTTTGACGCCCGCGCCCAGCATGTCTTTCCACGCCCTGGCGAGCGAGCCGTCGGCGTCGATCCCGCGACAGGCGTCCTCGATCACCAGCGCACCGAAGCCCGCCTTGCGCGCATCCATGGCCGACCACGCGACGCAGAAGTCGGTCGCGAGGCCCACGAGGAACACCTGCTTGAGGCCACGGTCACGCAGGTAGCCGGTGAGCCCGGTCGGCGTCTTGCCGTCGGCCTCGTAGAAGGCCGAGTACGAATCCATCTGCTTGCGGTAGCCCTTGCGGATGATGAGCTCGGCGTGCGGGATCCGGAGATCCTTGTGGAGATCGGCGCCGGCGGTGCCCTGAACGCAGTGATCGGGCCACAGGACCTGAGTCCCGTACGGAAGCTGGATCGCCTCGAAAGCCTTCTTCCCGGCGTGCGACGAGGCGAACGACACGTGGCCCGGCGTGTGCCAGTCCTGCGTGAGGATCACGTGCTCGAAGGCGCCCGAAAGGCGGTTGATGAGCGGAATGATCTGATCGCCTTCCTTCACGGCCAGCGAGCCGCCGGGCGTGAAGCAGTTCTGAACGTCGATCACGAGCAGCGCGTCCTGGGCGGTCGGCTTCATCTTCTTGCTCCCTGTCTGGGCGGCCGCCTGCCGCGCGGCGCCGGCCATGCCGGCGACGACGACGCTAGACGCGGCGCCCCTGAGAAATCCGCGGCGATCAAGGATCATCATGCCATCCCTCCGGTGGTGGTGTCGCGCAGTGGTGGGATTCTGCGACGGGTCGGCGCCCAGGTCCAGTGCTGTCCTCGCGCTCACTTGTGACGGTGACCGGCCAGCAGATGCTCGACGAGCGCCCGCATCGCGTCGCTATCCCACCCGCGGGCGCCGATCGCCATCCCGGCGACCTCGCCGCCTGGCCGCACCAGGAAGGTGGCCGGCAGTGCCGTCACCCGCCAGCGGTCGGACGTCTTCGAGTCGGGATCGAGCAGGATCGGGAACGTGAGCTTGAGATTTCTGATGTAGGGCTCCAGGAGCATCTTCGGCGCGCCGCGGTCGACGGAGACGCCGATCACGACCAGCCCGCGGTCGCGGTAGCCGCGCCACAGCGCCTCGAGCGTCGGCATCTCGAGGGTGCAGGGCTGGCACCAGGTGGCCCAGAAGTTCAGGACGACGAGCTTGTCCTTGTGATCGGCCAACGACGCGCGGCCGCCGTCGAGCGTCGCGAGCGTGAAGGCGGGAGCGCGCTGGCCCTCGGTCAGCTCGGAGACGCCGGCCTTCTCGAACGGATCGAGGAGCCGCGCGGTGTCGACGTGGTGACCGCCCTCCTCGCCGGGCCGGCGCACCGGCAGGACCCAGAGGACCGCTCCCAGCAGGACAACGGCGATTCCGCCGCGGACGAGCGAGCCGCGCCGGGCCCCTCCGAAGACGGTGCTAAACGCCCAGCTTCTCATGCGTCACCGGGCTCTCCCTGAGCTCCGTCGACGAGGCCTCGAAGACGATCGACCCCTTCTCCATGATGTAGCCGCGGTCGCACACCGAGAGCGCGACCCGCGCGTTCTGCTCGACCAGCAGCACGGTCACGCCGAGCCGCTTGAGCTCGGAGATCATCGCGCGGATCGACCGGATGAACGCGGGAGCGAGCCCCTGCGTCGGCTCGTCCATCAGGATGAGCCGCGCGCCCGCCATCATCACCCGCGCGATCGCGAGCATCTGCTGTTCGCCGCCCGACAGCGTCTTGCCGGGCTGGTCGATGCGCTCCTGGAGGCGGGGAAAGTAGTGGAACACCTGGTCGAGGCGACGGCGCCGGAGCGCCGCCGAGCGATCGGCGGACGCCGAGAGGCCCAGCTCGAGATTCTCGCGGACGGTCAGCCCGGCGAAAATTCTTCGGTTCTCGGGGACGAGCCCCACGCCGAGCCGGGCGATCTCGTGCGGCGTCAGCCGCGTCAGGTCCGTGCCGTCGAGCTCGATCGCGCCCCGGCGCGGTCGCAGGAATCCCATCGCGGTCTTCATCAGCGTCGTCTTGCCCATCCCGTTCCGGCCGAGCAGCGCCACCGCCTCGCCCGCGCGAACCTCCAGCGAGACGCCGAAGAGGATCGGCGTCGCGCCGTAGCCTGCGTGCACCTCGGTCATCCTGAGCATCGGCCCGCTACGCCTCGGCCGGCCCCAGGTACGCCTCGATCACCCGCGGATCGCTCCGGATCTCGTCCGGTGAGCCCTCGGCGATCTTCTCGCCGAAGTGGAGGACCGCGATCCGGTCCGAGATGCCCATCACGACCGACATGTCGTGCTCGATCAGCAGCACCGTGAGCCCTCGCGCGGACGCGATGCGCCTGATCAGCGCGGTCGCCGCCCTCGTCTCGCCCGGCGTCATGCCGGCGGTCGGCTCGTCGAGCAACAGCAGGGTCGGCTCGGTCGCGAGCGCCAGGCAGATCTCGAGGTATCGCTGCTCGCCGTGCGAGAGGTTCTCGGCCAGCTCGTCGCGCTTGTCGGTGAGCCCGAACGACGTGAGAAGCTCCGTCACGGCGTCGCCGACGTCCGGCAGCCGCCACAGCGAGGTGAGCCGCCCGGACTCGCGGGCGCGCGACTGCGCGGCGACCCGCACGTTCTCGAAGACCGAGATCTCCGGGAAGATGTTGGTGATCTGGAAGGTCTTGGCGATGCCGAGGCGGTTGATCGCGTCGGGCGCCAGGCCGCTGATCTCTCGCCCCTCGTAGCGGACGCGGCCTCCGGTCGGCACGTGGATGCCGGCGATCACGTTGAAGAGCGTCGACTTGCCGGCGCCGTTCGGGCCGATCACCGAGAAGACCTGGTCCGCCCGCACGGTCAGGCTCACCTTCGTGAGCGCGGCGAGCGCGCCGAAGCTCCGGGAGACCGCGTCGACCTCCAGGACTACGCCGTCGCGCGCCATTGCTTGAAGCCCAGCATCGAGCGGATGCCCAGGAGACCCCGGGGCATGAACAGCACGATGACGATCAGGACGAGGCCGATCACCATGAAGTACCAGTCGACGTACGACGAGACCTTCTCCTGGAGCAGGATGAAGAACGCGCCGCCGATGAGGGGGCCGGCGAGCGTGCCGAGCCCGCCGATCATCACCATGATGATGAGCTCGCCCGACACCGTCCACAGCATGAGGTCGGGAGTCGCGAAGGCCGAGCGCCCGGGATAGAGCGCGCCGCCCAGACCGGTGAGCAGGGCGGAGATCATGCACACGGCCATCTTGTAGCGCTGCACGTTGTAGCCGAGGAACCGCGCGCGGTCCTCGTTCTCGCGGATCGCGACCAGCACCTTGCCGAAGTGCGAGGCCACCAGCACGCGGCAGGCCAGGTAGGCGAGGGCCAGGTACGCGAGGACCAGGTAATAGTTCCGCAGCGGCGTGTCGATCGCGAACGCCGGCGCCAGGCGCGGCGCCGGCACGCCCTGGATCCCGTCCGAGCCGCCGAACGTCTGCGTGTACCGGAAGAAGGTGTACACGACCTCGGCGAAGATCAGCGTGAGCAGCG